>JAYTUW010000094.1:0-46883 GCA_043744345.1 Sideroxydans sp. | reverse complement strand
AACCAACTTTGCCTTTACTTGTCGCCGAGGGCTGTGCGAAGATTGCGCCGTTTTTGGAACTGTAAGTAAGCTGTAAGGGAAGGGTGCGTTGGACACATTCAGTAACTTGGGGTGTGCATGGCGCAATGTGTATTGTTAACTTGCTCGAGGAGGAGACTACTGTGGAAGCTACGCAAGCGACACCAGTAAAGTACGATATGGAAGTCGTTCGATGGTTCACCATCGCGGCTGCCATTTATGCAGTCGTCGGTACGCTAGTTGGTGTGTATATCGCATCGGAATTGGCGTTCCCGTTTTTGAACTTTGATATCCCCTACATCACCTTTGGACGCCTGCGTCCTCTGCATACCAATGCGGTGATCTTTGCGTTTGGCGGCTGTGTTTTGATGGCGACTGGCTTCTACATGGTGCAACGCACCGGAGCCACCAAGCTGTGGAGCAACGGTTTGGCCTGGTTCACATTCTGGGGTTGGAACCTGATCATCGTTCTGGCCGTGGTTACGCTTCCGCTGGGTATCACCGAAGGCAAGGAATACGCCGAACTGGAATGGCCGATCGACATTCTGATCGCCGTTGTGTGGCTGTCCTTCGGTTTTAACCACCTGATGACTGTGGGCATCCGCAAGACTTCGCATATTTACGTTTCCAACTGGTTCACCATGGGCATGATCGTGATGATCACTTACCTGCATGTGGTTAACAGCTTGGCTATCCCTGTCAGCCTGACCAATTCCTTCTCCATCTTCACCGGCGTACAAGACGCGATGGTGCAATGGTGGTGGGGTCACAATGCGGTGGGTTTCTACCTGACCGGCGGCTTCCTGGGCATCATGTACTACTTCGTTCCCAAGCAATCCGGCCGTCCCGTGTTCTCGTATCGTCTGTCCGTGCTGCACTTCTGGGCGCTGACTTTCGGCTACGTATGGCTGGGCGCGCACCACTTGCAATACACTGCTTTGCCTGACTGGACCGGCTCCCTGGGCGCCGCTGTCTCTCTGGCGATGATCATCCCGTCTTGGGGCGGTGCGATGAACGGTATGATGACTTTGTCCGGCGCATGGGACAAGCTGCGTACCGACTACATCCTGCGCTTCCTGGTTGTGGCTCTGGCGTTCTACGCGATGTCCACCTTCGAAGGTCCGGTGATGTCCATCAAGTCCGTTAATGCTCTGTCTCACTACACCGACTGGACTGTGGGTCACGTGCACTCCGGCGCATTGGGCTGGATGGCGATGGTTGCCTACGGCGCGATGTACCACATGATCAAGAAATTGTGGGGCGTTGAGAAGATGTACTCAGAGAGTCTGGTGAACGTTCACTTCTGGCTGGCGACAATCGGTACCGTGGTATATGTCGTGGCGATGTGGGTTTCCGGCATCATGCAGGGTCTGATGTGGCGTGATTATGACGAGTACGGCACATTGACCTATACCTTCGTTGAATCTGTCTCCGCGATGCATCCGTACTACGTGATGCGTGCAGTCGGCGGCCTGATCTTCCACGTCGGTACCTTGATTGCTCTCTACAACATCGTGATGACCGTGAGTCGGGCGGGCGCTACGCGCACGGCCGGTTCCGTTCCCGCTAAAGCATAAGGAGTGAGACATGTCTGATCACGACAAAATCTATTCAACCAAATTTCAGGACAAGATTGAACGCAGTACCGTCCTGATGTTTGTAGTGACCGCGCTTGCTGTGGCGGTTGGCGGTATCGTGGAAATCGTCCCGTTGTTCTATCTGCCCAACACTGCTATGTGTTCGAGCGCATTGGCCGGTGCCGATGCGACTTGTAACGGTACGCAGCACAAGGACACCAGCGGCAACGTCATTTCCATGGACAAGATCGTCTGGAACCCGGCAACTTCCGCGCACAAGACGCTGGAAGACTGGCAACCAGGTGACGGCGTCCGCCCGTACAAGCCTCTGGAATTGGCCGGTCGAAACGTTTACATCCGCGAAGGCTGCTATTTGTGCCACTCGCAGATGATTCGTCCGTTCCGCGACGAGAAGGATCGTTACGGTCATTACAACATCGCTGAAGAGTCCATGTACGACCACACTTATCAGTGGGGTTCCAAGCGTACCGGTCCGGATCTGGCCCGAGTAGGCGGCAAGTACTCCGATGAATGGCATCGTCGTCACCTGAGCTATCCGCGTGATGTGGTGCCCGAGTCTGTGATGCCGAACTACTTCTGGCTGGGGAATAGCACGGTGGACGTGGCTGAGACGGTTCAGACCATGAAGGTTCTGACCATCATGCCGTTCAACCCGATTCCGAAGACTATCTACACGGATGCTTACATCGACGGCGCAGCTGCCCAGTTGGAAGGCAAAACCGAGCTGGAAGCTTTGATCGCTTACTTGCAAGGCATGGGTAACCACATCAAGTTTGAAGAGGGTGTGAACTACCGTGACTAAGCTAATGGGATATCTTGGCATGGACGTGGCAGCCATGACGACGAACGACTGGCTGGGCGTGTTTTTCGCTCTGGTGTCGGCGGCCGGCATGGTGGCGGTCTATTTCATGGTGTTCCGTCCAGCGAACAAGGCTGCGTTCGAGTCCCAGCGCTCAATGGCGCTGGATGACGAAGACCCTATCAATTTGGGAGAAAAAAGATGAGTGATAAACACGATGCAGGTGGCGTGCCCACAACCGGGCACGTATGGGATGGTGATCTGGCAGACTTTGCCAATCAGCCTCCTAAGTGGTGGATGTTGGGCCTGACGGCCAGCGCGATTTGGTGTGTGGTTTACTTCGCATACTATCCGTCTATTCCGGTTTCCAATATGCACGGCTACTTCAAGGGCCTGGGCGGTTGGACTGCAATCACCGAGATGGAAGCTGACAAGGGTTTGGTGGATGAAGTGCGCGGCAAGTATGAAGCCAAGCTCAAGGGCATGACCCCGGCAGCCATCCTGGCTGACAGTGAATTGACAGAGTATGTAACTCGCTCCGGCAAAGTGCTGTTCGGCGACAATTGTGCGGCTTGTCATGGTCAAAACGGCGTGGGAGTTCAAACCAAAGAAGGTTTGTTTGCTCCTATTCTGCGCGACGATGACTGGTTGTATGGTGGCAAAATCGACGACATTTACACGACGATCACCGGTGGTCGCAGCGGGGTCATGATTGCGCACAAAGACGTACTGTCCGCTGCAGAAATCGACACACTGGCCAATGCAGTTGCAGCAGGCAAGCCGACTTCAACCCCTCTGTTTGCAGAGAAGGGTTGTACTGCTTGCCACGGTCCGGACGGCAAGGGCATGGCGGCAATGGGTTCTGCTAACCTGACCGATAGCGTATGGCGTTTTGACGGCTCTCTCGAGGGTATCAAGCGCACCATCACTTACGGCGTGAACAACGGCGATCCTCAAGCTCGCGTAGCTGTAATGCCAAACTTCAAAGCGGCTGGCAAGCTGAGCGACGCAGAAATGAAGAAGTTGGCAGTGTATGTGTACAAGTTCGGCGGTGGTTTGCCGGACTCTCCAGCAGCTAAGTAAGTCTGTCTCAGTCTGCACGGGGTGACCCGTGCAGACGTTTACTAATATAAGGAGTAAATGAGATGAATCACGATATGGTTTTTTGGAGTGTGATTATTAGCGTTGCGGGCTCGTTCCTGATTCCCGCTTGGTTGTTCCTGAGAGCTTACCTGAACGCGATCAAAGAAAAAGATTCGGAAAAGAAATAAGTATTTGATTAATGCAAAAGGGAGGAGAGTTATACTCTCCTCCCTTTTCATATGGGGCAAGGTATTTGCGCATCCGCTCTAACAACAATTTAGAGCAGATTCGGAAGTATCTTGGTGGCAGTCTTTTCGAAAACTGACGAACTAAAATTTAGGAGAGTAACTTGAACGATGAAACAGAAAACAGGGAGATGGGGACGGTCACGACCATCTACCACGAATTTGATACCTGGAAAGTAAACCGCGGTGAGAAAACGATCCATGCCAAACGCATGCCCGGTTTATTTCGCACCATAAAGGACTACACGCAACTGGCACTGTGGCTTCCGTTTTTCCTCGGCCCCTATCTGCGCTGGAACGATAAACAGGCGATCCTGCTGGACATCCAGAACCGCCAGTTCCATTTCTTCAGCATGACCGTGCTACCGCAAGACATCTGGATGTTATCGCTGGTTCTGTTGATGGCTGCCATGACGTTGTTTGCCACAACTTCGGTGGCTTCGCGCGTCTGGTGCGGCTTCTTCTGTTTCCAGACCGCGTGGACCGACTGGTTCACCTGGCTGGAGGATAAGATCGAAGGCAATCCCCAGGCACGTCGCAAACTGGACGATGCACCGATGAGCCTGGACAAGATCAAGAAGAAAGGCCTCAAGCATGCCTTGTGGATGTTGATCTCTTTGCTTACCGGCATCAGTTTCTCCATCTGGTTCGTGGATGCACACGAATATTGGAACAATCTGATCCATCTCAACCTGCCGAAAGTCGGCTGGGTGGTGTTGACGATGTTCTTCTTCGGAACCTATATCCTTGCCGGTTTCATGCGTGAGCAGGCCTGTATCTGGTTGTGTCCGTATGCGCGTATCCAGGGCGTGATGACCGACTCGCAGACTATTCTGCCGGCATACGACGTCAAGCGCGGTGAGCCACGCGGCAAATTGCGTCGCGGAGCAGAGCCTTCCACCCCCGTTGGGGACTGCATCGACTGCTTCCAGTGCGTACAGGTATGCCCGACCGGAGTGGATATCCGGGACGGCAACCAATTGGGTTGCATCACCTGTGGCCTGTGTCTGGATGCCTGTGATGCAATCATGGACAAGATCGGCAAGCCGCGCGGCCTGATTCGTTATGCGTCCCTGGATGAGCTTTCCGGCAAACCCACGCACAAGCTGTACCAACATCCGCGCACACTGGTTTACGTGGCCATCATTGTCATTGCCCTGTCCGGCATCGTCTACGGTTTGACGCACCTGGGTTCGATGACGCTGAGGGTGATACCCGAGCGGCAGCCGCTGTTCGTTACCATGAGTGACGGCTCGGTGCAGAACAAGTACGATTTCAAGGTGCTCAACAAGACCGACAAGGATCTGCATGTGACGGTGTCAGCAGAGGGTGGTGTGCCCGGCCAAGTGATTCTCGGCGCGGAGACTCCGTTGCTGACTCACCACGGACGCGGTACTTCGTTCACCATCTTCGTCAAGGCGCCCGGCGCTACGCTCAAGGATGAGGTGTCGCCCATCGAATTCAGGGTGCAGGCAGTGGAAGACCCGAGCGTGTCGGCTGAGTACAACAGCAAGTTCAACGGCCCGAAACACAAATAGGAGCGACAATAATGATCTCGCAAAGCAATAAATCAGGTCTGCGCAATCCATGGGTGCTTGGCATGTTGGCGTTGATCGCTGTGGTGCTGGCGGTTAATGCAACTTTCATCTGGTTCACCATGAAAGAAGGGCGCTCGACGCTGGTCGAGCGCGACTACAAAACCAAGGATCGCAAATCGAACGAGTTGTTGCTGAGCGAGCTCAGGGAGAAGCAGGCGCTGGGATGGCAGACGGAGATCAAGAATCCGAAATCCGTCGTGATGGGCAAGCCGACCACCTACGAGATCGCCATCAGTGATCGCGAGGGCAAGCCGGTAAGCGGCGTGATGGAAGTGATTGCGTATCGCGCTTCCGATGCCAGCAAGGATTTTTCAACCGATTTCAGGGAAGTCGCTCCCGGTCGTTATCAGGGGTACATCACTTTCCCGCTCAAGGGTTTTTGGGAGCTGCACATCCGCGTTCAGCGCGGTGAAGAGCATTTTGGTGTGGATGCCGAAAGATTCATGGTGGCTGAAGCATCGTAATTGACAGGTAGTTTGCATGACGCAGCATAGCCATTCCGCAGCAGGCGGCTGCTTTCACTGTGGTCTGCCCATCCCGCCCGAGGCGGGCTTCCACGCCCGTTTGGACGATGCCGAGCGGGATTTCTGCTGCTTCGGCTGCCAATCGGTGAGCAGTGCCATCTACGAGGCAGGATTGCAGGGCTATTACCAGCGCACGCCGGAAGGCGTGCTGCTCGGGCCGCCCCCGGAGCCGCCCAAGGATATCGAGATATACGACTTCGACGAAGTGCAGCAGGAATTCACCACCTGCTCCGGTGAGGTGCGCGACATCCACCTTCTGGTCGAAGGCATCCACTGTGCCGCCTGCGTGTGGCTCATCGAGCGCGGACTTGGGCGCACACCTGGCGTACAGTCAGCCAATGTGAACCTTGCAGCCAAACGTTTGCATCTGCGCTGGGACAATTCGCAGAGCAAACTTTCCGACCTGATCCGGGCACTGGCCAGGATAGGCTACTCGGCCGTTCCTTACGATCCCGAGAGTGCGGAGGGGGCGATCCAGAAGACCAACCGTGCCATGCTGTATCGCTTGTTCTTCGCCGGGTTCGCAATGATGAACATGTTGTGGATATCCATCGCGTTATATAGCGGTGCGGACCAGGACGAATTCCGGCAGTTCTTTCACTGGATGGGTTTGGCATTGGCGACGCCGACGCTGATGTATTCCGCTTATCCCTTCTATCGCGGCGCATATGGCGGCTTGCGTGGCGGGCACCTCACGATGGATATGCCCATTGCCATCGGACTGAGCGTTACCTACGCATATTCCCTGTATGTGACAGTTGCGCACAGCGCCATTGGCGAAGTGTATTTCGACACCGTCACCAACCTGACTTTCGTGATCCTGATCGGCCGCTATCTGGAAGGCATGTTCCGCCATCAGGCCGTCTCCGCCACCAAACGTCTGATGGAGTTGCAGCCGCGCGTCGCACTTGTCATGCTGAACGGCCAGGAGCAGATGACGCCTATCCGCGGTGTAAAGCCCGGCGACCATGTGTTGGTCAAGCCCGGCTACAAAGTGCCAGTAGACGGCGTAGTACTTGAAGGCCATAGCGCGGTGGATGAATCCATGTTGAGTGGCGAATCAGCGCCCGTCAGCAAGTCTGCCGGCGCTCAGGTGTTCGCCGGTACCGTGAACAGCAACGGCGCTTTGCTGGTGGAAGTGCGCGCGCAACTGCAGGACACAACCCTGTCCAGGATCATACGTCTGGTGGAAGAGGCGCAGTCGTCCAAAGCCCCCATCCAACGTCTGGCCGACAGCATCGTGCCCTGGTTCGTGCTGGTGACCATCATCTGCGCGACGATCACTTTCTTCATCTGGAACAGTCACGATTTCGAGATTGCCCTGATGGCGGCGACTTCGGTACTCATCATCACCTGTCCCTGTGCGCTGGGAATGGCGACGCCGATGTCCATCGCCGTTGCATCCGGATTGGGTGCCAAGCACGGTATCTTGGTCAAGAACGGGCTGGTGCTGGAGACTTTGTCCAAAGTCACGCACTTTGTCTTTGACAAGACCGGTACCCTGACCGAAGGCAAGATGAGTGTGGCAGAGGTGCGAGTCGCTACGGGGGAAGAAGAAGACAGCGTGCTGCGCCATGCAGCCGCAGTGGAACGTTACAGCGAACACAGCGTTGCCAAGGCCGTCGTGGCTGAGTCTGAGCTGCGGAAGCTATCGCAGCGTGATTTGGATGTGACCGGGTTTCAAGCCACGGCCGGGCTGGGCGTGGAAGCGATCGTTGCCGGCCAAGCCGTTTTGCTGGGCAGTGCCGAATGGTTGGCACGCAACGGCGTCAGTCTGGACGAAGCGCTGCAGGCCAGAGCGCATGCGTTGGAGACACAGGCAATGAGCTGCGTCTACATGGCGCAACACGGAAAGCATGTGGCGCTGTTTGCACTGGCTGACAAGTTGCGCGGGGACGCGCAACAACTGGTGAACGAGTTGCGCGCCTCGGGGATATCCATGACGCTGCTGAGCGGGGATCGCAGGCCGGTCGCCGAAGCCGTGGCCCGCCAGCTCGGCGGCATGGAAGTCATAGCCGAGGTGTTGCCGCAGGACAAGGACCGGGTCATCCAGCGCCTGCAACAGGGCGGGGCGGTGGTGGCGATGGTGGGTGACGGCGTCAACGATGCCCCCGCACTGATACGTGCCGATGTCGGTATCGCTTTGGGCTCCGGAACCGATGTCTCGGTGGAAAGCGCGGACATCGTTCTGATGTACAACGAGCTGGACAAGGTGCGTCAGGCCACTCTGCTGTCGCGCCGCACGTTGCTGACCATCAAACAGAATATCGGCCTGTCGTTCGTGTATAACGCCATCATGGTGCCGCTGGCGATGATGGCCCGGGTCAGTCCGTTGGTGGCGGCGATCAGCATGCCGATCAGTTCCCTGATTGTGATCGGCAATGCGGCACGCATACGTACGCTGTTCAAGAAACACTGAGTGAGGTGATGCGATGGATGTGATCTACAGTCTGATACCCGGCATGATGTTCTTCGGGGTGCTGCTAGTTGTCGTGCTGGTTTGGGCAGTGAAGAAGGGCCAGTACGAGGATATGGAAGGCAATGCCAGCCGTATTCTGCTGGATGACGACGAAGAAATGATGCGCCGTCCGGATGAAGACAAGGATGCGGGCGCCGACAAGAAGTAGGAGCCCGCGCAGTCCTATTTCAACACTTCCCCGCTCTTCTGCAACGGCAGAGCCAGTTTGTCAAAATCCCGGGGCGGCACGTACTGCAACAGCGGCTTCCCCCCGCCCAGCGTGATATCCAGGCCGTGTTGCGGATATAGCCAGTGTACGAGTCCGCTGTCTTTCTCCCGGATGCGCTGCGCGGGCTGGCCGAAGCGCTTCAGGAAGATTGGTTCTTCCACATGCAGGCTGGGCAGGTAGGTCAAACTGCTGATGGGCAGGGTGCGCAGCCTGGCGACATCGTCCGTCGTCATCGTGATCTTCTTGCCGCTTCCGGTTGCAGCCATGCGCAAGCCGCGTTCATACATGCCAACAAGCTCCTGCTCCGGAACGTCTATCGTCAGCACAATCCGGGAGCGCAATCCCGCCATGTCGACCTGCTCAAAGAAAATCTCGGCGATCATCTTGCCCTCGGGAGACTTGAACAGGCTGGGTTTGGCTTCTTCCTTGAAGCGCTGTTCTGCCTCGTTTGCAGAAGATGAACCGAGCGTCAGGCCGAATACACTTACCGAGTCAGGCGTGGGATGCTCGATATGCCAGGGCAGATCGTCGTTGCGGTTGGGGCTTCCCGGTGTGAAATAGGCAGCGACGAGAAGTAGCACCGACAAGATGCCGACGCTCCAGTAGATTTTGCTTTCAGTAGTCATGGTGAGCCGAGGAAGTTTTAAGGAATGGTGGATGGATTCGAGGTGTCAGGATTCTGTTCGATAAATCGCTTGGGCAGTTTGCCGTGGCGTGCCTGGTACATGGAGTCGTTACCCAGAACGATGAGAACCAGCAGTGAAACCATGAAAGGCAGCAGGCCGAAGCCTCCGAGCAGCGCAAGCGTCGTGATCTTGGACCAGCCCATCATTTTCGAGAACATAAGGCCACCACCCACGATGGTACAAGTGATGGCGAGCAGCCACATGAAATGCTTGTTGCGTTTGTCCGCGATGATCCAGTGTGACTTGACGAACCATGTCTCGCTGCCTTTGGCGATTTGGCGCGCCTGCACCAGAAGATAGCCGGTGATCACGAAAGACGTGACCGGCACGATCAGCACCATGTAGGGAAACGTGCTGAACACGCCGAAAGTCGAAGCAAATACCAGAATGTGATTGAACACCAAATTGATCAGGAAAAGCTCGTGCGGCCATTTGGCGCGTACTGTTTCTTCGGGCGGTACGGTGAAATACTGGTACATGGCGATCTCCCCTGGAATAAGTCTAGTTATATGTGCCTGCAGACTGCGCAGGATACCAGTTTCAGCGGGAAATTGAATGCGGCAAAATGCCGCTCAGGTACTGCCGACAAAGCTGCGCAAACGCAGCATATCCATGATCTCGACCTGACGGACTTTCACGTTCAGCAAGCCGAGTTCCTGGAATTGTGACAGGGTCCGGCTGACCGTCTCCAGCTTGAGGCCCAGATAGCTGCCGATCTCCTGGCGGGTCATGCGCAAATGGAAGGCGTTGGGAGAATATCCCCGTGCGCTGAGGCGCTGCGACAGATTGAGCAGGAACACCGCCAGACGTTCTTCGGCCCGCATCGAGCCGAGCAGCATCATGATGCCTTGGTCGCGCACAATCTCGCGGCTCATGATCTTGTGCAAATGTCGCTGCAATGTAGGCAACTCTCTGCTCAACGCTTCCAGCCGCTCAAAGGGTATCTCGCAGATCTCGCTGTCTTCCAGCGCCACCGCGTCGCAGGTATGCGCGTCGGAACAAATCGCATCCAGCCCGATGATCTCGCCGGGCATCTGGAATCCGGTCACCTGCTCGCGCCCATCCTCATGCAAAACCTGGGTCTTGAAGAAGCCGGTACGGATGGCGAACAGCGAACGGAACGGTTCCCCGCAACGGTACAGGTATTCACCGCGGCGGAAGGTGCGCTTGAGGCTGGTCAGTGCATCCAGACGCTGCATCTCGGTACAGTCCAGATCGACGGGAAGGCACAGTTCACGCAGGTTGCAGCTGGAACAGGCGATGCGTAAGGACGGATTGTCGACAGCTGTTTGCACTTAGATTCTCTGGGGGTATTGCACTATCGGGGGCGGCAATATGACACGGTTTTTGACCTATATCAAACGCATTTTGCGGTATGCTGGCACATTCCCGAATCACAAAAAAAGAAGAAATAGCCCCATGTCAGCCAATAAAGAAATCAGCTCCCAGCTGGAAGTCGATCTGGACTTGATCCGGCGTCTGGACAAAAACGGTCCGCGCTATACCTCCTACCCCACGGCAGACCGCTTTGTGGAAGCGTTCAATGCCGAAATGTACGCCCAATGGGTGGCAAAACGCGAGATTGGCGGCATCAGTCGCCCCCTGTCCTTGTACGTGCACATCCCGTTCTGCAATACATTGTGCTTCTACTGCGCCTGCAACAAGGTGGTGACCAAGGATTTCAGCAAAGCCGACCAGTATGTCAAATACCTGATCAAGGAACTCGAGATGCAGGCCGCCTTGCTGGGCGATGACCGGCGCGTCGAGCAGCTGCACTTCGGCGGCGGCACCCCCACCTTCCTGAGCGACGACGAACTGCGTGCCGTGATGGGCGCGATCCGCAAGAATTTCCAATTGGTGGAAGACGGCGAATACTCCATCGAGATCGACCCGCGCAAAGTGAGCGATGCCACTGTCGCGCTGCTCGGCGAACTAGGCTTCAACCGTATCAGTGTTGGAGTGCAGGATTTCGACGCGGCTGTGCAAAAGGCCGTGAACCGCATCCAGAGCGAAGAGGAAACGCTGCAGGTGATCAAGGCTGCCCGTGCCAACGGATTCAAGTCGGTGAGCATCGACCTTATATATGGTCTTCCCAAGCAGACCATAGACGGCTTCAAGACCACGCTGGATAAAGTCATCGCGGTCAATCCGGACCGTCTCTCCATCTACAACTACGCGCACATGCCCAAGTTGTTCATGCCGCAGCGTCGCATCCACGAGGAAGACCTGCCGGCACCGCAAACCAAGCTGGATATCCTCAAGCTGGCCGTGAACACCCTGACCGATGCGGGCTATGTCTACATCGGCATGGACCACTTCGCCAAACCGGACGACGAACTGGCCGTGGCGCAGCGCCAGGGCAGGTTGCACCGCAACTTCCAGGGCTATTCGACGCATTCGGATTGCGACCTGATCGCGGTAGGCGTGAGCTCCATCGGCAAGGTCGGCCCGACCTACAGCCAGAACTTCCGCGAACTGGAACCGTATTACGACGCGCTGGACAACAACACCCTGCCCATCATGCGCGGCATGGAGCTGAACGCGGACGACCTGGTGCGGCGTGCCATCATCCAGGCGCTGATGTGCCATTTCGAGATATCCAAGGAATCCTTCAACATCGCGCACCTGATCGACTTCGACCAGTACTTTGCGACCGAGCTCAAAGAGCTGGCCGAATATGAAAAAGAAGGGCTGCTCAAGCTCTCGCCGCAATGGATCAGCGTCACGCCCAAGGGGCGCATGCTGATTCGCAATATCTGCATGGTCTTCGACAAATACCTGCGCACAAAACAAGAGCACGCGCGTTATTCAAAGGTTATATAAAGACAAGTGCAACAGTCGGCGCACTACCGCGGGGATAGTTTTGCGGAAGGGTGTTTGATTCTTTGGGGTAAAATGCCCCTCGTTAGGAGCGAGAGACAATAATGAAGCGAGTGGACGATTTTCGCCTGAAGTTTGGCAAACAAGAGCTGGTGCCGATCATGATCGGCGGTATGGGTGTGGACATCTCCACGGCAGAACTGGCGCTGGAGGCTGCCCGTCTGGGTGGCGTGGGGCATATTTCGGATGCGATGCTGCCGACTGTTTCGGACCGCCATTACGACACCGACTTCGTCAAGACCAAGCTGCTGCAGTTCAAATACAACATCGACAACTCCGACAAGACCGACGTCAAGTTCGATCTCGGTCATATCGCCGAATCCACCCGCCTGCACGTGAGCAAGACCATGGAAGCCAAGCGCGGCTCCGGCATGATCTTCATCAACTGCATGGAAAAGCTCACCATGAATGCGCCCAAGGAGACGCTCAAGGTGCGTCTGTGGGAAGCGCTCTCCGGCGGTATCGACGGCATCACGCTGGCGGCCGGTCTGCATCTGGGCTCTTTCGCGTTGATCGAGGACCATCCGCGTTTCCGCGATGCCAAGCTGGGCATCATCGTATCCTCGTTGCGCGCACTGCAACTGTTCCTGCGCAAGAACGCCCGCACCAACCGTCTCCCCGATTTCATCGTGGTCGAAGGCCCGCTGGCGGGCGGACACCTCGGATTCGGTCTGGACGACTGGATGAAATACGACCTGCGCACCATCACCAATGAGATTCACCAGTATCTGCGCGACGAAAAAATTGATATCCCGGTGATTCCCGCCGGCGGTATCTTCACCGGCAGCGATGCTGCAGGCTTCCTGGAAGAAGGCGCAGCCGCGGTGCAAGTGGCCACTCGCTTTACCGTGGCCAAGGAATGCGGCCTGCCTGCCGATGTGCAGCAGGAGTATTACAAGGCCAGCGAAAACGACATCGAAGTGAACGCCACCTCACCCACCGGCTACCCGATGCGCATGCTGAAAAATAGCCCGTCCATCGGCTCCGGCATCCGTCCCGGCTGCGAATCCTACGGCTACCTGCTGGATGCCAACGGCCATTGCGATTACATCGATGCCTACAACCGCGAAGTTGCACTGCATGCAGATGCCAAGAAGGTCGCGGTGTTCGACAAGACCTGCCTGTGCACCCACATGCGCAACTACAAATGCTGGACCTGCGGCCAGTACACCTACCGCCTCAAGGACACCACGCGCAAGGAAGCGGACGGCAAATACCGCATCCTCACCGCCGAGCACATCTTCAAGGACTACCAGTTCAGCACCGACAACAAAATCGCGCTGCCGGATTGAGGGTTTTCAATGGTTTATAATCCGCCCATTGCTTATTGATGGGTGGTGACATGAACAAATTTCTGAAGTACGGACTTTGGACCGTTGCCAGTGTAGTCGTACTGGTGGCGGGAGCGATCGCTTACATCGCACTCACCTTCGATCCCAACACCTACAAGCCGCAGATCATCCAGGCGGTCAAAGACAGCAAGCAGCGCACCCTCAAGCTGGATGGCGAGATCAAGTTGCATTTCTTCCCCAGCATAGGGGTCAGCCTTGGCAAGGTTTCCCTGTCCGAGTTCCAGAGTGAGCAGGAATTCGCCTCGGTCGAGAGCGCCAGCGTGTCACTCAAGCTGATTCCACTGATCTTCAAACAGCTTGTGGTGGACGAAGTGTCGGTCAGCGGCGTCAGGGCGCAGCTCGTCAAATACAAGAATGGCAAGACCAACCTGGATGACCTGATAAGCAAGGAAGCGGCGCCTGCCGCCCCTGCATCCGCCCCGGTGGCAGCTTCGCCGATGGCGTTCGACATTGCCTCTATCCAGCTGGACAAGACGGAACTTGGCTACTGCGACGAGACAACCGGCGCGCGTTACGCCGTGAAGAACCTGAGCCTGCGAACCGGGCGCATCGCGAACGGATTGCCGACAAAGGTCGACTTCGCTGCAAACATCCAGTCCAACAAGCCAAAACTCGATATTGCTGCCCAGATCAAGACCATGCTTACCATCGACCTGGACAAGGGCAGCTACCAGGTTCAAGGCCTGGATCTGCAAGCCAAAGGCGCGGCGCTGGATATCACCGACCTGAACGTGAAGGTCGGAGGTGATGCCGGTGCAAAGCCTGCCACACAGGAATTTTCCCTGCAGAAATTTGCTTTCAGTGCGAGCGGGATGAAGGGTAAAGACCGGTTCGAAGCCAGACTCGACGCTCCCGACCTGAACCTCACCAAAGACAAATTCAGCGGCAGCAACATCGCGCTGAATGCCAAGTTTGACGGTGCGCCGGGCAATGTCGTCGCAGCGCTCTCCCTGCCCGGAGTCGAGGGTAATGCGCGAGCCTTCAAGGTCAGCGGCATGCAACTCGATGTCGACTTCAAGCAGCCTGAGCAGGCTTTCAAGCTCAAGTTCACTTCCCCCATCACGGGCAGCATAGAAGCACAACAGTTCAACCTGTCCGATCTAAAACTGGCGCTCAACGCGACGGGCGACAAGTTGCCGGGCAAGAGCATCAGCAGCGAATTGAAAGGCAGTGTGCAGGCTGATCTCAGCAGGCAAAGCATCCAGACCAATTTGAGCGGAGGGCTGTTGCAAAGCCAGCTCAAGGCAAAATTGGCGGTAAACAACTTCAATGTGCCCATGATCCGCTATGACCTGGAGATCGACCAGTTCGATGCCGATCCCTACCTGCCCAAGAAGGCCGCCGAGCCCCAGGAAAAAGACAAGGCCAAGAACGCTGAGCCGGAGCAGCCATTCGACTTGTCGGCGCTCAAGACGCTGAATGTGGAAGGCAGTGTGCGCATCGGCTCGCTCAAGGCGGCCAACGTCAAGGTCGCCCAGTTGCGCGTGGATGTCAAAGCGAAGAACGGCCTGGTCAACATCGCGCCGCTTTCGGCCAAACTTTACCAGGGCAGCCTGGACAGCAAAATATCGGTGAACGCCGCCAAGACCCAGCCGGAATTCGCGGTCCAAGCCGCGCTCGCCGGAGTCGAAGTCGGCAAATTGCTGAATGATGCGATGCAGATGGATTTCCTCGACGGCAAGGGCAATGTCACGCTGGATGTCACCACACAGGGCAACCTGGTCAGCCTGCTGAAAAAGAAACTGAACGGCAAGATGTCGGTTGCCTTGGCGGACGGCGCAGTGAAGGGGATCAACCTGGCCAAGAGCGTGCGTGAACTCGGCAAAGGCGGTGACAAGACGCAGGCGGCAAACAAGGCAGAGCAGACCGATTTCAGCGAATTCAAAGCCAGTTTCAAGATCACCAACGGCGTGGCGCATAACGACGACCTCAGCCTGAAATCGCCATTCATCCGTGTCGGTGGCAAGGGCGACATCAACCTCGGCACCGACAGTCTGGATTATCTGGTCAAGGCCACGGTTGCAGGCACGATGGAAGGTCAGGGCGGCAAGGACAATGTGGGCGGGGTAACCGTGCCCGTGCGTTTGAGCGGCCCCTTCACCGCGCTGAACTACAAACTCGAGTTCGGTTCCATGGTCTCGGATGCGGCAAAACAGAAAACCCAGGCCGTCACCCAGAAAGCGAAAGAAGACGTCAAGGCCAAGGCACAGGACGAATTGAAAAAAGGCTTGAAAGGTTTGTTCAAGTGAGCGGTTCGCGATTCGGCTGACACCGTTCATGCAGTCCTTCGCAAATAGGCTCGTTGCCTGGCAACGCACGCACGGCCGACATGACCTGCCCTGGCAAGGGCAGGTTGCCTATCGTGTGTGGCTGTCCGAGATCATGCTGCAACAGACGCAGGTCGCCACCGTCATCCCCTATTACCAGAGATTCATCGCCTCCTTCCCCGCTGTGCAAGCACTCGCCGCCGCCAGCGAAGATGAAGTGCTCACGCACTGGAGTGGCCTCGGCTACTACGCCCGCGGTCGCAACCTGCACAAGGCCGCCCGGATCATTGTCGAAAAATTTCACGGCGAATTCCCGCACCAGCTGGAGCAGATACTTGAACTCCCCGGCATAGGGCGCTCCACAGCCGCCGCCGTCTGCGCGCTGGCGTTCCACCAGCGCCGCGCGATACTCGATGGCAACGTCAAGCGCGTGCTGGCCCGCTATTGCGGGGTTGCAGGCTGGGCGGGCGAAAAAAAGACCGAAGAGAAGTTGTGGCAGCTGGCCGAAGCGCTGCTGCCGCAAGTTGATGTGGCAACCTACACGCAGGCCCTGATGGACATGGGGGCCACTGTTTGTACACGCAGCAAGCCCAAGTGCGTGCTGTGTCCTGTGCAGGGAGACTGCATAGCTTTGCAGACCGACCGTATCGCAGAACTCCCCACCCCGCGCCCGAAAAAAACCGTGCCGGAACGCGGTGCGGTGTTCCTGCTGCTCATGCACGGCAACGACATTCTGCTGGAGAAGCGACCCGGCAGCGGCATCTGGGGCGGATTGTGGTGTCCGCCGCAGTTCGAGAATGAGATTGCGGCGCGGGATTGGTTCTTGCGCAGCGGGATGGTGGCGAGGAGCGGTGAAAGGATGGAAGAGTTCACGCATACCTTCACGCATTTCAAGTTGCATATCACGCCGTTGAAGATCGAACTGGCGCGCAAGCCGTTGCATGCTACCGAGCCTGGCGGTGTATGGCTGGAGGTGGGGGAGGCGTTGGGGGCGGCGATACCGACGCCGGTGAGGAAGGTGTTGTCGGTTCTATCCCCTCTCCCTCCGGGGGAGGGTTAGGGTGGGGGAAGGCTTGTTGTTATTTCCTCTGCTTTAAAAACCAACACCAACACCGTCGGGGGTAGCCCGACAGCTAGTCACTTTTTCTTGCTTCGCCGAAGAAAAAGAAACCGCGGATTCAACTACGAAGTGCAACCCCCGTAACAAGCCTGCATCATTACCTCGAAAGGCGTTCTCCAATTCAGCGTCTTTCTGGGCCGATGATTTAGCCTGTGCATTATCTGATCAATATCCTTGCCTGATACTGTATCCAAATTAGTGGACTTGGGCACGTACTGACGTATCAACCCGTTTGTCTGTTCATTGGTGCCCCGTTGCCAGGAAGCATAGGGATCAGCAAAGTAGCAATCTATCTTCAAGCGTTCTGCAATCGAACGGTGTGCTGCAAATTCTTTGCCGTTGTCGCAGGTCAGGGTGTGGCTGACTTCTTTCCACGGCCGGAGCATCCGAATAATCAGGTCGCGTACCGCTGGTGCACTACGCCGTTCCACTTTCCCGATCAGGGTATAGCGGCTGGCCCGATCAACCAAAGTGACCATGGCTTTCATGCCTCTTTTGCCCAGCACGGTATCGCCTTCCCAGTCACCAATTCGCAGCCTCTGTTCCACAATGGATGGTCCATCGCTAATGGACCTCCTGTCATGCAGTCGACCGCGCCGGTCATAGCCCGCCCCATATCGGCGGCGTTTACTCTTCTGGCAGCGCAGGTGGCAATGCAACTGGCCTCCACTGCGCTTGTCGCGATATACATGCCGGTATATGGCTTCGTGGCTTACCAAACCGATTCCATCTTGTTTGAATCGGCCCGATATTTGTTCCGGACTCCATTCTTGCCGTATGCGACAGTCCACCTGATGCCAGACATCCTGAGTAATCTGTCGAGCATTCCCGTCATTCGCGCAGCGCTTGCGCGCCTTGATCTGTGCGGCTCGGGCGCTATATCTGTAAACGCCCTGATTCCGCCCAATCTCGCGACTGATCGTGCTCTTGTGACGATCCATCTGATCGGCTATTGCCGTCAAGGTCAAACCCGCTTCCAGCAATGCTTGAATCTGGTATCTTTCTACTTCAGTAAGGTGTGTGTAGTTCATCTCGTGCAACTCGATTTGGCGATCAAGAAGCTCGGCAGATTACCTCACCTTACTCCCCGCCGCGGTTTATCATCGTTGCACTTCGTAGTTGAATCCGCGGTCACTTTCTTTTTGGCGAAGCAAAAGAAAGTGACTAGCTGTCGGGCTACCCCCGACGGTGTTGGTTTTAAAGAAAGATGGGATTTAAAGAAAGATGGGATTTAAAGAGAGCTCCCTCACCCTAACCCTCTCCCAGAGGGAGAGGGGATAAAACCATCACTCGCCCCACTTCTTCATCAACGTCTGCTCCACCCCCAAATGATCCATCACCCTCGCCACCACAAAATCCACCATATCCTGCACACTCTGCGGATGATGATAGAACCCCGGATTCGGCGGCATGATCACCGCGCCCGCATGCGATAGCTTCAGCATGTTCTCCAGGTGGATCGCCGAGAACGGCATCTCACGCGGCACCAAGATCAAAGTCCGTTTCTCTTTCAGCATCACATCCGCCGCGCGGCAGATGAGGTCATCGCTGATGCCGCCCGCGATCTTGCCCAGTGTGCCCATGGTGCACGGGCAAACCACCATCGCATCGCCGGGGTTGGAGCCGGAGGCCATCGGTGCATACCAGTCCTGGATGCCGAACACTTTGAGCTCGCCGCTGAAGACGCCAAAACGTTCCGTGAAGAATTGTTCCGCGTCCTGCGGGCGGCTGGGCAGGATGAAATCCAGTTCCTGTTTGGCAACAATCTGCGCGGCTTGCGAATACACCAGATGCACGCGCTGTCCGCTGCGCAGCAGGCATTCGAGCAGGCGTATGCCGTAGGGCAGGCCGGAGGCACCGGTGAGGGCGAGGCAGATGGTCTTCATTTGGAATCCTTGTACGCGTGGCGGGTTTTCCGCCTGAATGACACTGTAATGGAACTGGCGCTTGTTCGGCTAGTCTCTTCCTCTGGCGGGGCAGTACCTGTCGGGTAAGTGCCTGTAAAGAATTGGGCAGTCGGGGCGTCGATGAATTAAAATGCGCCATTGGGTTTGACCACGGGCTTTTGATTCAGCCCCTTATAGTGAGTTAATGCGAATGAAACGATATTTCGGATATTCCCTGGCGGCGGTTGCCGCCATGTTTTTGCTGGGCTGCATCGGCAGTGGCGGTAATTCTGCACCGGCTCCGACCAATGTGGCAGCGCTGGCCAAGGACACCCGGGTGGTTCTTACCTGGGACAGCTCGTCAGGAATCGTCTATTGGTTGTTCAAAGCGGCCGGAGCGGGGGTAACGCCGTCGAATTGTTCAAAGATATCGCTCTGCACAACAACGATCAATGCGACCGCACCGATGTCGGTCTGGGGTTTGTATAACGGCTTGCTGTATTCTTTCTCGATCAATAGCCGCCAGAGCGGCGGGCCGGGCGGGGCGGGTTCTCCTGCTGTCGAGGCTACACCCTCAATTGCGGGCCAGCTTTGGGAACCCGCCTATGGTGTTACTGCTGGCACCGCTGATCTGCGCGGACTGGCGTATGGTGCGTCCGGAACAAAATTTGTTGCTGCCGGGCTGGGCGGGGCGTTGTATTCCGGGGCCGTGGCAACGGTGAGTTCGGTGACAACACCGGCCAGGGCGATGGGCAGCAGCTATATCGGCTGGACCTCTCTGGCGGCTAACCTTCCTGCAGCTGTGTCCGCGACGGATTTCCAGGCAGTCCATTACGATGCGTACCGTTCCAGCTTCTACTCCATCGGGGCGGGTGGTGTGGTGATCTCGAATGCTCCCGCTTCTACCGCCGCCTGGGCGGGAGGGCAGATCAGCGCTGCCAACGGAAAGACACTCTACGCGATGGCGGGTAATGGAGCAGGTTTTCTGGTTGCGGTTGGCGCGGGCGGCACTATCATCACCAGCAGCGACGGGACGACCTGGGCTGACCACACGTTCAGCTTCGCACCCGGTGCCCAAAAAGATCTGTATAGCGTAACCTATGGCTATGACACAACCAATGCGGCCTATCGTTTCGTGGCGGTCGGCGCGGCGGGCACTGTCTTGTGGAGCAGCGACGGTGTCACCTGGAACGATGTGACATCGGCTTCGGCAACAACAGCCAACCTGAAAGGTGTGACCGTAGGCGGTTACGACGCAACGACCGGATACGCCCTGTTCACGGCAGTGGGGGAGAGCGGCACCGTGATCACCAGTCTGACCGGTCTGACATGGGCTTCGCAGGCCACAACCAGCAATATACCCGCCACTTCAAACCTGAATTCGGTCGTGTTCTACGGTACACGCAGGTTCATGGCGGCGGCGTCAGACGGCAATATCTACTATAGCGAATACACGGTTCCCGCCACGGGCATGGTGTGGGTTGCAGCCAAGGCGGTAACGACTGGGAGTGCGCCGGTTGCCGTATCCCCGCTGTATGCAGTCGCGACAGGAGCTCTGTACGATTACGCCGCAGTGGGTGCCGGCGGGGAAAACTGGTACGCCGACCGCGCTGGCAACTGACGACGCAGCCCATCGCGGGCTTCCGGCTTTAGCGCAAGTTTCTTCCAGACCGCCTTCGGCTTACGCAGAAGGCGGTTTTTCTTCGCCGATGAATTGCGCAGCGATCAGTCCGTTCACCGTCCCAAATACCAGAGATGCGGTGGCGAATATGGGGATGAGGTAAGCGATGCCGCTATGCGGGATGAGCCACAGATAGACCACGGCCATCTGCCCGGCGATATGCGCAAATGCGGCAAGGATGCTGTGTGTGACCGGGCCGAACCAGCGCCCGGGCAGGTGCATGCCGAGCGCGAGCGCGGCCAGGCTGAACAGCGCACCGGTAAAGCTGAGGAAAAATCCCGGTGCCAGAAAGTTGCCGAACAACAGGCTGCCCGCCAGCACGCGCAGCAACGATACCCAGATTGCCGCCCGCCAGCCGTAACGCGCCAGCACGATGAGCGTGACGATGTTGGCCAGTCCGGGTTTGACACCGGGCAGCGGCGAGGGAATGGCGTTCTCCAGCACAGTCAGGCCGAGTGCCACCGCCGCCATGCGCGCGATGTGATGGTCCTCGGCAGAGGTGTCGAGTCTAATAGTTGAGACTGTCATATTTCTTCGTTCCGCCGGTCAGTTCAACGCTTACCTCATTGGGCAGGCAGATCGCGATCTCCCCGGCCTGCTGTATCCAGCCCTGGCGCACGCAATATTGTCTGGGACTGGGGTCGGAAGTGATGCGTGCGCGGCGTTTCTCGATGGTGATGATGCTGGTTCCCAGCGGGCCGGGCACTTCGATCTGCTGGTCGCGCGACAGGGGAACTTCCAGGAACACCTTTCCTCCGCTGCGGATGAGCGCCTTGTCGGCAGGGCCGCCGGACCACAGCGTCACAGTCAACCAGACGGTGCAAAGGCAGCCCAGCAACAGCGTGAGATAGTCGCCGGATCTGATGTGGCGCAGCGCAAACAAGATCAAGCCTGGGGTGGAAGTTCGCGGTGGCGCAACAGCACTTGTTGTTGCGATTTAAAATGCTGCGCGAGTTTTTCGGCGAGATAGACCGAGCGGTGTTGTCCGCCCGTACAGCCGATGGCGACGGTGAGGTAGCTGCGGTTGTCGGCGACGAAACTGGGCAGCCAGTTCTCGACGAAGTCACGGATGTCGGAATACATCTTCTGCACCGGCGGGGTGCCGTCCAGAAAGTCGATCACCGGCCGGTCACGGCCTGTAAGCGGGCGCAATACCGGGTCGTAATGTGGGTTGGGCAGGCAGCGCACATCGTAAACCAGGTCCGCATCCAGCGGCAGGCCGTTCTTGAAACCGAAGGATTCAAACAGCAGGGTCAGGCGCGCGCGGTCCAGTGTGATGAACTGTTTGATCCAGGCGCGCAGCGCATTGGCATTGAGTTCGCTGGTGTCGATGTGGTGCCCGATGTTGGCGATCTCGTCCAGCAATTCGCGTTCATAGGCCACACACTCCAACAATGTCCTTTTGCCGTCGCTCAGGGGATGCAGGCGTCGCGTTTCGGAAAAGCGCTTGACCAGCGTATCGCTCCTGGCATCCAGGAACAGCACATGCACATCCACATCCTGCTGCTTCAGTTTTTCGATGAATTGCGGCAACAGCACCACGCTGTTTCCGCTGCGCACATCGACACTGACAGCGACCTTGCTGACGCCGGACAACTTGAGATTATTGGTCAGCACATGCAATAGCTCGGCAGGCAGGTTGTCTACGCAATAGTAGCCGCTGTCTTCAAGCACATTGAGGGCGACGCTCTTGCCGGAGCCGGATAAGCCGCTGATCAAAAAGAGTTGCACGCCTACTGCCCCTCTTGCATCAGCAGTTCCTGGCGCGAGATGAACTGCTGCATGGTGTCGATGCCGCGCTGCTGCAGAACAAAATTGCGCGCGGCGGCTTCCACCAGCACCGCAAGGTTGCGTCCCGCCATCACGGGCAGTTCGACCTTCTTGATCTTGACGCCGAGGATGTCCTCGAATCCCGAGGTGGGCAAACGGTCCAGCTTGGAAAGGTCGTCGTGCGGCGGACGATACAAGTGCACGATGAGTTTGAGGCTTTTTTTGCGGCGCACGGCCGTCTCGCCGAACATGGTGCGGATGTTGAGCATGCCCAAGCCGCGCACTTCGAGATAGTCGCGCAGCAATTCCGGGCAGCGTCCTTCCAGCGTCTCGGGGGAGATGCGGTACAGCTCGGTGACGTCGTCGGCCACCAAGCCGCTACCGCGCGTGATGAGCTCAAGCGCAAGTTCGCTCTTGCCCACGCCGCTGTCGCCGGTGATCATCACGCCCACACCCAGCGCGTCCAGAAACACACCGTGGCGCGTGGTGGAATCGGCGAGCGCCTTGACGATGTAATGGCGGATCATCCACATCAACTGCACGCTGCCGAACGGCGAACGGAACAGCGGGGTGTGGGTGCGGTTGGCAAAATCCAGCAGCCCCTTGGGGATGTCTGTCGCGCCGGCCACGACCAGGCACAGCGGGTGGCTCTGCTCAAGTTGTGTCAGTGTGGTGGATAGTTCGGACGGGGAGAGCGCATGCAAATAGTCCAGCTCGATGCTGCTCAATACTTGCACCCAGTTCGGATGGATCACATTCAAGTGTCCGATCAAGCCCAGGTTCGATGCGTTGACGACCTCGCTCTCCAACACCCGGTCGGCACCCTTGGCACCGCCTACCCAGGTCAATCCCAGGCGCTCCTGTTTGTCTTCAAAGAGTTGCTGGATGTTGACCTGGGCCATGGTGATTATCCTTGCCAGTCGGCAAACAGTTGATGGATCACCACCGGATCGTCGGTGGCCTGCAATTTGTCGCGAAACGACGGGTCGCAAAACATCTGTGCCAGTTCGCCCAGCAGCTGCAGATGCAGATCGGTTGCACGTTCCGGAACGAGCAACACAAAAATGAAATTAACCGGCAGACCATCCGGTGCATCAAAAGGGATGGGGTTCTGCATCTTGATGAAGGCGGCGGCGGCATCGCGCAGGCCTTTTACACGGCCGTGCGGGATGGCAACGCCCTGTCCCAGACCGGTGGAGCCCAGTTTCTCCCGGGCGAACAGGCTGTCGAACACCTGGCTGCGCGCGATGTGCAGCGTGTTCTCGAACAGCAGCCCGACGCGCTCGAATACGCGCTTCTTGCTTGCTGACTCACTGTCCAGCAATACACATTCGGGGCTCAGAATCTTGCTGATTAGGCTCATGTCATTTCACCATAACAAAAACGGGGCAACCATTTCTGATTGCCCCGCATTATTTCAGTCTGCCGTGCTGTGCTTGCCGGTCTCGTCATGGCGGCGCGCGGTGCCTTTTTCCTTGTGCTTCAGCACCTGGCGATCCAGCGAATCGACCAGCGCATCGATGGCCACGTACAGGTTGCTGTCCGCGGTCTCAGCGAAGATGGCTTTGCCGGAGACATGGACGTTGGCTTCGGCCTTTTGCACCAGCTTGTCCACGGACAGGATCACGTTGATATCGATCACGTTGTCGAAATGGCGTTTGACCTTGTCCAGCTTGCTGAGTACGTGCTCGCGGATGGCCGGGGTGATTTCGAGGTGACGTCCTGTGAGGTTGAGGTTCATGGCCTGCTCCTTTGGTTAGAGTGATTTACGAAGATTTACCGGAAGGATGTTCATTCCCTCGCGGTATTTTGCCACGGTACGGCGGGCGACCAAAATGCCCTGCTGTGCCAGGATTTCTGACATGCGGCTGTCGGTGAGCGGACGCTTTGCATCCTCCTCGCTGACCAGCTGCTTGATAAGGGCGCGGATGGCGGTGGAAGAACAGGCACCGCCCGCTTCGGTGGCGAGTCCGCTGCCGAAGAAATACTTGAATTCGTAGATGCCGCGCGGGGTGAGCATGAACTTCTGCGTGGTCACGCGCGAAATGGTGGATTCGTGCAGCTCCAACTGGTCGGCGATCTCGCGCAGCACCAGCGGACGCATGGCGATGTCGCCATGTTCGAAGAACTGGCGCTGGCGTTCCACGATGGCCTGCGACACGCGCAGGATGGTCTCGAAGCGCTGTTGCAGGTTCTTGATGAACCAGCGCGCTTCCTGCAGTTGCCCGGCCATCTCCTGCGCGTTCTTCTCGTTGCGCTGTTGCAGAATATTGGCGTACACCTGATTGATACGCAGGCGCGGCATCGCTTCCGGATTCAGGCGCGCGCGCCAGATGCCGCCGTGGCGCTCCACCAGCACATCCGGCACCACATAGTCGGCGGCGCGGTGCTCGAAGGCCGAGCCCGGCTTGGGTTGCAGGTGCACGATCAGGTCTTGTGCGGTGCGCAGCGCCTCGTCGTCGCAGCGCAGGGCTTTCTTCAGTTTGTTGAAATCGCGCGCGGCCAGCAGGTCCAGATGTTGTGTCACCAGCGCCAATGCCAAGTCGCGTCCGGGAATGTCTTCGGGCATGGCGCGCAATTGCAGCGCCAGGCATTCGCTCAGGGTGCGCGCGCCGATGCCGGGCGCATCCAGATATTGCAGCTGCACCAGCGCGGTCTCCAGATCGTCCAGTGTGACGTCCAGTTCCGGCGGCAGCAGCTCGAAGATCTCTTCCAGCGGCTGCGACAGGTAGGCGTTCTCGTCCAGCGCGTCGATGAGCAGGCCGACGAGCTTCTTGTCGCGCGGGTCCATCTGGCTCATGTTCAATTCCCACAGCAGGTGCTCGCGCATGCTGGGCTTTTCGGCGGCGACTTCTGAATAGCCGTCATCCTCGTCGTCCGGGCTGGAGGATGGCGAGGATGAAAAAGAAGGTTCCGGCCATTCGTTGCCGTCGTCCTTGCGCGACTCGCTTTCGGACGGGGCACTGCTGGTTTCGGTGCTGCTGGAGGGCGCGGGTGTGTCGGTGCTGCTGTTGCCGCTGTAGGTCTGGTTGGTGGTGTCGTCCTCGCGTTCGAGGAAGGGATTCTCGTCCAAAAGGCGCGCAGTTTCCTGATTGATCTCTAACGTGGAGAGCTGCAGCAGCTTGATAGCTTGCTGCAACTGGGGCGTTAGCATCAGCTGTTGGGACTGCCTGAGTTGGAGAGAATGTTTCATTGCTGGTTTTGGCGGGGGGCGGCTCTATCTTATAACTTGAAGTGCTCGCCCAGGTACACTTTCCTCACGCCCTCATTATAGATGATTTCCTCGGGCTTGCCCTCGGCCATCACGGAGCCGGCATTGATGATGTAGGCGCGGTCGCAGATACCCAATGTTTCCCGCACGTTATGGTCGGTGATGAGCACGCCGATGCCGCGTTCCTTGAGGAAGCGGATGATCTTCTGGATATCCAGCACGGCAATAGGGTCAACCCCGGCAAACGGCTCGTCCAGCAGGATGAAGCGCGGGTCGGTGGCCAGTGCGCGGGCGATCTCCACGCGCCGCCGTTCGCCGCCGGACAAGCTGATGGCCGGGTTGTCGCGAATATGCGTGATGTGCAGGTCGTTCAGCAGGGCTTCCAGTCGCGAGCTCATCTCGGCGGGCGCGTAACCCTGCAACTCCAGCACCGCATTGATGTTCTCGGTCACGGTCAGGCGGCGGAAGATGGAAGCTTCCTGCGGCAGATAGGCCAGGCCCAGACGGGCGCGGCGGTGAATGGGCAGGTGGGTGATGTCCTGGTCGTCGATGAAGATCTCGCCGCCGTCGGTCGCGCACAGGCCGACGATCATGTAGAAACTGGTGGTCTTGCCCGCGCCGTTGGGGCCCAGCAGACCGACCACTTCGCCGCTGTTCACGGACAGCGAGACATCCTGCACCACAGTGCGGGCGCCATAGCGTTTCTTAAGCGAGACAGTTCGGAGTTGGCTCATGGTTTTTGTTTCGATAATGTCGGGCTGGATTGGATGGTAAGCGGCGCATCCTTTGGGGCGGCGGAGCTTGCCGGAGCGGAGCTCTTGGGCTGGATCACCGCGTGTACGCGGCCTTTGGCCGGATCGTCGCTGTTGTTCGGGTCGCCGCTCACCTGGAAGACCTCGGTGCGGGTGCTGTAGGCGATGTGGTCACCCTTCACATCGTCCTGTTCGCGCTTGACGCGCGCCTGGACGAAGAAATCAACGGTCTCGGCGCGGGTGTCGTACTCGATACGCTCGCCGTAACCTTCCATGTATTCATCGGTGCCCTCGTGTTTCTGCCTGAAACTGGCGGGTTTGCCGGTGGCCGTGCAGTGCTTGTTGCCCAGCTTGTCCTGGGTCAGCACTATTTTATCGGCCTGGATGTGTATCGTGCCCTGGTTGAGCTCAACCTTGCCTTCAAACTCGCTTGTCTGCCGCACGTCATCGACCAGCACACGGTCCGACTCGAGATGGAGGGGTTTGTCGCGGTCCGCATTCTCGGCGCAAGCCGTTCCGCAGGCCAGGCAGAGCAAACCTGACAGTGCGATTTTACGGGCGGACGGGTTCATGGGTCGCCCTGACGCGCGACAGCAGTTTCGCCGTGCGAGCCTT
Source organism: Sideroxydans sp. (assembly GCA_043744345.1). GTDB lineage: Bacteria > Pseudomonadota > Gammaproteobacteria > Burkholderiales > Gallionellaceae > Sideroxyarcus. The sequence continues at coordinate 20,111 of JAYTUW010000094.1, read as the reverse complement.
GTTGTCGAGTTCCATGCCCACGGCACGGAGAGTGTTGTTCGGGTTGGTCATGACCACCGCCTGATCGGTTTCCGCCCAGTCCCGGTCGGGCACGACGTGCAGAAAATCGGTGGCGAAACGCTGCTCGCCGATTCCGCCAAGGGCCGGACGCAGCACGCGCACTTCGTCGTAGAGGTAAACATCGTCACCCTTGCTGGAGATCTTGCCCGTGAGGGCCGTGGTGAGCGTGGGAGGCCGATCCGGGTACAGGCTGGTGATATGCGGCATCTGCAGGTGGGTGGTGTCGTCGTCCGGATAGTGCCAGAGTTTTTCCGCAGCAAGCGTGAAGCGGGGTTGCCCCTCCAGGTTGAGCGTGATGGCCGAGAAATTGTCGACCACGTAATCGACATCGTGCCGCAACTGGCTCTGCACCTGGGGCAGCGGCTGGACTTGCTGGCTGAGCCACCAGGTCGCCGCCAGCAGCAGCAGCAGGGGCAGCAGCGGCAACCAGGCGCGGACCTTTTCGCTGAAGCGTGCGGCGATCATTTTTTCAGGTAGGGGGCGAGTTGGGTATCCAGCGTGCCCTGTGCGCCCATGATCATTTCACACACTTCGCGCACGGCACCGAACCCGGCTTCGCGCTGGCTGACGTAATGCGCGTGGTCGCGCACAATCTGCGGGGCGGCGGGCACGCTGAGCGCCAACCCGACCCGCGTCATCACCGGCAGGTCGACCACGTCATCCCCCATGAAAGCGGCCGCCTCGGGGGGCAGTTTCAGGTCGGACAGCAGCGACTGCATCGCCGCCAGCTTGTCCTCAATGCCCTGATACAGACGGGTAATGCCCAGGTTCTTTGCGCGCAATGCCACGCATTTCGAGGTGCGGCCGGTGATGATGGCCAACTCGATGCCCGAGGCTTTGAGCATCTTCAGCCCGTGCCCGTCGAGCGAATTGAAGCGCTTGAACTCCTCCCCCGAATCGGAAAGATACAGCCCGCCGTCGGTGAGCACGCCGTCCACATCGAACGCCACCAGGCGCAGCGGTTTGATCCTTTCAGTGAGCGTCATTTAGATCACCTTCGCCTTCAGGAGGTCATGCATGTTGAGCGCGCCGACCAGCTTCTTGTTGCCATCCACTACCGGCAACTGGCTGATATTGTATTTTTCCATCAGTTGCACCGCGTCAACAGCCAGTGCATCCGCGCTGATGCTGCGCGGATTGCGTGTCATCACGGTGTTGACGGGGGTGGTGCTGAAGTCGACTTTTTTGTCCAGCGTGCGGCGCAGGTCGCCGTCGGTGTAGATGCCCAGCAGGTGCTTGCTGGCGTCCACGATGGCGGTCATGCCCAGGCCTTTGCGCGAGATCTCGAGCACCGCGTCGGCCAGCGTCGCGTCCCCGGGCACGGAAGGGATGCTGGCGTTGGTGTGCATGACGTCGCTCACGTGGGTGAGCAGGCGTCGTCCCAGGCTGCCGCCGGGATGCGAGCGCGCGAAATCCTCCTCGCCGAATCCTTTTGCATCAAGCAGCGCAACGGCCAGCGCATCGCCCAACGCGAGTGCGGCGGTGGTGCTGGCAGTGGGGGCAAGGCCCATCGGGCAGGCCTCCTGCGCCACCGAGCCGTCGAGATGCGCGTCCGCAGCCAGTGCCAGGCTGGAAGCGGGGTTTCCGGTCAGGCTGATGAGATGGGCGCCCTGGCGCTTGACGGCGGGGACGATGGTCAACAACTCGTCGCTTTCACCGGAATAAGAGATTGCGATGAACACATCGTGCGCAGTGACCATGCCGAGATCGCCGTGGCTGGCTTCGCCCGGGTGCACAAAATACGCGGGGGTGCCGGTGCTGGACATGGTCGCCGCGATCTTGCGCGCGATGTGTCCGGACTTGCCCATGCCGCTCACGATGACCCTGCCCTTGCACGCGAGGATGAGGTTCAGCGCTTTCAAAAAGTTGTCGTCGATACGCTGGGTGAGCGCCCGGACAGCATCGGCTTCGATGGTAATGACCTGACGCGCGAGGTCGAGTGCATGCGGCACGGGAGAGTGTGTTTTATCCATGCCCGGATTATAACAGTGCCGTTTGGGGGCGGAGTTTTTTTGAAATTGTGGCATCATCGGGGGCATGAATAGCGCACTCCATCTCATCCTCATTCTGCTCGCCGTCGCGGTCGGCGTGGTGGTGCTGTTCCGCATCCTGCGGCTGCCCGCGATGCTGGGCTACCTGCTGGTGGGTATCCTGATCGGGCCGCATGCATTGCGCTGGATTCCCGATGCGCCCGAGACGCGCCACCTCGCCGAGTTCGGCGTGGTGTTCCTGATGTTCAGCATCGGCCTCGAATTCAGCCTGGCGCGTTTGCGCGCCATGCAACGCCTGGTGTTCGGACTCGGCACGGCACAAGTAGCCGCCACCGTGGTGCTGGTGATGCTGTCGTCACTGTTCTTCCACCTGGATTGGCGCGCGGGTCTGGCATTGGGCGGCATACTGGCCATGTCATCCACCGCCATCGTCAGCAAAATGCTGGTCGAACGCGCCGAACTGAACACGCCGCACGGCCAGAAGATCATGGGCGTGCTGCTGTTTCAGGATCTGGCCGTGGTGCCGCTCATCATCGTCATCCCCGCACTGGGCGAGAGCGGGGCCGAACTCGGTACCACCATCGCCATCGCCATGTTCAAGGCCGCCGTTCTGCTGGCGGCGCTGCTGACCTTCGGGCAGCGTCTGCTGCGCCCGTGGTTCCATGTGGTCGCCGGGCAGAAATCTTCCGAACTGTTCATGCTTAACGTGTTGCTGTTCACCCTCGGCATGGCCTGGCTCACCGAACTTTCCGGTCTGTCTCTGGCGCTGGGCGCCTTCGTCGCGGGCATGCTCATCTCCGAGACCGAATACCGCTACCAAGTGGAAGAAGACATCAAGCCGTTTCGCGATGTGCTGCTGGGCCTGTTCTTTGTCACCATCGGCATGATGCTGGACCTGCAAGCGGTGATCGTCGGCTGGAACTGGATATTGTTGCTGTTGCTCATCCTGATCCCGTTCAAGGCGGCCGTGGTGGCCGTGCTGGCGCGCGCCTTCGCGGGCGAATGGGGAACGGCGTTGCGCACCGGTCTGGGGCTGGCGCAGGCGGGCGAATTCGGTTTCGTGCTGCTGACACTGGCCGGGGAAGTGCAATTGCTGCCAGCCGATGTGATGCAGAACGTGCTGGCGGCCATGCTTATCTCCATGCTCATCGCCCCGTTCCTGATCCAGCATGCCGAGGCCATCGTGCGCCGCCTGTCGCCGGAAGAATGGATGAACCGCGCCATGCTGATGCACCAGATCGCCGTGAGCAGCATGACGAGCAAGCAGCACATCATCGTCTGCGGCTACGGGCGCAGCGGCCAGGCGCTGGCAAAATTCCTGACCGAGGAGGGCATCAGTTTCATCGCGCTCGACCTCGATTCGCGCCGCGTGCACGAAGCGTCCACTGCCGGAGAGAGGGTGGTGTACGGCGATGCGGGCAAGCACGAAGTGCTGAAAGCGGCCGGTCTGATGCGCGCGAAGGCGCTGGTCATCACCTACGACGACAAGCACTCCGCACTCAAGATATTGCATCACGTGAAGGCATCGCGCCCCGATCTGCCCGTGGTGGTGCGCACCGCCGACGACACGCATATCGCCGCGCTGAAGCAGGCGGGCGCGGCCGAAGTGGTGGCCGAAGTCACCGAAGGCAGCGTCATGCTGGCCTCGCAGGCGCTGCTGCTCTCCGGCGTGCCGCTCAGTCGCGTCATCCGGCAGATCCAGGAAACGCGCGCCAAACGCTACAGCATGTTCAGCGGATACTTCCGCACCGCACCCGAAGCGGAAGCGGTGGGGGAATCCACCGAAAGCCTGCAGCCGCGCTTTCAGAACGTGATGCTGAATGTGGGCGATGCCGCCATCGGCAAACGGCTAAAGGAGATCAAGCTGGGCGAACTCAACATCGAAGTCAACGCGGTGCGCCGCCACAATGTCGAAGGCAGCCAACCCTCGGGCGACATGGTGTTGCGCGCGGGCGATGTGCTGGTGATGCTGGGGCAGACGGTGACACTGGAGGCGGCGGAGAAAAGGCTGCGCAAGGGGTAGGAGCCAAGAAATTGCGGGCGGGTTGAGTTCTTCGACCTCCCTGGGAACACGCCGCGTGAAACTCGCCAATCAGCAAGAACAAAGCGTCGGGTATTACCGCACACCTTAAATTTCACGCGCTGATCAATCGCAAGACCAGGAATCACGGCAAGAAAAAAGCCCGCTGCACGCAGCGGGCTTTGAGATGTCACGCCGGAGTATTAGAAACCTTGGCAGACCAGATAGGTGGTGTCGTCGACAATTTCGCTATTTTTCTTGGCAGTTCCACCTTTTGCTGTTCCCGAATCGGTGACACGCATGGCACCAGTTTCAGTATTGCCGTCATCCAGCGTGATGTCCAACTGTTTGGCGAACTTGCCGGCAATGCCGTCAGAGCAGACGATGAAGGTGCCGGTCATGTTTTTGATTGGCACGTCGGCGGCGCTGGCGTTGGTAATCCCGAGCAGGCCGCCCACCGCATTTCGCGGGTGCAGATTGACGTCTGTCGGATCATCTACGGGCCCGGCAGTGATGCCGGCCATACGCACTTGTTGCCAGAACGCGTGAGTTTCAGTCACGGCAGAGGCATTCCAGGTACCTTCAATCACGCCATTTCCCAGCGTACCACCAGTTGCAGCCACTGCCGATGCGCCAACGTGGCTGGCTGCCATGGCGTCATCGCCCGGTAGCGCACGGTACTTGTCCTGATAGCCGTAAACGTAAACCGGAATATTCCTGAAGTCCGTCGCCAGATTCTTCACCTTGGCGCTGTTGATCAGCTCCTGACCTTTAAGCACGCCGCCGAGAAGCAGTCCGATAATCACCAGTACGATGGCGATTTCGATAAGGGTGAAGCCGGATTGGTTGCGTTTCATTGCTTGGGTCTCCAAAAATAGTTCTTATAGTTTCTGTATGCAAAACAATGCTTGAGTGCCAGACTACAGCAATACCCGTGCCAAATGCAAGCCGCCCTTCCCGGAGTTGTCCAATTTTACCTGGTCCGGTCATGCACAATCCGGCGAAGCGGCAAGGTAACTGCCCACGGCAACCAGAAAGTTGTCATAAGTTATCAAACATCCCCGGCCTTGTCACTGCTTTTTCTCCTGAAAAATACAGGCCTTGCAAGAGGTCTTTGCCGGGTGAGCAGCGCTGCGGTCATACAGGCCAAGGGGCGCATGTTGCGTACATCGAGGGCCGTGTGTCTTTTCAGCGGCTTCCGCAGTTTGTGGTGGCCGAGTCGCGCTTCCTTATAACTACAGAAGCGGCTCTTTAATTGCGGGGTGCAAGCCGGTACTGTCCGGATTCAGGAGCCCCAATGAATTGGTCGGATTTATTGTTGTTAATCAATATATAAAGTGGGGGCAACGTGAGTCAACTGGGTTAAACTGATGCCAGTTTAGACGTAGTTCTGACAAAGTTGACGAAATAATGACATTTGCTTTCAACAGAATGATGCAATCCAGCCGCTGGCTTTCGTTCTTCATGCTGGTGGCGTTGCATGTGGCACTCTGGTCGGGAACGGGGAGCATTTTGATGCGCCCGCTGTTGCTGGTGCACCTGGGGTTGTTCCTGCTGTGGCAGCCGCTGTGGCGCGGGGACAGCAAGCTGCGGCTGAGCGGCGCACTGTTTATTATTGCGATGAGCTTGAGCGCCCTGTTCTGGCTCAACTGGTGGATGCTGGCGTTCTGGGAGAGCGTGCTGTTCGCACTGGTGGGCGGGCGGGTGTTCTCGTTCTACGCACGCTGGCAACGCCTGTATTACCTGCTGGTCATGGCCTATTTGCTGGCAATCCTGCTGCTGGAAGTCGCACCGCGCCTGTTCGGACTGCCCACGCTGGGCGAGGTGATCGACACCATCATGGCTTACGGCTTGCCGGTGCTGTTGCTGGTCATGGCGTTTATTCCCGTCGAACCCGAGCAATCGAAAAGCGAACAGGCGCTGGATTTCATCTACATCATCCTGTTGTTCGCCCTGTTGACCCTGCTGCTGTTGGGAAGTCTGGCATTCATGACGCTGGGGCAAATCGGCTATCTGGATGCGCTGGTGCGTACCCTGTTCATCATCGCCTTCATTCTGTTGACGCTGGGCGGACTGTGGAATCCGCGCCAGGGTTTCTCCGGCTTCCAGATACTGTTCTCGCGCTACCTCCTGTCCATCGGCACACCGCTGGAGATATGGTTGCAGCGGCTGTCCGAAGCGGCGCAACGGGAGAATGACCCCGAGACTTTTTTGGCGCGAGCCAACGAGTATCTGGTGGAGATGCCGTGGATATCGGGCCTGACCTGGGTGTCCGACCGCGGGCACGGGACGTTGGGCACCGCCACCCAGCACCGCATCGAGATGACGGATCAGGATCTGACTCTTACCCTGTTCAGCCACCGTTCGGTGTCGCCTACCGTGTTGCTGCATGTGCGGCTTCTATCCAGGTTGCTGGGACATTTCTACCAGGCCAAGCGGCGTGAGCAAAATCTGCGCGAGATCACGCGCCTGCAGACGATCTATGAGACGGGCGCGCGCCTGACCCATGACCTCAAGAACATGCTGCAGTCGCTGATCGCCCTGACTTCGATCGCGCGCGAGCAACCGGATCGGGCACAGCCGGTTCTGCAGCGGCAACTGCCGGTACTCACGCAGCGCATCGAACTTATCCTGGCCAAACTCAAGACACCACAAGCTCGGGAAGACACGGCTGAACTGCCGTTGGCAATTTGGTGGTCCGGCTTGCGTCAGCGTCACCAGCACCAGCATATCGAGTGGAGCAGCCCGGACAATATCGGGAACCAGCCTGTTCCTATCGCCTTGTTCGACTGCGTGGCGGACAATCTCATCGACAATGCAGGCAACAAGCGCATGCGTGAGCCCAGCATCACGGTCACGGTCAACCTGGTGAGCGAGCCTTTCAGCCTGAGTATCAGCGACAGCGGCAGCGCCATTCCGGCGGGCGTCGCCCATCAGTTGATGAATACCATCGTCACCTCAGAATTCGGCATGGGTATCGGCCTGTATCAGGTCGCCCGCTGGGCTGCCCAATCCGGCTACCGTCTGGAGTTGAGCGAGAACACCGAGGGCAGGGTGACTTTCCGGATCTCCAAGGCCGAATAGGCCGGGGCGGCTTCTTTTTGTGCGGGCAGAATCCGCAGCGGGTAAAATCGCGCGCCATGAATCCAGTGTTATCCGCAATCGCCCAGCGCCGCCTCGCGCGCATCCAGCAACTTTCCGAAATCGAATACCCGGCCGACCTTCCGGTAGTCGCGCGGCGCGAGGAGCTGGCGCAGGCGATCGAAAAACATCAAGTCATTATCGTGTGCGGCGAGACCGGTTCGGGCAAGACCACACAGCTGCCCAAGATATGCCTGAGTCTGGGGCGCGGCGTGCTGGGGGTTATCGGCCACACCCAGCCGCGCCGGGTGGCGGCACGCTCGGTGGCGGCGCGCATCGCGCACGAATTGAAATCCGAACTCGGCGGCCTGGTCGGCTACAAGGTGCGCTTCAACGACAAGGTGTCGCCAGACACCTGCGTCAAACTGATGACCGACGGCATCCTGCTGGCTGAAATCCACCATGACCCGCTGCTGAAAAATTACGACACCATCATCATCGACGAGGCGCACGAGCGTTCGTTGAATATCGACTTTCTGTTGGGCTACCTGCGCCGATTGCTGCCGCGCAGGCCGGACCTGAAGGTCATCATTACTTCGGCGACGCTGGATGCGGAGAGGTTTGCGAAGCATTTTGGGGGTGGTGCTGCGGTTGTAGAGGATTCCCTCACCCCAGCCCTCTCCCGGGGGGAGAGGGAGCAAGAGTTGCGGAGTGCCGGAGTTAGTCTTTCTAACCGCGAAGTTCAATCCGCAATGCCACAGTCAGCCCCCATCATCCAGGTCACCGGCCGCACCTACCCGGTCGAAATACGCTACCGCCCGCCGCAGCAGAACGAGGAAGGCGATACACAAGACGTGCCGCAGGCGATCTGTAGCGCGCTGGACGAGCTTTCCATCGGCGGGCTGAAAGGCGACGTGCTGGTGTTCCTGCCCGGCGAGCGCGAGATACGCGACACCGCCGAGGCTTTGCGCAAGCACCAGCACAAGGGTATCGAAATCCTGCCGCTGTTCTCGCGCTTGTCCATTGCAGAACAGGACAAGGTGTTCAAGCCCGCTTCCGGCATGCGCCGCGTGGTGCTGGCCACCAACGTGGCGGAGACTTCGCTCACCGTGCCCAACATCGGTTACGTGATCGACAGCGGCTTGGCGCGCATCAACCGCTACAGCGTGCGGCAGAAGGTGGAGCAGTTGCGTATCGAGAATATTGCACGCGCCGCGGCCAACCAGCGTGCCGGTCGCTGCGGTCGTGTGATGAGCGGGGTGTGTATTCGCCTTTACGAAGAGGCGGATTTCCTGCAACGCCCCGAGTTTACCGATGCCGAAATTTTCCGCGTGTCGCTGGCGACGGTCATCCTGCGCATGAGCGCGCTGGGGTTGGGTGAGGTGGAAGAATTTCCGTTCATCGAGCCGCCGGGTTCGCGCGCGATTGCCGATGGGTATCAGTTGCTGCAGGAACTGGATGCCATCGACGACAAGCGCCAGTTGACGCCGTTGGGTCATGAGCTGGCCAAGCTGCCGCTCGATCCCAAGATCGCGCGGCTGCTGCTGGCGGGGCGGCAGTATCACTGTCTGAACGAGATTCTCATCATCGCCAGTGCGCTGGCCTTGCAAGACCCGCGCGACCGCCCTTCCGAAAGGCGCGAGGCGGCGGATGCGGCGCACCAGCGCTTCAACGACGAGCGTTCGGATTTCCTTGCCTATATCAAGTTGTGGGCATGGTTCCAGGAGGCGGTGAAGCATAAGAAGACCAACAGGCTGTGGGCAAACGAATGCCGCGAGAAGTTTTTGTCGCCGTTGCGCTTGCGCGAATGGCATGAATTGCATCAGCAGTTGCATGCGCAGGTGAGTGAGATGGGGTTGTTTGGCGAGGGGGTTTCAGAGGGTTCCCCAACCCCAACCCCTCCCCCGGTGGGAGAGGGGCTAAAACCAGCACCCCGCCGCGCTAACTCCCTCTCCCCCCGGGGGAGGGTTGGGGTGGGGGAACCCTCGTCCAATACACACCCAACCCAAACCCCCGCCACCTACGAACAAATTCACAAAGCCCTGCTGACCGGCCTGCTCGGTAACATCGGCTGCAAGGGCGTGGATCGCGAACCCTATTACCTCGGTCCGCGCGAGATCAAGTTCTTCATCGCCTCGAATTCGGTGCTGGCGAAGAAAGGCACCAAGTGGGTGGTCGCGGCGGAGATCGTCGAGACGACCAAGCTGTTCGCGCGCTGCGTGGCGCGCATCGAGCCGGAATGGCTGGAGGAAGTCGGCGCGCACCTGATCAAGCGCAGCTACTTCGAGCCGCACTGGGAAAAGAAGGCGGGGCAGGTGGCGGCGTGGGAGCGCAGCACTTTGTATGGCTTGCTCATCAATCCCAAGAAACGCGTGCACTACGGGCCGATGAACCCCGAAGAAGCGCGCGAAGTATTCATTCGCGAAGCGCTGGTGAACGGCGAGTTCAACACGCAGGCACCGTTCTTTGGGCACAACCAGAAACTCATCGCCGATATCGAGGCGCTGGAACACAAGGCGCGCCGCCCCGATGTGCTGGTGGACGACGAGTTGATCTTTGCTTTCTACGACGAACGCATCCCGGTCGGTATCCATAACGCCGCGGCGTTCGAGCATTGGCGCAAGGAGGCGGAACGCGAGCAGCCCAAGCTGCTGTTCCTGAAGAAAAACGATTTGATGCGGCATGAGGCGGCCGGCATCACCGCCGAACATTTTCCGCCGCAGATGTTGATGAACAACGTTAGCTACGCGCTGGCCTACAACTTTGCGCCGGGCAAGAACGATGACGGGGTGACGCTGACCGTGCCGCAAGCCTTGCTGAACCAGGTGTCGGCGGCGCGTTGCGAATATCTGGTGCCGGGTGTGCTGGCCGATAAGATCGCGCAACTGGTGAAGTCGCTGCCGCAGAAATTGCGCAGGCATTGCGTGCCGGTGCCGGAATTCGCGGCGACATTCTGTCTGGCCGTCAAACCTTCTGATACGCCGTTGTTGCAGGTGCTGGCACGTTACATCCGCGAGCAGAAGCAGCTCGACGTGCCGCCGGATGCATTCCGGCTGGAGCAATTGCCGCCGCACCTGCAGATGAATTTTCGTGTGGTGGACGAGCATGGGCGGCAGCTTGGGATGTCGCGCAACTTTGCTGCTTTGCGCGGGGAGTGGGTGGTGAAGCAACAGGGGGATTCCCTCACCCCAACCCCTGGTAGAACTACTAGCCATTCGACTAAGCCCGCAAGCGGGCAAGTCGCTGGTTATCTCCCCAGGGGAGAGGGGCTTGATGCGTCCCGCCGTCCTGGCTCCCTCTCCCCCCGGGAGAGGGTTGGGGTGAGGGAACCCCCTCTCCCCAACGCGCAGAAATACACCGCCTGGGATTTCGGCGATTTCAAACCGACTAGCACGGAGCCGCGCGCCGGACAGACGGTGACCGTGTTCAACGCGCTTGTGGATGCGGGCGAAGCGGTCGCGTTGCAGAGTTTCGACACGCAGGACGTCGCGCAAGCCGCACACCGTCTCGGCCTGCGCCGCCTGTTCCAGCTTGCTTTGAAGGAGCAGGTGAAGTATCTGGAAAAGAACCTGCCGGGGCTACAAGCGATGGCGATGCAATTCCTGCCGTTCGGCTCGCAGCAGGATCTGCAACGTCAGATCATTGCGGTGACGTTTGACCGCTGCTGCCTGAACGATCCCTTGCCGGAATCCGAGAAGGAATTTGCCACGCGCTGCAAGGATGCGAAGGCGCGCCTGAATCTGGTGGCGCAGGAGATCGCGCGGCTGGCTGGGGCGGTGCTGGCCGAATACCATGTGTTGCAAAAGGCTTTGCCTGCCTTCAAAGCGCAAGGTCAGGTGACGCAGGACATTCGCAATCAGTGCGAATGGATGCTGGGCAAAGAGTGGGTTGCGCGCACGCCCTACGAAAGAATGCAGCACATGCCGCGCTACCTGAAAGCGATCAACGTGCGGCTGGAAAAGCTGCGCGCCAATCCGGCGCGCGATGCGCAGAACATGGTGCAACTGAATCCCCTGCTGCAGCAATGGCAACGCCGGTTGTCCGCGCAACAGGGCGAGGCGGATGCGCGGCTGGAAGATTTCGGCTGGATGATGCAGGAGTTGCGCGTGTCGCTGTATGCGCAGGAGCTGAAGACGCCGGTGATCGTGTCGGTGAAGCGCCTGGAAAAAATTCTGGTTGGACTGAACTAAGAGCTTCAGGCTTTGAATCTTTTCGCGATCAGCACTGCATTGCTGCCGCCGAAAGCGAAGGAGTTGGACATCACCGCGTCGAGTCTGACGTTGCTGCGGCCTTGGTTGGGCACATAGTCCAGGTCGCAATCCGGATCGGGTTCGTGCAGGTTGATGGTGGGTGGAATGGCCTGGTTCTGTAACGCCAACACTGCAGCCATGAACTCAACCGCGCCCGTTGCCCCCATCAGGTGACCATGCATGGATTTGGTGGAGCTCACCGGAACTTTGGCTGCATGCGAGCCGAACACTTGTTTGATAGCCTTGGTCTCTTCAATGTCACCCGCCAGTGTGGCTGTACCGTGGGCATTGATGTAGTGGATATCTTGCGGTTGCAACTGCGCCTCGCGCAAAGCATTGTTCATGGTGCGCGTTTGTCCGGCAGAATCCGGCTTGGTGATGTGGCTGGAATCGGACGAACAATCATAACCGACCAGTTCGGCATAGATATGCGCCCCGCGTTTCATTGCGCGATCCGCATCTTCCAGCACCAGCACAGCGGCGCCTTCACCGAGCACCAATCCGTTGCGATTCTTTGAGAACGGCTTGCACGACGCACCTGCATCATGCGGATCTTCCTGTGCCAGAGTGCGTAATGCTTCCCACGCTTTCATCGCGCCAAGCGTAAGCATCGCTTCCGAACCGCCGGCCAGCATCACATCAGCATAACCGTGTTTGATCTGGCGATAGGCTTCGCCGATGGCAATGGCCGATGATGAACAGGCGGTGGCGTAGGTCATGTTCGCGCCCTGGAGATGATATTTGATCGAGATATGCGAGGCGGCGGCATTGTTCATGCTGAGCAGCACGCTCAGCGGTTTGACGCGCGGAGGTTTATGCAGCAGGGTTTCTATATAGCCATCTTCCAGAGTACTTGCGCCGCCCAAACAGGAACCCATGCAGACACCAGTGCGCAATTGTTCTGTGTCATCAAGTTCGAGATGTGCATCCTGTACCGCCTGCTCTGCGGCAACCAGGGCGAGCTGGCTGAAGCGTTCGATACCGCTGAGCTGTATCTTGCTGAAGTGGGCAGCCGGATCGAAGCCCTCAACCGGCGCGCCGATGCGGATCGAGAGTTGTTCGATGAAGTCTGTTTGCAGTCGTTTGATGCCGGAATGACCGGCCACCAAGTTGCTGAAGAATTCCGCAGGACCATTCCCAACGGGGGAGATGACGCCGAGTCCGGTGATGACAACGCGCCTAGTCATGGGATCTTACTTGGTAATGACTTTTTGTTCGGCGACGTACTTGTCCACCAGGTTGACCACATCCTGCAGCGTCTTGAGTTCAATGCGCTCGTTCGGGAAGCTGATCTTTAGCTCATCTTCAATGAGAAAAGTGAATTCCGCCACCGACAACGAATCCAGCCCCAAGCTTTCCAAGGTTGCCTCGGGCGCCAGGTCTTCCAACTTGAGGTCAAAATGTTTGACCATCATATCCTGTATTGTTTTAAGGGAGCTCATGATTTGCGGAACGCGAAGTTGGTTTTCGAAAGTACATTATATCAGCTTCATGGTGCAGGCTGGTCCTTGCCGGAGGCGCGTTTGTCCAGGAAACGCAGGGTGTCCCTTGCGACCTGTTCCCGATCATTGTCCACAGTGATCATGTGGTAACTGTTGTGCAGCATTACGGTTTCAACGGTACTGGAGCCAATATGCCTGGCGATATGGTGTGCGCTGCGCGGCGAGGCAACCTCATCTTCCACGGCGTGGAAGATGATAGCCGGTGCGTTAACGTGCGGCAGCGATTTCTTTACCGATGCAATCATGCGTTCCGCTTCCTGGATAGCGGGCAGATTCAGGCGGCTGGCGCCAACCATGGATGAATCTTTGTGCGCCATTTCGCGTGCGACCCAGCGACGCAATTGCGCGTTCTTCAGGCCAAAGGGTTCGCGTTCCTTGTAGGTGTACCAATAGCGGATGGGCCACACATAACCAAGGTAGCGGAAACAACGATACCAGGGCATGGCCCAGCCGTCATACCACAGCGTGGTGGAGAGCAGCGTCAGTGCGGCGACCTCGTCTCCAAGTTCGGCGGCGATACTGAGCGACAAAGTGCCGCCTATGCATAATCCTCCCATTGCTACTGTCTTATGCTGGCGTTTCAATACCCGAAACTCTTCCAGCGCCTTGGCGTGCCAATCCTGCCAATGCGTGACCGAACGCGGGGTATTGCCGTGCTCGAAGCCGTAACCTGCGATGTGTGGCAGATGCACTGTATATCCGGCCTGCTGCAGGCGTTTAGCCAGTGGCAGGAGCTCGGCAGGACTGCTTTGCAGTCCGTGAATCAGCAGCACGGCGTGTTCACCACCAGTCAGCGTGATTGGATTCATGGTTCTACGATTATCATAAAGTTTCGGGGGCGGTATTCTAACAAATTCAGTCTCATCCAATTCGAAACAACAATATGGATCCGGCATCCTTCACGCAGTGGCGCGCACTGCTGCGCTATAATTGGCGGCCAATTCATTCAAATAAAAAAAACATGGACAAGCAATTGCGCGAAGCCGCACTTCAGTACCACCGCCAATCACCGGCCGGCAAGATATCGGTCAACGCCACCAAACCCATGATCACCCAGCGCGATCTCGCACTGGCCTATTCGCCCGGCGTGGCTGCGGCATGCGAACTCATCGTCGAGAACCCCGCCGAAGTGCGCAACATGACCGCGCGCGGCAATCTGGTGGCGGTCATCACCAACGGCACCGCGGTACTCGGGCTGGGCAACATCGGGCCGCTGGCGGCCAAGCCGGTGATGGAAGGCAAGGGCGTCCTGTTCAAGAAATTCGCCGGCATCGACGTCTTCGACCTCGAGATATCCGAGCGCGATCCCGACAAACTCGTCGACATCATCGCCTCCCTCGAACCCACCTTCGGCGGTATCAACCTCGAAGACATCAAAGCGCCGGAATGCTTCTATATCGAAAGCAAACTGCGCGAGCGCATGCGTATCCCGGTGTTCCATGACGACCAGCACGGCACCTCCATCATCGTCGGCGCCGCGTTGCTGAACGGCCTCAAAGTCGTCGGAAAAAAGATCGAGGACATCAAGCTGGTCGCCAGCGGCGCCGGTGCCGCCGCGCTCGCCTGCCTGGACATGCTGGTCGCGCTAGGCGTGCGCATGGACAACATCATCGTCACCGACATCAAGGGCGTGGTCTACAAAGGCCGCACCGAGGAGATGGATGACAACAAGGCGCGCTATGCCGTGGCCACTTCCGCCCGCACCCTGGGCGAAGTCATCGCCGGGGCGGATGCTTTTCTGGGCCTGTCTGCGGGCGGCGTGCTCAAGCCCGAAATGGTCAAGAAGATGGCGAACAAGCCGTTAATCTTCGCGTTGGCCAACCCGACACCCGAGATCATGCCGGAAGAGGTGAAGGCCGTGCGGCCGGACGCCATCATGGCCACCGGCCGCTCCGATTACCCGAATCAGGTCAACAATGCCCTGTGTTTTCCCTACATTTTCAGGGGCGCGCTTGACGTCGGCGCTTCCACCATCAACGAGGCCATGAAGAAGGCGGCGGTCTACGCCATCGCCGAACTGGCCGAAGCCGAACAGTCGGACGAGGTGGCCTCGGTGTACGGCGAAGAGAACCTCTCTTTCGGCCCCGAGCATCTGATTCCCAAGCCGTTCGATCCGCGCCTGATCACGCGCATTGCCCCCGCCGTCGCCCAGGCGGCAATGTCCAGCGGTGTGGCAGAGCGCCCCATCACCGACATGGCGGCTTACCTCGAACAGCTGTCGCAGTTCATCTACCACTCCAACATGCTGATGAAGCCGGTGTTCAACATCGCCAAGAAGAATCCAAAGCGAGTGGTGTATGCCGAGGGCGAAGACGAACGCGTGTTGCACGCGGCGCAGATCGTGGTGGACGAGGGCATCGGCCATCCGATCCTGGTCGGACGTCCGGCTGTGATCGAGAAGCGCATCGCCAAGCTGGGCTTGCGCATTCGCGCAGGCGAACATTTTGAACTGGTGAATCCGGAGCACGATAAGCGCTACCGCGAGTATTGCGCCGAATACCACAGGTTGATGCAGCGCCACGGCGTGACACCGGACGTAGCCAAGCGCGAGATGCGCCGTCGCAACACCCTCATCGCCGCCATGCTGGTGCGCATGGATGCCGCCGATGCCATGCTGTGCGGCACCGTGTCGCAGCCGCTGAGCCACCTGCGCTATATCAACGAAGTCATCGGCCAGCATCCCGGTGCGAACGTGTATGCGGCGATGAATATCCTGATGTTGCCCCACCGCACCGTGTTCATCTGCGACACGCATGTGAATCTGGACCCGACCTCCGAGCAGATCGCGGCGATGACTTTGCTGGCGGCGGAAGAGGTGAAACGTTTCGGTCTGTTCCCCAAGGTGGCGTTGTTGTCGCATTCCAACTTCGGCAGCCACAAGGACGCTTCCGCGCTCAAGATGGCGCAGGCGCGCGAGTTGCTGGAAAATCTGGCACCGGATCTGGAGGTGGAAGGCGAGATGCACGGCGACGCGGCCTTGTCGGAAAGTCTGCGGCTGCAGGCATTTCCGGCTTCCCGCTTCAAGGGCGAAGCGAACCTGCTGATCATGCCGAATCTGGATGCGGCCAACATCGCCTACAATCTGCTCAAGATCACGGCGGGGGAGGGGATCACCATCGGCTCCATCCTGCTGGGGGCAAACAAGTCGGTACACATCCTCACCTCCACCGCGACGGTGAGGCGCATTGTAAATATGAGCGCGCTGGCGGTTGCCGGCGTGAAAAAACACTAGGGAGAAACAATGAACAAGCAAGAAGTGGAACTGCTCAGCCGGGAAATCGAGATGCTGATAAACGAGCGGTCGCGCATGCTCAAGGTGGTCGGCGCGGCGGCCGTGCTGGTGGCGAATGCGGATGCCAGCAAACTGCAGCCCAACGCGGTGGAAGCCGCCGAGTTGCTGTCGGAGATGCTGAACGAGTTGCCCGAGGAGACGCTGAAAGATGCGCTGGAGGCGGTACACGCGGAGCCGGATGAGGCATAAGGCTTGAGACGACGATGAGCCCCACCCCACCCAAGATCGGACTCATCCTTACCGGCGGCGGTGCACGCGCGGCCTATCAGGTCGGCGTGCTCAAGGCGATCGCCGAATTCCTGCCGCGCCGGGCGGGCAACCCTTTCCAGGTCATCTGCGGGACATCCGCGGGGGCGCTGAATGCGGCGACGCTGGCAGTCAATGCGCGCCAGTTCCGCAAGGGTGTCAAATATCTGCTGGGCATCTGGGTCAACGCCAATGTGAGCGATATCTACCGTTCCGACGTGCTCGGGGTGGCCAGGAATACCTGGCGTTGGATTGCGGGATTGGTGCTGAGTTTGTTCGGCATCAATCGCATGACCCGGATATCGTTGCTGGACAATTCGCCGCTCAGGACATTTCTGGAGCGGGCGTTACCCTGCGAAAAGATCCAGGAGAACATCGACACCGGCGCTTTGCATGCCCTGAGCATCACTGCCTCGGGCTATGGTTCCGGACATTCGGTCACCTTCTATCAGGGCGCACCGGGGATACTGCCGTGGAAGCGCGCGCGGCGACTCGGCATGGAGACCCAGATCGGCATCGACCACTTGCTGGCGTCATCCGCCATCCCCTTTTTGTTTCCGGCAGTGCATATCCACCGCGAGTATTTCGGTGACGGATCGGTGCGCCAGATCGCTCCCATCAGTTCCGCGCTGCATCTGGGTGCCGACAAGGTGATGCTGATGGGCACCTGGCATTCTGATGATGAAGCGGCCCGGCGCAACCGCATGGATGCCTATCCGACACTCGCGCAAATCGCCGGGCACGCACTGGACAGTATCTTCATCGACGGTCTGGAGGTTGATCTGGAGCGCCTGCAGCGCATGAACAAGACGGTCAGCCTGATTCCCGAAGAATTGCGGCAGGCCACGGACATGCGCCATATCGACGTGCTGGTCATCACGCCTTCCCGTCCCCTGGAGCACGTGGCCGAGCGGCATCTCGAACGACTGCCCTGGACCATCCGTATCCTGTTGCGTATGGCCGGTGTGATGCGTCGTAGCGGTGCCAATCTGGTGAGTTATCTGCTGTTCGACAAGCATTATTGCAACGCCCTCATCGACCTGGGGTATCAGGACACCCTGAAACGCCGCGAGGAGATTTTGCAATTTCTGGGTCACGGCAAGCCGGTTTCCCATAGCGATACCCCGCAATGAGCGCGGCGGATGCGCCCCGACCGCTGACCTTTGGCCTGCTGCGCAAGTTGGCGGACGGGGAGTTCCATTCCGGCGAGGTGCTGGCACGCGAATTCGGTGTGACACGCGCCACGGTGAACAATGCACTGCAGGAGGTGGCCGGTTACGGGCTGACGCTTTACAGCGTGCGTGGCCGCGGCTATCGCCTGGCGCGCCCGGTGCAATGGCTGGATGCCGACCGGATCCGCTCCGGGCTGGGCGCGGCACGCGACGTATTGCATATCGGCATACTGGACCATGCCGCCTCCAGCAACGCAGTGCTGCTGCAGCGCGCGACACAGGGGGCCGCCAGCGGCAGCGTGCTTGCCGTGGAGTGGCAGACCGCGGGGCGCGGACGCCTGGGCAGAACATGGCATTCCGGCCTAGGAGATGCACTGACCTTTTCCCTGTTGTGGCGTTTCGAGAGCGGATTGGCAGCGCTGTCCGGATTGAGCCTGACGGTGGGTGTCGCCATGATGCGGGCTCTGGAAGAGCTGGGTATCCCGGGTGCCGGGCTCAAATGGCCGAACGATGTATTGCTGAACGGCGGCAAGCTGGCGGGCATTCTACTGGAGGCGCAGGGCGATATGCTCGGCCCCAGCGCGGTGGTGATCGGTATCGGTCTGAACCTGAACGTTCCGGAAGAGATGCGCGAGCGCATCGACCAGAAAGTGAGCGACCTCTCATCGTCCGGGATGGCCGTGCCCGAACGCAACCAAGTGCTTGCGGTATCATTGAAACATCTGGCGGCGGTATTGCAGGAGTTTTCGGCGGGCGGGTTTGCGCGGCTGCGCGCGGAGTGGGAGAGGCATCATGTGTTCCGCCAACTGCCGGTGAAAATGTTGCTGCCGGACGGCTCGCACATCGCCGGAATGGTTCTGGGGGTGACGGAAGAAGGTGCATTGCGTCTGGCGACCGCGCAGGGCGAACAGGTTTTCAATGCGGGCGAAGTCAGCTTGAGGAGCGCATAAGTGTTGCTACTGGATGTGGGAAACAGCCGTTGCAAATGGGCGCTGGTACAGCAGGGTGCATGGGTGCATCAGGGCGTGGTGGGCAATACCGAGTGGCTGGCCTTGCAGCACGCACTCTGCGTTTTGCCCGCGCCTTCACGGATAATGGTGTCCAATGTCGCGGGCGAGGCAATGGCTCAGCGACTGAGCGCAGTCTGCGCCGGATGGAAGCGTCCGCTGGAATTCGTGACGGCAAGTGTCGGACAATGCGGTGTGCGCAACGGTTACGAGAGACCGGAACGTCTGGGAAGTGACCGCTGGGCGGCGCTGATTGCGGCATGGAACCAGTTTGGAGAAGCCTGCCTGGTGGTCAACTGCGGGACGGCAACCACGGTTGATGCGCTGTCGGCCCGGGGCGAGTTCCTGGGGGGCTTGATTCTGCCCGGCGTGAGCCTGATGCAGCACAGTCTGGCCACGAATACGGCCCAGCTAATGGAAGAGCAGGGCGAATTGCGGGATTTCCCGCGCAACACGGCAGATGCCATCCATAGCGGGATGTTGCGCGCGACGCTGGGGGCGATACGGCATCAGTACGGGTTGCTGGAGGCGGGCGGCGCAACAGTGCGCTGTCTGCTTGGAGGCGGGGCGGCTGACGTGGTGCAGCCGCATCTCGATTTGCCGTCGGAGCGTATGGATAATCTTGTATTGACCGGGTTACAGATCATCGGAGAATCGAAAGCATGTTGAAGTGGATAGTCGGGATGTTGTTGCTGGCCAATCTGGCCCTGTTCGGATGGATGCATTGGGGCGCCGCGTTGACGGTGGATAAGGAAGCCGGGGTGGAACAGGCCGCCCTGAACCCGGACAAGATTAAACTATTGGATGCTCTCCCCGCCTCTGCGGTGGCTCCGGCATCCGGTGTGTCTCCCGGCATGATTTCGGTATTGCCCCCTGTTTCCGCTCCGGTTGTCAGCGCGCCCGTGCCGGTTCCTGCGGCAACGCCAACCGCGGCAGTCAGCGCAACCCCCAAACTGTCCTGCGCGGAATGGGGGGAATTCTCCGGCGCCGATCTGGCTCGCGCGCAGCAGGAACTGGCCGAATTGAAACTGGGTGACAGGTTGACTCAGCGCATGCTGGAACAGGATCACGGTTACTGGGTATATATCCCCCCGTTGAAACGACGCACAGCGGTGGAAAAGAAGATCGCGCAACTGAAAGAGCGCGGGGTGCAGGACTATTTCGTGGTGCAAGAGAAAGGCAAGTGGCTGAACGCCATCTCACTCGGAGTCTTCAAGACCGAAGCGGCCGCGCAGAAATATCTTGAGACCCTGCAGGCCCAGGATGTGCGTTCGGCCCAGTTGGGGGAGCGCAAGAGCAGGCTCAAATTCACTGTTTTTGCCATAAAAGGGGTTGATTCACCCACGGCGGAGCGCTTGAGCGTCATTCAGAAGGGTTTTCCCGACAGTGAGCTCAAAGTATCGGCATGCAGCAATTGACACGGGGGGGTGAAATCAGCAAAATGCCGCCCTTCTTTGAATTGGCGCTGGCAACTGAGTGTCCAGTTACGG
>JAYTUW010000093.1:0-47179 GCA_043744345.1 Sideroxydans sp. | reverse complement strand
CTGCGGCCCGGCGACCGGGCGGTCTATTCGCGCCATGCCTTCGCCGTCTATCCGCTGGCAATCCAGGCGCGGGGCGCTACCGGCGTCGAGGTTCCCGCCAGCGAGTATGGCCACGACCTTGCGGCGATGCGCGCAGCGATCACGCCCGCGACTCGAATCGTCTTCGTTGCCAATCCCAACAATCCGACGGGCACGTGGGTGGCGCCGGACGCGCTGGAGGCGTTTATCGCATCGGTGCCCTCCGACGTGCTGATCGTGCTGGACGAGGCGTACAACGAATATCTGCCGGAAGACAAACGCTACGACAGCGTGAGCTGGCTGAAGGAATTTCCGAACCTGATCATCTCGCGTACCTTTTCCAAGGCCTACGGCTTGGCCGGTTTGCGCGTCGGCTATGCGATGGCGCATGAGCAGGTGACGGACATGATAAATCGGGTGCGCCAGCCCTTCAATGTGAACAGCATCGCACAGGCGGCGGCAGTCGCGGCATTGCGCGACACGTCTTTCGTCAAGAAGACATTTGAGCTGAATCGGCGCGGCATGCTGCAAATCACCGAAGGGCTGACCAAGCTGGGGTTGGAATATATCCCCTCGTTCGGCAACTTCGTGGCCTTCCGTATCGCCAACGCGACAGCGATGTACCGGCGCTTATTGGAGTTGGGCCTGATCGTGCGCCCGATTGCCAACTACGATATGCCGGACTGGTTGCGCGTGAGCATCGGTCTGGAAAGCGAGAATGCAAAATTTTTGTCCGCACTGGAAAAGTGCATCAATGAACAGGTTAATGGAGACAGCAAATGATCATCGTAATGGGCAATGAGATCACCGACGCGCAAATCAACGCGGTGGTAAAAAAGATCGAGGGAGCCGGACTGAAGGTGAATATCTCGCGCGGTGTGGAGCGCACCGTCATCGGCGCCATCGGCGACGAACGCAAGCTGGAAGCGGAGATGTTCACCTCGTTGCCGGGCGTGGAATCGGCGATGCATATCGCCAAACAGTACAAGATCGTGTCGCGCGAGTCGCACAAGCAGAACACCATCGTCGAGATCGGCGGCGTTCCGGTAGGCGGCAATCAGATCCAGATTATCGGCGGCCCCTGCTCGGTGGAGACACAGGATCAGATGGATTTGTCGGCCAAATTCACGCATGAGGCCGGTTGTCGCCTGATGCGCGGCGGCGCGTTCAAGCCGCGCACCAGTCCCTACGCTTTTCAGGGCCACGGTGTGGAAGGCTTGGTCATGTTCCGCAAGGCGGCCGAGAAATACAAGCTCCCCATCGTTACCGAACTGATGGACGCACGCCAACTGGACACCTTCATGGAATACGATGTCGATGCGATCCAGATCGGTACGCGCAACATGCAGAACTTCGATCTGCTCAAAGCCGTGGGCAAGGTCAACAAGCCGGTCATTCTCAAGCGCGGCATGTCGGCGACCATCAGCGAATGGCTGATGTCCGCCGAATATATCGCGGCGGGCGGCAATCACAACATCATCTTCTGCGAGCGCGGCATCCGTACTTTTGAGACCGCCTACCGCAACGTGCTGGATGTGACCGCCATTGCGGTGCTGAAGAAAGAGACCCACCTGCCGGTGATCGTCGATCCTTCCCACGCTGGCGGCAAAGCCTGGATGGTGCCGTCGCTGTCATTGGCGGCGATTGCCGCGGGGGCGGACGGCCTGCTGGTCGAGATGCATCCCAGCCCGTGCGATGCATGGTGCGATGCGGATCAGGCGCTCACGCCGGACGAATTGAAGAAACTCATGGTTTCGATGGGTGCGATCGCCGGCGCGATCGGTCGGAAGTTGTAAGACATGCAACCCGCTTTTCAAAAAGTCGTCATTTTCGGCGTCGGACTGATCGGCGGGTCGTTCGCGCTGGCTTTGCGCCGCGAACTGGCAGTTGCCGAAGTGGTCGGCTTCGGCCGCAGCGCAACCAACCTGGAGCAAGCAAGACAGCTCGGTATCCTGGACCGCATCGGCAGCGACGTGGTGCGCGAAGTATGCGATGCCGATCTTGTATTGATCGCCACTCCCGTGGCGCAGATGACCGAGATATTTGCGCGTATCGCGCCGCATCTCGGACCGAACACGCTGGTGACTGACGGCGGCAGCACTAAAGGTGATGTTGTTGCCGCGGCGCGTGCCACGCTTGGGAGCAAGATCGCGCAGTTCATTCCCGCCCATCCCATCGCGGGCACCGAGAAAAGTGGCGCCGCGGCGGCACTGGCAGAGTTGTATCAGGGGAGGCGTGTCGTGCTTACGCCGCTGCCGGAGAACTCGAAAGAGTCTGTAGCCCGTGTGCGGCATGCGTGGGAAGAGTGCGGTGCGAATGTAAGCGAGCTGACCGCGCAGCAGCACGACGAAGTATTCGCCGCCGTGAGCCATTTGCCGCACCTGCTGTCGTTTGCGCTGGTGCACGATCTGGCGCAACGCGACAACCGCGACCAGTTGCTGTCCTTTGCCGCCAGCGGCTTCCGCGACTTCACCCGCATCGCCGCCAGCTCGCCCGAGATGTGGCGCGACATCAGTCTCGCCAATCGCGAAGCCTTGCTGAAGGAAGTGAAACGCTACGCGGACGAGCTTTACGTCGTCTATCAGGCGCTGGAAAACAGCGATGCCGCCAAGTTGGAAGAGATCTTCAGTCTGGCGCGCGAAGTGCGCAGCGCCTGGACGCAACAATAACCACTCCCTTAAAGCATGACTCAGCACGAATTTCTTGAACTCCCTCCCTTGATGTCCGCGCACGGTACCGTGCGTCTGCCGGGCTCCAAGAGCATCTCCAATCGCGTGCTGCTGCTGGCGGCGCTGGCACAGGGTACGACTGAAGTGCGCGATCTGCTACATTCCGACGACACCGATCGCATGCTGGATGCGTTGCGCACGCTGGGTGTGAAGGTGGAGTCGCTGGGCGACAACGCGTACCGCGTGACCGGCTGTGGCGGCAATTTCCCGATTAAACAGGCCAAGCTGTTCCTCGGCAATGCAGGCACAGCCTTCCGTCCGCTGACGGCTGCTTTGGCTTTGTCCGGCGGAAGTTACGAATTGTCCGGCGTGCCGCGCATGCACGAGCGGCCGATTGGCGATCTGGTGGATGCTTTGCGCCAATTGGGGGCGGATATAAAGTATCTGGGCAACGAAGGATTTCCGCCCTTGCTGATAGCGCCCGCCAAATTGGCTGGCGATACGGTTCGGGTGCGCGGAGATGTGTCCAGCCAATTTCTTACCGGCCTGCTGATGGCGTTGCCCTTGTTGGGGCGTCAGATAAACATTGAGGTGGTGGGCGAGCTGATCTCCAAGCCCTATATCAAGATCACCTATGAAATGATGCGGCGGTTTGGTGGTGATGTATTGGGCGATGATTGGCAGCATCCGGTAGTGATGCCAGCTTCCTATAAGTCACCTGGCACAATATATGTGGAAGGCGATGCTTCGTCCGCCTCGTATTTTCTGGCTGCCGGTGCGATCGGCGGCGGGCCTGTACGTGTCGAAGGCGTAGGAAAGACCAGCGTTCAGGGCGATGTGCGCTTTGCCGAAGCACTGGAAAAGATGGGTGCGGCCATCACCATGGGGGACAATTGGATCGAGGCGCGAGCGTCCGGCAGACTTAAGGCCATCGACCTCGACTGCAACCACATCCCCGATGCCGCGATGACGCTGGCCGTGGCGGCCTTGTTCGTCGACGGAACCACCACGCTGCGCAATATCGCCAGCTGGCGCGTGAAGGAAACCGACCGTATTGCGGCGATGGCGACCGAGTTGCGCAAGGTGGGTGCGACGGTGGAAGAGGGGGCGGATTACATTCGTATCACGCCGCCTGCACAGATCAAACATGCAGCCATCGACACCTATGACGACCACCGCATGGCGATGTGCTTCTCGCTGGCCGCTTTCGGCGGCGCAGGTGTGCGCATCAACGACCCGAAGTGCGTAGCCAAAACTTTTCCGGATTATTTCAATATGTTTGAACAGGTTACAGAATCAGCCCCCGTCATTGCTATCGATGGTCCATCGGCTTCAGGCAAGGGAACAGTCGCACAACGTGTGGCGACTGCGCTGGGCATGCATTATCTGGACAGCGGTGCTCTTTACCGTCTTTTGGCTCTGGCCGCTCAAAAGCGCGGCATCGCTCTGAATGAGGAGCTTAAATTGGCTAATCTGGCCGGAGAGGTCGATATCCGCTTCGAAGGTGAGGATATTTGGCTGGACGGGTCCAAGGTAGGCGACGAATTGCGTACCGAGGAAGCCGGCTCGGCAGCCTCCAAAATAGCCGCTTTGCCCTTGGTGCGTGCGGCTTTGCTGGATAAACAGCGGGCTTTCCGGCGGGCGCCTGGGCTGGTGGCGGACGGGCGTGACATGGCATCGGTCGTGTTCCCAGACTCGGTTTTGAAGATATTCCTGACCGCCAGCGCAGAGGCACGTGCCGAACGCAGGTATAAGCAGTTGAAACAGAAAGGGATGAGTGCTAATATCGCCGCCCTTTTGCAGGATATACAGGCGCGCGACGAGCGAGATACACAGCGCAGCGTGGCCCCACTGCAACAGGCGCAAGGTGCGAGCTTGCTGGATACGACCACTCTGAATATCGAGCAGGCTGTTCAGGAAGTGCTTAGCCGCTACCGTGCGTTGGAGTCCAAATAGAGCCTTTCTGTTTGGGTTGATTAACTAACCCCCGCTTATCACGGGATTGTCCTCAAGGTATACCAATATGAACGCAGTAGCTGATATGGAAAGTTTTGCCTCCCTGTTTGAAGAGAGCCTGAGCCGCAAAGAAATGCGCGCAGGAGAATTGATCACCGCCCAAGTTGTTCGCGTAGAACAAAACGTCGTTGTGGTTAATGCCGGATTGAAGTCCGAAAGTTTTATTCCCGTTGAAGAATTCAAAGACGCATCGGGTGCTATCGAAGTTAAGGCCGGTGATTTCGTTACCGTTGCCATCGAATCCCTGGAAAACGGCTACGGCGAAACGCGCTTGTCGCGTGAAAAGGCCAAGCGCCTCGCAGCCTGGATCGATCTGGAACAGGCAATGGAAGAAGGTCGTATCGTTGAAGGTTATGTCAGCGGCAAGGTCAAGGGCGGTCTGACTGCCATGGTGAACGGCATCCGCGCATTCCTGCCCGGTTCGCTGGTGGATACACGTCCGGTCAAGGACACCACACCATACGAAAACAAGACGATGGAATTGAAGGTTATCAAGCTGGATCGCAAGCGCAACAACGTGGTGGTTTCCCGCCGCGCTGTGCTGGAAGCGTCGCAAGGTGCTGATCGCGAGTCTCTGCTGGAAAATCTGAAGGAAGGCGCAATCGTCAAGGGTATCGTCAAGAACATCACCGACTACGGTGCATTCGTTGACCTGGGCGGTATCGACGGCCTGCTGCACATCACCGACTTGGCATGGCGTCGCGTGAAGCACCCGTCCGAAGTTCTGACCGTTGGCGACGAAGTCGAAGCCAAGATCCTCAAGTTCGACCAGGAGAAGAATCGCGTTTCCCTGGGTATCAAGCAAATGGGCGACGATCCGTGGAATGGTCTGGCACGTCGCTACCCGCAAGGCACACGCCTGTTCGGCAAGGTGACCAACCTGACCGACTACGGTTCTTTCGTTGAGATCGAGCAAGGTATCGAAGGTCTGGTACACGTTTCCGAAATGGACTGGACCAACAAGAACGTACATCCTTCCAAGGTTGTTGCTTTGGGCGACGAAGTTGAAGTCATGATCCTCGAGATTGACGAAGCTCGCCGCCGTATCTCTCTGGGTATGAAGCAGTGCAAGTCCAATCCTTGGGACGACTTCGCGCTCAACCACAAGAAGGGCGACAAAGTTAAGGGCGCGATCAAGTCCATCACCGACTTCGGCGTGTTCATCGGTCTGGAAGGCGGCATCGACGGTTTGGTGCACCTGTCCGACCTGTCCTGGTCTGTTGCCGGTGAAGAAGCCGTGCGCAACTATAAGAAGGGCGACGAACTGGAAGCACTGGTTCTGGCCATCGACGTTGAGCGCGAGCGCATCTCCCTGGGCGTGAAGCAACTGGAAGGTGATCCTTTCGGCGGCTACGTTACCGGCCATGACAAGGGCGCGATCGTTACCGGCGTCGTCAAGTCTCTGGACGCGAAGGGCGCAGTGATCGGTCTGGACGGCGATGTCGAGGCTTACCTCAAGGCATCCGAAGTCTCCGCCGACCGCGTGGAAGATATCCGCAATCACCTGAAAGAAGGCGATACCGTCAAGGCCGTCATCATCAACGTGGACCGCAAGAACCGCGGTATCAACCTGTCGATCAAGGCGATGGACAAGGCCGACACAGCTGCAGCGATGCAGAAGTTCGCAGCAGAAAACACCAGCACTGCCGGCACGACCAATCTGGGCGCGTTGCTCAAGGCAAAGCTGGATTCCAGCAAGGCTGATTCTCAGTAAGGAGAAGCGATGACCCGTTCTGATCTGATTGCGAAGCTTGCGGACCGTTACACACAGTTGCTCGGCAAAGACGCCGAGTTGGCTGTGAAGGTGATCCTGGACAGCATGTCGGCGACTTTGTCGCGCGGCGGCCGTATCGAGATCCGTGGCTTCGGCAGTTTTGCCCTGAACTATCGTCCGCCGCGCCTGGGGCGCAACCCCAAGTCCGGCGACAAGGTTCAGGTGCCAGCCAAGTATGTTCCACACTTTAAAGCTGGCAAAGAACTGCGGGAACGGGTCGATTATCCCCAAGCCTGATGTAGTTCAGAAGTAACCCGATTGGCGGCGTGTCGCAAGATGTGCCGCCAATTTTTTATCCTTTCATGCTATCGTTCCACACCGATTTTCAAGCGATATAAGCCACCATGCGATACCTGATCTGGACACTGCGAGCCGTGCTGTTCCTGCTGTTGCTGGGCTTCGCGGTCAAGAATGACCAACCCGTCGTGCTGCGCTACTTCTTCGGATATGAATGGCAGACTTCACTGGTTGTCGTGCTCCTTTGTTTTTTCACACTGGGCGTGGCGATCGGACTTCTGGCCGTGCTGGCTTCGTTGTTCAGCCAACGCCGCGAACTTTCCGCCGTCAAACGCGAGCTTCAACTTAAAAACAAACTGTCCGAAATCGATACTCAGCGTTTTTCCAGCCAACCTTCCGAGATAGTCAACTGATGGATTTCGAACCCTGGATGCTGCTGGTTTTTCCGCTCTTTTTTGGCTTGGGCTGGCTGGCGGCGCGCATCGACATTAAAGAACTGGTAACCGAATCAAGCGCCTTGCCGCGTTCGTATTTCGAGGGGCTGAACTTTCTGCTCAACGAGCAGCAGGATCAGGCCATTGAAGCTTTTATCGAAGTCGTCAAAGTCGACCCGCAAACGATCGAATTGCACTTTGCGCTGGGCAGCCTTTTCCGCCGCCGCGGTGAGGTGGATAGAGCCATACGCATGCATTTGAATCTGGTCGAGCGTGCAGATCTTGACGAGGACAAAAAGCAGCAAGCACTGTTTGAGCTGGCACAGGATTATCTGAAAGCGGGCATTCTGGATCGTGCTGAAGCGGCGTTCCAAGGCTTGCACGGCACGTCCTACGAAAAAGAATCCCTGGATTTTTTGCTTGAGATATACCAGAAAGAAAAGGACTGGCTGAAGTCCATCGACATAAGCAATAGACTGAGTGAGCTGACAGGAAAGCCGCACGGAAAGGAAGCGGCCTTCTACTTCTGTGAATTGGCTGCGAGCGAGTTGGTCGCAAGACAGACCGAGGCTGCGGTGGTTCATCTTGAGCAGGCGCTGAATGCCAACCCGAACAGCGTGCGTGCCAGCGCCATGCTGGGCGATATCGAATTGGCGGCAGGACGCGCGCAGCGCGCCATTGAAATATGGAAGCACGTCGAACAGCAGGATGCGCAGTATCTCCCGCTCGTGGCGGAACATCTGTTGAAGGCTTACAGGCAGATCGGTGATGAGAATGCCTGTGTGACTCTATTGCAATCCTGGCTTGAGAAATATCCGTCACTCGACCTGATGAATATCCTGTTTGGCGTGCTGGTGCAGCGCGATGGCGCTGAAGCAGCCTATCTCATGGTGCGCAACGAGCTGAAACGCAATCCGACGCTATTGGGGCTGGATAAATTGCTGGAAGCACGTTTGCTGGATATTGCCGGTGAGCGTCGCGCCGATCTGGAATTGGTGAAGGATCTGATCTTCAAGCGAACCCGCGGACTGGCGATGTATCGCTGCAAACATTGCGGGTTCAAGGCGCGCCAATTCTATTGGCACTGCCCGGCATGTCACAGCTGGGAAAGCTATTCACCGAAGCGGAGTGAAGAAAATGGAGTGGCAATATGAAAGATCCAAAAATCATCGTCGCTCTTGATTTCTCGCTGGCTGCGCCGGCGTTGGTTCTGGCGCAACGACTGGACCCCGCGCTATGCCGTCTCAAAGTTGGCAAGGAGCTGTTCACCTCCGCCGGTCCCCAGTTGGTGGAACAGTTGCAGATGCGCGGCTTCGAAGTTTTTCTCGACCTCAAGTTCCACGACATCCCCAACACCACGGCGCAGGCCTGCAAAACCGCGGCGGCGCTGGGTGTGTGGATGGTGAACGTGCACGCGATGGGCGGGAAACGCATGATGGATGCCGCGCGGGAAGCGCTGGCCGGCATCCAGAGCCGCCCCAAACTTATCGCTGTTACCGTGCTGACCAGCATGGCGCAGGAAGACCTGCATGGTGTCGGCATCAATGCCAGTCCGGCGCAGATGGTGCAGTTGCTGGCAGGATTGGCACACGACAGCGGGTTGGACGGTGTGGTGTGTTCCGCACTGGAAGCGCCTCTCTTGCGACAGCAATTTGGCAAGGAATTTTGTCTGGTCACACCCGGCATCCGCCCGGCGAATTCGGCGGCCAACGACCAGTCGCGCATCATGACGCCGCGCGATGCGCTGGATGCGGGTTCCAGTTATCTGGTCATCGGGCGGCCGATCACCCAGGCTGCCGATCCGTTGCAGGCGCTGCACGACATTTTGAAAGAGACGGGAGATATGGCGTGAAGCTGCCATCATTTGAAAAAGCACGGGTTCTGGTCGTGGGCGATGTGATGCTGGACCGGTACTGGTTCGGTGATGTGACTCGCATCTCGCCCGAGGCACCGGTGCCTGTGCTGAAAGTCAGCAAAGTTGAAGAACGTCCCGGGGGAGCGGCCAACGTGGCGCGCAACATCGCATCCCTGGGGGCGCGTTGTACCCTGCTGTCGGTGGTCGGTGCGGACGAGGCGGGCGATTGCCTGCAGCGGCTTCTGACGGAACAGGGCGGAGTGGATGCCATGCTGCACCGCGACGACAGCATATCCACCATCGTCAAACTGCGCGCCATCGCGCGCCACCAGCAATTGTTGCGCATCGACTTCGAAACACCACCCAGCCACGAAGTGCTGAATGCCAAGCTGGCGGATTTCCATGCCAAGTTGCCACTGGCCGACGTGGTAGTGCTGTCCGACTACGGCAAGGGCGGTCTGGCGCATATTGCCGAGATGATCCAGGCCGCACGGGCGGCAGGCAAACCGGTGTTGGTTGATCCCAAGGGAGATGACTATGCGCGTTATCAGGGCGCGACCCTGCTTACCCCAAACCGCAGCGAGTTTCGGGATGTGGCGGGCAGCTGGAAGAGCGAGGCTGAACTGAATGCGAAAGCGCAGAAGCTGCGCACCGAATTGAAACTGGATGCCCTGCTGGTCACGCGCAGCGAAGAGGGTATGTCGCTGTTTCGCGAACAGGGCGTATTGCATGAGCCGACGCTGGCGCGCGAGGTGTTCGATGTCAGCGGTGCGGGCGATACTGTCATCGCCACGCTGGCAGTGATGCTGGCGAGCGGTGCGGATATGGGTGATGCGGTGCGCACCGCGAACCGTGCCGCGGGCGTGGTGGTGGGCAAACTGGGCACGGCAGTGGTGTCGCGCGAAGAGATACTTGAGGATATGGGGAAATAATATGTATTACGTCGTTACTGGAGCAGCAGGATTCATCGGTTCCAACCTGGTCAAGGCACTCAATGATCGCGGCGAGACCAACATCATTGCCGTCGACAATCTTAGGAATGCCGACAAGTTCAAGAATCTTACCGATTGCGAGATCGCAGACTATATCGACAAGGAAGACTTTGTCGGACTGCTACAGGACGGTTCCTTCGACGGCATCCTCAATGCGGTGTTTCATGAGGGCGCGTGCTCCGACACCATGGAGACCGACGGCCATTACATGATGGAGAACAATTATCGCTACTCGCTGGAGATCCTGAACCACTGCCAGAACGAGGAAGTGCCCTTCCTGTACGCTTCATCGGCTTCGGTCTATGGCGGCGGCGGTGTGTTCAAGGAGAGCCGCGAGTATGAATCTCCGCTCAACGTCTATGCCTATTCAAAGTTCCTGTTCGACCAGGTGGTGCGCCGTCGCTGGGCGAACCGTACCGCGCAGATCGTCGGTTTCCGTTATTTCAACGTGTATGGACAGCGCGAGCAGCATAAGGGACGCATGGCATCGGTGGCCTTCCACTTCTTCAACCAATACCGCGCCGACGGCTACGTCAAACTGTTCGAAGGCTGCGACGGCTATATCAACGGCGGACAGTTGCGCGACTTCGTCTCGGTGGAAGACGTGGCCAAGGTCAATATGCACTTCCTCGACCATCCCAATAAATCCGGCATCTTCAATCTGGGAACCGGCAATGCGCAAAGCTTCAACGATGTGGCGGTGGCCACAGTCAATGCGCTGCGTGCTTCCAAAGGTGAAGGTGCGCTGACACTGGAGCAGATGCACCAGCAACAACTTATTCGCTACATCCCGTTCCCGGATGCGCTACGCGGCAAATACCAGAGTTTCACCCAGGCCGATATCGGTGCGTTGCGCGAGGCAGGCTATGTTGAGCCATTCCTTAATGTGGAGCAGGGCACTGGTCGTTACGTGAATCATTTGCTGAAGAAGTCAACCTAATACCCGCTGCGACGTTTTTATATGGCGGCATGTGTCGTTCACTTACGAAGGAGAAATGCATGAAGAAGATTCTGTGGGTTCTGGCAATATTTTTTGCGTTCACCAGCATGGTGTTCGCGGCGGTCAATCTGAACACTGCAACCAAGGACGAGCTGGATGCGGTCAAGGGCATCGGCCCGGTCAAGGCTCAGGCGATCATTGACTACCGCAACAAGAACGGTTCTTTCAAGAGCGTCGATGACCTTAAGAACGTCAACGGTTTCGGCGACAAGTCAGTGGCGAAGATGCGTTCCGAGTTGTCAGTTAGCGGCGCAACCACGATGAAGAAGGAAGATAAACCCTCCAAGGCAGACGGCAAGATGACCAAGGCCGAGAAGGAGACCAAGCCGGAAGCCGCCAAGGATGGCGCAGCAGTAGACAAGAAGGCCGAAAAGAAAGCGGCAGCGGACGCCAAGAAAGCAGAAAAGAAGGCAGCAGCCGACGCCAAGAAGGCCGAGAAGGATGCCGCAAAAGCCAAGAAAAAGGCGGACAAGGAAGCCAAATCAGCCGACAAGAAGTAAGCAACATCTGTCCGCATCACAAGCAAGCCCGTTCGGTGTGAGCCGAACGGGCTTGTTGTTGGCAGGGTGAGATTAGCGCTCTGGCTTGGGCCGTTTCAACCAGCTAAGTTTGCTGGCATCCCTGATAACCATGAACCAAATGAAGAAGGACGTGGTCAGGATGTGCGACGCCAGCGAGATATCTGGCAGCGTGCGGGACAGGTTGAACAGAAGTCCGGTTTCCGGATGAGAGCCGAAACCGAATAGTTCCGGTATGCGATACCAGTAATAAGTACAAACCGCCGCCGCCGCAAAGACTTTGACCAGCGCGTCGCGATCTGACTTGTCACGGCAGATCCAGGTACGGGCTGTGGCATAGACGGAGAGCGTCATCAATGCACCGGCAAATGGCCAGAAGTAGGCTGCTAGAAATTCGGGGTAGCCGACTCTGCCGTGAAGATCGGGCAGCCGATACCAACCCCAGACAAATCCTGCGAAGCCGCCAACCATCAGATTACCTGTCAGCTTTTCGAGCTGTGTCGGGCCAGTGACCGCCGAGTTCATGGAACGAATGGAATCGGGACATGGTGACGTGCATGTGCTGCAACGTGCATTAAACAGGGTGAGTGCCGGAGACAAACCGTATAGCTTTTCGGCAGGATGGATTGGGCACAGGGAGTTGCACCAGCCGCTGCGCCACTCAAACCGGGAGCCCATCCAAAAAGCAATCCCGGCTGAAACTGCCAGCATCAAGGCCGTCATCTGGCCATTTGTATTGAGTGAGACATGGCGAAGCGGCACGATCAGCAGCAATGCGACCAAACCGGCCGTAGACAAGAACGCAGCCAGGCGGCGCTGCGGCATACCCCGTCTGGAAAATCCAAAGCGTCTCGGCAGCAGGCTGAACGTTGCCATTGGGCAGATGTTGCGCCAGAGTCCGGGTGCCACCACGATCAGTGCTGGGGCGATGGGGATTAGTATGTTCCACATGATAAGCAGGCCGACTGCTGGTCTGAACAGTAGCGCGGCAACCAGGAGTGCACCGGCGAACAGAACGATGTACTGCGCGGTCGGCCAGAAGTTGCGCTGCGCGACAATGTCGTGCGGAGTTGTTAACGTTGCTTCATCCGGCTGAGTCTCTCCGGGAATATTCGCCATTGCAGTTTCCTCCATGCCAAACGCCGAAGTGTTGCATCGTTTAGATGGTCGCAATGATGCTGGGTATCGTTATTTCCAATCTGTATCAAAAGCTACACAAACGGGAATACAAAAGTATCTTTTCCGTGTATGGGGAAGAAAATGAATGGAGCGGATATTTGCAACGGCTTTAAGCCTGCCAGACCCCGAACCCGGCTTCGCGCAGGTCTATGCCCACCTCCACTTCCTTGTCGCGCGCCTCGTCATAGGACATGGGGTTGAAGGCTTCGTACAGGTCCGGCAACAGGCGCAATCCGAACTCTTTTGCGTAGCGGTTGGACTGGATGCCTGCCTTGTGTTTGTCGAAGCGGATGTCTGGGTCGAGTCCGGTCATGCCGACGTAGACGCAGGGCTTGCCGGGGATGTAGCCGGGATTGGACTTCTTGAACTTGCCTTCGTACAGAACGTCCTTCGACAGTTCGATCACATAGACGTGGTAGTGCTTGCGGCGTGCCATGGTTGTTTGGTTCTCTTCATTCCCACTTGAAGATATACGCGCCGATCGCGATGAAGATCACGCTCGAGATGCCCAGTACCCACAGGTGCGGCATCACCTGCATGAGCGTGGCGCCCTCGTTCATGATAGCGCGTGCCGCCGAGACCATGTGGGTGAGGGGAAAGAGCAGCGCCAGCTTTTGCACCCACAGCTGCGCGCCTTCCAGCGAAAACCACGAGCCGGACAGCAGCATCATCGGCCAGGTCACAACGTTGAGGATGCCGCCGGCCAGTTCTTCGCTGGCGGTATGCGCGGCGATGAGCATGCCGATGGAGATCATGCTCATCGCGCCCAGGGTGGTGACCAGCAGCAGCGTCCAGTACGAGCCCTGCATGTTGAATTCGATGAAGATATTGCAACCGGCATACACGATGGCGGTGATGGTGATGATGAGCAGCAGGCGCGAAACCAGCTGTGCGAACAGGAACTGGAACGCACCCAGCGGCGTGGCCTTGAGTCGTTTCAGGAAACCGTTCTTGCGGTAACGCACGATCACGAAGCCGACGCCGAACAAGCAGGCGAACATCATGTTCATGCCCAGAATACCGGGCAGGAACCAGTCGACATAGCGTATCTCCGCGCCGTCTACAATCTGCCGCTCGAAGCTGCCACCCGCGGTGCCCCACACGATGCGCTCCAGCAGATAGCCGTTGGGCGAACTCGAATTGACCCAGTATCTGGGTGTGCTGCCGACGTCGATGAGCATGTCCATCTGGTGATGCTTCACCTTGTTCATGGCGGCCTGCAGGTCGTCATAGGGAATGAACTGCAGATGCTGCGTCGATTGCAGCGCGGGTGCAACGGTGTGCAATTTTTCGATGCCGCCCACAACGCCAATCTTGTAGATATCCTTGCTGCCGCCGGAAAAGGTGAACGCCAGCCCGAACACCAGCATGAATGGCATGGCAAGGTTCCACACCAGCGCGGAACGGTCGCGCAGGAACTCCATGTTGCGGGCATGCAAAACAGCCAGGAATTTTTTCATGTTGCAAGTTTCTTTCCGGTGACATTGATGAACAGGTCTTCCAGCGTCCAGGCGCGGATGCGCAAGCGGTCCAGATTGACGCCGCGTTCCATCAGTTGCTGCAAAGTGTAGTGCAGGCGGCTGGTCCTGATCTCCAGCATGTCGCCGGTGTCTGCCACGCTCAGCTCGCACCCGGCCAGTTTGTCTCCCGCGTCGACAGCGGGGATCTGCAGGATGACATCGCCGAAATGCTCGGACAGCAATTGCATCGGCGTGCCCTGCGAGACGATGCGTCCCTTGTCCATGATGGCGACCTCATCGCACAGCGCATACGCCTCTTCCATGTAGTGCGTGGTGAGCACGATGGTCTTGTTGCGCGACTTCACCAGTTTGACCAGATCCCAGAAGTTGCGCCGCGCCTGCGGGTCCAGTCCGGTGGTCGGCTCGTCCAGGAAGATCAGGTCGGGATCGTTGATCAGCGCCAGCGCCAACAGCAGGCGCTGGCGCTGCCCGCCGGAGATCTTGCGCGTATCGCGCTCCAGAATGTCGGCCAGCGAACACAGTTCGATGATCTCGGGGATAGGCAGGGTCTTCTGGTACAGGCGTTCGAACAGTTCCAGTGTCTCGCGCACCGTCAGGAATTCCTGCAACGCGGTGTGCTGGAACTGGATGCCCACTTCCTCGCGATAGCGCGATCCCAGCGGCTCGCCTTTGTAGAGCACAGTGCCGCTGGTGGGCAGATGGATACCTTCCAGCATCTCGATGGTGGTGGTCTTGCCCGCGCCGTTGGGGCCGAGCAGGCCAAAGCAAATTCCCTTGGGAATGGACAAGTCGATGCCGTCCACGGCGCGGACGCCGGGATACTGCTTGACCAGATTGGTGGCGGTGATGATGGGGGACATGAAGAGGCTGCTCGGACAAGTAATAATGATGTCCGAGCAGTGTACTCAGTTTTGTTGTTTTGCGGCAGTCCTGTTGGTCAGACCAGCATTTTGACCAGCAGACCAGTCACCGCAGAGGCGGCGATCACTTGCATCACGCCGAGTTTGAAGCGGAACAGGGCGACCGCTGCCGCCAGCGTCATCAGGACCGAAATCCAGTCGAACGCCCCCGCGAAGCCCTTTGGCCACCAGACGTGATAGCCGAAAAACAGGGCCAGATTCAGAATCACCCCCACCACGGCGGCGGTGATGGCGGTGAGCGGGGCGGTGAACTTCAGATCGCCGTGCGTGCTTTCCACCAGCGGTCCGCCCGCAAGGATGAACAGGAACGAAGGCAGAAAGGTGAACCAGGTCACCAGCGTCGCCGCGACGGCCCCCGCCAGAAACACAAGCTCGGGACCGAACAGCGCCTGCGTGTAAGCGCCGATGAAGCCCACAAACGCCACCACCATGATGAGCGGGCCGGGTGTGGTCTCGCCCAACGCCAGGCCGTCTATCATCTGCAGCGGTGTGAGCCATCCGTAATGCACGACCGCACCTTGGTATACATAGGGCAACACCGCATACGCACCGCCGAAGGTGAGCAAGGCCGCCTTGGTGAAGAACCAGCCCATCTGCGTCAGGGTGTGATCCCAGCCGTAGGCCAGCGTCAGCAGCGCCATCGGGACGAACCACAACAAGGCTCCGGCCAGCGCGATGCCCAGCAAGCGCATCCAACTGAAGCGTGCATGCTGCGGCGTAGGCGTGTCGTCGTCTATCAGCGAGCGGCCAAACGACTTGCCCGCTTTCCCGTGCCCGCCGCCAACTTTGAAAGTGTCGGGAGAGAGGCGTCCTCCAAAGTAACCGATCAGAGCGGCGCCTGCGACGATGGCCGGGAAGGGTACATTCAGTGCAAAGATGGCGACAAAGGCTGCCGCGGCGATCATCCACATCAGGTTGTTCTTCAAGGCGCGCGAGCCGATGCGGTGTGTGGCATGCACCACGATGGCGGTGACGGCGGGCTTGATGCCGTAGAACAATCCGGCGATCACCGGTACATTGCCGAAGGCGATGTAAACCCACGACAGCGCGATAAGGATCAACAATGACGGCAGCACGAACATCGTGCCCGCGATGATCCCGCCCCACGTGCGATGCATCAGCCAGCCGATGTAGGTTGCAAGTTGTTGCGCCTCGGGACCGGGCAATACCATGCAATAGTTGAGGGCATGCAGAAAGCGTTTCTCGGATATCCAGCGTTTCTGCTCGACCAGATCGTGGTGCATCATGGATATCTGCCCGGCAGGGCCGCCGAAGCTGATAAAACCGAGTTTGAGCCAGTACTTGAATGCCTGCGACAAAGTAACAGGGGCGGGCAGTTGGGTAGTATCGGATGAGTTGTCCATGTCTTCTCCTTGGAATAGATCCAAATCAAGAGCAGGCCTTGGACTGGGAATCGTCTTGAAGCGGGGAGGCTGCCTGACCCCCGTGAAGCTGTCTGCATTGTGCTGAAAAGACCGGATGCTGTCCAGCCAAGCCCTGTAACGGACTACTGTATCGGTGTAAAGAATTGCCAGGCGGGAACCGGATTTTGATTCTCCCGTCCAACAGGGCGTATTCGAACGATTTTCGGGTTCGAGCCATTCCGGGCAAAGTTACCGATTCGTGAATGAATTATCTGGGCATATAATCAGTGTTCGTTTCGGGAGGATGTAGATTGCAAATGAATAAAACAGTGTTGTGGGGATTGTTGGTGTGTTCTTTGGTTGCACAGGCCGCGACGCAGGACGCTGTGCCTGCGATTCCGCAACTCAAGCCGTTGCAAGAGCAGGCCAGGGGAGCACACCTGTCCTACGAGGTTTTGAGCCGCTACCATTATCGGCGCGTCCCGCTCGACGATGCCGCCTCGGCGAGGATATTCAACAATTTTCTGAAAGCGCTGGACGGTGAGAAATTCATCTTTCTTCAGTCCGACATCGACCAGTTCGCGGGCGCAAAAAACAGTCTCGATGATTCAATCCTCGGCGAGGACTTGAACATCCCATTCGCCATTCACCGCGTCTATCTGCAACGCACGGCTGAACGCATCGCCTATGCCCGTTCCCTGCTGGCGAAAGGGTTTGAATTCGGCGACAGGGAAACATATCAGTACGACAGGGAAAAAGCGCCCTGGGCCAAATCCGAAGCCGAGCTGAACGAGATCTGGCGCAAACGCGTCAAGAACGACTGGTTGCGCCTCAAGCTGGCGGGCAAGGATCAAAAAAGCATTGTCGAGACATTGAACAAGCGCTATGACAGTGTCCTGAAAAGCATCGCCAAAGCCAAAAGCGAGGATGTGTTCCAGATGTTCATGGATGCCTACGCGATGGCAATCGACCCGCACACCAGCTATTTCGGTATCCATGCTTCGGAGGAATTCGATATCTCGATGAAGTTGTCGCTCGTGGGTATCGGCGCGGTGCTGCAGGACAGGGATGAATACACGACCATCAAGGAGCTGTTGGCGGGCAGTCCCGCCGCCTTGTCCGGCAAGCTGAAAGTCGGTGACCGTATCGTCGGCGTGGGGCAGGGCGAGAACAGTGTTCCGACCGAGGTGATGGGCTGGCGTATCGAGGATACGGTGGCTTTGATACGCGGTGCGGAGGATTCTGTGGTGTTGCTGGATATCTTGCCCGCGGAAGAAGGACCCGATGGAAAGCACAAGAGCATCACGCTGGTGCGGAAGAAGATCAATCTGGACAAGCAGGCCGCAAAGAAATCGGTCATCGAAGTGAAAGAGGGCAAAACCACCCGCCGGGTTGGTGTTATCTCCTTGCCCGGCTTCTACCAGGATTTTGCCGCGCGCCAGAAAGGCGACAAGGATTTCAAGAGTGCTACCCGCGATGTCGCACTGTTGCTGGAGGAGCTGAAAAAGGAAAAGGTGGATAGCGTGCTGATCGACCTGCGCAACAATGGCGGCGGTTCACTGGTCGAAGCTGTCGATCTGACCGGCCTGTTCATCGACAAAGGCCCGGTCGTGCAGCAGCGTGACACCAAAGGCCAGGTCAGTGTGGAAAGCGACACCAAGGCAGGGGAGGTCTGGAGCGGTCCGATGGGGGTGCTCATCAACCGCGGATCGGCATCGGCATCCGAGATCTTTGCGGCGGCGATACAGGATTACGGGCGGGGGATCGTCATCGGTGAACCCAGTTTCGGGAAAGGCACCGTGCAGACCGTGGTGGACCTGGACTACCTCGCGCGGAACGAAAAGCCGGTCTACGGCGAACTCAAGATGACCGTCGCCCAATTTTTCCGTATCAACGGCGGGACCACCCAGCTGCGCGGAGTGACACCCGATATAGGCTTCCCGTCCGTCATTGATACCGCGGATTTCGGTGAATCCAGTTATGACAACGCCCTGCCCTGGACCAGTATCAAGGCGGCCGTGTACACGCCTTCCGGTTCTTTGACAGACATCCTGCCGAAACTGCTGGCAAGCCACAAAGCTCGCGTAGCCAAGGACAAAGACTTCCAGTTCATACGTGAGGACATTGTTGAATACAAGGCACAGCGCAAACGCAACAGCATCTCCCTGAACGAAGCCGAGCGTCGCAAAGAGCGCGAAGCACAGGAGGTGCGCATCAAGCTGCGCGAGAAGGATGACAAGCAGGCGGGGATATCCAAAACTGCAGATGCCACCGCCAAGAATGCGTCGCTTCAGGATGACGGTTTGCTCTCCAGCGAGCGCAACATGGACGCGGACCGGGCGCTCGAAGAAGCCAGAAAGAACCTCAAGGACCCGTTACTGAACGAGGCGGCACATATACTCAGCGACGAGGTTGGGCTGCTGCAGGCCGATGCCAGACTCGCGGCCAGAGTGCTGACCAGGACGGACACACACTAGCCAAATACTGCCAAGGAGATTTCCATGGAAAGCGGACGGGACAGCAAGGATGAAGGCGAAGCGGCAGAAGCGTCCCGGGGCGATCTGGTCCGTGCCAAACTCGGGCTTGCGGGCCACTATCTGCTGTTGGCTTTTGCACCGGCTGTCGCCGTCGCGGCATTGATCTTTGCGGTGCTGGCATACACCGGCACCCGGTCCAATCGCGTTCTGTTGAACGAAACCAGCGCACGCATCGACAGTATCAGCGCCGCCCGGTCTGAACAGAAAGGCGAGACGGATATCTTTCAAGTCTCGCTGGCACATGAAAAAGCGTTGCTAGCGGAGGAGCGCAAGAAACAGGTCGAGAAGGACGCGAAGATCATTTCGAGCGTGACCCAGCTGCAGGTCAAACTGAAAGTCTCGCCGACGCTGGATGAGCAAATGAAAGCCGATGCCAAAGCGCCGGAAACTGCCACTCCCGTCGCCAGCGCACCCGTGGCTGCGCCGCCGGTCACAGGCTCCGTTCCTGCTGCTGTTCCTGTGCCTGCCGCAGTTCCCGCGCCTGCCAGGGGCGAGAAGGCTCAACCCGTACAACCAGCAGCCAAGCCAACCGCTGCTGCCAAAGTGCCCGCTCCGGCCAAGACTGAGCAGACTGCGCCTGTGCAAGCCTCCCCTAAACCGACTGCCGCCAAAGCACCCGCACCGGCAGCAAAGGACAGCGGGAAGAAACCCGCACCGGCACCGTCCACCACCGGGAAAGCAACCAAGTCCGATGCCCTCAAGAAGACCCTTGAAGAATTCAACAAGATCGACAGGAGCAAGTAGTCGTCTCCCCGGTTCTGCCGGGCGGGTCTGCAATCAGTCCGGCGGGTTGTTTCTGCTTAAGAAATCCTTAAGTCTGCTTTACTATTCTTCCCTCAGGCAGTGTGTTCAAACTGGCGTACACGGGGCTGAAACGCATCCAAGTGTAGAATGCGAACGATATGCCCACCGGTTCCTACAGGTGGATTTTTCATTTTATGTCTGCGTGCAGGCGCAAGACGGGTAGTGCATGAAAAGCAGTTCGATCAATGGCAGAGGAGTGAATGCGTACAGGTTCATCGCGAATCTGATCTGCCTCTGTCTGGTGTTCCCGTCGTATGCCGACCCCATGACGGATCGGGATCTTTCCGTCACGCCGCAACCGAACATGGTCTGGCGCTCCGACAAAAATCCGAAGACAGCCGGTCCCGTCGCGGAACGCAAAACAGCCGGGCCCATGACGCTCGCCCGGCTCACCGACCTCGCATTGCTCAACAATCCGGCCACGCGCGAAGCCTGGGAAGCGGCACATGCACAGGCTGCCGCACTGGGCATCGCCGAAGCCGGTTATTACCCGACACTTGACGCGCTGGTTCCGCTCACCCGCGGCAAATCCTCCATCAACAGCAGCACCGGCGTGACCTCCGGGGCGATACAGACACGGCTCTCGCCCAGCATCAGCCTGAGCTATGTCCTGTTCGATTTTGGCGCACGTTCGTCAGCCAGGCGCGCCGCAAGCTACAACTTGCTGGCTGCGAATCTGTCGCAAAACAGGGCGTTGCAGGCCGTCGTGTTGCGCGTAGAACAGACTTACTACCAGCTGCTCGCCGCGCGCCAGACCATCGTGGCGGGCGAAGAGACGCTCAAGAACGTGCAACTGAGTTACGACGTGGCCAATGCACGGCGTCAGGCCGGACTGGCGACCATAGGCGATGTGTATCAGGCGGAGACGTTGCTGGCGCAGAGCCGTCTGCAATTGCGCAAGGCGCAGGGCGAGGCGGGCAAGTTGACAGGCGCGTTGAGCAACGCAGCGGGCTTGCCGGTGAATGCGCAACTCGAACTTGCACCGCTGGAATCACAGCTGCCGACCAAGGCGGTGCGCGCCACCGTCGACGATTATCTCGATGCAGCCAAGTCCAACCGCCCCGATCTGGGGGCAGCCGAAGCACAAGCCCGGGCGGCGCATGCCAGCGCCGATGCCGCATCTTCACAGGGTTATCCGACGGTCGACCTGACCGTCTCCGGCGGCAAGACCTACAACAACTTCGACAGCAGCGGCTACAGCAGTAGCAGTGCCAACGGTGCTATCGGCCTCAATCTGCGCATCCCCCTATTCAACGGTTTCAAGACGACGTACACCGTGCGTCAGGCTGAAGCCCGCGCCGCCCAGCTGGACGCCACACGCGACCGCATCGCGCAGCAGGTGGAGCTGGATGTATGGCAGGCCTATTTCGATCTGGACACGGCGGAGGCGGCCATCGACAGTGCGCACGCCCTGTTGCGCAGCGCCGGGCAGGCACGTGAAGTCGCGCAGGCGCGCTATCAGGCCGGGGTGGGCAATCTACCCGACCTGCTGCTGGCGCAGGCCAACGAAGCGAATGCGCGCATGGAAGTCATCCAGGCCGAGATGGGCTGGTATGCCAGCCTGTCGCAGTTGAACAACTCCATTGGTATGTTTTCGTCTGATTCGGGATCGGCAAAATGAAAAAATCGATATTCGTGATATTGCTCGGCGTGATTGCTGCCGGTGCGGCAGTCTGGTAT
The DNA here is from genome assembly GCA_043744345.1 of Sideroxydans sp. Classification (GTDB taxonomy): domain Bacteria; phylum Pseudomonadota; class Gammaproteobacteria; order Burkholderiales; family Gallionellaceae; genus Sideroxyarcus. The sequence continues at coordinate 25,701 of JAYTUW010000093.1, read as the reverse complement.
GTCACCAAGCCCAGGACAGAGGGGTTGGAAGGTGGCCCACGTGCCGGCAAGCCGGTTCCGGTCCACACCGCAGCGGTTGCCACCGCAGCGGTGCCAGTCGTGTTGGATGCGGTGGGCACGGTGGAGGCCGACCAGAGCGTGGCCGTGCGCGCCGAAGTGAGCGGTGTGCTGCAGAAGATCGCCTTCCGCGAGGGAGACATGGTCAAGGCCGGACAGTTACTGTTCCAGATCGACGCCAGCCTGCCGCAGGCCGAAGTGGACAAGGCGCGTGCGAACATGGCGCGCGACCAGGCCGCCGCCAACGAGGCCCATGCCCAGGTGAAACGTCTCGAAACGCTGGTCGCCAAGGAATATGTCACGCAGCAGGAATACGCGCTGGCCGTGGCGCAGGGACAGGCGGCCGAGGCCACGGTGCGCGCCGATCAGGCGGCACTGAAGTCCATGCAGGCGCAGCTGGGTTACGCGCACATCACCTCGCCCATCTCCGGTCGTGCCGGGATACTTAACATCAAGCCGGGCAATCTGGTCAGCGCCGCGTCGGCCACGCCGCTGGTCACCATCAACGCCACGCAACCGGTGATGGTGGCATTCAGCGTGCCGCAGCAGCAGTTGCAGGCGGCGCGTGAAGGGCAGCGCAAACATCCGCTGGCCGTCGAGCTGCGCCGTGAAGCGAATGGTGAAGTGCTGACCAAGGGAACACTGGCATTCATCGACAACGCAGTCGACACCCAGACCGGTACCATCCGCATGAAAGCGCGCATCCCCAACCGGGACGAGATCGTCTGGCCCGGCGAGCTGGTCTCGCTGCGCCTGATACTGGGTGTGCAACAGGATGCGCTGGTCATTCCCGAAACGGCCCTCCAGCTCGGACAGAAAGGGGCTTTCGTGTATGCAGTGGTGGATGGCAAAGCGCATGTGCAACCCGTCAAAGTCGCACGCCAGCTCGGCAGCCAGATCGTTGTTGCCGAAGGGCTGGCGGCGGGGCAGCAGGTGATCGTCAACCCGCCCAGCAATCTGCGTCCTGATAGTCCGGTTGAACTGGCCGGTGCCAAGAAGGCCGCGCCCAAGCCCGATGCTGAAAAATCCGGAGACAGTCGTCCATGAGCATCTGGCGCATCTTCATCGACCGTCCGGTAATGACCACGGTGCTGGTCAGTGCCGTGACGCTGTTCGGCACGTTCGCCTTCATGAAGCTACCGGTGAACGAATTGCCCAACGTCGATTTCCCCACCATCCAGGTTACGGCCAATCTGGCGGGCGGCAATCCGGAGAACATGGCAGCGACGGTGGCGACGCCGCTGGAGCGCCAGTTTTCCACCATCGCCGGGCTGGATTCCATGACGTCGGTCAGCACGGCGGGCTCTTCGCGCATCACGCTGCAATTCAACCTGAACCGCGACATCGATGCCGCCGCCCAGGACGTGCAGACCGCGATCTCGCAGGCGGTGCGCAACCTGCCGCCGGAACTGGACAACGCGCCGCAGATGCGCAAGGTCAACCCCGCGGACAGCCCCATCATTTTCCTGGCACTGACGGCGAAGAACCTGCCGCTCACCACTCTCAACGAATTCGCCGATAACCAGATCTCGCAACGCATCTCCACCTTGCCGGGCGTGGCGCAGATGCTGGTGTACGGTTCGCAGAAATACGCGGTACGTCTGTATCTCGACCCGAACGCGCTCAAGCAGCGCAACCTGGGCACCGAGGAGGTCGCCGCCGCGCTGGCCAAGGCCAACAGCAATCTGCCCTCCGGCACACTGGACGGACGCAACCGGAAATTCACGGTAAAAGCCGAAGGCCAGCTGGAGAATGCGGCCGACTTCAATGCGGTCGTGATCAGTTACGCCAACGGAACACCCGTGCGCTTTTCCGACATCGGTCGCGCGGAAGACAGCGTGCTCAACAATCGCGCCTTGTCCTGGTTCAACGGCGACCGTTCCATCATCCTGGCGGTGCAGCGGCAACCCGGTGCCAACACCGTTGAGGTTGTCAGGAATATTCGAGCCTTGTTGCCCGAGATCACCCAGCAACTGCCGGGCGACGCCAAGCTGGATATCCTGTTCGACCGTTCCGAATTCATCGGCGAATCCATCCACGAGGTTGAATTCACGCTGATGCTGGCCGTGGTGCTGGTGGTGATCGTGGTGTTGGGCTTCCTGCGCAATTATTCCTCGACCCTGATCGTCGCAATTGTCCTGCCCATTTCGCTGGTCGGTACATTCGCCGCCATGTTCATGCTGGGCTACAGCCTCAACAACATCTCGCTCATGGCGCTGACGCTGGCAGTGGGCTTCGTGGTGGACGATGCCATCGTGGTGCTGGAGAACATCACGCGCCACATGGAGATGGGCAAAGACCGCATGACGGCGGCAATCGAAGGGACGAAAGAGATTGGTTTTACGGTCATCTCCATGACCTTGTCGCTGGTCGCGGTGTTCCTGCCTATCCTGTTCATGGGCGGCATTCTGGGGCGCCTCTTCACCGAATTTTCCGTCACCATCGGCCTCGCGGTGCTGATCTCCGGCGCGGTCTCGCTGAGCCTGACGCCCATGCTGTGCAGCCGCTTCCTGCAAACCAGCCATCGTCACGGCGGATTCTTCGATGGCTTCGAGAGATTGTTCACGCGGGTCGAGCACGGTTATCGCGACAGTCTGCTTTGGACCATGCAGCACCGGAAATACATGATGTATCTGGCGGGCATCATCCTGGTCCTGACCGCCTGGTTGTTCGTGGTGGTGCCGAAGGGCTTCATCCCGCGCCAGGATACCGGGCAGATCAGCGGCACCACACGCGCTGACGAAGGCATCGCCTTCGATGATCTGGTGGCCAAGCAATTGCAGCTCACCGACATCGTCAGGAAGAACCCCAACGTGGCGGCGGTCCTGTCCAGTGCGGGGCAGGCGGGCGGCGGGGTGAGCGGCGGCAACGTGGGACGACTGGTGATCCGGCTGGTTCCGAAAAGTCAGCGCAGCCTGAGCGCGGACGAAGTCATTCTGGAGCTGGGCAAGCAGACCCGGGTCGTGGAAGGCATGAAGCTGTTCCTGCAGAACCCGCCCGCTATCAACATCGGCGCACAGCAGACCAATGCCGAATTCCAGCTGGTGGTGCTGGGTTCTGATACCGGACTGCTGTATCAGGCATCCGCCGATCTGGAGCGTTTGCTGCGCAATGAAAAGATCCTGCTGGACGTGAACAGCAATCTCGAACTGCGCAATCCGGAGATCCAGATCGACATCCAGCGCGACCGCGCGGCGGCACTCGGCATCACGCCGCAGCAGATTCAGTCCACCCTGTACGACGCCTACGGCGCGCGGCGTGTCACCAGCATCTATTCCGCGTCCGACCAATACTCGGTGCTGATGCAGCTCGATACCCCGTTCCAGGCCGACATCAATGCCCTGAATGCGCTGAACATCAAGAGTGCCAACCAGAAGCTGGTGCCGCTGACCTCGGTGGCAACCATCAAGAGCGGGGTGGGGCCGTTATCCATTTCGCACTTCGGGCAACAGCCCGCGGTGACCCTGTCGTTCAACATCGCCCCCGGCGTGTCGCTGGGCGAGGCGACCAGCCGCGTGCAGCAGATCGCGCAAGAGAATCTGCCGCAGGGGGTGACCACCTCGCTGTCCGGTTCGGCCAAGACCTTCAAGGATTCCATGACCGACCTGCCGGTGCTGCTGGCCGTCACCATCCTCGTCATCTACATGATCCTGGCCATCCTGTACGAACACTTTAACCATCCGGTGACCATCCTCACCGCCCTGCCGCTGGCCGGCTTCGGTGCGCTGATCATGCTGATCATCTTCCACCAGGACCTGAATATTTTCAGCTTCGTCGGCATCATCCTGCTGGTGGGGCTGGTGAAGAAGAACGGCATCATGATGGTCGACTTCGCCGTGGCGGCGCAGCGTGAACAGAAACTCTCGCCCATAGACGCCATGACACAGGCCTGCCAGGTGCGTTTCCGCCCGATCATGATGACCACGCTGGCGGCCATCCTGGCGACGCTGCCGATCGCATTGGGTTACGGCGCCGGTGCCGAAGCACGCCGCCCGCTGGGGATTGCGGTGGTGGGCGGACTGGTGTTCTCGCAGTTCCTCACGCTGTATCTGACCCCCGCGTTTTACGTGAGCATGGAGCGGGTGAGTCAGCGCTGGGCGGAGTACAGGGCGAGAAAATAGCAAAGGGATGCCACTTAAATTTTTAATCAAAAGGTTTAAAACACCGGCTTTACCCGGTCAGCTTTAGCTGAAAATGGTTTCTGCAAAACCATCCACCTTGCTGAATGGTGATTGAAAAAACAATTCCCTCTCCCGCAGGCGGGAGAGGGTTAGGGTGAGGGGCTTTAAACAATAGCCAATTTGCTGCAGAGCATAGACCCTCATCCCCAGCCCTTCTCCCGCTTGCGGGAGAAGGGAGCAGGGTGCGTTGTACAGTTGCAGCATATCCGGACTTTTAGTCTGTAACTCTTTGAATTGAATTATTCCCCATTCATGTTTCGACAGTTGAGCGTGTGCCGTCTCCGTCCTATGAAACTTCACTGCTGACGTGTATGGCCAAGCGCAGAGTTCGGGCAGCACGAGCTCATCTTGTATACTGCTCATCCCCTGACTCTCACTGCTACACGCCATGTCTGCCATCACTCAAACTCCGACCGCAGCCCAAGACCTGATCGACTTCATCGACGCAAGCCCCAGCCCCTGGCACGCCGTGGCGAGTGCCGAGGCACACCTGCTGGCGCATGGGTTCACCCGGCTTGAGGAAGGCGATAGATGGCAACTCGCGGCCAATGGACGCTATTACGTCGTGCGTGGTGGTGCATCAATGATCGCCTTCGTGCAGGGCAGCCAGCCCCTTGTGGATGCAGGGTTTCGCATCGTCGGCGCGCATACGGATTCACCCGGCCTCAGGCTCAAGCCAAAGGCGGCCATGAGCGGCGATGGCATCTCGCGGCTGGCTGTTGAGGTGTATGGCGGACCGATACTGGCCACGTTCACCGACCGGGACCTGAGTCTGGCTGGCCGCGTCGTGTTGCGCACGGCAACCGGTCAGGTAACGCGATTGCTGAGCTTCGAGCAACCGCTGGTGCGGCTGCCCAACCTGGCCATTCACATGAACCGCGAGGTCAACGAGCAAGGCCTCAAGCTCAACAAGCAAACGGAATTGCCCCTGATCCTGGGCCTGATGAACGAAGGTGACAATGCCGAAGCGCAGTTGCGCACACTCCTGGCTGACGCCGTGCAGGGCGATGCGGCGGATCTGCTGAGCTGGGAATTGTCAGTCTATGACGTGCAGAAGGGCTGTCTGTGGGGAGCCAACAAGGAATTCATCGCCGACAGCCAGTTGGACAATCTGGCGTCCACGCACGCCGCACTCTCCGCGCTGACCGCAACGGAACGGCCGACTGCCACCTGCGTGTCAGCCTTCTTCGATCACGAGGAAGTGGGTAGCGAAAGCGCCACCGGCGCGGGCGGCAGTTTCGTCGCTGACGTGCTGCAGCGCATCTGTCTCCAGGCGGGACTGGACGAAGAGGATAAGCGCCGCGCCATGGCGCGCAGTTTCTTCATCAGTGCCGACATGGCGCACGCCTACAATCCGAATTTCCCGAACGCCTACGAACCCGGTCACAAAGTGCTGGTGAATGGCGGCCCGGTCATCAAGACCAATGTCAACCAGCGCTACACCACCAATGCTGAAACAGCAGCGCGATTCATGAGATTTTGCGAAAAGGCAGGTGTGCCGTGCCAGCAGTATGCACACCGCAGCGATTTGGGGTGCGGCAGCACCATCGGCCCGATGATCGCAGCCCAGCTGGGCGTCGCAAGCGTGGACGTCGGTTCGCCGATGTGGGCGATGCATAGCGCGCGCGAAAGCGCCGGAGTCCATGATCACGCCTACATGATTGCCGCAATGACGGCGGCGTTTGGGAGCTGAGACAAAGCGACTTGCTGCTTCTCGGCCATTGCGGACTTCAGACGGTTTCCTAGATTCCTTCCGTTTTGTATAACAGAGCAGGAGCGCGATAATGCCGCGCACCGCCCCTGACCTTGAAAGTTAGCTACCATGAGTCCCGTCATCATCCATATCCCAGGAAAGCCTCGAGTTCACAGTGACTTGAGTGGAACAGAAGTTCTGTGGCGTTACTTAGACGCAGCAAAATTCTTTGACTTCATTCACCAAAAGACCTTGTTCTTCTGTCGTGGCGACCAGTTTGAAGACAAGTTTGAAGGAGCATTTACTGAGTCCCTCAAACATGCAATCGAAAAGTCCTACGACGACAATAAAATCGACTTCACATACGATGAATTTCGCAAACGCTTGAGAGAGCACGTCTTTGTAAACTGCTGGCACAAGAGCATAGATGACAGCATGGCCATGTGGAGTATCTACGGACGGTCTTCATGCTCCGTAGCAATAACAACGACCGTGGAGCAACTGAAGAACGCGCTTCTTGAACAACAGCTGCCTTACGACATATCGATTGAACGAGTTGAGTATGTGAAGCACTGGCGCGACCCTACACTAGACATTGCTCCGTACTCCCGCGTGTTTGCGTATAAGACAAAAGCCTACGATTTCGAAAAAGAAGTTCGCGTTCTCATTGACCGATTCGCCGGTGAATTCGAAGCTGAAATGCCAGAAAGCGGTATGGCTGTTAAGGTTAGTCACGCAACGCTGCTCAGGAGTATCGTCGTCGCTCCCGAAGCGCCTGTCTGGTTCGAAACGCTTGTTCGCGAGGCATCAGCGCATTATGGAATTCTCGCTCCCGTTCGTAGATCGAAACTTGCGACCGATCCCGTATAGATGATGACTGAACCACTCATTTGACCGGACCTGCGCGAAAAGCCGCGCAGGCCCACTCCTACGTCGAGTGTCAGGTTGACGACGCGAACGTGACGCATTTGAAGTTGCCTTGAAAGGGCTGCAATGGCCGAGCGGCGGAATTACCCCCTGAAGTCCCACCAAAGATCCCAAAGCGCGTGCACAGTCCGCTTTATATGCCTATATGGCATAAACAAAGCACAATCAATTCCTTCTCCTTCTATTGTTGTCAATCTAACATTTGCCCAACTTATTCATTGCAGATGGAGAACAACATGGCAGCGCTGGTCGTTGGTGGTGACAACATCGAATCCCTTCGGGACGAGCTGCACGCGCAGGGTATCCGGCAGGTGACGCATTGGACCGGGCGCAAACATGGCGAAAAGCACAACTTGATCCCGCGCAACATCGAGCTGGTCGTGGTGCTGGTAAACTATGTCAATCACAGTTTGTCTTCCAGGGTGAAGAAGGATGCCAAGCGCTTGAAGCTTCCGGTGATATACAGCAGGAATTCGCGCCACAGCCTCGCCACAGGAGGTGTGCTGCACTAACTTGATTTGATTGAATAACCAGCCATGACTGATGCCTTACTCGCTCCAACCTATACCGACCCCTCCCACCTTGCCGATGCCCTGAAAAATCAGGGTTTCGGCGTTTTGAGCCCGTCTGGGCTGGCGACCTTTCTGGAACTTCCGCTGTCGGCGCTGGATGCGCTCAAAGCCGACTGGAACGATCTGCCTCCGGATAATTTCCTCAAGGATGTCGGGCACTACCGCCGCCGCCGCCATTCCAGCTTTATCGTGAACGGCAGGGACATCAGGCAGGTCGCGCACCGCGCGCACTACCAGCCGGTGGAGTACAACGCGCTGCACGGCGGCATGTTGCGCCTGTTTGAGCCGATGAAGCCGGAGATCGTGGCGCTGCCCGTGATACAGAAGTTGCTGCAGTCCATCGCGCAGGTGTGTTCCACCGTAAAAGGCGCACAGCCCTGGCATGTGGAAGCGCACCAGTTTCGCATCGATACCAGCAACGGCATCGGTCGCCCGACACCGGAAGGCGCGCACCGGGACGGCACAGATTTCGTCGCCATCCTGTTCGCGGGGCGTGAGAACGTACGCGGCGGTGAAAGCCGCATCTTCGAATACCGCGGACGTCACGGACAGCGTTTCACGTTGACCGAGAAATGGACGCTGCTGCTGCTGGACGACCAGAAAGTCATCCACGAATCCACACCTATCCAGCCCGACGGCGAGAACGGTCACCGTGATACGTTGGTGCTCACGTTCCGCGCTGGGAGCTTCCTGGAGCCGTCCAAGCAATAGCTCGTGCCATCCCCATCCGCAACTCTGCGTGGATGGGGACATTTCCCCTCGTTAGCGATTTCGGTTCTAAAGATATAACAATTGACCAGTTAGCAAAATGCGGACGACTGGTTAGACTCGCACCATCGTCAATCCAATATCAGGTAGAAGATCATGCCGAAGAACTTTGCAGACAATTCGCTCTCAGTCGGAAACACGCCGCTCATCAAGCTCAACCGCATCGGCGGCGGCGCCAAGGCAACCATCCTGGCCAAGATCGAAGGCCGTAACCCCGCGTATTCCGTCAAGGACCGTATCGGTGTGGCCATGATCGACGATGCCGTCAAGCGCGGCGTGCTTGGGCCGGGCAAGGAATTGGTCGAGCCCACCAGTGGCAATACCGGCATCGCGCTGGCCTTTGTGGCGGCGGCGCGCGGCATCCCGCTCACGCTGACCATGCCCGAGACCATGAGTATCGAGCGGCGCAAACTGCTGGTCGCCTACGGCGCGAAACTGGTGCTCACCGAAGGCCCCAAAGGTATGGGCGGTGCGATCGCCAAGGCCAAGGAGATCGCGGCTTCCGATTCCAAATATGTTTTGCTGCAGCAGTTCGAGAATCCGGCCAATCCGGCCATCCATGAAGCGACTACCGGTCCGGAGATATGGAACGACACCGATGGCAAGATCGACATCTTCGTATCCGGCGTGGGAACCGGCGGCACCATCACCGGCGTGTCGCGTTACATCAAGAAGACCAAAGGCAAGGCGATCAAGTCGGTCGCGGTGGAGCCTTCCGCCAGCCCGATCCTGACGCAGAAGCGCGCGGGTCAAGAACTCAAACCCGGCCCGCACAAGATTCAGGGCATAGGTGCGGGCTTCGTTCCCGGCGTGCTGGATCTGTCGCTGGTGGACGACATCGAACAGGTCAGTAATGAAGATGCAGTATTGTTTGCCCGCCGTCTGTCGCAAGAGGAAGGCATTATCTCCGGTATCTCCAGCGGAGCAGCGGTGGCGGTGGCGGTGCGTCTGGCGCAGAAGCCGGAGAACGCGGGAAAGACTATCGTGGTGATCCTGCCGGACTCGGGAGAGCGTTATCTCAGTTCCGTATTGTTCGAGGGGTTGTTCGACGCGGCGGGAATAGCCATTTAGCAATGCCGTCATTCCGGCGTAGGCCCACTGCCGTCCGGAATAAATTTGAAAGAACTGATAGAAGTGTTGCTGCGCAAGGCTGAATGGGGCAGCCCATGTGTGACGACTCAAAACCAAGACAGTAACTTGCACAACATTAATCCGCTCAAGCAGGCAAAGAATGCCACTTCCTTGCAGGCATACACCAACAGCTTCCCACTTTGAAAAAGGGGGACGGGAGGGGGATTTAGAAGTGTGGCGTTACCTCTGCTTCCGCAAATCCCCCCTAGCCCCCCTTTTGCAAAGTGGGGAACGTTCGCAACTGTTTCTCACTCTGCTATTTATTCCGGACAGCAGTGGGCCTGCGCCGGAATGACGGGGTGGCAGATATAGCAGTGCAAAAGGTGACGCCAGCATTTATCATGCTGGCGTCACCTTTTTTTGCGGGACTGAACATGTACAAGACGCTGGACGATTATGTCGGCAACACGCCGCTGGTCAGACTCAAACGCATTCCGGGTAACACATCCAATGTCATTCTGGCGAAGCTGGAAGGGAACAATCCGGCCGGTTCGGTGAAAGATCGTCCCGCCCTTTCCATGATCCGCCGCGCCGAGGAGCGCGGCACCATCAAGCCCGGCGATACACTCATCGAAGCGACCAGCGGCAACACCGGCATCGCGCTGGCGATGGCGGCGGCCATGCGCGGTTACAAGATGATCCTGGTGATGCCGGAGAACCAGAGCATTGAGCGACGCCAGACCATGCGTGCGTTTGGCGCGGAACTGGTTCTCACTTCGAAAGCGGGCAGCATGGAACTGGCGCGCGACACCGCAGAGAAACTGCGCGATGCGGGCAAGGGCATTATCCTCGACCAGTTCGCGAATCCCGATAATCCGCTGGCTCATTACGAGGGCACCGCACCGGAGATCTGGCGCGACACACACGGCCATCTCACGCACTTCGTGAGCAGCATGGGCACCACCGGCACCATCATGGGCTGCTCGCGTTACTTCAAGGAAGTGAATCCCGCCATCCAGATCATCGGCGCGCAGCCGGAAGAGGGCGCGCAGATCCCCGGCATCCGCAAGTGGCCGGAGGCGTACCTGCCCAGGATATACAACCCAAAGAATGTCGACAGGCTGGAGAACGTCAGCCAGAAAGACGCCGAAGAGCTTACACGGCGTCTGGCGAGTGAAGAGGGTATTTTCTGCGGCATCTCGTCCGGCGGTGCACTGAGCGTGGCATTGCGCGTCTCGCAGCAGGTGCAGAACGCGACCATCGTGTTCATCGTGTGCGACCGCGGCGACCGTTATCTTTCCACCGGGGTGTTCCCCGCCTGAGCAACATGGCGTTTCAATATGTACGGTTTCTAACTAACGCAGCACGCTGGTTGTTGGGTGCCGCACTCCTGTTTCCACTGTTCGCGCAGGGTGACGATTTTGTCGGGCCACCCGCGCCCACTGCCGAAGAATTCATGGGGCCGCCCGCGCCGCCAAGACTGATTGAGGAGGTGATCGGCGAGCTGGACGCGCCGCGCGATTATCTGTCCGGGAAACTGGTGGGTTTTGTCAGCGCCATCGACGGGTTCTTTGGCGATGACCGGCATTACCAGGAGACCAATGACAGCGTGTTCCAGCTTGATATCACGCGGGTCATGGGATACGGCGGGGAACACAAGTTCGTGGTGTCGGGCAGGGCCAACGTGCGTTTGCCTATCGCCGAGCAGAAACTGCACTTGCTGGTGGAAACAAACCCCGACAAGAACGCGGCGGCAGACCCCAAGCAGAACCAGTTGCAGCAGCAACCGGCCACCCAGTCGGCTTCACCGCAGAGCATCGCTGCCGCATTGCGTTTTATCCGGGAAGGTGCGGAGCGCTGGCATGTCAGCGCCGACGCCGGTCTCAAGTTTCAGGGGCTCAACACCACACCTTTCGTGCGTGCACGATCCAGTTTGGCGTTGCCGGTGGGGGAATGGCGGGCAAAGCTGGCAGAGACGGTCTTCTGGTTCAACACCATCGGTGCGGGAGAAACAACCCAGCTGGATTTTGAACACACGGTCAGTGAAACCGCATTGCTGAGAGCCACCAGCAATGCCACCTGGTTGAACGATAAACAGAATTTCGACCTGCGCCAGGATTTGTCACTTATTCGCAAGGTGGATGATCGCACCGCCCTGCTGTATCAGGCGAGCGTGATCGGTGTCAGTCGGCCGCAGGCGCAGGTATCCGACTATGTCCTGCTTGTATCGTATCGCTACCGCTTGCATCGCGACTGGATGTATTTCGATCTCAGTCCGCAACTGCACTTTCCGCGCGAGCGGAATTTTCAATCCAGTCCGATGTTGATGGCGCGACTGGAGATACTTTTCGACGAATCGAAACGAAACTGACATGTAGCAAGGGCGGCGCTATCGACAGCGCATCTCTTGATCGTGAGGCGGCCAAATCAGAAACGGTGGTTGATGCCGACGGTCACCGACTTGCTCGCGGTAAGCTGCTCGCCGTTGACGTACTGGAATAGCGGCAGTTGCAGCAACGCATAGACGTTGGTTCCGGTCACGATGGCGTAACTCAAACCCGGTGTGAGAGACAAAGTGCGGCCCCCGCTACTGGGTTCACCCGAGGCGGTCAGTGCCGCGCTGGCGCCCGAGTCCGCGGCGTTCCACTGTGCATTCAATTGCAGCAACCCGCTCAGTTTGCTGCCGAAGGCGTAGCGCGTACCCAGATCCAGATTGGCCTGGTCGCCGGGCTTGAATTCGGTCTGGTGCTGAACGGAGCTTTGCCACATATATTGCGCAAACCAGCTCAGGTCGCTGCCCATGGGGGCCAGTTGCCAGAACGTGCCCAGGATCAGGTCCGTGCTGCCGTTGCCGGGTTGCAAGGTGACTTCGCTGGGCAATTGCGATGCGCCGGTATTGTCCACTATCTGGAAATCCCGGCGACCGGTGTGCAGTTTCAGGCCGAACTTGATGCCCCGGCTGGAATGGTCGCGCTCGTCCTGCCACCGGTAGCGGCCGACGAGCCTGATGTCTCCCAGCGCTTTGGCGGAAAAACTTTCCGAGCCGACAATCGCGCCGGTCCCGTCCCCCAGACTGTGGCTGTGTTCACGCGAAACGTAGGGGATGCTCAAAACCACGCCCCAATGATCGTCGTGCGTGTAGTCGAGGCCCAATGTGGTGAGTTTGTTGGTGGTGCTGAGGTTTTCGACTTCGCCGTTGTTGGCGGTGTCGGCTGTGATCTTCCGGCTGCCGGAGCGCAGGACATCCGCCTTGCTCTGGCTGTAACGCAGGTCCATGCTCAGACCCGGTCGGCTCGGACTATGCTCGTCCCAGTTGGTGTTAATCGAACAGGCCGCACTGCCGCAACTGGCAAAGGCGGTGGAGGTTGAAAAGAGGCCGATGCAGGCCGCGGCGAGTTGCAGATGACGGTAGTTCATTATTGTTATCCTCCCGTGAGTGGTCGAAAGATTGTAGGGCGCGAGTCTGGGGCAGAGGTGCGGCATTTTGTCGCAGGGGTGCCGGGTACTGGGGTTGATAGTCAGGTTAAGTCAGTTTGACGCCATCTCTTCACTTGGTCACTTGGGCTGTTATGTGTTGGCAAAGTGCTAGACCTTTAATTTGGTGAGGCAAACCCCCGGCTATGCCGGGGGACTCAACAAGGTTTGACCTATGGGGGTATCGTGCATACGTTTGAGTAAGCGCGGTACTGCAACAGCCCCCTTTAAAAAGGGGGAAGCTTAAGAGGTGCAAGCCGCCAAGGGCGGCTCATGGTTTTATCTGCGCCTTTGAGGTACTCACCCAATAATCCTCCGGCCGGAGGCAATTTAACTTTTCAGAACAAGCCCAGTCAGGGCTCAAGTTTTCATTCCAGGTGTCGTCAATAGGGGTGCTGGCTGTAATGACGACCCCACGGAGACGGAAATGATGAATTGGTATAACGCCCTGAGTATTCGCTGGAAGCTGCAATTCGGTTTCTTCATGGTGACCATGATCACGACCGTCTATAACCGCATGTTGGCCTCGCACGAACTTGGGCAGATGGTCGAGCTGGCGCGCAAAGGTGGAGTGGATCAGCAGGTTATCAGTCAGCTTGAGGCAAGCCATAGCGCCTACATCTTCAATTCGTTCTGGGAATCCGGACTGGAATTCATGCTCCAGTTCATCCTCATCGGTTTCGTCGCGAGCCTGTTCGTCAAGCCAATCAAGGCCCTGTGTGTGGCCTTGAAGGAAGTTGAGAAGGGTGATCTGACCAAGGAAGTGGAGCATCAGTCGCATGACGAGATCGGGGTGCTGGAAGTCAGCTTCAACGATGTGCTGGCCAAGCTCAACCACATCATGCGCGAAGTGGACGAGAGCGGAAAAGAAATGGAGCAGTCTGCCTTCCAGATTGCCAAGATATCGCACGAGATCGCCGAAGTGGGTCGCAAGGAGCAGAGCAGGTCGGATGAGGTGAGCGATGCGACCCGGCAGTTGCACGAGATATCGGAGAGTGTGCAGGTGCGGGCGAACGAAGCAACGGTCAGAGCCCGTGAGACGGCGGCACGGGCGAACGAAGGCATCAATATCGTGCACAGGAACATCTCCGAGATGGACGGCACGGTACTGGAGGTGAACCAGGCAGCCGGCAAGATCGCCGAACTTGAAAGATCGGCCGCACAGATACACGCCATCATCACCACCATCCAGGCCATCGCCGAGCAGACCAACCTGCTGGCACTGAATGCGGCCATTGAGGCGGCCCGTGCCGGAGAACAGGGGCGAGGGTTTGCCGTGGTGGCGGACGAGGTGCGCAAACTGGCGGAGCGCACCACGACTTCAGCCGGCGAGATCTCGCGCATCGTCGGTCAATTGGGCGGCAAGGTGCATGAAGTGACCGCCTCCATGAATGTGGTGGTGGGGAAAGTGCATGACAACCAGAAACTGGCCGGCGAGACGGCGACCGTCATCGAACGCATCTCCGCGGATGTCACGGAAACGGCCAGTGCGAATACCGGCATCTCGGAGGCGAGCGGCGGCCAGATCCGCAATGTGGATATTCTCAAGAAGACGCTGGAGGAACTCTTTGCGACGTTGCACGAAAGCTCGGACAAGGTCGAGACGACCGCCATCATCGGCGACGGGTTGCACAAGGTCACCGGCAAAATGAACCAGTTGATGGCCGGGTTCACCTTCAACCATGACCAAAACGTACAGGCCGAGCAGCATGAGAAGCGAACGGCACCGCGCGCCAGCAACCGCCTGCTGGTGCGCGTCGAGCAGGGCGAACTGGCCATGGAGTGTTGCAGCCTGGATTTCAGCATGAGCGGCATCCGTCTGCAGATGAACAAGAAGCTGGACCGGAACAGTCCGATCATGATGGAGCTGTATCTTCCGCAGGACGATCTTGCGCAATACCAGAAGCAAAAACCGGTCAGGGTCAGCGGCAAGATCAGCTGGCAGCGCGTGGAGGACGACAAATATGTGTGCGGTGTCGCCTACGAGAATGTGACCGATGCAGTGGAGCGCGGCCTGCGGGAATGCTTCAAGTATTACAACAAGCAACCGGAGTTCGGCGATGCCCGGTGATACTGGGTATAATTCGCGCCCTGTCTAACTCTGGAATTCCGGCATGAGTATCTTGGCGTGGATCATTACCGCCAGCCTGTTGGGCGGTGTTTTGAGCGTCGCTGCAGCGGCGCTGTTTGCCCTCAATGCGCGCGCCCAATATCTTAACGGGTTGGTGAGTTACGCCATCGGTGCGCTGCTCGGGGCGGTCTTCCTGGATGTTCTGCCGGAAGCGTTCGAACTTACACATAACACAAGCGCGGTGAGCGGCACGGTTCTGCTCGGTATCCTGGTGTTCTTCACGCTGGAAAAGGTGCTGATCTGGCGTCACTGTCACCACGAGCATTGCGAGGCCCACGAGCCGCACGACCATTCAGAGCACGGCAGCAGCCGCAGCGGAACGATGGTCATCATCGGTGATACCTTCCATAATTTTATTGACGGTATCATCATCGCCGCCGCTTTCCTCGCGGACATGAATCTGGGGGTGGTTACTGCACTGGCCATCATTGCGCACGAGATTCCGCAGGAAGTGGGCGACTTTGCCGTGCTGCTGCATTCCGGATACAGCAAGCTGCGCGCTTTTCAGCTCAATCTCATTTCAAGTTTTGCCACGCTGGTTGGCGGCGTTATGGGCTACTTCGCCCTGCAGGATATGCAGCAGCTGGTGCCGTATCTGCTGGCTGTGGCCGCATCTAGCATGATCTACGTTGCGGTGGCCGACCTGATCCCCGGGCTGCACAAGCGCACGCAACTTCGCGACACGGTGCAGCAAGTGCTTTTGATCCTGCTCGGCGTGGGAACGGTGGCGCTGGCAGGCAGTATCTTTCACGTTTGAGTGTCATGTCCGGAATGGAGCACAAAAACCTGAAGCGCTATGCCTGGCTGTCCATCGCGGCCGCCGTGGCCACCATCCTGCTCAAGGGTGCGGCATGGCGGCTCACCGGTTCGGTCGGTTTGCTGTCCGATGCCCTGGAATCCTTCGTCAATCTGGCCGGGGCGCTGATGGCGTTGGCGATGTTGTCGCTTGCGGCAACTCCTGCCGATGACAAGCACGCTTATGGACACGGCAAAGCGGAATATTTCTCCAGTGCATTCGAAGGTTTCCTGATCCTGCTGGCTGCTGTCAGCATCGCCTATACCGCCATCGAACGATTGCAGCACCCGCAGGCAATCGAAGACGCAGGAATCGGTCTGCTGGTGTCGGTGGTTGCGTCTGTCATCAATCTGCTGGCCGCCCGCGCGTTGCTCAAGGCCGGGCGCGCCTACAACTCGATCACGCTGGAAGCCGATGCCAAACACCTGATGACCGATGTCTGGACTTCGGTCGGCGTCATCCTGGGGGTGGCGCTGGTGTGGGTGAGCGGCTGGTTGTGGCTGGACCCGGTACTCGCCTTGCTGGTGGCGGCAAACATCGTGTGGACGGGCTGGCATCTGCTGCGCCGCTCAGCCTCCGGACTGATGGATGAATCGATCCCGCCGGAACAGCTCACAGCGGTCGAGGCAGTGTTTGAACGCTACAGGCAGCGGGGGGTGGATTTCCACGCGCTGCGCACCCGGCAGGCGGGCAGGCAGGCTTTCATCTCGGTGCATGTGCTGGTTCCCGGCGGATGGACAGTGCAACGCGGCCATGATCTGGTGGAGCAGATCGAGGCCGAGGTGCGGCTGGCGTTGCCATTCTGCCATTTGACGACACACCTTGAACCTGTCGAAGATCCGGTCTCCCTTTCGGATCAGTCTCTTGAGCGCGACGCAAGCTGAGTGTGCAGGGTCTTCGGCCCGTCAGTGTCCCTGCGTGGATTTTTGGGTACAATCAAAACCAGTACTGAATAAATCCCACAACCCCCAAGGAGAAGACGTATGCAGACCAAGCCGCGATTCACGTACCAGTTGGACGATTCCTATACACAGCTTTCGACCAGCTTCGATTCTGAATTCGGAATGCTTTGGACCTACAGCGATCCGGAGGGTGTGCCCTGCTTCAACATGACTTTCCTGGACGAGCTTATCCGTCACCACGATCAGATCAAGAACAGCGAAGGCGTGCTGACCATGAACGGTGAGCAGCACAAGATCCGTTATTCGATCGGTGCTTCACTGGTTCCCGGCGTCTTCAATCTGGGTGGCGAGATTTCACTTTTCAGGCAGCTCATCCGCAACCGCGACCGGGCGGGATTGCTGAACTACGCCACCAAGTGCGTGGACGGCCTGATACGTCGTATTCACCATTTCGATTTGCCTGTCACCACCATCAGTCTGGTTCAGGGCGATGCGCTGGGCGGGGGATTCGAGGCTGCGCTCACCAGCGATATCATCATCGCCGAAAAGAACTGCACCATGGGTTTTCCCGAGATCCTTTTCAATCTCTTCCCCGGGATGGGCGCCTACAGTCTGCTGGGTCGCAAGGTCGGTTCTGCCAAGGCCGAGCAGATCATTCTGAGCGGCAAGATGTACAAGGCCGAAGAGTTGTTCGGGATGGGGGTGGTGGATGTGCTGGCGGAAGCCGGCGCGGGCGAGAGCGCGTTATACGATTACATCAGGAAGCAGGAACGCAGGGCCAACGGCTACCAAGCCGTGCAGCGCGCGCGCCATCGTTTCAATCCGGTCACTTATGCCGAGCTGCTGGACATCACCACCATCTGGGTGGATGCGGCAATGAACCTCACCGAGAAAGACCTGAAAGTGATGGACCGGCTGGTTCGCTCGCAGGAAAAACTCTTCGTGCCGCAAGCGGAACCCGGCCTTCAAGTCAGCGCAGCCTGAGCCCGCTTCAGAGATAAGCCCTGGCACTCGCACCCAGGTGATGCAGCAGCATCACCCGGGTCGATTTGAAACAACTCTCCACCTGCCTGAACTGTTCGCCCGCGGAGGACTGCAATTCCGCATCGCTGCTTTGCATGATGGTGCCGCACAGTTGGTGCAGGGCTTCGGCTCCCACATTCCCGGAGCTTCCCTTGATGACGTGTGCCAGTTCCTTCAGCGCAACGTGATCGCGGCTTGCGACGGCTACACGCATATCCACAAGCAACTTTTCCGTTTCGGAGATGAATCCGTAGATCACCAGTTGCAGGAAGTTGTCCTTTCCTTGTCCCAGCAGGGTTAGCTGGTGCAAAGCGTTCTCGTTGATGACGGAGGAATGACCTGCTTCCGCCCCGGTTTCCGGAATCGGCACCAGCTCTGTCGCGTCGAAGCTGCTGGTGGTTGCGGTCAATCTGGAAACGGTGTCCAGCAGGGTGACGGCATCGACCGGTTTGGTCAGATAGGCCTCGACGCCGGCCGCTTCACATTCCTGCTTTGCCTCGACGGTCGCGTCCGCGGTCAGAATGATGACCGGGGTGTGCGAGAAATAGCCCGAGGTCGCGCGATGGATCCGCAGCACATCCAGTCCGCCCATCTGCGGCATGTTCATGTCGAGGATGATCAGGTCGAAGTGTTTTTGTTCGAGCTTGTCCAGGGCGAGTTCGCCGTCTTCCGCCAGCTCCACTTTATGCCCGCCGTGCTCCAGTATCTTGGAAATGATGGTGCGGTTGGTGCCGTTGTCGTCGGCAACCAGAATACGCACGCCGCGGCGGTCCTTGTTGCTGCGTTCGTAATGTTCCTTGAACGAGATCACGCCGGATACCGGGCGGGGCGTCATCACGCCGTGCAGCGCGTTGAATAGCAGCGTCTTGTCCAGGGGGAACTGAATCTGGCAGGCATATCCCATCGCCAGGAGATCGTCATTGGCCACGGATTGCGCATCCTGGTTCAGCAGGATCAGGGAAATCGTATTGTGTTCGTTCCCATCCAGGGCGTGATGTGCGAATTCCCCGGCACTCATTCCGGTGTTTTGCGGGGAGCACATCACAATGATGCCTTTTTGGTGGCTGGATTTGAGCAGTGTCAGCTTGGCCATCAGATGCGGGAGCGACACCTCCTGCTCGAAGCGGATGCGCCAGCCGGCAAGATGGCTGGCAAGCGCGCTACTTTCCTGAGAGCTAAGGCCGACGCCGATTACCCGCAATTGGTCAAGCGATGTCAGTGCCGGAACCGGATTTATCCGGGTCTGTTTGTAGAACGGGAGTTCGAACCAGAATATGCTGCCTATCCCGGGCTCGCTGTGCAAACCCATCTGGCCGCCCATCAGATGGACCAGATCGCGCGAAATCGTGGTCCCCAGTCCCGTGCCGCCATATTTGCGGGCGATGGATGAATCGGCTTGGGTGAATTGTTCGAAGATGTGTTTCTGGGCATCGGCCGGGATGCCTATCCCGGTATCGATGATCTCAAATTTGATCAGGGCGCTTTGCGGGTCCTGCCTGACTGTGCTGACGCGCAGTTCCACGTTGCCCTTGTCCGTGAATTTAATGGCGTTTCCCAGCAGGTTGATGATGACCTGCAGCAGATGCAGCGCATCGCCGCGCAGGGCAAAGGCGGTATCCGGCGAACAGCGGGCATTCAAGTGCAGGCCTTTCGCGCTGGCTTGGGGAAGGAACATGTCGACCGAACTGTTGATCATTTCGTGCAGGTCGAAATCCACTTCTTCTGATGCCAGCTTGCCGCTCTCGATCTTGGACAGATCCAGCACGTTGTTGATCAGCTGCCGGAGTATCCTCGACGAATTCGTCAGCGTACTCACCAGTTCGCGCTGCTCGTTGTTGAGCGGTGTCGCGGTGAGAAGATCGCTGGCACCGATCAGGCCGTTCAGGGGGGTGCGCATCTCGTGGCTCATATGCGCCAGAAATTGGCTTTTTGCCGCGTTTGCCTCTTTGGTGTTTTCAAGCGCTTTGTTGAGCTGATTGCGCAACTTCAGGATGTAAAGCGGAACCGCGGCAAGTGTGATCAGCAGTCCGGTGCCCAGCTGGGTATGGGAAACCCAATACTCGTTGTAGTGCAGCACCAGTCCAAAACCGATCAGGCTGGCGAAGTAGGTTCCCAGTAGCGAGGGGATGCCGTAACGCAGGCAGTTGCCGGTGA
The DNA here is from genome assembly GCA_043744345.1 of Sideroxydans sp. Lineage (GTDB taxonomy): Bacteria > Pseudomonadota > Gammaproteobacteria > Burkholderiales > Gallionellaceae > Sideroxyarcus. Next base: position 5,952 of record JAYTUW010000093.1, on the reverse strand, counting down.
TCACCCACAGATAGACCCCGAAGAACACTGTCCCGAATTCCTGGGTGGTCGCCATCACATAGCTGGTGGCGGCGATGTCGGCGAACATGGCGAACCACTGGCGGCTTCTGGAAGTCCGGGCAGTCCAGATTACCGTGAACAGCATCAACACCGAGGCGATGACCGCGGCTCCCATCACGAAAACAGTGTCCGGAGGAATCGAGTCGGCCCCCGCAGTCCAGAACTGGATCAGCAGGTAGAGGAACATGATCGAGGTGAAAAACACCCGTAACAGAGACTGCTCGTGCTCCCCGCTTCTCTGGCGGAATTGCGAGATGAAATAGGCTATCTTCGATTTCATTGGGCTACCTGCGCGGAGGGGGCGAATGAGAAATCCTTGAGCTGCTGCTGTATCAGCGTGATTTTGCTGACTTGGGCGACGAATGAGTCGATGCAGTCCGGGTCGAAATGCAATCCCCTGTTGGCGATCAGATATTCAAGCGCCTGCTCTTTGCTCCATTCCTGTTTGTAGGGGCGCACGGATGTCAGGGCGTCGTAGACGTCGGCCACGGCAACGATGCGAGACTCAAGCGGGATATCCTTGCCAGCCAGCCTGTTCGGATATCCGGTTCCGTCGAATTTCTCGTGATGTCCCAGCGAGATCTCGGCAGCCAGCGCAATGAACTCGGAGCGGCTGTTGTGCAGCATCTTGTACCCGATCATCGGATGGTTCTGCATGATCGATATTTCATCCAGGGTGAGTTTGCCCGGTTTCAGCAGGATATTGTCAGGAATGCCGATCTTGCCGATGTCGTGCATGGGGGCGGCGATCTCGATCAGTACGCATCTTTCCTGGGCCATCCCCAGACCTTCGGCGATCAGGCGTGAATACTTCGCCATGCGCAACACATGATTCCCCGTGTCGGAATCCCGGTACTCGCCCGCTTTCGCAAGGCGGAACAAAGTCTCCTGCTCCCTGTCCCGGATCTGGCGCGTCGCATCGGCCACCGTTTGTTCCAGCGAATGCGCCCGGTTCAATACGATCTTTTCGTGCAGGCGCATGGACAGCAGGTTGCGGCAACGCACTCTGCACTCGTACGGGTCTATGGGTTTGCTGATGAAGTCGGTGGCACCCGCATCCAGCACCTGGTAGCGCACCGCCTTGCCTTCCGCCACGGTCACCATCACGATGGGGACGCCTTCCAGATGCGGCAGCTTGCGAAGCCGGGTGACGACTTCCAGGCCGGACATGTTTTCCATCAGATAATCGAGCAGGATCAAATCGGGCTGGTTGTTGCGTATCCACGCCAGCGGCTGCAATCGGATCTGCGAATGCGCTGACGGTGATCTCCCTGTGGATGTTCTTGACGATCTTTTCAAGGATCATCCGGCTGGTGAACTCGTCGTCGATGATCAGTACAGAAGGCGCGGACGAGTTGGGCAACTCATGCTCGAAGAGTTCGAATGACATAGTGCAGGCTCCTTAAAATGCAATGATCATGCGAGTGGATACAACTCGCCGCATGGGTATTTCCGCTGGCTGACTTGAATTTGTCTTGTTTTCAGCGTGTTCCGCCGATTGCAGGGGTTGGAGTAGAACCCATAGGGCAATTTTCAGTCAAGTGCTACATGATGTTGTTTTTGGCTATTTTTGGACGGTTACGGCATGCAACGGGCTGTTTGCGAGCAAAACTCAGAGCCAAATTCTTCGTTTTTCGCACTGTATAATGCGTCTCTGCTGCTTCCAAAGCCCTACAGAATCGAGTCCTATACCCTATGAGCAAAACATCCCCCAAGATCGGCTTCGTCTCGCTCGGCTGTCCCAAAGCGACGGTCGATTCCGAACACATCCTCACGCGCATGCGCGCAGAAGGCTACGAGATTACCCCCAGTTATCAGGAGGCCGACCTGGTCGTGGTCAACACCTGCGGCTTCATCGACAGTGCCGTGGCTGAATCGCTTGAAGCCATCGGTGAGGCCATTCAGGAGAACGGCAAGGTCATCGTCACGGGTTGTCTGGGTGCCAAGGGCGACATCGTGCAGAAGACGCACCCCAAGGTGCTCGCCGTCACCGGCCCGCACTCCACCGAAGAAGTGATGGATGCGGTGCACGACCACCTGCCCAGATTGCATGACCCTTACACCGACCTCGTACCGCCGCAGGGCGTGCGGCTCACACCGCAGCATTACGCGTACCTGAAGATATCCGAAGGCTGCAATCATCGCTGTTCGTTCTGCATCATTCCCGCATTGCGCGGCGACCTGCTGAGCCGCCCCATCGGCGAGGTGATGCTGGAAGCGGAAAAGCTGGTCGACTCCGGTGTCAAGGAGCTGCTGGTCATCTCGCAGGACACCTCGGCATACGGTGTGGACGTTAAATACCGCACCGGTTTCTGGGGCGGCAAGCCGATCAAGACCAACATGGCCGAACTGGCTGGTGCGCTGGGCAGCCTGGGGGTGTGGACGCGGCTGCACTACGTTTACCCGTATCCCAGCGTGGACGATGTTATCCCGCTGATGGCGGAAGGCAAGATACTTCCCTACCTGGATATTCCGTTCCAGCATGCCAACGAACGCATCCTCAAACTGATGAAGCGTCCGGCCAGCAGCGAGAACGTGCTCAAGCGCATCCAGGAATGGCGCAAGATCAGTCCCGATATCGTGCTGCGCAGCACCTTCATCGTCGGTTTTCCCGGCGAAACGGAAGAAGAATTCGAAGAACTGCTCGACTTCGTCGAAGAGGCGCAACTGGACCGCGTCGGCGCGTTCAAGTATTCGCCGGTGGAAGGCGCGGCTGCGAACGCGTTGCCGGACCACATCGACCCTCATGAGCAGGAAGACCGGCTCGCGCGCCTGATGTACCTGCAGGAAGAGATCAGCGCCGCCAAACTCGCTAAAAAAGTCGGCACTGTCATGAATGTACTCGTTGATGAGTCTGACGAAGAGGGCTCGGTCGCGCGCAGCGCCGCCGATGCGCCGGAGATCGACGGCATCGTCTACATCAACGACGAACACTTTGAGCCTGGCGACATGGTCAAGGTGCGCATCACCGATTCGGACGAGCACGACCTGTGGGCGGAAGTGGTCTACGAGAGCGATATCGTCTGATCGATGAGTGATGAGCCGAATCCATGCCTGACTTGCGGTGCTTGCTGCGCTTACTACCGCATCTCGTTCTACTGGGGTGAAAGCAGCGAAGCGCCGGGCGGCTACGTTCCCCTGGAATTTACCGAGAAGGTGCACGAACACATGGTGTGCATGAAGGGCACCAATAATTACCCGCCGCGCTGCGCCGCGCTGCGCGGCGAGGTCGGCAAGCAGGTTTCCTGTGCCATCTACGAAAACCGTCCCTCGCCGTGCCGCGAATTCAACGAATACGAGCTGGACGGCACGCCCAACTCGCGCTGCTTCAAACTGCGCGGCATCGTTCCCCCTGCTACAATTCGGCCATGACTTTCTACGCCTTTTTTGCGATCGGTTTGGGCGCGGCCATCGGCGCGTGGTTGCGCTGGGGGCTGGGCCTGTGGCTCAATCCGGTCACGCCGGAGTTGCCCATGGGGACGCTGGCCGCCAACCTGATCGGTGGCTATCTCATCGGATTGGCTGTGGCGTTTTTCATGCAGAATGCCAGCCTGTCGCCGGAATGGCGTCTGTTCATCATCACCGGATTTTTGGGTGGGCTCACCACCTTCTCAACTTTTTCGGCCGAGACCGTCACGCTGCTGACGCGCGGACAATATGCCTGGGGATCGGCCATTATCGCCGCCCACCTTGGCGGTTCCTTGTTGATGACGGTATTGGGGATGCAGACGTTCAAGTTGATGCAACACTAAGGAGGGCAAGATGAACAGCGTCTATCTCAAGTTTTACCTGACCGAGAAACACCATCATCACGGCAAGCTGTTGCAGGAGTGGCTGCTGGAAAAGGCCAAATCGCTGGGCGTACCGGGCGGCTCGGTGTTCCGTGCCGTTGCCGGATACGGTCGCCACGGAAACCTGCATGAGGACAACTTCTTCGAACTGGCGGGCGACCTGCCGGTACAGGTCGAGTTCGTGCTGGACGACAAGCACGCCAACCAGTTGCTTGGCGTGATCACCGCAGAAGGATTGGACCTGCCCTTTGTGCGCTACACCGTCGAGACTGGCACGACCGGCACAAAGAAATAAGCGTTACTTCTTTTTGCCGGACAGCAAAGCCTCAATCTCAATTTCGGCCGCGATCCAGTAATCCATGGAGCCGGCTTTGAAACCGCTCTTCTCGGCAATGAAATAGGCTGCATCCTGCACCATTCTGTAACGCTGCTCCGGAGAGGGAGTGGAAGTCGCCTTGCTTTTTGCGGCTTTGGCGGGGGCAGCTGTTTTCTTTGCCGCAGCAGGAGCTGCCGGTTTTTTGGCGTCAGCTGTCTTGGCAGTTACTTTTTTTACGGCAACTTTGGCTGTGGTTGTTGCGGTGGTTTTCTTTGCGGCGGGTTTGGTGGCGGGGGTCTTTGCGGTGCTCGTCTTGCTCGTTGCCATGATCTCTACCTTTCAAGAATGATGTTCGTCGTCATACATATTGAAACTTGTAATTTGAAGCATCCTCCTTGGGTTTCATTCTAAACCTTTATCGCGGACGAGTCGCAGTATCCGTGAATTTTGTTTCAAAGATAAAACATGCCGCCCGGACACGTCTGCGAATGTTCGATGCGCGACAATGTTGGCAGCAGATTCAGTCCGGTTTCTGTCTTCAGCGCCTCTGCATGTTCTTTGAGATCATCCAGACTGATGCGGATATCTGCACCCGTCGCGCCCAGCGCGATCACGTTGCCGCTCTCGGTGGATGGAAAGGCCAGCGAGCGCCCGTCGAACGCCTCGCGCAACCGTTCCAGACTGGTGGCATAGCCGCGACTGCGCCCCAGCAGGTTGACCGTCAGGACGCCGTTTTCGCTCAGTCTGGAGCGGCACATCTGGTAGAACGGCAGCGAGTCCAGTTCGCCGGGCCGGGCATCTTCGTCGAAACCGTCCACCAGTATCAGGTCATACTTCTTGTCGTTCTCGGCGACGAAGCGCGCGCCATCGGCGACCACGATGTTCAGCCGTTTCGGATCGTCCGGCAGTTTGAAGAATTGGCGCGCGGCGGCCACCACGCGCGGTTCGATCTCCACTACGGTCAGCATGGATAGCGGAAAGTTGCGGTACAGGAATTTGGTGAGCGATGCCGCCCCCAGACCGATGAGCAACACCTTGCGCGGAAAGCGCGCATCCTCGCGCATGAGCAGGCTGGCCATCATCTCCCGGGTGTAGTCGAGTTCCAGGTGCCAGGGGCGGGCAATGCGCATCGCCCCCTGTATCCACAGCGAACCGAAATGCAAATAGCGGACGCCAGCTTCTTCGCTGATATCGATGGGGTAGCTCATTGTGCTTGAGAGGGAGTAGCGGGGCTGGAAGACAGCTTTTTGGCGGCAAAACGCAAGAGGGCAAACAACAGTTCGGCAAATAGCAGGATGAGCAATGCGACACAGGCACCGAACACCAGTGCATCCTGGTTCAGCGGCACGGCATAGGTGTACTGGGCCAGTGCCTCATCGCGCAATTCCTTGTCGCCGCGCAATAGCACATGCAGCGCCTTCATGGGCAGGCTGGTGTTGAGCGCGGCCAGGTCGGTCTCGAAACGCAGTTTGCGCGCGATCATCTTCTCGATGGCGGCGCCTTCTTCCTGAAAGGGCTTTTCGATGCTGGCACGGTGCAGTTCCACGAGCTTGTTCATGTCGCCCGCAAAATACTTGTTGGCGATCTCCTGGAACGGCAGCAGGTTGATGCTCACCTCGCGCAGGTGGGCGTCAACGCGTTTCTGGTACTGGTCGACGAAATTGGGAACCTGCAGCCCCAGCAACAGTGAGATGCAAGCCAGGATGATCATCAGGTAACGGTAGAGGATTGCAGTCATGGTGTCATTTCTCTGTCCATCGATTCAGAATGTAGGGTGCGCTTGCG
>JAYTUW010000092.1:0-12470 GCA_043744345.1 Sideroxydans sp. | reverse complement strand
GGGAGGGGGTAGAAATGCGGGATTCTCGAAACTCTACCCCCATCCTAACCTTCCCCCTGCAAGGGGGAAGGAACAGGCTTGGTGCAATTGAATAACATATTTTTGTGACACAGTAAGACTGGGGGAGGTCTGATTAACCCCGGCTTTGTCATTCCGGCGAAGTTAATCAGAGGTTCCCTGACGGTTTTTCCTGCCCTCAGCCACTTTTCCTGTCTGCTTAACCGGCATTTGAGCGGCAACTAATCTCTCAAGACCGGCCACGCAAAGTGGCCTCTATGACAGGCTGTTTCGGCCGATGAACCGCCACAGATGCTTGCCAACGCACCCCTCACACACAGGTTGTAGCCGTTCATCGTTTCCAGAATCGCCAACCTGAACAGCCCGCAAGCTCCAAGCCAGCGGTTGCACTTCAATCAAAATTCTTGTCTTTGAATTCGCACAAGTCCTGAATGATGCATTCGAGGCATTTAGGCTTACGCGCCACGCACACATAGCGGCCATGCAGGATGAGCCAGTGGTGGGCATCCTGCTTGAATTCCTCCGGCACGAACTTCAGCAGTTTCTTCTCGACTTCGACCACATCCTTGCCGGGTGCCAGGCCAATGCGGTTGCTGATGCGGAAGATGTGGGTGTCGACGGCGATCGTGGGTTGGCCGAAGGCGGTGTTGAGGATGACGTTGGCGGTCTTGCGGCCGACGCCCGGTAGCGCTTCCAGTGCTTCGCGCGTCTGCGGGACTTTGCCGCCGTGTTGTTCCAGCAGGATGCGGCACATGCCGATGATGTGTTTGCTTTTGGTCTGGTAGAGGCCGATGCGCTGCACGTATTCGCGCAGTCCGGCTTCGCCGAGGTCGAGGATCTTTTGCGGGGTGTTGGCGACGGGGAAGAGTTCGCGGGTGGCGAGGTTGACGCTTTTGTCGGTGGCTTGCGCCGAGAGGATCACTGCCACCAGCAGTTCGAACGTGGTCTTGTGTTCGAGTTCGGTGGTGGGGTGGGGGTTGGCTGCCTGCAGCCGCAAGAATATCTCGCGGCGTTTTGCAGGGTTCATCCTTGCGCGGCTTCCGGACTGATCGTCGGAACTGGGGCTGGTTTGCTGCGCGCTTTCTGTTCGGCGCGCAGGTTGAGCCAGTTCTTGCCCGCGATCAGGCAACCCAGGCCGATGAATGCGCCCGGGGGCAGGATGGCGATGAGGAAACCGTGATAGTTCGGGATGACGTGCAGTACGAGGTTTTTGGCGGAATCGCCCAGGGCGAGGTCGATGCCGGAGAACAGCGTGCCTTTGCCGATCAATTCGCGAATCGCGCCCAGCGTGCCCAGCACGGCGGTGAGTCCCAAACCCATGGCAAATCCGTCGAGGGCGGAGGGCAGGGCGGCATTCTTTGAAGCGAAGGCTTCCACGCGTGCAAGGACGATGCAGTTGGTGACAATCAACGGAATGAAGATTCCGAGCACGACATACAGGCCGTACATATAGGCGTTCATCAGGTATTGCACCACGGTGACCAGCACCGCGATGATGAGGATGAACACCGGAATGCGGATCTCGTTCGGCACATAGCTGCGGATGGGGGCGATGGAGGCACCGCTCAGCGCCATCACGACGGCGGTGGCCAGTCCGAGGCTCACGCCGTTCACCACGTTGCTGCTCACGGCCAGTAGCGGGCACATGCCCAGCAGTTGCACGATGCCGGGGTTCTGTTTCCACAAGCCGTTGTGGAGGATTTCTTTGGTTTCTTGAAGATTCATTTCATATGCTCCTTATTGCAGGGCATGCGCAGGAGCCAGCTTGCTGGCGATATTGGGGAGAGACTTTCGCCAGCAAGCTGGCTCCTACGGAGGGGGAATAAGGATTCATTGTACCGACTCCTTCTTCGCTTCGTTAGCCGCAAACAGCTTGTCGCGGTTCTCGCCGAAATAGATCAGTGCCTTGTTCACCGCCTTGACCACGGCGCGCGGCGTGATGGTGGCACCGGCCATGTAGTCGAACTGGCCGCCGTCTTTTTTCACCTTCCAGTCGGCGTCTTTATATACCTCGCGCGACTTGCTGTCGAAGCCCTTGATCCACGGGCTTTTGGGCAATTCGATGTAGTCGCCCAAACCGGGCGTTTCCTTGTGTGCGACGACTCGCACACCCGCCAGCTCGCCGTTGGCGCGCACGGCCAGGATGAGTGCGATCTTGCCGCTGTAGCCGTCCGGTGCCACGGATTCCAGCACCACGGCAGAAGGTTCGTCTTTCAGGCGGGCACGATAGGCAAAGGTGGTGTCCTGTGTGCCGAGCAGGTCGCTGGCGGGGACGCTCAATGTGTCCTGGATGATGTCGTTGTCGAACAACTCAGTCGGGACGATCTGCATGATAAGTTTCAGTTTCTCGGCTTCCTCGCTTTTCTGGATCGCGTCATGCGTCATGAAAAATGTGGAAGCAAGAACGGCCGTGCCGAGCACGGCAAAGAACACCAGATTGACCGCGGTCTGCAGGGTGGAGCGGGCGATGCGTCTCATTTGCCGCCTCCCTTCTTGCCGAACACTTTGGGCTGCGTCCAGATGTCGATCAGCGGCACGCAGATGTTCATCAGCAGCGCGGCGAAGGCGACTCCGTCCGGAAATCCGCCGAAGGTGCGGATCAGCCAGGTGAGCAACGCAGCGCCTGCCGCATAGATCAGCCTGCCCTTGAAGGTGGTGGAGCCGCCCACCGGGTCGGTATAGATGAAGAACGCGCCCAGCATCGCCGCTCCGGCGAACCAGTGGAACAGCGGCGCGGCATAGTGAACGGGGTCGGCCAGGTGGAAAATGCCCGAGATGGCGAACAGGGTGCCCAGATAGAATACCGGCACATGCCAGGTGATGACGCGCGTGATCAGCAGATAGATGCCGCCGACAGCAAACCCAAGCGCGACCATCTCGCTGCCTTTGCCCGCAAGGTGGCCGTAGACCGGCATCTCACGCACGTCGCTTACCGACAACCCCAGATGCAATTGCGTCTTCAGCGTGTCCAGCGGGGTGGCCATGGTCACCGCGTCCAGTTTCAAACCGTTCGGCAGGATGTTGTTGAACATGTAGTCCATCTGCTGGGCAAAGGAAAGCTCCATGCCGCCCAGCACATTGGGGGCGAGCCAATGCGTCATATGCGCGGGGAAGGAGATGATGAGCACCGCATAGCCGACCATCGCCGGATTGAAAGGGTTGTTGCCCAGGCCGCCGTAAAGCTGCTTGGCCACGACGATGCCGAACGCGGTGCCGACCACCACCAGCCACCACGGAGCGAGCGCCGGAATGGACAATGCCAGCAACCAGGCGGTGATCAGGGCGCTGTTGTCGGACAGGAAAGGCTTGAGCGGGCGGTTGCGCAGTTTGAGCATCACCGCCTCGGTCGCCAACGCGGTGATCGAAGCCAGCGTGATGGACGCCAGGATTGCCGGGCCGAAGTACCACACGTACATCGCGATGCCGGGAATGAGTGCGTACAGCACGCGCAGCATGATCTGGCTGACGCTGCTGGGGGTGGTGATGAAAGGGGAGCTCCACATGATCGTTATCTATCCTTATTTGGACTTTGGCGGCTCGTCGTCGGCGCCGGCATGCGAGGCCATTTCGCGTATCTTGGCGCGGCGCGCCTCGATCTCGGCGATCTCGGCCTTTTGCTGCGGAGTGAGCAATTCGGTGTTATTCGGATGCTCGGCTGCGACTTGGACCTTGGCTCGCTGGATCGCGGCATCAATGCGCACCTGCTGCGTATTGTCCGGTTCGAATGCCGGGTCTGCAGCCTGTTTCGCCGCCAGGGCCTGCGCCGCTGTGATTGCGGCTCTGGCTGCGGTGGCCTCCCGTTCCTTCTGCGCCAGGCGCTCGGCTTTTTCCTGTTTCTCGCGCTCGATGCGGGCCAGACGAAACTCGTGGCGTTCACGCGCGATCTCGGCGGACTGAGCTTCATTTTCTCGTTGCCAGATCTCGCTCTTGGCAAAGCGGTAGTACTGCACCAGCGGGATCTGGCTGGGGCAGACGTAGGCGCAAGCGCCGCATTCGATGCAGTCGAACAGGTCGTATTCCTGGGTCTTGCCGAAATCTTTGGCTTTGGCGAACCAGTACAACTCTTGCGGTTGCAGTTCGGCCGGGCAGACTTCGGCGCAGCGTGTGCAACGTATGCAGGGCAGGGCGGGAGGCGGCGGCGGGAACAGCTTGTCCGAACCTTCGATGATGCAATTGGTGGCCTTGGTTACTCCCACCGCGCCGGAGGGAAGGTCCACGCCCATCATCGGGCCGCCCATGATGTGGCGGTTGGTGTCGGATTTGCTGCCGGCCTGGGCGACCAGTTCGTCGACCGGCGTGCCGAGCAGGACCTCGAAGTTCCGGGCATCCGAAACATTGCCGGTCACGGTGACGATGCGCGACAACAGCGGCTCGCCAAAAGTGATGGCACGCCAGGCGCAGTAGGCGGTGGCGACGTTGAAGCACTGCACGCCCTTTTCGGTGGAACGTACGCCCGCCGCAACTTCGATGCCGGTGAGCACGCGGATGAGTTGTTTGGCGCCGCCGCCCGGGTACAGCGTGGGTACCGCGATCACTTCCATGTGGGCATGCCCGTCGTCAAGCACAGCCTGGCGCATTGCGGCAATGGCTTCCGGTTTGTTGTCCTCGATGCCGATCAGCACTTCTTCCGCGTACAGCAGTTCGCGCAGCACTTCGGCGCCGCGCACAATGTCGACGGGACGTTCGCGCATCAGCAGATCGTCACAGGTGATGTAGGGTTCGCACTCGGCGCCGTTGAGCACCAGTGTCTTAATCTTGTGTTTGTTGGAATACGACTTCATGTCGCTGGGGAACACGGCACCGCCCAGTCCGACCACGCCCGCTTCGCGCAAACGGTGTCTCAACTCGGTATGCGGCGTCTGTTTGTAGTCCACGCCGCTGTGTTCTATCCATTCATCCTTGCCGTCCGGGGTGATGGTCACGCACAGGTCCGGCAGGCCGGAGTGATGGGCGACCAGTTGCATGTCGATGGCGCTCACGGTGCCGGAGGTGGAAGCATGTACCGTGCTGGAGAGGCGGCCCTCGGGTTTGCCGATGATCTGGCCTTTCAGAACACGATCCCCGACCTGTACTACGGGTACCGCACGGTTTCCCACATGCTGGTGCAGCGGAATGACCAGCTTGGACGGAAGGGCGGCCTGCGCGATGGGCGTTCGTGTCGATTGTTCTTTATGGGTGGGCGGATGTACACCGCCGTGGAATTTGAACAGCGGTCTCATTGGGGGCTCACCGGGATGAGAGGAATGGTCGGATAGTCCCATTTCCAGTTGCCGATGTCCTGCCGGATGGGCAGCATGCTGATGCAGTCCACCGGGCAGGGGGCGATGCACAACTCGCAACCGGTGCACTCGGCCGCGATGATGGTGTGCATCTGCTTGGCCGCGCCGACGATGGCGTCAACCGGGCAAGCTTGCAGGCACAACGTGCAGCCGATGCAGGTCTGCTCGTCGATGAAGGCCACGGCTTTAGCTTTGGGGCCGGCCCCTTCGCCGAACGGTTTGTAATCAACGCCGAGCAGTTCAGCCAGCTTGCGGATGCCCTCTTCGCCGCCGGGCGGGCATTTGTTGATGTCTGCTTCGCCCTTGGCAATGGCTTCGGCGTAAGGCATGCAGCCGGGGAAGCCGCATTGGCCACATTGCGTCTGTGGCAGCACGGCGTCGATCTTTTCCACCAGCGGATTGCCCTCGACCTTGAATTTGATCGCGGAGAAACCCAGAATCAAACCAAGCAGCAAAGAGATGCCGACCATTACCCAAAGTGCAGCGATCATTTCACCAGGCCCGAGAATCCCATGAATGAAAGGCTCATCAATCCGGCGGTGACGAAGGCGATGGCTGAGCCCTTGAATATTCCCGGCACATCTGATCCTTCCATACGTTCCCGCATTCCGGCGAACAGGACCATGACCAGCGTGAAGCCGATCGAGCCGCCGAAACCAAACAGCAGGGATTGCATAAAATCATGTTTGGCCTGCACGTTGAGCAGCGGGATGCCGAGCACTGCGCAGTTGGTGGTGATCAGGGGCAGGTAGATGCCGAGGATCTGGTACAGCTCGGGGCTGGTCTTCTTGATGATCATCTCGGTGAATTGCACGATACCGGCAATGACCACAATAAAGGACAAGGTGGTGAGGTAGGCAAGGTCGGGGCCGAGCAGGTAATGTTCGATCAGGTAGCTGGCACCGGAACCCAGCGTCAGCACGAAGGTCGTGGCGGCACCCATGCCGATGGCGGCTTCGAGTTTTTTGGACACACCCATGAAAGGGCACAGTCCCAGAATCTTCACCATCACGATGTTGTTCACAAACACCGTGCTGACAAGGATTAGTAAGTATTCGGTCATTTAATAATGAACTCCTGGAAGGCGGCGATTATCCGCTGAATCGCATGCTGCTTCAACTCCGCATGCGATATAAGGACAAATCCAGTGGCGGGCGGTGGCGGGAATGCGGAAACCATGCCCGAACCTGCTCACGGGTCGGTCAAATCTCAATTCGCGTTCCCATTTCGATCACGCGGTTGGCCGGGATGTTGAAGAATTCAGCCGCGTTCATTGCGTTTTTGGCCAAAGTCGTGAACAGCCGCTTGCGCCAGTGCATCATGCCTGAGTTGGTTACGCCGATGATGACTTCATGCGAGATGAAGAACGAAGTGTTCATCATGTCGAATACCAGGCCCTGCTTGGCACACAGCTCCAGGGCAGTCGGCACATCGGGCGTTTCCATGAAGCCGTAGAAAATGCGCAGCCGGTAGAATCCCTTGCCCATATCGTTGATCAGCAGGCGATTGCCCTTGGTGACGTAAGGTTTATCCTCAAGGATGACGGTCAGCAGGACATTGCGTTGATGCAACACCTGGTTATGTTTGAGGTTGTGCAACAGCGATGAAGGCGTACCGTCGCGCAGGCTGGTCAGGAAGATCGCGGTGCCTTCCGCCCGGCTAACACCGTCGGCGCTGTCCAGAATGATCTGGATGGGCACGGCCTGACGCGCCACTTCTTCGGATAACAATTTGCGCCCGAGCTTCCAGGTCGTAAGCACGGTAAACGAGATGAGTGCGACTCCGAGCGGAAACCAGCCACCCTGCGGAATTTTGAGGGCATTCGCCGAGAAAAAGGCCAGATCGACCGTCAGGAAAGTGCCAATGAGCGGGATGACCAGCAACGGCGACCAGCGCCATGCAATCAGCACAAAGGCGATCAGGAGTGTGTCGATCAGCATCGTGCCCGTGACGGCGATGCCGTAAGCGGCGGCCAGGTTGCTGGAGCTCTGGAAAGTCAGCACCAGGTAGACCACCGCCAGATAGAGCGTCCAATTGGTCAGCGGAACATAGATCTGGCCCTGTGCTTTGTCCGAAGTCTGGCGGATCTCCATGCGCGGCAGCAGCCCCATTTGCACCGACTGGCGCGCCACAGAAAATGCGCCGGAGATGACCGCCTGTGAAGCAATCACGGTGGCGGCGGTGGCGAGCAGCACCATGGGCAGCAGCGCCCATTCCGGGGTGAGCAGATAGAACGGGTTCTCGATGGCTTCCGGGTTCTGCAGCAACAGCGCGCCCTGACCGAAGTAGTTGAGCACCAGGGCAGGAAGCACAAAGGAGAACCAGGACAGGCGGATGGGGAATTTGCCGAAATGGCCCATGTCGGTATACAGCGCTTCGCCGCCGGTAACGGCGAGTACCACCGTCCCCAGCGTCAGGAAAGCCAACTTCGGATCAATGACGAGGAAGTGATAGGCATGGTACGGATTGAGCGCCCACAACACATCCGGATGCTGCGCGATGGACAACCCGCCCAATACGCCCAGGCTGGTGAACCAGAAGATCATGATTGGGCCAAATGCCAGACCCATCGCGCCGGTACCGTGTTTTTGCACAAGAAACAGTGCAGTCAGAACGGTCAGGGTGATGGGGATGATGTAGTTGCTGAGTCCCGGTGCGAGTACATGCAAACCCTCGACTGCAGACAAGACCGAGATCGCCGGGGTGATCATGCTATCGCCATAGAACAGGGCTGCGGCAAAAACGCCGAGTATGCCCAGGAACCATTTGGTGCGGGGGCGGGCGGCCAGTTCACTTGCCAGCGACAGCAGCGCCAGAGAGCCGCCTTCGCCGCGGTTGTCAGCGCGCATGATGACGATCACGTATTTCAGCGACACCAGCAGCATGATGGTCCAGAACATCACGGAGAGCACACCCAGCACGTTGACTTCGGATACCGGCAAGGGGTGATGCCCGGCAAAGGTCTCTTTTAATGCATACAGCGGGCTGGTGCCGATGTCGCCGTAGACCACGCCGATCGCGCCCAGCAACAGGGCGGGCAATTTTTGTTTCGTGTGGGTTTCGCTCATACCGCCTTTTTCCGTTCCGTGCGGAAGAATGGGGCGGCACTCTACTTCAGCGGCATCCTGAAAGCAATTGGGGTTTTCCTGCTGAAAAGGCAGGTTCTGCGGCCTTAAAGCATGACCTTGGTGCCGAGTTCGACGACTTGGTTGGCGGGCAAGTTGAAGAAGCTCGTCGCACCTTCCGATTGGCGGGTCATCCATGAGAACAGGGCGCAACGCCAGGCGGGCATGCCGCCGGGGCCTTCCACCACGCTGGAGCGCGCGATGAAATAGGTCATGCTCATGGGTTCAATCTCGACACCGTGTGCTGCCAATCCCTGCAATACCAGCGGAATATCCACTTCCTGGCGGAAGCCGAAATGCAGGGCCACGTTGTACATCCCGGCAGCAATCCGGGTCACTTGGAGGCGCTGTGCCTGTTCGACGTAAGGCGCATCGACGGTCACCACATGCAGGAATAGCGTCTGCTCGTGCAATACCTTGAAATGCTTGAGATTGTGGAAAAGTGCGCTGGGCACCATCGTGGGGTCGGCTGTCAGATAAACAGCGGTGCCCGGAACCCGCTGTACTTCAGGCATGGTGCCGGAGATGAACAGGTCCATCGGAATATCCATCTTGCGCCGCTGTGCGGCGATCAGCGTGCTGCCGCGTTTCCAGGTCGACAGCAGCAAAAACAGGAACAGGCCGAACACCAGCGGCAACCAGCCGCCGTGGAAAATCTTGGAGAGGTTGGAGCTGAAGAACATCAATTCCAGCAGCAGGAATATCAATAGCGACGGCAGCAGCAGGATGCGCGCGCGTCTGGACAGCATCAGCGTGACGAAGATGGTCAGCAGGGTGGTGATGATCATGGTGCCGGAAACGGCGATGCCGTAGGCCGCCGCGAGCGCACCGGAATTGCCGAATTCGAATACCAGAATGATGACCCCGACCAGCATCATCCAGTTCACGGCGGGGATGTAAATTTGTCCGCGTTGCGAATCGGAAGTGTGCTGGATGTACAGGCGCGGCAGGTAGCCCATGCGCATGGCTTGCAGCGTCATCGAGTAGGCGCCGGAGATGGTGGCCTGCGAGGCGATCACTGTGGCGGCCGTTGCCAGCGCTACCAGCGGCAGCAAGAACCATTCTGGAGAAAGAAGGTAGAACGGATTCTGGATCGCATCCGCCGAGCGCAACACCAGCGCACCCTGGCCGAAATAGTTGATGAGCAATGCCGGGCAGACCAGACCGTACCAGGCCAGCCGCACAGGTTTGGCACCGAAGTGTCCCATGTCGGCATACAGCGCTTCGCCACCGGTGAGCGCCAGGAACACCGCCGACAGCAGCAGGAACATGCCCATCGGATGCTCCAGCGCGAAGCGGATCGCGTACATGGGGTTGATCGCATTCAGCACGACGGGGTTGAGTGCGATGCTGATCGCGCCCAGTACGGCGAGTGCGGCGAACCACAACAGCGTGACCGGCCCGAACAACTTGCCCATGCTGCCGGTGCCGTGGCGCTGGATGAAGAACAATCCGGTCAGCACGCCGACCGTGATCGGGATGATGAATTTCTCGAAGGCGGGGGTGGCCACACTGAGGCCTTCCACGGCGGAAAGCACGGAGATGGCCGGGGTGATGAGCGCATCGCCGTAGAACAAGGCGGCGGCAAAAATGCCCGCCGTGACGATGAACGTTTTCCAGCGCGTGGTGCCCTTGCTCATGCGGTTCGCCAGCGCGGTCAAAGCGAGCACGCCGCCTTCGCCGTCGTTGTCGAACTTGAGCATGACCCACACGTATTTGACCGAGATGATCAGCATCATCGCCCAGAACATGGCGGACAAGGTCGCCAGCACGTTCATTTCATTGACGGCCAGCGCGTGCGGGCCGGAGAAGGCTTCCTTGAATGCATACAGCGGGCTGGTGCCGATGTCGCCGTAGACCACGCCGAGGGCGGCCAGCGACAAGGCTCCGGTGCCCGCTTTTTTCGTTTGATCCATATTATTCGTTCCCCTTAACACTCGAGTCGATGCATATCCCGTTTTTTATTTCATTCACAACGAAATGGGTATATTTTTTGTTTTGAGTGTCGGCATCTTAAGCTCGAACTCCCCCAATTAACTTTGACGCCCCGAATTTTTACAACTTTTTTACACCGGCGGGATTGATCTATACACCGTTTTAACTCGCTATTTCCTAACATGCTCAGGTGGTTTTCCTACAGGAGTACATGAAATGGACTGGTTCTATCTATTGTTGATTCTGGCCTTCTTCGGCCTCAGCGTGCTGCTCATACGCGGCATCGAAAAGCTGGGGGGCGGATCATGACCTTCTACATCGTCGGCGCCATCGTGGCACTTTTGCTGATGGTCTATCTCGTGGTTGCCCTGCTTAAACCGGAGTTATTCTCATGATGATCGGTCTCTTTCAAATCGCCCTGTATCTGGGCGTCCTGTTGGCATTGACCAAGCCCATGGGTATTTACATGCGGCGCGTGTATGAGGGCGATCTGCCTGTCGTTGTGCGCTGGGTGCAACCCGCCGAGAATCTGTTTTATCGCCTGTGCGGTGTGGACAGCAAACAGGAAATGCGCTGGACCCGTTATGCGCTCGCCATGTTGTGGTTTGCGCTGCTCAGTGTGCTGGTGGTGTATGCCATGCAGCGCCTGCAGGGCATGCTGCCGCTGAATCCGCAGGGCCTCGGAGCAGTCACTCCCGATTCTTCTTTCAATACCGCAATCAGCTTCATGACCAACACCAACTGGCAGGGCTATGGCGGCGAATCCACCATGAGCTATCTCGTGCAGATGTCAGGCCTGGCGGTGCAGAATTTCTTTTCTGCTGCCGCAGGCATGGCCGTGCTGGTGGCGCTGATACGCGGCTTTGCACGTCACACGGCAGAAACCATCGGCAACTTCTGGGTGGATATGACACGCAGCATCATCTACATCCTGTTGCCGCTCTCCATCGTGCTGGCGCTGGTTCTGGTCAGTCAGGGCGTGGTGCAGAATTTTTCCGCTTACCAGACCGTGCCTACTGTCGAGACCATCACCTATGACAACCCCAAGGTGGATGCCGCAGGTAATCCGCTGAAAGACGCTGCCGGCAATCCGGTCACCGAGAAGGCCACGACCAAGGAACAGGCCATCGCCCTGGGGCCGGTCGCTTCGCAGGAAGCGATCAAGCAACTCGGCACCAACGGCGGTGGCTTCTTCAATGCCAACTCTGCCCATCCCTTCGAGAATCCCACGCCGTTCTCCAATTTCCTGGCAATGCTGGCCATTTTCATTATCCCCGCCGGGCTGTGCTACACCTTCGGCAGCATGGTGGGCGACACACGCCAGGGCTGGGCGATCCTGATGGCCATGACCATCCTGTTCGTCGGCTTCCTGGCCGTGGCTGAATACGCCGAACTGCAAGGTAATCCGGCCTTCACAAAAATGGGTGTGGATCAGACAGTTTCCGCGACCCAATCCGGCGGCAACATGGAAGGCAAGGAAACGCGTTTTGGCATCGTCAATTCCGCATTGTTCGCCACCATCACCACGGGTGCTTCCTGCGGTGCGGTGAACTCCATGCACGACTCATTCACGCCGCTGGGCGGTCTGGTTCCTCTGGCGCAAATCCAGCTGGGCGAAGTGATCTTCGGCGGTGTTGGTTCCGGCCTGTACGGCATGCTGGTGTATGCCGTGATCGCCGTGTTCCTCGCCGGGCTGATGATCGGCCGTACCCCGGAATATCTGGGCAAGAAGATCGAGGCATTCGATATCAAGATGGCTTCGCTGGTGATCCTGATCCCGCCCATGATCATCCTCGGCGGGGCAGCAGTCGCCGTGATGCTGGCTGCGGGCAAGGCGGGGGTAGCCAATCCCGGCGCCCACGGCTTCAGCGAAATCCTGTATGCGTTCTCGTCCGCGGTCGGCAACAACGGCAGCGCGTTCGCGGGTTTGTCCGCCAACACGCCTTTCTACAATGCCGTGCTGGGCTTCGAGATGTTCTTCGGGCGCATCTGGCTGATGATTCCGGTGCTGGCGCTGGCGGGCTCGCTGGCGGCCAAGAAGCGTATCCCTGCCAGCATAGGCAGCATGGCGACTCATACCCAGATGTTCGTCTGGTTGCTGATCGGCACCGTG
>JAYTUW010000091.1:0-47621 GCA_043744345.1 Sideroxydans sp. | reverse complement strand
ACCACCGCCACTTTCACGCCGGTGCGGATGCCGGGGTCCAGCCCCATGGTCACGCGCGGCCCGGCGGGTGCGGCCAGCAGCAGCGCCTTGAGGTTGCGCGCGAACACGTTGATGGCTTCGGTGTCGGCCTTGCTGCGCAGCGCGCCCATCAGCTCCGTCTCCAGATGCATGAAGCTCTTCACGCGCCAAGTCCAGCGCGCGGTATCCATCAGCCAGCGGTCGGCGGGGCGGCTCATGTCCTTGATGTTGAAGCGGCTGGCGATGCGCATCTCGCACGGGTTGTGCGGCGAAGCCCAGGTGGGCTTCTCTTCTTCGCTATCCAGACGCAGTTGCACATCCAGCATCTCCTCGCGGCGGCCGCGGAACACCGCCAGCGCGCGGTGCGAAGGAATGGTGTTGATGGATTCGGAATAATCAAAATAGTCGGCATACTTCTCCGCCGCGTCGTTCTTGCCCTCGATCACCTTGGATTGCACCACGCCGTGCTCCTGCACATAGTCGCGCAGCGATTGCAGCAAGCCCGCATCTTCGGCAAAGCGCTCCATCAGAATCTGCCGCGCGCCATCCAGCGCCGCCTTGGCATCTGCGATGCCGGGGTTGGCATCGCCCGCCTCGGTCTTGAACGGCTCGCGCAGATACTTGGCCGCCTCCTCTTCCGGGTTCAGCGTTGGATTCGCCAGCAAGGCATCCGCCAACGGCAGCAAGCCCGCCTCCAGCGCGATCTGCGCCTTGGTACGGCGCTTTGGCTTATACGGCAGATACAAATCTTCCAGCAGCGTCTTGTCCTCCGCGAGCGAGACCGCCTTCAACAACTCCGGCGTCATCTTGCCCTGCTCGGTGATGGACTCGATGATCGCCGCACGGCGCTCTTCCAACTCGCGCAGATAACGCAGCCGGTCTTCCAGCAGGCGCAGCTGCGTATCGTCCAGGCCGCCCGTTGCTTCTTTGCGATAGCGCGAGATGAAGGGCACGGTTGCCCCTTCATCCAGCAGGACGATGGCAGCGGCAATTTGAGCGGGTTTGGCCGAGATTTCGGCGGCTAGGCGGTGTTCGATTGAAGGGAGCATAGTGATTTTTCTTGAGTGCGGTTGCGGAAATAAATCGGCCTCTGCGGGAGAGGCCGATGTTTTTCGGGGTGTGGATTATGCCAAATTCAAACTACTACTGCAGGCAATACTATTGCTAAACCATATTGTTCAAAATATCCGTCTAGGCCATCAATGTTCGGACGCGGGCAGCTTTACAGTCTCGAAAACCTTTGCATACCTTACCAGTACTAGTCCTTTTTCATTGGCAGGTGTTACCGAGAGAGGGGGCCCTTCTTTGTTGCCAGTATAGAAATCTCTTCTATCTTTTCCTGCGCCTGTTGGCCAATCTGTCCAGACTTGCCACTGTTGTTTTGAATCATCCCACACGACGGTTTTGTTCGTTTCCGTCAGGATAATAATCCGGTTTGCAACAGCACTTAAATTGCGAATCTTGACATTTGTCAGGGGGAAGGGGGGGAGAACTTCCCATTTGGTGAACCCTGCATCGGCAATTTCTGCCTTGTAGCTGTATTCCTCGGTAGATAGTTTGAAAATGCGTTCATCAGCCAGTTTAAATGCACGGCCCCCACCATAATTTGCCTGTGGGCCAGTTGCCCAACGAGTTCGTTGCGGTGATTCGGCAAGAATTTCGGTTGAACGTGCTGCTACAAAAGGGCCAATTGAAACAAAATCGTCGGGACATTCGAAACAGTTTTTTTCCAAAGCGACTATTTCGCGTTGCGCCTCACCTCCTGCTACAACCAAACGACCATCGCTTAGTTCAATCAACGATGATTGCGAGCGAGCTCTGCGCAATACCGATATATCTGATGGTTTGCCACCCTTTGGTGACCATTGTTTGAGCGAACTTGACTGTGGAACGAGAAGATCACTTTGAAAAATTTCACCACCTTCAATCCAGGCCACTTCTCCGTTCTGTCGAACCAATGAGTCTGACCTGGTCCATTGTCCGCTATTTCCGGTTTGCCACGAGTATCCTCGTGTAAAAGGAATGCGCAACTCCTGAATTTCCTGCCAAACATTGGTACTGGGAAAGTACCGATACGACGACTGTGGATTCGTACAGTAGGGAATTTTGGAAGAAGAGAAGTAGTTACTTGACACACAACCTGGCGGAAGTCCGCCAACTAATAGAATGCTTCCATCGATCAATTCCATTCCATGTGGAACACCTAACTGGATTGGCAGAGTCGCTATTTCGCGAGCTTGACCGGCATTTCCATCAATAATTTCGCACCGTACGTTAGGCGTATTTGTTTCCCCTTCCCCGTCACCAATCAGGAATACACCTCCTCCCTTTAGCACGGTTTCCCCTTGGTAGCCATATTGAACGAGTCCAGATTTTCCAACGGGTATGGCATCTGTCATTGGGGTTACGATGCCAACTTCTCCCGTGCGTTGTAGAAACACAAGGGCACCAATGCTTAATGGTTCAATACTTGGGATAGATTGATCCTCAGGCAAAAGTTGTTTCGAGCGTTGCCAGTGCATAGATTTTGTGTCGAGAAATTCAATGATTCTGGAGTGGAAAGATTGAGATATTACTGGTTCATGTATTCCCGCATAATGGATTTCACTTCCTCCATTAATCGTGGGTTCGATCCCGATCCAGCTACTAGTTTGTGGATGCCATACCAGCGGGCGCTTAATTCTTACCCGAAATTCATGTTCATCAAAATATTTGACTTCATTAAGAAGGATGCGCCCATCTTTGAGAAAATAGGGCTTTATTTCGGGAGGATGTCGCCGTGTGCTCTTGTTCAGGAACGCGGCAATCTCTTTCGGCGGACTGGCGATTTCCCAACCACAGTGGGAAATATCAAAGTAAACAGGGGGATTGGTGGAATCTTTTTCCAGCACACCAAATCCTTCGACAACTCCGATTATCCCCGCGGCAAGCAAAGCAGTTCGCGCATCGGGATCATTGGCTGCTACCCACCGCAAATTTTGGGCATCCCCCATTTGATCGAGTCGAGCAACCTTTCCATTCTTTCCCCAGAAACAGAGTAGGAGGTGACGTTGATCCAATGCTAGCAAAGCAGGAACAGGGGCGCCTCTATCTAGCGGCAATGCAGCATCTAGTTGGCGTTTCTGTCCATTCCACCAGAGTAATTCGTGTGTCGCTCCGCCTTTAGGGTTGACAGAAATCAGTGCGGTGCCGGATGGCTTGTTGCCAAGGCGAGCTAAATTTTGGTTGTTGTAGTCTGGAGTGTTGCTTAGATGGTTTGGTATCCCCACGTTAGGCAAGGATGAGGGGGAAGAAAACTTATTGCTTGGCACGTCCCAGAAGACGACACCGTTTTTAGTTTCAAGTAGGAATTGGTCATTATCCAAATTTACGTATCGCGGGTTGAGATCGTTCACCCAATTTATTGTGGCGTAAGTTGCCATGATGGAATTGAATTCCCCGGATGCAGCGAGTCTGGGAATGTCAGATTGGCATATGGAAATGCCTGGGAAGATAAGACATGTAAGTAGTATGACATTGCGTTGCAGTCGGCCGAACATGCGCATCATTAATCCCCCATCTCAATCTCTTGCCAATCACTAAGTTGAGCCGCAAGACCTGTCAATTCTTCACCTTTGGCGAGTGACGACAAATTAAGCTGCAGGCTCATGGTATTTGAACGATCCAATAAGTAAGTGATGAGATCAAGCTTGTTGTCGCCATCAATATCTCCGGCCCACAGTACAAAATCATGTATTTCGAAGTTCGCCTGTAATGACTGAAGGTTGATTCTGCCAAGCATCTGTCGTCGTTGATTTTGTTCAAGATACACCGTTAACCATTTGTCTTTAGTGTGAGCATTCCAGCGGGGAAGTATTCGGTATACGTTTTTACTAGGTGTATTGATAAAGACGCCAAGAGTTCCATTGGCGTCATCAGGGGCAGTTCTGGGAGTGTGTTTTGCGAAGTACGTGTGAATGTTGCCCTTGTTGGCTAAGCCGAATATCAAAGCAATGACATATTCCTCCTGTCCGTTTTTGTGTGTAGTTGACGGCATGCTAAATTCGGTCCGGATTCGACCATTTCTCTGCAAAGCAGTAGGGCTTATGGAGACTGGGCGCATTTTGCAGTTAGTTCCCTTGCATACCAGCGCTTGCCATCGCTGATCGTTGTAAATCTCTTCTGCTACCCCAATAGGTACTTGAAACTCAACCACTGAGGTACTCGGAAGAATGCAAAATGTATTTTCAGCAGCAATAAGCTCACCGGTTGAAATCATTATGGCAACAAACATGACAACTGTTAGTTGCACTACATGATTATTGCAGCTAAAGGGAAGGTGAAATTTATTCCTCATTTCCATCCTCTAAATTGGTTATGGAGATTTTTTGATAAATCAAAGGGATCAGCATCGGAATACATCTCCGCCCAGTTCAATGTGAGATTGGCTTACCTTTTGATGAAAACATAGTTATCAGTGCCTTGAAATCCATCGTTATGTGAATAAGCCGATGGATTACGCCAAGATGAACTGCATTCTTAAAGACATACTTACAACAATACACGCCAGTTGTCTTTGTATTTAGCGAGCGAGTCATTCATAGCTTAGCGGAACGTTTCATAAAAATCTCCCAACCTTGTGTAAGAGCCAGCTTGCTGGCGATAACCATTACGATTGGTTCGCCAGCAAGCTGGCTCCTACGCGCAGCACATCGGGGTCACGCAGCACATCGGGGTCAGGTCTTGCAATGTAGCATTTCCACCAACTCAAAGGGGTCTGCATCGCAATACTTTTCAACCACCCCCACTACCCCGAAGCCTAGCAGCAAAGCCCCTACCCACCTATATGCCAAAAGATTACACCTTCGCCCAACCCGTTGGCCCACTACATCCCCAACATCCTGCGCGCCAGCAAGGTCTGCATGTCGCGCCTGCCATCCGCGATGAGGTAGATGAATACCTGTTTGCCCATCACCCGGTAGATGAGGCGGTAGGGTTTGAAATGCACTTGGCGGTATTCGCGAATGCCGAGCACCAGCAGTTCTTTGGGATGAGAGCCACGCTCGGGTGTGTCGGATAGTGTCTGCGCGACTTCGAGCAGCTTATCCAGCACGTAATCGGCGTTTTGCTGGCTGTCGTGTTCGGCAATATAGTCGTAGAGGCTTTCGAGGTCGCGCTCCGCGCCTTGCGTGAGCAGAACCTTGTGGTTCATGCCGCTTCGGTCTTTCTGGCGCGCAAGCGCCGCGCAACCTCGGCAAGCGGTGCCACCTTACCCGCTTCGATCTCCTGATTGCCCAGCGCGAGCACTTTCAGCAGCGCCAGCGTTTCCTGGGTGTTTTCGTATGAGGCGATGTCTTGCATGACCGCCCTAGCCTCGCCGTTTTGCGTGATGAGGTAGGGTTCGCGGTTCTCGGCCAGGTCTTTCAGCACTTCCGCTGCGTTGGCTTTGAGGTAGCTGATGGGTTTGATGTTGGTTGAGCGCATGATGAGCTTCAGAGTTCTTGTGTGGACTGAATATAGTCTTTTATCAGTCTTGAGACAAGTTTGCTACAGTCAAAGGCAAATCCCCGCTCGCCTCGCGCAGCTCGTATTCGTCCTGCAATCTCGAAAAACGTAACGGAGACGAATAGTTTTCGGCTAGTTGTTTACGCTGCTATCGGCAACGAAAGCTGGAAGTGTCCTTCGACGATTCCGGAAACCGAAATATCCTCATCCAGCTCTTCCCAGCGCAGGGCTGTTCCATTTGCGCGCAATGTGACTTGCTTGAGTTGTTCGTCGCTGGCTTTACTCAATAGCTTGAAGCGTGCAGAGGGAAAACCGATCTGGCGCCCATCCGTGAGTTCGACGAAAACGATACGCCCGTTTACCCAGACCCGGGTTGCGCAATGTTCCAGTTCAGTGATTGAAGAACTCATGCCATTTCTCCTTAAACAATTCTTGATGCTCAAACACAGCGGCTTCGATACGCCGCAACTCGATGGGACTGATGTTGCGGCTCTTCGCCAATCGAATCGGTTCCAACCAGAATTTGCATTCACCGTCACCTGTGTCCACATGAATGTGGGGAGGTTCCATTCCTTCATCTGAATAGAAATGGAATCGCCAATTCAGCAAGCGTAGAACGGTGGGCATATCCCTTGATCCGGTGATTTCGTGTGGGAATTCTACACCAAAGAAATCTCGTAAATATCCATGCGTTTCTTGCATGGAAACCGAGATGATTTAAGCATTACCACGGAATCACCACCCCGTCATTGCCGATGAATTTGCCCGTATTCGCCAGCGTAAGCTCCGCGATGACCTTGCGCATGTCTGCCACGCTCTGTTCCACTTCGATCATGGCGTTGGGACCGCCCATGTCGGTCTTGACCCAGCCGGGGTTGAAGGCGACGGAGGTGATGCCCCTGCCCTTGAGGTCCACGGCCAGGCTCTTCACCACCATGTTGGCGGCGGCCTTGCTGCTACGATACAGGTAACTGCCGCCGCTGCTGTTGTCGTCCACGCTGCCCATCTGGCTGGTGAGGGTGACAATGAGTTTTTGTTGGCTGCGTGCGATCTCTTCGACGAAGGCTTCGACCATCTTGAGCGGGGCCATGGTGTTGATGTTGAAGGCGGCCATCCACTCGGCATAGTCGGTGTGGCCGAAGCCTGCACGGTCTGCAGCCGGATAGACACCGGCATTGTTGAGGAGCAGGTCTATGGATTCACCTGAGAGCGTCTTCGCCAATTGCTCGATCTGCGCATGGTCGGTGATGTCGAGCGCGTGGCGCTGTATAAGATCGGGATGGCGTGCTGCCAGTTGCTTGAGCGCATCCGCCTTGCCCGGTTCACGGCAACAGGCCAGCACGCGCCAGCCTTCGGTTGCATATTGTTTGCAGAATTCCAGCCCGATGCCGCGGTTGGCACCGGTGATCAGTAGTGTCTTCATGGTCTTGCTCCTTAGGCAAATTCTGATTAACTGCGTCACACCGGCGAAGGCCGGTGTCCTGTTGTTTGAAGCGGGGTAAGCAGGCAATCCGCACAGCGGATGCTCGCAAAACACTGGATTCCGGCTTTCGCCGGAATGACAAAACCGGGGTGAATCAGACCTTCCTTAACTCAAATTGGAATGGTGCGTAATAACCCCGCACTGCCGGCACTTCCAGCTCTCTTGCCAGCGCTTGTACAACCCCGGCCAGAATCTTGTGTTGAATTGATACGCTTTGTAACTGAGGAAACTTGAACTGCTCAAGGTGAGCACCCCAAAGACGATGGTTTCGCCGCCGTTCGCCAACAGCAGCAAACTGATCAAGATGCCGACACCCGGCCATTTGAGAGACCGCTTTGCCGGTGGCGCTTCTTTCGGGGAGCCCGCATCAAAGTTGTCTTTGAGACGCTGTGTATCTTGTGAACCGCACTTGCTGCATACCATTGAATAGACACCGATGAATTAGACCGCACCGAAGACTATCAGCAATATTCTTCTCTTGCTACGTGCAGACTACATGGCTCCGGGACCTTCAGGTTTATCAACTGGCATGGCGGCGACACAACCTGCCGCGCAAACTCGGGATAGCAAACGCATGACTTTGCCGCAGATCACGCCGAACCAAAACCCAGCATTTTGATCAGGCTGCGCTTCGCCACGACAGATGCGGGCCGGTTTTTCTCGCTGACGACTTTGTTGCGACCGCTTTCCTTGGCCAGATACAAGGCCTCGTCGGCAGTGGCTAGCAGTTTGTGGGCAATGTCCAGATCCGAGCCCTCGGATTCTGCGGGTATCTGGGCGACGCCGATCGAGACAGTCACTTGCAGTTCGTTGCGCCCGTCGAAGCGGAAGGGATGTGCGGCGATGGCACAGCGGATGCGTTCGGCGATTTCGCAGGCATGGTGCAGCCCGGTCTGCGGCAGTAGCACGACGAACTCTTCACCGCCATAGCGCGCCAGCACATCGTTGCTGCGCAATTCCGATTTGATCAGGGTCGCCACTTTGCGCAGCACTTCGTCGCCCATGATGTGGCCGAAGGCGTCGTTGATGCGTTTGAACTTGTCGATGTCGAGGAACATGGCGCACAACGGACTGCGATGGCGGCGCGCGTTCGCTATCTCTTCCTGGCAGCGAGATTCCAGATAACGCCGGTTGAAGATGCCGGTGAGCGGGTCGGTCAGGCCGATCAGGTTAAGGCGTTCATGGTTGAGCGCATTTTCCAGGCAGATGGAGAATATGTCCGCGAGGCGCTCGACGAAGTCGGTGCTTCTGTCGACCGAAAAACGCTCGGCGTTGCTGCTGGCCATGTTGAGGCTGCCAACAAGTTCACCCTGGCGCAGCAGCGGCAGCAACAACATGGAATGGCAACGGTCGGGCCAGGGATCGAAAATGGCGCGTTCCATTTCGGCATCAAATGGGCCCAAATAAGGCGCCGGCTCGGCGTCATGCTCGGGCAACCTTTCCAGCAAGACCAGGCCGGGCACTTCATCACAGCCGACTTGTGATCTATCCAGGATGCGCCGTATCTCGTATTCCGGATCACACAACACCAACGTCACCACGTCGGTCTCGCAGGCAGTCTTGTAGTTTTCGAGCATCAACTGGATGAGTTCAGGCAAGGTGCGCGTGGCGATCAATTGCTTTTCAAACTGATCGAGGCGGCGCCACTTTTTTTCGTTCAGGCGAGCCGCATCCATCAGCGCTTGAAGCTGGTCGCGCAGCTGCTGTAACTCGGTTTGGTTTTGATTGTTCATCGGCATCAATGCTGAGTATGCGACACATTCTAAATCAAATAATTTAAACGAAATCAAAGAGGTGGGATCTAAATATTCTTCCCTCCCATCACCTCAACTCACACGATCTACTGCCGCTAAGCCTAGCAGCAATAACCCTCACGCGCCACCGGTCAATATAAAGGGGTTTTGCATTTCCGCAGCATGGCGATTAACGCAAATCCGGCTGTTGGTTTATCAACGACTGTTGCCGATGAACTTCGGGATAGTGGATTTCGGGGTTTCCAGTTTGGCAAAGAAATTCCAGGACCTAGCGCAAGAGAACGAACATACGAAAGATGGGAGCGCTCCGAACCGGCAGTAAAGTTGAATGTTTACCTGCCGAGCATTTCCGGGGGCAGGACCGATACATTCTGCGAACCACCCCCGTTAAGTTTGTGAGGACGACTATCGTGCCTGCGACTCATCCACTGCAACGGTGAAGTTCCACGCACCTCTATTGTCACGCAGGGCATCGTCATTCACGCATAACTCGAGTGCGCCACCACTGGTAGTCGTAAAGGTTGTGTGGCTGCCACCCTGTTCGATCTGCGATCCGACCTTCAATATGAGCGAGAACTTTGCCTTCTCGGCGAAGGGGAACGGGGCTGCCGCAGATGAGCCTGTCTCGCCATCAACCCCATAGATGCATCCTCCCAGGAAACAACCAAAATCGATCTTGTTGTTCGGACCAGGTGTGGCGGTGACCGTGACCCTGGTATTGGGGCGCAATCCACGTACGTTATGTTCGTCGAATGCCAATTTGCATGGCCCGGGAGTAATGCCATTCGCAAAGGAATAAGGCTGCGCGAGTGTAAAGTTCAAATCGGATCGGACATCATTGCCGATCTTGCGCATGACCTGGATCGTTGTGCTCGCCTCTCCCATGCAGTTGGCATTTGGAAAAGCATGGATCGTTTTGAGGCCCGGCCACGGATTGTTATAGGTTTGCGTGACTTCAAATGGAACGCCAGTACCCTGCGTACCGAAATCGTATTGCCACGGACTGTACAATGTCGTGCCATCCCCCATTGATACCCCCACTGAATCACACTTGCCATGGCCCCATACTCTTATGGTCACAGGTTGCTTATCCAGCACACCGCAAGGCGTATTAAAGGTGCTGTCGCAAGTCATGTGTGTGGCCGGATCGATCTCAACCCGTGTTATCCCGCCAGTACACGCGGTCAACGAGATGCAGAGGCAGACAAGAAGAATGGTCGGCAACTGTCTAGATAGTTTCTGAATTGAATTTGTTGTCATCATGATTTACCTGTTGGAGAAAATTATGGGAGTGGGTTTGCAATATCTCGCCCGAAATTTTGTATTGCCTTCCCGCCAGTACAACGATTTGCAGGGAAAGTTTGCTTGGCATACACACCAAAAGATATAGTCCATTTGGACTGCCGTGCTCTTGTTGGGGGAATCACTTGAACCGTGGCTGCGCTGGTTCGGTGATCCAGGGCAGGGATATCTGTACCTAACCGGCGGTAAACCTGTAAAATCGCGCGCCCGCAGGAGGCTTCATTGGAAAATCCATACAATATTCTTGGCGTCTCTCCGACAGCATCGACCGAAGACATCAAGAAGGCATACCGCGCACTTGCCATGCGCCATCACCCGGACAGGAATCCTCACTCCAGTGCCGAAGTTCGGTTCAGTGCCATCCAGAAGGCGTATGAGTTGTTGTCCGACCCGCAAAAGCGCGCTGAGTACAACTACAGCCTGAACAACCGCATCATCATCGACGCCGAGAACGAAGCACAGAATCTGTGGCGATCCCTGTTCAGCCGTTGCGGAATCGAACTTCCGCATGCCAACCGTTAACCAACTTCAAGACGAAACATCATGAAAAACATCCATCCAGAATTTATGTACCAATCGCGCGAACTCGGCATCCAGATCGACGACATGCTGGGCGAGCCGCCGGACAGAAGGAACTATGACCGTGTCATCGACGCGCTGATCGGTGAATTTGCCAGCGGCTTTGAGATCGGCGATGTGAATCTGCTGAGTTTCGCATTGGCCAATCACCTGGTGTTTGATGATGCGCCGGGTCTGATGGAAGAAAGCCGCCAATACGACAAGGGCGATGCCGCGAAGGTGCTCAAGATGGTGTCGTGCAGCAGCCCCGAATCGGGCAATGCCCTGGCAACGGTGTTTGAAGCCGATCCGGAATTGGCGCGCAAGGCGATCATTACCGCGTTCCTGTTCAAGAATCCCAAGCGCTGGACGGATGAGGACCACTCTCTGCAAGCCTTGCAAGAGGAAGAGGACAAGGAGAACAAGGAAGAGGACGACGAAGACCAGGGCGCACACGGTGAGGATATTGAACATCTGTTCGACACACGCGGAGACGAAAATGTCTGACAAGTCCAATCTCCCCGCGATCCGGCAACAAGTCACCGAGTTGGTTCTGTCCGGTTCGACCAGGCATGCGGAAGAAGCCATCAGCGAGACGGCGGAGAAGTTTGGCGATCTCGCCGTGGTCGAGGTGCTCAACACGCTGGAGCCGCATGTTACGTCCCTGCACTTGTCCGCCTTCGATGGCGGCAAGATGTCGCTGGCGACCATGCTGATCCCGCCCAAAGCCTGGGCCGAAAGTCTGGCCTACTTCGCCGCCACCTGGGATGAGGACTGGATCGAGGACGAGCCGGAAGTTCTGGCCGAGTCACTGTTCGCGCACATTCACGGGGTGGTGTTTGCCGCTGATGATGAAGAACGCCGTGCCGAGCTGCTGCACGAAGCACTGGCGACAGACTGGGGCACGACGGCTTTTGCCGTGCTGTTTTCCATGGCGGCCGAGGAGATCATCGAGATCGCGAATGATATCCACAATCTCGGCGCACACCGCAGCGGGCAGACGACCTCAGATCACGATGTAATCCCGCTCGCGCTGGAGATCGCCCGCAGCAACGAGGAGGCCTGGGACCGGGTGCTGTTCGAGATCTTCCCAGACTGGAAGCCCGGCGAGAATGAATTACACGCCGGATCGGATGAGCACGATACCGGCGACGATCATGGTGACGATGAAGATCGTGAGCATGAATTCGCAATGGGCCGCACGACCAAGGAATTGTTGTTGCGCTTGCGCAAGCAGGTACCGGGCAAGGCGGCCAGCCAGACCAAGAGCGGTGGACGGCCTAGTTTGGGCGAGGATATCTTCTCGTAGGCCACCATGTCGTCATACCGGCGGAAGCCGGTATCCAGTTGATCAACAAATCCCCACGATAGTGGGACAACGCAAGGGTTTTGTCTGCTTCGCAGAGTGTTGTTTTCGACTGGATACCGGCGTGTGCCGGCATGACGGCCACTGTAGATGCGAGTATTGAATTAGGGACATATTAATAGTGAACATCGCCATCCACACCGCCCGCCCGCCCCAGCTTGTGCAAGCGCTGGAGGCACTTGCACTGCGCACGGACAACCGGGATACGGTCGCCACGCTTTTCGAGGAGCTCAGCGGCATCACTGTGCTGGTCGCGAAGAAGTTCACCAATGACAAAACTGCGGACGGAATGCTCGAAGCGTTCCACCTGTCTGTCGGGTGTATTTCCCTAGCCATCAGCCAGGCCGAAATTGCGGATAGCAATGAAGCCAGACTTTCATTTCTGCTGCAGCACGGCGCCGAATACGTGTTCCAGATGGGCTTCCGCCATATCAAGGAATTGTCCGCCCTGCCCTACGTGGCTTACGTTTCCGATTTTGATAACGATGCCTTCATCCAGCAGCGCAACCTCAAGGCAATCTTCATGGAAATCTGTAGTGCGGACCCCGCCACGGCCTGGACCGGGGACGCGGTCTACCGGAATGAATTGCTGGACAGGAAGCGTAACCAAAGGATCATTGATTGTGCCAAATGGCTGCGCAAGAATAATTCCAACGGTCCGGTAAAGGACACCGAGCTTGATGCCAATGCAGTGATCTCGATTGCCGTTATCGTTGCGATAGCCGGAGATGGCAGGGTCGTCGCGCGGACCACGCAAAGGGAAATGCAGAACCTGATTGAAATCGCCCGGGAATCCCCGCCCGATGTCGAAGCGAACTGGGGCGATTTTCTGAAGAAGCTCCCGCCCGAGTTTCAGCCGCTGTTGCGCGAGCGCATGGAGGATCTCAGGGGCACGATCATCAAGAAGATACTATCCAAGACCAGGATCAAGACCGTGCTCACCGAATTGCAGGATCATTATGCGGGAAGTGAGCAGGATATCGACTACTCCTGATGCGGCTCACCGCGGCATAGAAATACATGCCGCCAACGCCCGGCCCGACAGGATGCAAGGGACATGGTTACTTGGCCTTGGTTTGTTTTGTGACTTTCTTTTTACTGTAATTCTTCCCGGTTGAGCCAGGCTTTGCAGTTTGTATATTGCCCGGTTCGCGGCTGTTGAACTTAAAACTGCCCACCTTGATGTTCCGCCAAGCCACATCACTGTGGCATTGGCCGCATTTGTCCCCATAAGCGCCATTGTGAGTATCAACGTTGCTGTGGCATGTGCCGCATCCCGCGCTCTGCCCGATCTTCGCTACCTGTGTGAAATGGCAATCGATACATTGCAACCCGGCATGTCCATGTTGCAGCTTGAAACTGGTCTCGTTGTGATCGAAGTCCCAATCCCGCCAGTTGCGAGTGTTGTGGCAGGTTTCGCAGTCGATCCCGAGGCGGCGCATGTGCACGTCTTCTTTTTCGTGGCAGGACCAGCAATCCGACTTGGCATCCTTGAAGGCGACCGTGACATGACATTTTTTGCACGGGACAAGTGTATGCAGCCCGGTCAAAGCAAAACGGGACATGCGGTGATCAAATTTGGATTTTTCCCAGGCATGCGGCGTGTGACAGGACTCGCACTTCTTCCCCTGCTGGCCTTTGTGCTTGTCGTCACTTTTGTGGCATGAATAGCAATCCGTCTTGAGTTTTGCCTTACTTTTATACAGTGCGCCCTTGTGGCAGCTTTCGCACTTGGCTTCGTGGTGCTTGCCCAGCAGCGGGTATTTGGTTGCCTTGCCGTGGTCGAACAGTATCTCCTTCCAGTCGCGGTCCGTATGGCACGTCACGCATAGCGGGCCGTATTTTCCTTTGTGCTTGTCATCATTTTTGTGGCACTGGTTGCATTCTCTCGGTGTGTTCTTGAGAGTACTGACATTATGGCAGGCACTGCATTTCACGCCAACATGCTTGCCAAGGACTTTGAACCGGGTCTTGCCATGGTCGAAATACAGCGTCTTCCAGTTCTTCTCTTCATGGCAACTCTGGCATAACTTGCCAAGCATGCCCTTGTGCTTGTCCTGCTTTGCGTGACAGCCATTACATGTCCTGGACACCTCCCGAAATTTCTTGCGAGGAACATGGCATTTCTTGCACCGGACTTCTTCTGAAAGATGCCCGCCTTTCAATTCATACCGGGTCTCTTTGGCATGATTGAAAGTCGATGTGTCGATCTTGTACAGGGAGACATTGCGTCCCTTGTGTTCCTGGTGGCACTCCTTGCAGGCCGTAATTTCCAAATGCTGTCCATGCAGGCCGCGCTTGCCGCGTTCATCTTGCGCGATTTCCTTGTGACAGCTCTTGCACCTTTCCGGTTGCGCGGCTTTGTCGAATCGCTTGTGACAGTTTCCGCAATCGCTCTCGATTTTGGCATGCTGCTTTGCTACCGGCCCGGGGGATAGCACATTGCCATTCAAGTCAGCATGCGCCTGCGTGGCCGCGCAAAACAGAGTAACAACAAGCAGGCCCCGTCCGAGGAGCTTGGAAAATTCAATTGAGTAATTCATAGCGTATTGGGAAGTTTTGCCATGGCCTGGCGGGAAATCGAAATCATCTCTCGCAGGTTACTGGTCGGGTTAGAACAAAAAACTGCCGCGAAGGGCTGTGCTTGCTAAATCTTCAGTTCTTGCTGCTCATTTGAGCTCCTGTGGGTTGCGTGTTCACAGATTCAAAGACAGTCGGTTCGAATGCCAACTGACATACTGAATCTCCATCACACGCAAGATCATCTCCCTGATGCAGGCATCTTTCTTTACGCTGGTGTACAAACCAAGTACACCCTCCCCCGAGTCGCGTAAAAATGCGCGGCGGAGACTAGCAGCAATTCTCACTCAAGCATATATGCCAAAAGATATAGACCTTTTCCGGGGTTACCCTGACAGGCTGGCAAGCAACTCTCGCATACTGGAATCGAAATCATCGATCCATTTGCAGCTGCCCGGTATTGAACATCGACACTGATTCTCTTGATCGGCCGGATCTGTTCCACCGGCTTTCGGCCGAAAACCGGTGAAGCGCAACAGGCAAGTGATCAGGCGAAGTGGAATACCAATGCCCGGCGGGTGGTTCGATTGTTCATATATTGTTCATGGCCGAAGCCCAAGTCCGGCACGCTAAAATTCCGGGTGCCTGTCAGAGAACACCCCCAAAAGAAAGGGGATCAGCGGCCGAGCCAGTGATCCCCTAAAATTCGATTCTATTCCTGCCGCTCAGGGTCTGTGTCTGTTCTTTGGTTGCAGGTCCCAAACATCTTCACTGATCATTTTCTTCTGCATCAATACTTTTGTATGCTCAGCGAATATCTCACCCAATGCCTTCAACACGTCGATTGGAAATCCCTGGCGATTCGATCGGTCGGTAAACACAGTCTCTTCGAGGTATTTGTGCAGTTCCAGAGAACCCCAGAGCATTTCTATCCGGGTCAGTATCTTGGGGAATTTTGCCCCGATGACTTGTCTGGGCGGAATCTTTGGCGCTTTTACGACAACTTCCGGCTTGGCTTCAGGGAGATTGAAGTCAAGCTCAATGTTCCAGTTCAGCGGTGAATTGTCTTTTTCACGCATGGTGCATTTAAGGGTGCGACCTCACCCACATCAGATAACCCTAAGCCTAGCAGCAAAGCGCTTTCCAGACTAGATGTTCAAGATTTGCACCTGTTTTGCTGCCCGATAATTCAATTCAACACGTCAAACAGATCTGCACCAGGTTAATCCGGAATGCGTGTGTATTTGGTGAGATCGACAGTCGAAAGTGCGTTGATATTCAGGTATTCGTTGGTCACATCAGTTTCTGAAACAACCGGGTTGTTGCTACACCAACGGCTCCATGCGCCCTTGCCGAGTCTGGAATTGCCCGGCAGACCGATCAACTTGTAGCTGGTGCCGCTGCGTGAAACAGCGATCATGCTATCCATTACGAATTCCCGGATCGGACTGGATGCCCTTCCGCGCCCGTTCTTGACATCATGCCCCCACACATGGCGACTGCGCGTCCCATCCGGCGCCTCGATCTCCATGACCCGCCAACGGCGCAGTGTAATCTCCGGGGATTCATCAGCTTTGTTCTTTACCGGCATTATTTTCTCCGTTTCTCACACTCCGCATTGCCAATCCACGCGAGTCCGATTCGCCGTTCGCAAGATTTGATCACGGGTGAACAGCCGTGGAATCGGCCGGTGTCTTTTCGATGGTCAGCTTGCAATTCGCCACGACAGTGTTGTTGACCGTGGCAATCGCATTTTCCGTGACTGAATACCGAACATCCTTTACTGCCAGTATTGCAAGCTTCTCAGCAGCCTCACTCACGCACCGTTGTTTGATTTCGGTGACTGTCTGGTTTTCCTGACCGAAATAGGAATGGGCTATATATTCTCCCTGAACAGCGGCAGGCTTTGCCGGTTCCTGCACCTCTTTCTTCCCGACGACAGAAGCGTAAGCATCCTTGCTCAGCTTGGCCGTGTCGGCGACCAGTCCGGGAAATTCCAGGTTGACACAACCGGAAAGTGCCAGCATCGGAATCAAATATGAAAATCTCATGGACATCCTTTATCGTTCGATCAATTAATTGGCGTCCGGGTTCGACGTGTTTCCGCCCCCCCAAAAAGCGCAGCGGAGAGTAGCAGCAAAGCCACTTCCAAGCCATATGCCAAAAGATATAGATCCCCGTGTGATTCCCGGAAGGAATACCCGACTTCCTCAAAGGATCGTTCGGCGAACAAGTCGTCAGCGACTGGAAAGGCGAAGCATGCTGCAGCTATCGTTTGAACGGGCTTCGCCCTGTGAGTTCGTCCATATATTCGGCAACGGCACCGGTTTCGTTCTTTAGGTAGTTTCCCACGGCTTGGGCAAATTGCGGATGCGCAAGCCAATGTGCGGAACAGGTATTCACCGGCAAAAATCCGCGTGACAATTTGTGTTCGCCCCCAGCACCGCCCTCGAATACCTTGATTTTATTGGCGATGCAGTATTCGATTGCCTGGTAATAGCAAGTCTCGAAGTGAAGCCCGGAGTGAAACTCGAACGTTCCCCATGAGCGTCCGTACAGAGCGTCCTGAGTAACATAATTCAGTGCACTGGCGACAGGACGGCCTTCGCGCGAGGCGATGACCAGCAAGGTGTTCCGTGGCAGCGCGACGCCGATGCGCTGAAAAAAATCGGCGTTCAGCTGGTGTGGTGAGTTGTGCAGTTGCAGGGTGTGCAGATAGCAGGAGGCAAAAAACGACCATTGTTCGGCGGTGGCATGCTCACCGGTGATGCACTGCAACTCGAGGCCGGCCTCCTGAACTTTGCGCCGCTCCTGCTTGATGCGTTTGCGCTTGTCGCGGGTAAGTGTGGCAAGGTATTCGTCAAAATCTCCATACCCCGTGTTGTGCCAATGGAATTGCACATCCTTGCGCAGCATCATGCCCTGTCGTTGTGCTTCATCCGCATCCGCTTCGTTCAGGAACAAACAATGCAGTGAAGACACCCCTATATCCTTTGCATATTGAAGTGCATGCTGCAGCAACAGACTACGCACCCCTGCAGATTCTGCCAGCAGGCGCCTTCCAGCCACCGGGGTGAACGGAACGGTGCAGACCAGCTTGGGGTAATAATGCAAGCCGTGCCGCATATAGGCATCCGCCCAGGCAAAATCGAACACATGTTCGCCAAACGAATTCATCTTCAGATAGAGCGGCATCGCCCCGACCAGATCCCGTTCCTGCCACAGCGTTATAAATTGCATCTTCCAGCCGTGCTTTGGCGTGGCGCATCCGCTTTCCTGTAATGCAAGAAAGAAGGCATGGGACAGAACGGGATCATCGCCCGCCAGTGAATCCCAGTCCGCGGCAGGAATGGCAGCGATATTCTCGATGATTTTCAGGGAGGGAGAGAGCATGCATCCATTGTAGTGGCGACACGCAGAGAATGCGCAAAGAACACATTGCAGAACACTACTTGGCTTGTGGGCTTACAAGGGACGACAGAACAACGGGCGCCCGCTTTGGGCTAATGACTGGAGAACAGATCCCGCAATTTGCACAACGTGGTGGTGACATCGAAACGCGTCTCCGGCAAAGCTTCGCCATTGAGTATTTTCTGCAAAGCCATATGCGGATCGATTTCACCCGTCAGCAGGACTTGGGCTCCCCATTGCTGCATGTGCCGCACAAAGCCGTCTCCGGCGCTGGCTGCGACGACGATCTCCACACCGTGAAGCGGATGCGGAGCGTCGTCCTTGAAGTAATGCGGCAATTGCTCCCGGGTGAGCCGGATATGCCGAGGCTCGGGAATGGCCTTGCCCGGCTCGCAGTCAAATACGAGCCAGTCCTGAGCCTTACCTGCATGGCCCGAGACTTTACTGCCGTTGTCGTTTGTGGCGATGGCTAGCTTCATGATTCGGAATTTGAATCCCCTTCGTCTACTTCTGCGCCTTCACAATACTCATCGCCGCCGCCACCATGCTGCCCATGTCCGCCACGTTGCCGGGCAGGATGAGAGTGTTGCCTTCCTTGGCGACGTTGCCAAAGGCTTCGATATATTTCTCCGCGACTTTGAGGTTGACGGCGTCCATGCCCCCGCTGGACTGAATGGCTTCAGCCACTTGGCGGATAGCCTGTGCGTTGGCGGAGGCGACGGCGATGATGGCGGCGGCTTCGCCCTGTGCTCGGTTGATGGCCGATTGTTTCTCGCCCTCGGAACGCTGAATAAAGGCTTCGCGTTCGCCGGTGGCGATGTTGATCTGCTCCTGCTTGCGGCCTTCGGAGGCGGCGATGAGGGCACGCTTCTCGCGCTCGGCGGTGATCTGCGCCTGCATGGCATGGAGAATCTCTTTGGGCGGTGTCAGATCCTTGATTTCGTAGCGCAACACTTTGACACCCCAGCTGGTTGCGGCTTCGTCCAAAGCTGCAACCACCGCACGATTGATGTCATCGCGTTCCTCAAAGGTCTTGTCCAGCTCCATCTTGCCAATGACGGAACGCAAGGTGGTCTGGGCGAGCTGGGTAATGGCCATGATGTAGTTGCTGGTGCCGTAAGACGCCAGCTTGGGGTCGGTCACCTGAAAATACAGAATGCCGTCCACCTGCAGCTGGGTATTGTCCTTGGTAATACAGATCTGGCTGGGAACGTCGAGCGGAACTTCCTTGAGCATGTGCTTGTAGGCAACACTGTCGATAAACGGAATTACCACATTCAGCCCCGGCGACAACGTTGCATGAAATCGTCCCAGACGCTCGACCACCCATGCATTTTGCTGGGGCACCACCTTGAGCGCTTTGATGATGAAAATGACAGCTGCGATCAGTATGAACAGAGCGATTTCCATATTTTCTCCTTATTGTTGCTGTGGTTTGTTATGCGTCAGGACCAGCGCGGAACCCCGCACTGCGACGATGTATAGCGCTGCATCATGCGGCGTGTCGGAAGATTCGGTTTCCGCATCCCATTCGGCCCCCCGGTAAAAAACCCGCGCCGAACCATTGTCGTTCCACTTGATGACACGCACCGATTGACCGATATCCAGACTTGCATTGGGCATTTCAACGGCCAGCGTGCTTTTCCAGCGCCTCAGAATGACGGTACCTGCAACGCCTGTCATCGCGCCCAATACAAGCTGCAAGACCAAACCGCCCCCGAGCAAAGCCGTTATCCCGCCCACTGCCATTGCAATCGCGACAACCAGGAGATAAAACGTTCCCGTGGCCATTTCAAGGCCAACCAGCACCAAGGCGGTGATAAGCCAGTAAATGTAATTTTCCATGACTTCCCTTCAATATTTGGACACTTTACCGGAGTGATGCAATTTCCGCGATGCGCAATCTAGCAGCAAAGAAAGGCCAAAGCTACTGGCAATTCCGAGTCGGGGGCCATGCCATTTCACTATCGCCTGCCGCATATCGCGGCAAACCCGGTAACCCGCGGACACTGAACAGCCCTCTGCAACGAGATCGTCAGACCCTCTGCAAAAAGATATAGGCCACTGCATAGGCCAAACTAGTACTCATGTTTCCCGAGCTGCTGCTGATTGATGGTTGTAGCATGGCAACCATCAATACAGTAGGCCGACATGGCTTCGGCAAGCATTCTCCGGGGGGGGCAGTATGTACAAATTTCTGGATAACTTGAGTATTCGCAACAAGATTTGGATGATGCTGCTGTTGTTCATCAGTGCCATCGTTGCGGCCAGCATCTTCGATGTGATGACAATTCGCAGTACCTTGTGGGAAGAGAAGGAACTCAAGACTCGACATCTGGTAGAGACCTCTTACAGCATTCTTGCGCATTTCCATGACCTCCAGAAATCGGGGGTCCTCACCGAGGCAGCCGCACGCGCTGAAGCCATCGACACCATCAAAGCGATGCGCTATGAGGAAAAAGAATACTTCTGGATCAATGATCTCGGAAAACCCTTTCCGACCATGATCATGCACCCCACCGTCCCGGCGCTGAACGGCAAGGTACTGGATGCGGAGAAATTCAATTGCGCGACCAGCCAAAGCTTTGGTGACTCGGCTGAACATATCGACACCAACGGCAAAAAGAATCTGTTTGTTGCCTTTGTCGAAGTCGTCGACAAGAGTGGCAAGGGCTTTGTTACTTACAATTGGCCCAAGCCCAAGGAAGGCGGCGGCGTAACAGAAGAGCTGTTCCCAAAACTCTCCTATGTCAAAAAGTTCGAGCCCTGGGGCTGGATGGTCGGGTCAGGCATCTATGTGGATGATGTCGATATCGCGATACGTGCCCGTATGCAGAAGAACATCATGCTGCTGCTTGGTGTTTCTGTCGTGCTGTTATTGATTGCCGGCACCCTGAGAAAAAGCATCACCAGACCCTTGGATGAAGTCGCCGATGCGATGGGAGAGATCGTGAACGGTGACGGAGATCTGACCAAACGTCTGTCTGAGCACGGCGGTCCAGAAATCATACGGCTCGCTTCCGGTTTTAACCTCTTCGCTGCCAAAATCCAGCAGGCGATGCTGCGTGTCGTTGAAGCCACGCATCTTATCCATGAGGATTCTGCCCGGCTTTCTTCGATTGCCCAGCAAACGGGAACCAGCATCAACCTGCAGGACCAGGAAACAGAATCGGTTGCAAAAGCGATTCAGGAAATGCTGGCCACCGTAAGACGCGTGGCCGAAAGTTCCGGCAACGCAGTCATCGCGGCACAATTGGCCGATACGGAGGCGAACCTCGGGTTGAAGGTGGTTAACGAGACCATCGCCTCTATCCATTCCGTGGCTGACGAAGTCGGACATGCCGCCAAGGTGATCGCGGAACTGGAAGACGACAGCCGCAATATCGGCACGATACTGGAGACGATAAAGGGTATTGCGGATCAGACCAATCTGCTGGCGCTCAACGCCGCCATCGAGGCTGCCCGCGCCGGAGAACAGGGCCGCGGCTTCGCCGTTGTAGCCGATGAGGTGCGCAAACTTTCGCAAAGCACACAGGAAGCGACAGCACGCATTCAGGATCTGATTGAGAGACTGCAGGCAAAAGCACTTGCCGCGGTCAAAGTGATGGAAGAGGGACGACAGCGCGTCAATTCCAGCGTGGACCAAGCGGGTAACGCGGGAGAATCGCTGGACAAGATCACGAAGGCGGTGACCAGTATCCGCAATATGAATGGCGGGATCGCGGCCGCGGCAAAAGAGCAACTTGGCGTCGCCGAGGGCATCAATAACAGTATTGCAACCATCAATCAGATGGCAACCGAAACCTCCGCGGGAGTGAAGAGTACCGAAGATGCAGTCGCCGATCTCGCCAAGTTGCTCGATCAGCTCAAAGTCCTGGTCGGACAGTTCAAAGTCGGCGACGGAAAACTGGATCTGTCGGGCGCGAAAGCATCACACCTGAATTGGAAACTCCGGATTCGCGCCTTTCTGGATGGCAGAGCGACACTGACCGAGGACGAGGCAGTTTCACACCAGCAATGCACTTTTGGAAAATGGTATTACAGCGAGGGCATAAAGAATTTCGGCCACATTCAGGAATTGCGCGATGCCGAGGAGCCGCACGCCGAACTGCACCGGACGATCAAGGAGATCATCAAAGCGAAAAAGGCCGGCGACAGGGACGGAGCGGAGAAACTGTATGCCAGCGTGAGCGATATGTCACAGCGCATCGTGACGCTGCTGGAAGCGGCAGAAAAAAAAGCCTGATATCGGTTCTATATGTCTGCCGGAAACCAAAACGGGCGCTTCAAGCGCCCGTTTTGGTGATTATTTCCTCGGCGTTATAACCTACGCGATGACATCCTTGGGATTGAAACCATATTGGTTTTCTCCATGCACCCCGTCCTGCAGCATGAAAAACAGGTAAATGAAACCCAAAAAAGGATTGGCGACAATAACGAGCCACCAACCGCTACGACCGATGTCGTGCAGTCGGCGAACGGAGATTGCGATGCTGGGCATCAGTACCGCAAGTGCATAGACTGCCCACAAACTGCTGTAGGCGGTATACAGAGCGATGCAGACAATAAGATTGACCAGGGTAAAGTGCCAGAACTCTTCCCTCCCCGCTCTGCCGTCAAAAGCAGCGAAGTTTTTCAAACCCTCGAGATACCAATTCATGCTCTTCCCTTTTCCATTTCAATAGCATGGTCAATAACCATATCCCGGAGACTAGCAACAACAAGTCGAGCAGAACATATGCCAAAAGGTATAGACCATTGCCTAGGCCGGATTACCTAACGAATTGGTTTTATGATATTTTCAGGAAAACATCCTGATTGGATTGCTCGGCTATTTGAAAAACGGGCACTTATATCAAGTACCCGCTTTTTGGGGGGAGGAACAGCGTCAACCCAGATATGCAGCCAGTACGCGTTCGTTCTTTGACAGCTCTTCAGGTGTCCCTTCGACGGAAATGCGGCCATGTTCCAGCACATAGGCATAGTCCGCCACTTCCAGCGCGCTCTTGGCGAACTGCTCAACCAGCAGCATGGTGATGCCCGCTTCCTTGAGTTTGCGGATGGTTTCGAAGACTTCCTGCACGATGACCGGCGCCAATCCCATGGAGGGTTCGTCCAGCAAAATGATCTTGGGATTCGCCATCAAGGCGCGGCCGATGGCCAGCATTTGCTGCTCGCCGCCGGACAGCGTGCCTGCGAGTTGCTTGCGGCGTTCCTTGAGGCGCGGGAACAGCGCATAGACTTTATCCAGACCGCCGCCTGCCTTGGCCCCGAAGCCGAAGACTTTGGGCAGACGTGTATAAGCGCCCAGCAA
Source organism: Sideroxydans sp. (assembly GCA_043744345.1). Lineage (GTDB taxonomy): Bacteria > Pseudomonadota > Gammaproteobacteria > Burkholderiales > Gallionellaceae > Sideroxyarcus. The sequence goes on along the minus strand of JAYTUW010000091.1, from coordinate 24,411 downwards.
CAGGTTGTCTTCAACCGACAAGGGCGCGAATATCTTGCGCCCCTCCGGCGAGTGCGCCAGCCCGAGACGGGCGATATTCGAAGCGGGAAGTTGTTGAACCTCCTTGCCGTCCAGCAGCACCTTCCCCTTGGTTGGTTTCAGCATGCCGGACAGCACGCGCATGGCAGTGGTTTTACCCGCCCCGTTGGCACCGATGAGCGCGACCACCGAACCGGCTCTGACTTCAAAACTCGTGCCGGTCAGCACTTCGCTCGCGCCATAACCGGCATGCAGATCCTCGACGCGCAGCAGCGCGTTCTCCGTAAGCGTCCTCGACGAATACGATGACTCCTTGCTGTCACCGAGATAGGCTTCGATCACGCGCGGGTTGCGTTTGACTTCATCGGGCAACCCCTGCGCAATGATCTTGCCTTCATCGAGGACGGTAACGAAATCGCATACCTCGTTCACCACACTCATATGGTGTTCGATGAGGATGGTGGTGATGCCGCGTGCCCGTATCTTGCGCACGATCCCGATGAGGTTCACGACATCCGGGTGCGCCAATCCTGCCGCAGGTTCGTCGAGGATCAGCAGCTTTGGTTTGCGCGCCAGGGCACGCGCGATCTCCAGGAAGCGTTGGGCGCCGTAGGGCAGATCCTTGGCTTTGGTTCTCGCATCATTCGCCAGTCCGACCAGTTCGAGCAAGGCCAAGGCATCGGCCTGCGCTTTCTTTTCCTCGGTATGCGCAAAACCCAACAACACCATCGGCAACGATCTTGTATATGCCCCCTTGCTGGCGACCATCACGTTCTCAAGCGCACTCAGTTCGGCAAAGAGTTGCAGGTTCTGGAAAGTGCGGGCAACTCCGGAATGGGCGACTTTGAGCAAGCTGCCTTCGGGCAGCTCTTTTCCGTTCAACTGCAACTTGCCAGCGGTCGGCGCATACAAGCCGGAGATGACATTGACCAGGGTACTCTTGCCCGAACCGTTGGGGCCGATGAGTCCATGCACATGCCCTGCCTGCACTTGCATCGACACCCCGTCCACCGCCTTGATGCCGCCGAAGTGGCGTTTGATATCGACGAGATCAAGCAGTAATCCGGCTTCCTGTTTTTGTGGCAACACGGCGTCAAGTGCCGAGGCCTCAGGCAACGGTGCTGCGGGAACTTTGAAAAGTCGCGTCAGTTGTTTTCCGGCGTAGCCCATCAATCCTTCGGGCAAACCGACCACGACAGAGAACAGCATCAGCGCAAAGATCGCCTTGCGCCAATCCTCGGTGTTCTGAACCAGCAAGCTGCCGGCAACCAGCAGCGCCATGCTGACCACAGGCGCGGCAACCTGGAAAGATATCCTGTGATGCCTGCGGAAACTGTTGACGCCAGCCACCAGCGCAAAGAACAAACCGATGAACGAGAAAATTTCGAACAACGTGCGGTTGGACAAAAGATTGGGCAGCAGCACGATCAGGCTCGCGCCGACGAATGCGCCCCACAGACTCTTGCGACCGCCGAGCACCACACCCAGCAGCAGGATCACCATCAATTCCCAGCCGAAGCTATTGGGCTGGAGAAACTGGAAATTGAATGCGTACAGCCCGCCCGCCAATCCGCCCAGTCCTGAACCCAGCGCAAAGGCACCGACCTTGTGGCGAAACACGCCGACACCCATGGCATCGGCCGCGATGGGGCTGTCTCGCAAGGCCTCGAACGCCCTGCCCCAGTGCGACGAAAGCAGATTCTTCATGGCAACCCAGGTGAGCGCCAATATCACCAGACATAACCAGAAGAACGCCGGTGGGCCGAAATGCCACCCGAACAATAGCGGCCTGTCGACCGACAAACCTTGCGCCCCTTGGGTGATGCTTTCCAGTTCGTTCAGGATGGTGGCAGTCAGCGCCGAAAAGCTCAGCGTAGCCAGCGCGAATTGCGGACCTTCAAGTCGCAAGGCCGGGAAAGCCAGCAACCCGCCAAATATAAACGCGACCAACATGCTGGCAGCCAAGGCCGGCAACATGGAGAAGCCGAAGGTCATCACACATAATCCGCCCGCATAGGCTCCCAACCCCAGGAAAGCGGCATGGGCCAGATTGACCTGCCCCAGATAACCGACGCTGACATCCAGTCCAATGAGCAAAATGCCGTAGATCGCGAGCAATGTGAGCAAACCCAGCGCATAGGTGTTGCTTACGGCCAGCGGAATACAGGCGAGAAAAATAAAGGCTATGAGTTCGGCGCCGTTTATAAGCAGGATTCTTTTCAACTTAAACTTTCCTTACGCTGACTTTACCGAATACGCCGCTGGGCTTCATGGCCAGCGCCAAAATCAGCAGGATCAATCCCGGCGCTTCGCGCCAGCCACTGCCAATATAGAAACTCGCCAGGCTTTCCAGCGCACCCAAAAACAACCCAACCAGTACGACGCCGAATCCTGAATCGAGACCGGCCACCACAGCCACCGCAAATGCCTTGAGAATAAGCGCCGAAGCCATCGTAGGGCCGACTGTCGTAATCGGAGAAACCAGAATACCGGCCATTGCCGCAACCAGTCCGGACAAACCGTATGACAGCATGATGGTTCGCTTGGCCGAGATGCCCATCAGTTCCGCTGCGTCGCGATCTGCCGACACTGCCTCAAAAGCTTTGCCCCATAAGGTTTTGCGCTTGAACAACTCGATCAATCCCATCACGGAAATCACGCCGATGGCAACCGACAATTCCACGGGCGTAATGCTGATGCCGAAGAAATGCATGGGTTCTGAAGAAATGGGCGTGGGGAAAGGCTGATCGTCCCTGCCCCAGATATTTTCAGCCGCGGAGAAAGCGAACAGGCCGACGATGATGGTCATCAAAATCCAGCCTTCGCTTTTTTGTTCCAGTGCGAGACGAACTGCCAGGCGCTCGACGATCAGTCCCAGCAACACGCCGCACAACAAACCGGCCGGAACCATCATCCAATAAGGCAACCCGACCTTTTGCAAGGTCAAACTGATGAATGCCGAAAACATCACCAGCTCGCCCTGCCCGAAGTTGATGCTCTTGCTGGTGGCGAACGTGAGCTGGAAGCCGTAAGCGATTAGAGCGTAAACGAGGCCCATCAGGGCCCCGCTCACGATCATCTGGAGAACGACATCCATGGTTTACTTGGCCTGTTTGGCCAGACGCTTGCGGTCAGCATCGTTACCGAATACCACACGTCCATCCTTGACCATACCCATCACAACATTCTCGCGGCGGAAGGCTTCGTGAGTCTGTACGTCAGCCGGATTCCATTTTGTGAACGGGTGAGTCCAGGTCGCGATCACGCCCTTGACTGGTTCCTTCATGTCTTCCAGCGCATCCTTGATCTTGTGGGTGTCAGTGCTCTGAGCCTGTTTCACCGCAGCGGCAAAGATGTACACCGCATCGTAACCCTGCGCGGCAGAAACCGGGGACGGGATACGATCCACCTTGTAGGCATTGTGATACCCCTCGATGAAGCTCTTGGCTTTCGGCGAGATGGCTTCCTCGATGAAGGTCTGCGGCATCAGCGTACCGTCGGCATTCTTGCCGGCGTTGTCGATATAGTTCGACATCGACAACGTCCAGCCACCGATCAGCGGAACTTTCAGGCCGATCTTGTTCATGTCGTTTGAAACTGCGGCCAACTCGGGTCCGATGCCCCAGATCAGGATAGCCTGTGCACCCGCGCTCTTGGCTTTCAGCAATTGCGCACTCATGTCCTTGTCGCCGATATTGAATTTCTCGGTGGCAACCACTTCCAGTTTGTTGCCTTGCAGCTTGATCTGGTTGAGCAGGTCGTCGCGGCCGGAAACGCCATAGTTGGTCGCATCGTGCACAATCGCAACCTTGGTGAACTTGCGGTTGATTGCCTCTTCCACCACCATCGCGGCCTGGATACCGTCATGCGCAGCGAAGCGGAAGATGGACAAGTCTTTCGGGCCGGGTTTGTCGGCCTTGTCCACCCACTGTGTCATCGAAGCCGAACCGGCTGCCGGGCAAATAATCTTGGTGATGCCTTTTTCCTGCAGGTGTTTGTCGCCCGCAATGACCACACCGGTGTTGACCGAACCGATCACGCCGGAGAGATCATCCATCGAGGCGAGTTCCTGGGCGATCAACGCACCGCGGTCATTCTTCGCTTCATCGTCGCGCTCGACGATGTCGATCTTCAGTTTCTTTCCGCCAACGGTAATGCCACCCGCCGCATTGATCTCGCCGATGGCGAGCTTGGCGCCGTCGCGCATGGAAGTACCCATCGGGGCAGAGCCGCCCGAGAAAGGACCCGTGATAGCGAGTTTGACTGAATCGGCTGCAAATACTTGTGTGGAAATTCCGAACAACAGTGTGGCGAGCAGAGTCTTATTCATTATTAATTCTCCCGTAGTTATAACAACGATTGACCAGCTGATTCATTCTAACTTGAATCCGGCCTGTCGCGAGCCCATGACCAGATGGCCAAAATGGGCAACGACATCCCCGACGTGGATCTTGTGGCATGTTGTCCTGCCTTTTGCACCGCGTCACGGTAAAAACTGGTGGACGGATTCTGTCCATGATCTTTGCGCTCGGCCATTAGCATTAATACCCGAGTGGCATTAGTAATACTACCTAGCAGGCGCTCCCCGCAACAAAACTCATCTAGAATGCCCTCCGAGGTACGTTAGATGCGCCTAAAGTACAAAATATCTTTTCTGGCTGTTCTGCCCTTGATCGGGGCGATACTTGCCATCGCCATCCTGGTCACCATACAGGTGCGCGACCTGAGCCGCCAGGAGCAGACCCTGCTCGAAGAAAGCCTGCTCAAGACCAAGCGTGCCGAGTTGCAACACTATGTCCAACTGGCGTTGACCTCGATCGACCATGCCTATTCTTCCGGACGCAACGATACCGCGACCAAGGCCGAGGTTATGCGCATCCTTACCGAAATGAACTACGGCGACGATGGCTATTTCTTCGCCTACGATCTGAGCGGAAAGAATCTGGCCCATCCGCGGCAACCCGAGCTGGTTGGCAAAAACCTGTGGGAGATGCGCGACAGCAACGGCCTGCCGGTGATCCAGAAACTGATCGAACAAGCCCGTAACGGCGGTGGTTTCCAGCGCTACCTGTGGCGCAAACCTTCCACCGGACTTGAAACCGACAAGATAGGCTACGTGGTCATGCTGGATCGCTGGGGCTGGATGCTGGGCACCGGCATGTACCTGGATGATGTCGCCGCCAGCACCCGCAAACTGCGGGAAGAAGTTTCCTCGCATGTATTCTCAACCATTCTCGGATTGGCACTGGTCGCCATCGTCGCCACACTAGCCGTATTTACCGGGGGCATGGCACTCAACATCAGCGAACACCGGATGGCAGACATAAAGCTGAAAGCGCTATCGCAGCGAATCGTCAGCCTGCAGGAAGAGGAGCGCGCCAGAGTTTCGCGCGAACTGCATGACGGACTGAGCCAGTTGCTGGTTTCAACCAAATATCACTTCGAGTTGGCACATGACCGGCTGATTGAGGGCCGCGAGAATGCCGCGCCCGAAATCGACAAGGGACTGGTCGGCCTCGCCAGCGCCATCTCAGAGATACGCCGCATCTCGCACGACCTGCGTCCCTCGCTGCTGGACAACCTGGGGCTGTCTTCCGCACTGCAGCAACTCACCGATGAATTCCACCTGCGCACGGGTATCGCCGTCGAAACGCGTGTCGCAGTGAACACCGATGTCTCGGGTGACAGCAGCATGACCACCCTGTTTCGCATCGCCCAGGAAGGCTTGATGAACATCGAACGCCATGCCGAAGCACACCATGTGCAACTCTCTCTCGACCAGGATGCAGAAGGGCTGCGGCTCACCATCACCGACGACGGCAAAGGCTTCGATCCGATCCGGATAGACCATCCAAGAAACGGCGGGATCGGGCTGCGCAACATGCGCGAGCGCATCGAATATCATGGCGGCAAACTCGTCATCGACTCCACTCCGGGGCGCACCGAGCTGGTGGCCACCCTGCCGCCTCCGGACATATCGAAAGGGCTTGCAACATGAGCGAATCATCTGCCGCTTCCACCCCCATCAGATTGATGTTGGTAGACGACCATCAACTGGTGCGTGACGGCCTGCGCGCCCGTCTGGGCGACGTTCCCGAGATCAGCATCGTGGGCGAGGCCGGTAACGGGCAGGATGCATTGTCGCTTGCGGCAACCCTGCAACCCAACCTGATTCTGGTCGACGTGCGTCTGCCGGACATGAGCGGCATCGAACTGACATCGCGGCTGGTCGACGTGGCGCCAGACAGCCGCATCATGATCCTCAGCATGTACGACAACCGCGAGTATGTTCTCAGCGCCGTGCGCGCCGGAGCTTGCGGTTATGTTCTGAAGGATGCGCCATCGGGAGAGATCATTGCCGCCATCAAGGCAGTTGTGGCCGGCGGTTCATACTTCAGCGCAGCAGTGGCGACAGCGATGATAGGCAGCAATAATTCCCCCGCACTCCTGACTGACCGCGAACGCGAAGTATTGATCCTGCTCGCGCAGGGTGCCAACAACAAACAGATCGCCACCAAACTGGATGTCAGTGTACGCACCATCGAGGCCCACCGCCTCAGCCTGCGCCGCAAGCTCAATATAGACACCCCCGCCGGACTCACTCGCTATGCGATTGAACAGGGTTGGATTACGACTTGATTCAAGCTAAGCAGAAATCAAAAATAGTCCGGTGCAACTTTAGCCCAGATCGCTCACACTGGCAGAGCTGCAACCCGTGGCGAAGTTGTGTTGAGACTGCATAGTTAGGGAGAAGCTAAATTTTAACGAAACGGCCATATAAATGAAAAAGACTTACGACCGTTAAGTCGTAAGTCCCTGTCACTACTGGTCGGGGCGGGGAGATTCGAACTCCCGACCCCTTGCACCCCATGCAAGTACGCTACCAGGCTGCGCTACGCCCCGAGGGCGCGAATTATAGCAGAGCTCTTTGGATTTACTGAAACAGTTTTGTGAAATTTCTCACGCGTGCAGCAGCGTGATGATGTCGCGAAGTTCGCGGCGGAACGCGGACACGTTCAAACTGGGGGCAACCGGTGCAGTTGTATCTTCCTGGCGGATGGCGTGCTGGTCCAGACGGCTGCGCGCGCCGCTGATGGTGAAGCCTTCTTCATAGAGCAATTGGCGGATGCGGCGAATGAGCAGTACTTCGTGATGCTGGTAGTAGCGGCGATTGCCGCCGCGTTTCACCGGTTTGAGCTGGGTGAATTCCTGTTCCCAATAGCGCAGTACATGCGCCTTCACCCCGCACAACTCGCTGACTTCGCCGATGGTGAAGTAACGCTTTGCCGGGATCGGGGGCAGATCAGAATTAACTACGTGTTGTTCCATGATAGTTCTTTTCTACCATGCTCTTGAGTTTCTGGCTGGGATGGAAGGTCACCACGCGACGTGCCGTGATGGGAATCTCTTCTCCTGTCTTTGGATTGCGGCCCGGGCGCTGCGGTTTGTCGCGCAACTGGAAGTTACCAAAGCCGGAAAGCTTGACGCTCTCGCCTTGCTCCAATTGTATGCGTATCTCCTCAAAGAACGCTTCGACCATGTCTTTTGCTTCGCGCTTGTTTAGGCCTACTTTTTCAAACAGCAGATCAGCCAATTCGGCCTTTGTTAAAGTCGTCATATTCCCCTCTTACACTCGCAACGTAGCGCCTTGACGTAGCAAAGCAGCGACCAGACGAGCCATATTTTCTTCAATCTCATTATCAGTCAGAGTCTTTTGAGTATCTTGCAATAACACACGGAATGCAAGGCTTTTTTTGCTTTGCTCCATGCCTTTGCCCCGATACACGTCGAACAAAGCCACGTCGACCACATTTGGTGCATTTTCAGCCTGCATCGAATCCAAAAGCGACTGTACTGTAACATTTTCATCAACCAATACAGCGACATCTCGCCTGACCGGAGGGAAGCGAGATATGTTTGATGGCTTCGGAACGCTGTCCTGCATCAATGCGGACAACTCCACTTCAAACCACACCACTGACTGCGGCAAATCGTATTGCTGCTGCCATTTCGGGTGCAATTCGCCTATCCAACCGATAGCTCGTCCATCCAGCAGGATGCGTGCTGAACGCCCGGGATGTGATGCCGGGTATGGCGCGGATTGAAAACTCAGTCGGCGCGGCGCGAACAGCGCTTCAACATCCCCTTTTACATCATAGAAATCCACAACTCTTGCCGGAGCGCCCCATTGTTCTGAGATAGCGCCACCGTAGGCCAATCCGGCCAGTCGTTCGTCTTGGTTAAAGCTCCCCGCCTCGACCGCGAAACATCCGCCAATCTCGAACAAGCGCACTCTGGGTTGCTTGCGCGCCAGATTGGAACGCAGTGCCGCCAGCAAACCGCCCAACAAACTGCTGCGCATCACGCTCATCTGGCAGGCAATGGGATTCTTCAATGCGATGGGAGTGTTGTTCGCACACAGATCGCGTTCCCAGTCGGATTCCACGAAAGCGTAGTTGATGGTTTCCTGATAGTCGCGCAACACCATGATCTGGCGCAGCTTGGCCAGCGGGCGCTCTGCGCCGACCAACTCCAGTATGCTCATGCGCGCCTGTATCGGTGCGGGCTGAATATTCTCATAGCCATGAACGCGTGCGACCTCCTCGATCAGGTCTTCCTCGATGGAAATGTCGAAGCGATAGCTGGGGGGGGTGACAGTGAACTCTTCGCCGTTTTGCTGATAGGTCATACCGAGTCGCGACAGGATCTGCGCGATCTCTTCAGTCTTCAGGACAACACCCAGCACGCGCAGCACGCGTGAGGTACGCAGCTTCACCGAATGACGAACAGGCAATTCGGCCTGGGCTTCGGTGACGGCTCCAGCCTGACCGCCGCAAATTTCGAGGATCAGCTGGGTTGCCCTGTCCAGCGCTGCACCCGTACCTGCGAAATCAACCCCACGCTCGTAACGGTAAGCCGCATCTGAACTGAAACCGAGCAGGCGCGATTTGCCGACGATCACGCCGGGCGAAAAAAACGCGCTTTCCAGGAAAATATCCGTCGTTGTATTGCTCACGGCAGTTTCGGCACCACCCATCACCCCGGCCAGTGCGACCGGGCTCTTGCTGTCGGAAATCACCAGCATGTCATCCTTCAATGCCACGACTTGATCGTTCAGCAGCTTGATGCTTTCGCCGGTACGGGCAAAACGCACTTCGATGTCGCCGCTCAGCTTGTTCAGATCAAAAGCATGCAGGGGCTGCCCCAGCTCCAACAAAATGTAGTTCGTTACGTCGACCAGCGCGCTGATACTGCGCAGCCCGCAACGCTGCAGGCGCTGCACCATCCAGGCAGGCGTTGCGGCCTTGGCGTTCACACCGGAGATCACGCGTCCGCTGTAGCGCGGACAGGCTGTGGATGCTGTCAGTTTGACCTTGCGACTCTGGCTTTCAGCATGTTTGATCGTTGATTGCGGAATATCCTGCAACGACGCCCCAGTCAAGGCGGCAACTTCGCGCGCGATACCTTTCAGGGAAAGACAGTCACTGCGGTTGGGGGTGAGCTTGAGGGTGATCAAGTGATCGTCCAGATCAAGGTGCTCACGAATACTCTGCCCGACGACTGCATCGGCAGCCAACACCATCAGTCCGGCACTTTCTTCCGCCAGACCGAGTTCCTTCTCCGAGCACATCATGCCGAAGGAAGCGATACCGCGCACCTTGGCCTGCTTGATCTCGATGCCGGGCAACTTCGCACCAACCAGCGCGCACGGCGCTTTCATCCCCACGGTCACATTCCCCGCACCGCACACGATGTTCAACGGCTCGGCTTCCCCGATATCCACTGTCAGTACGTTCAGGCGATCCGCATCGGGATGTTTGTCTTTGGTCAGCACCTGCCCCACAACGACCTTCTCGAAAGCCGGAGCGACAGAAGTCATCTCCTCCACTTCCAGTCCGGCCATGGTTAACAGATGCGACAACTCCTCGCTCGAAAGCGAAGGGTTCACGAAGGTACGCAACCAGGATTCAGAGAATTGCATAGTTAATTAAACTGCTTGAGGAATTGCAGGTCATTCTCGAAGAACAGCCTGAGGTCATTCACGCCGTAGCGCAGCATGGCCAGCCGCTCCACACCCATGCCAAAGGCGAAGCCGATGTATTTCTCGCTGTCGATACCGACATGCTTGAGCACATTAGGATGCACCATGCCGCAACCGCCGATCTCCAGCCAGCCGCCTTTCCAGCTCATATCCATCTCGGCCGATGGCTCGGTGAACGGAAAGAACGAGGGACGGAAGCGCACTTGCATGTCTTCGGTCTCGAAATAGTTCTGCAGGAAATCGGCTATCACGCCCTTGAGGTCGGCAAAGCTGACTTTCTCCCCCACCCACAGGCCTTCTACCTGATGAAACATGGGCGAGTGAGTGGCGTCTGAATCCACGCGATAAACGCGTCCGGGCGCAATGATGCGGATATCCGGCATGGAATCCAGGTGCTTGTACTTCTCCATATGCACTTGCATATAGCGGATCTGGATCGGCGAGGTGTGCGTACGCAGCACATGCTGCTCGTCGATGTAGAAAGTGTCGTGCATGGCACGCGCCGGATGGTCGGCGGGGATATTCAGCGCGGTGAAGTTGTAGAAATCGTTTTCGATCTCCGGGCCTTCCGCCACGGCATAGCCGATGGAATGGAATAGCGTTTCGATACGCTCCAGCGTGCGCGTGACGGGATGCAATCCGCCCACCCCCATACCGCGCCCCGGCAGGGTCACGTCCAGCGACTCCGCCGCCAGCTTGGCATTCAATGCGCGGTTCTGGATAGCGTCACGCTGCGCATTCAACGCCGCTTCGATCTGTTGTTTGACTTGATTGATGCGCGCACCAGCTGCCGGGCGTTCTTCAGCGGACAGTTTGCCCAAGCTTTTCAACAAACCGGTCAGGCTGCCTTCCTTGCCGAGGTAACGCGCTTTGGCGTTTTCCAGCTCTGCCGCGTCTTCTATCGCAGCGAAGCTTTGCAGTGCGTCATCGAGAATTTTTTGTAGTTCTTGCATTGTCCGAATCTTGAAACAAAAAAGGAGGCTTGAAGCCTCCTTTTTTATATTGCGCCTAAATTACGCGCCGAGGCTGGCTTTGGCTTGTGCGACGATCTGCGCAAAGGCAGCTTTGTCGAACACGGCCAGATCGGCCAGCACCTTGCGGTCGATGTCGATCATTGCCTTTTTCAGACCGTTCATGAACACGCTATATGCCATACCTTGCTCACGAGCTGCAGCATTGATACGCGCGATCCACAGAGTGCGGAACTGGCGCTTGCGTTGACGACGGTCGCGGTAAGCATATTGACCGGCCTTCATCACCGCTTCTTTGGCGATACGGTAGACGCTGTTGCGACGGCCGCGGTAACCCTTGGCCTTGTCGAGGACTTTCTTATGGCGCGCGCGCGCCGTTACACCACGTTTGACTCTTGGCATGTTCGCTCCTTATGCGTAGGGCAACATGGCGCGCACGGACGCCGTGTTGGTTTCATGGACACCGGTAGAGCCGCGCAGTTGGCGCTTGTTCTTGGTGGTTTTCTTGGTGAGGATGTGGCGCTTGAACGCTTGACCGCGCTTGATGCTGCCACCGGCGCGGACGACGAAACGCTTCTTCGCACCGCTCTTGGTTTTCATCTTTGGCATAACGACTCCATTTATTTGATGACGCCGGGAGGTTCCTGACAGGAACGCTTGAAAACCCGGAACCACTTATGCGGGACTCTTTGCACTACTACCGCAGCGGCAAGTCCCTTGCTCCGCTGCGATTCAAAATCATTTCTTCTTCGGACCGAGCACCATCACCATCTGACGGCCTTCCATCTTCGGATACTGCTCGACCACGCCATGTTCATCCAGATCCAGCTTGATGCGCTCGATCAGCTTCATGCCGATCTCCTGGTGCGCCATCTCGCGCCCCCGGAAACGCAACGTAATCTTGGTTTTGTCGCCGTCGGCCAGGAATTTGATCAGGTTGCGCAACTTGATGTTGTAGTCGCCGTCGTCCGTACCCGGACGAAACTTGATCTCTTTGATCTGGACTTGTTTCTGCTTAAGCTTGGCTTCGTGCTGCTTCTTGGCTTCCGCGTATTTGAATTTGCCGATATCCATGATCCGGCAAACTGGCGGTTCGGCCAAAGGCGCGATCTCCACCAGATCCAATTCCGCTTCGTCCGCCATGCGCAATGCTTCTGCGATTGCCACGACACCAGCCTGCTCTCCCTCCGCGCCGATGAGCCGCACCTGGGGTGCTGTTATCTGCTCATTGATACGCTGCGACTTATCTTGTGCTATTGGAAATTCTCCATTAAAAAAATTAAACCGCGCTCTCCGCATGCAGTTCGGCTTGCAAGCGCTGAACCAGCGCCTCCACCGACATCTGCCCAAGGTCTTCACCTGTTCGGGATCGCACGGCAACGAGACTTGCAGCCACTTCCTTGTCGCCAATAATCAGCTGGTAAGGCAATTTCTGCAAGCTATGTTCTCGTATTTTATAGGTAATCTTCTCATTGCGCAAATCTGATTGCACACGGAAGCCTGCCGCACGCAGAGATTCCGCCACTTTTCCGGCATATTCCTCCTGCGCCTGCGAGATATTCATCACCACCATCTGCACCGGCGCCAGCCACAAAGGCAGTGCGCCGGCATGGTTTTCCACCAGAATACCGATAAAACGCTCCAGAGAGCCCAATATGGCGCGGTGCAGCATTACCGGTACCTTGCGGCTGTTATCCTCATCCACGAACTCGGCGCCCAAGCGACCGGGCATCGAGAAGTCCACCTGAATCGTGCCGCACTGCCAGGAACGGCCAATAGCGTCCTTAATGTGGAATTCGATCTTGGGACCGTAGAAAGCGCCCTCGCCCGGCAACTCAATCCAGGTCAGACCGGAAGCGCGCAGTGCGGCACGCAAGGCCTCTTCGGACTTGTCCCAGATTTCGTCGGAACCGACCCGGCCTTCCGGACGTAGCGCGAGCTTCACGGCCACATCGTTGAAACCAAAGTCCTTGTAGACCTTGAGCACCAGCGCATTGAATGCCGTCACTTCAGACTCGATCTGGCCTTCGGTACAGAAAATATGGCCATCGTCCTGCACAAAACCGCGTACCCGCATCAAACCGTGCAAACCGCCGGACGGTTCGTTGCGGTGACATGAGCCGAACTCACCGTAGCGCAACGGCAGCTCGCGGTAAGAACGCAGGTCGGCATTGAACACCTGAATGTGACCGGGGCAGTTCATCGGCTTGATTGCGTATTCGTGCTTTTCCGACTCGGTGGTAAACATGCCGGCCTTGAAATGCTCCCAGTGGCCGGATTTCTCCCACAGCACGCGATCGATGATCTGCGGGCAGCGAATTTCCTGGTAGCCGTTGTCGCGGTACACGCGGCGCATGTACTGCTCGACCACCTGCCACATGGCCCAACCTTTGGGATGCCAGAACACCATGCCCGGCGCCTCGTCCTGCATGTGAAACAAATCCAACTGCTTGCCAATCTTGCGATGGTCGCGCTTCTCGGCCTCTTCCAGACGGGTCAGATAGGCTTCAAGGTCTTCCTTCTTGGCCCAAGCCGTACCGTAAATGCGCTGCAGCATTTCGTTCTTCGAATCGCCGCGCCAATAGGCACCGGCCACTTTCATCAGCTTGAATGCCTTGAGTTTTCCGGTCGACGGCACGTGCGGGCCGCGGCACAGGTCGGTGAACTCACCCTCGCTATACAGCGACACATCCTGATCGGCAGGAATAGACTCGATCAACTCGGCTTTGTATTTCTCGCCGATGGATTTGAAATAAGCCACCGCCTCGTCGCGCGGCAATACCTTGCGTGTCACCGGCAGGTCTTTTTTCGCCAGTTCCGCCATGCGTTTTTCGATGGCTGCCAGATCTTCCGGCGTAAAAGGGCGCGAATAGGCAAAGTCGTAATAGAAGCCGTTCTCGATCATCGGGCCGATGGTCACCTGCGCCTCGGGGAACAGCTCCTTCACCGCATACGCCAGCAAATGCGCCGTGGAATGGCGAATCAGGTCCAGACCGTCCTCGTCCTTGTCGGTGATGATAGCCAGTTTGGCATCGGCCGAGATCAGGTGCGAGGTATCTACCAGCACCCCGTCCACCTTGCCTGCCAAAGCAGCGCGCGCCAGACCGGCGCCAATGCTCTGCGCGACCTCAGCCACGGTCACGGGATTGGGATAACTGCGTTGCGAACCATCCGGTAGGGTAATGACAGGCATTTTATTCACTCTGCTAAAAACAAATGCGGCAAACGCCGCACTTCATATTTCAAAGGCGCATCCTGCGCCAAACGGGCGCGCAGTATAGCGCAACTCACTCCACCATGCCGAGGTAGGCGATCAGCGCATCCAGAGTGAACACGAACAACAGACTCTGCAGCACAGCACGAATGGCAACCTTGGGCACTTCGGTCACCGAAGGCTGTGCCTGCATGCCGTTGTAGCAGGAGATGGTGGAGATGGCCAGCCCGAACAAACAGCCCTTGAAGGCAACCACGGCGAACTCGGACAGTTTGACGGTCTGCAGGAAGCGTCCCACCTGCTCGACATAGGAAACGTTCTGGAACATGGCGCTGACCGCCAACCCGCCGCCGATGGCCACGACCTGGAAATAGATGGTGAGCGCCAGAACGGCCAGCGTCACGCCCGCGATGCGCGGCACCAGCAAGTAGTCGTCCGGCGGGATGCCCATGCGGCTGAGACTTGTCATTTCATGGCGGGTCTTCATCAGCGCCAGCTCGGAGGCGATGGCGGAACTGCTGCGGGCGATGATGATGATGGCGGCGAACAGCGGCCCGATTTCGCGCACCACGGTCCAGATCAATATCTTCACAGTGAGTTCGCTGTCGCCGCCGACCAGCGAGGTGATCTGGGTGATCACCAGCGCGCCGCTCAGCAGCCCGAACATGGCGACGATGCGCAATGCCTCGACGCCGGTAAAGAACATCTGGCGGTGGAACACCGCATTCACAGGTGAAATGCGCAGCACATGAAGATGGGTAAAGGCATACCACAACAATCGCAGGCAGCCAAAAACGGTCTGGCGCATCCGCTCCATCTTCAACCACTTAACAAGTTTCAACCAGTAGGCTGACATCACTTCTCGGCCAGCAGCGGCGGGTTCCAGCCAAACACCCGGAAATTCTGATCCTTGACGGTCTGCTCACCGCAATCTTTCAGGCCGCCCGATCGCTCGACTGCTTTGGCGATCCCGGCCGTGCATACCACCGGATAGCCCAGGGATTTGGTCATGCCTTCCAGCTTGGCCGTGAGACTGACAGCATCGCCAACGATGGTGTACTCATGGCGCGATTTGGAGCCAATGTTGCCGACGACCGCCTCGCCCACGTGCAACGCGATACCAATTTCGACGGGTGCCATGCCCTGCTCCACCAAGCGGGCATTGACCAGACGCAGGCGCAGCAACATTTCCTGCGCGGCTTCCAATGCATTCTGTTCAGGGCACTCCAGTACTTGCGGGGCGCCGAAGAAGGCCATGACGCCATCGCCGATGAATTTATCCACCGTCCCCTTGTGCTGGTGGATGGCAACTGTCATCTCGGTGAAATAATCGTTGAGCAAGGCAACCACTTCCCGGGGGGGACCTTCCTCGCTGCGCGCACTGAAATTGTGGATGTCGGCGTACAGGATACACAGGCGGCTTCGGGTTCCATCCAGCCCCGATTCGATGTTGCCGGCCATGATCTCGTGCAGCACTTCCTGGCTCACGTAACTGCCGAATGTATCGCGCAGCCAGTGGCGTTTTTGTATCTGCATCCACCCCTCATAGAGCAGGCGCGCAATGAACGCGAGCAATGCCGAAAGCAGTATCCCGCCTACAGGCAGGTACACCCCTTCTTCAAGCTGCCAACTGGAGAACTGGAAGAGCACGAATGGAAAAACGGCCAGCGCGGCAAGTTTGATCCAGCCGATACGCCCCAGCCAGAACAAAGCCGCAAGCATGGTCAGTGCGGCTGCCACATAGTCGGGCACCTCGCGGATCAAACCGTCGTACATGATCGAACGCAGTATCTGCGCCTGCATCAGTACGCCCGGCACTCGAAGCTTGAACGGATCCCAGGCTGCCAGCGGTACGGGTGCCCGCACACGATCGCCGAAACGGGACACCACTCCCAAAAGCACCGGCCTGCCGCCGAAGGTGCGTGTCAGTTGTTCGCTGTCGCCCTGCGCTTGCCACTCCAGCACCCGCAGGAACGGGATGTAATCGAATTGATCACCCGCGCCAAAATCCACCAGCCCGGCTCCGGGAGCCGACTTGCCCAGATGGGCTGCCATCTTTTCGACGAGCATGGAACCTTGAGCATTGACCGTGCATCGGTTTGGATCGAAGCGTCGGGCTACCCCATCCTCATCCTGGCAAACGACGACCGAACCCAAAGCGCTTGCGCCGACTGCTGCAACATAGGGGGCATAGATAGGACGAAAAGCGCCGCTATCATCCAGCGTCTGGGCTACCACCAGCGGAGTTTGAGCCTTCAACTGCTGCAATCCCAGCAACAACCCCTGATCGTACTGCGGAACAAGAAACTGGTAGGTGCGGTCAGGCATGGTGATATCCAGACCGACCACGGCCGGCTTGGCGGTTTTCATTGCATCCAGGAATTTGGCCAGATGCGGGTGCCATAGCGCAAACGGTTCTTTCAGCGCCTTGGTGGCATCCTCGTCGATTCCAACGATGACCACATCGTTCTGCAGATTTTGTACACCATACCGGTGCATACGCTCGAATTGCATATCCAGAATCGAGCGGCTCAACTGCCCGCCGGCCTGCAGGAGATGCAGCATCAGCGCGGCAAGCACACAGATGCCCAAACCCAGCATGATTCTGATCTTCGGATCACCCAGTCGCCTCAGCGCGTCCATCGCCGTCTCACTTCACCGCGGTCGCCGCGATACGCGCCGCCCGCTCACGGTATTGCGCCGCCTGTCCGGTGTGCCCCTGCTTTTCGAGCCCCTGTGCCGACAACAATAGATCCTGGCGTATCTTCTCCGGCAAACCAAGCGTCTTGTCGATGAGCAACGCTTCTTCCAGCAAGTGCAGTGCGGCGTCCGGCTCACTCTTCAGTAACCTGGCCGATGCCGCCAGCCGCAAGGAGTTTGCATATTCGAGTTGAGATGCCGACTTGTTCACCGGGGCGGCACGTTCGCTCCAGTACAGCATCTTGTCGGCATCGTTGGCATGCAGGGCGATACTGGCACGGGCATTGTCAACCACACCCGCCAGCCCGCAATCCGCCGCACACCAGGCAGCCGCCTGTTCCACCCAATGCGACGCTGCAACGCCATCACCCGCTTGCAAACGCAGTAGCGCCTTTTGCACGGCCGCCGCGGCTAGATGGGCGGGCGGATAGTTCAGTGCCCGGTCTTCCAGAAGCGTATCCAGATAGCGCTGCGCCTGCGCGGAATTGCCCAGCATCTGGCTCACCTTGGCCAGGTTGAGCAGGTTGATGGCGATGCCGTTCACGTTTTCGATGGCGACATCCAGTTGCAGGGCATTCTCGTAGAAGGATGCCGCAACCTGATATTCACCGCGGTTGAATGCGCGCTGCGCGCGCTGGTTGAATTCTGTCGCCTGCTCCTGCCGCGCACTGCGCGTCTCTTCAACATGACCGCAGGCAGCCAGCAACAAGAAGCTCGACAGCAGGATCGGCAGACACAGTCCCATGTTCATCCCTTTACGGCTGTTTGGGCGGGACATAACCATCCACCGGCAATGTCTGCTCTTCGGATTTGGGGAACAGACCGTTGAGCAGCCAGGACTTCTTCACCCCGCCCAGCGTCTCCTGTCCGTCCTGCACCAGCGCGTTGCTGTTGCGCACCAAAGACGGTATCTCCGTCGCGGATTCGCTGGTGATCTTCTTGATGTCGGCGGTAGCCGACTGCACCTGAGCCAGTGTCACGTCGGCCTTGTCCATCAGCTGGGGGATGCCCTTACCAAGCGCATCCAGCCCCTCATTCACGTTATCCAAAGCCTTGTCGATCTTGACATAGGCACCGTCCAATTTCTGGTTGCTGCTTGCGCCCAGTTTGGTGAACTCGTTCACGGTCTGCCGGAAACCACCCGTGGCTTGATTCAGGTTCTTGAGCGTCTGCTGCACATCGCCGTTCGGATTGTTGATGGAAGAAGTGATCTGCTGGATGTCACTCAGGATGGGCTGCAACTGTGTCGCCAGATTCTCCACGACAGTGCTGGCATCCTGACCGCGCTCGAACTCCAGAACGCTGTGATGCGAAACCTGCCTGACTTGCTGCGAGCCGGGAATGATCTCCACCACGCTCTCGCCCACCAGCGCCTCCTTGACCAGCCTGGCCTTGGCGTCCTGTCCGATCAGGTGCACATATTCGTTGTCCAGCGACACCGTTACCTGCACTGTCGCATTGGGCTGCATGCTGATGGCCTGAACGCTGCCCACCTTGAAGCCGATGAATTTGACCGCCATACCCTTGCTCAAACCCTGGGCATTCGGCGTAAAGAACAGGATGGCAGTGCTACGGTGGAAATAGTCCTGCTTCACGGCGATCATCGTCAAAACCAGCACCAAGACAACGACAGACCCCAGCATGAAACGCTGGGTGCGCTGCTCGATGCTGAGCAATCTCTGGTTGTAATTGGGCAGTTTCATCATGCGTAGTTTACAACTGGATCACATGGTGGCGCGGATCTTCTTTGTCATGGAATTCCTCGAAACTCACCAGTGCCGAGGTGCGGAACGGAAAGTACAAACGGAACACTTTGTCGAATTTGACCACGCGTGCGAGCTCCTTTCGCGACAAACCCTCGTTCATGGAGTCGTAAATAATGAGTTCCGGACTCATCAGCATGGCGCGCACGAAACCTACCAGGCGTTTTTCATACAGGGTCAATTGATCGGGCAGCTTTAGCAACAATCCTGACACGGCGCTTTCGTCCTCCAAACCGCACTGCACCAGCAACTGCGCCACATTGTCTTCCAGCTTTCCGGCAACCTCGATTCCGTGATACTGCACCGGCAGGATGATGTTTTCCCACGCGCGCAGGTTGCTGATCAGCCCGCCGTTATGCGGAACGATGACCACACCGGGCTGGTCGCCCAGGTTTTTTAGCAAGGCGGAACGCTGGTTTTCGGAACGGACGACGAGACAGTAGGAATAGCCCGATTGCAACAGGGCCTGGGTGCCTTCTTCTCCATGCAGACTCAGTGTGAACACGGGATTCTCACGGGATTCTCAAAGAACCCTAGTTTAAGGAGAAGAAGGTTTAATTGGTAGGCGCGATTGGACTCGAACCAACGACCCCCACCATGTCAAGGTGGTGCTCTAACCAGCTGAGCTACGCGCCTGTAAAAGGCCGCGCATTGTAACCGAACAGTTTCGGAGCGCCAAGAAAATATTGCAGTTTTGCGCTACTACACGGCGGACGTGGCTGCGCCGGAATCACTCCTGCGATGAATAGTGTCCGGAGGCGTGATTCTCAAAGCGCGTGAACTCGCCACGGAAGGTCAACCTGACAGTACCGATAGGACCGTTACGCTGCTTACCGATGATGATCTCGGCTGCGCCCTTGTCCTGGGAATCCGGGTTGTAGACTTCGTCGCGGTAGATGAACAGGATCAAGTCGGCATCCTGCTCGATAGCGCCGGATTCGCGCAGGTCGGACATCACCGGGCGCTTGTTGGGGCGCTGCTCCAGGCTACGGTTGAGCTGCGACAGCGCAATCACCGGCACTTGCAGTTCCTTGGCCAGAGATTTCAAGGAACGTGAGATTTCCGAAATTTCCGTGGCGCGATTCTCGCTCGCCTTGCCGGATGGAGAAGACATCAACTGGATATAGTCGATGACGATCAAGCCCAGCCCGCCATGCTGGCGATGCAGTCGCCGGGCACGCGACCGCAACTCCAGCGCGTTCAGTCCGGCGGTTTCGTCGATGAAGATGGGTGCATCGTTCAACAACCCCAAGGCATGCGTCATGCGCGGCCAGTCTTCATCTTCCAGCTTGCCGGTACGCAGCGTGTGCTGGTTGAGGCGCCCCACCGAACCGATCATACGCATCACCAGTTGCGTGCCGCCCATTTCCATACTAAAAATGGCTACCGGCTTGCCTTCCAACGCGATGTTCTCCGCGATATTGATGGAGAACGCGGTCTTGCCCATACTCGGACGCCCCGCGACGATAACCAGATCGCCGGGCTGCAGACCGGAGGTCATCCGGTCCAGGTCGGTAAAGCCGGTGGCGACACCGGTGACATCACTGGCGTTGTCCCGGTTGTACAGTGTCTCGATGCGCTCGACGACTTGCGTCAACAATGGCGGGATAGCGGTGAATCCGGCACGCCCCCGTTCGCCCTGCTCGGAAATCTCGAACACCCGGCTTTCGGCCTCGTCCAGCAATTGCCCCGCGTCGCGGCCTCCGGGGTTGTAGGCACTGGTCGCAATCTCACTGCCCACTTCCACCAGTTTGCGCATGATGGCGCGTTCGCGCACGATTTCCGCATAGCGCCGGATATTGGCGGCAGATGGCACGTTTTGCGCCAGCGTTCCCAGGTAAACCAGACCGCCCGCCTTTTCCAGCTCGTTGTGGCTTTCCAGCGATTCGGCCACGGTGATGACATCAATGGGTCTGGCATGCTCGGTCAGGCGCCCGATGTGGCGCCAGATCAGACGGTGTTCGTGCCGGTAGAAGTCACTCTCGCTCAACAGGTCGGTGACCTTGTCCCAGGCGCTGGTATCCAGCAGGATACCGCCCAGTACCGACTGCTCCGCCTCGACGGAATGCGGGGGGAGTTTCAGGGCTTCGAGCTGGGCATCGGCAGGGGGAGCTGTAAAATTTTGCATGATGTGACCGCAAATTTCGGGAGGAGGATTCTAACCCTTGGGAAAACAAAAAAGGGCTGTTGCCAGCCCTTTTTCTTAACTGCCTGACAACGAACGATTACTGCTCGCCCACCACTGTCACAGTCACGTTTGCAACCACATCCGGATGCAGGGAAATGATGATCGCATGATCACCGATCTGCTTCAGATGGCCTGTTTCCATGCGCACCTGGCCCTTTTCGACCTTGTGGCCTTGAGCCGCCAGTGCTGTCGCGATATCCGCATTGGTTACGGAACCGAACAGCTTGCCGTCCACGCCCGCCTTTTGCACGATCTGCAGGGTCAAGCCTTCCAGCTTGGCACCGCGCGCCTGTGCATCAACCAGTTTGGCTGCTTCAGCCGCTTCCAGCTCGGCACGGCGTGTAGCGAAATCCGCCACATTGTGTTCCGTCGCGCGCTTGGCTTTGCCTTGCGGGATCAGAAAGTTACGCGCAAAACCGTTCTTCACTTTGACCACGTCGCCCAACTGGCCGAGGTTGATCACTTTTTCCATCAGAATAACTTGCATGGTCTACTCCTTAGTGCAAATCGGTGTAAGGCAGCAAAGCCAGGAAGCGTGCGCGCTTCACGGCCACGCTCAACTGACGCTGGAAGCGCGTCTTGGTACCAGTGATACGGGCCGGGATCAGCTTGCCGTTCTCGGAAACCATTTCCTTCAGGATGTTGAGGTCCTTGTAATCCACTTCCGCGATCTTTTCTGCGGTGAAACGGCAGAACTTGCGGCGTTTGAACAACTGACGCGAAGCGTTGTTCTTCTTGTCGTCTTTTTTCTTAAATACACGAGCCATGTTGTGCTCCTCTATCTCAATGTAACGTTATCAATGTGCAAAACCAGCTGCGCGATCTTGAGACTGCGTTGCGCAAGGAAACCTTCGGCTTTCACCAACTGTCCGGGTTGCAAACGGCTGACCTGCTTTGCCGCTTCGCCCAGTGCCAGTGCCGGAACCACACACTGTACTTGGCGCTGCATCCCTGCTTCCTGCTGCATCGAGGTGTGGCGCAATTTAAACGCCACTCTCTCCAATCCTGCCGGGGTATAACGCAAGCCTTCCGGCTCGATCACTTCCCCTTCAATCACACAACGGTTGCTGCTCAATCCCTGCTTACGCTGCCGCTGCCGGAGCGTCTGCTGCCGGAGCCGGAGCCGGTGCGGCGGCATCGCTGCCGAACGAACGCGACTTCTCTTCCTTCATCATGGCGGAAGGCACAACAACGGCGGCCTTGGTCTTGATGGTCAGGTGGCGCAACACGGCATCGTTGAACTTGAATGCGTGCTCAAGCTCGTCCAGCGTGGGCTGGTCGACCTCAATATTCATCAGCACATAGTGTGCTTTGTGGATCTTCTGGATCGGGTATGCCAGTTGGCGGCGACCCCAGTCTTCCAGACGGTGGATGTGACCGTTCTTGCTGGTCACCAACGTGCGATAACGCTCGACCATCGCGGGCACTTGCTCGCTCTGATCGGGATGCACGATAAATACGATTTCGTAGTGTCGCATTACATCTCCTTGTGGATTAAAGCCCCCCGACATTAAAGGACGGTGGAGCAAGGTCAAAAACCCCCTATTTCAGGGAGGCGCGCATTATAGAGATATTCGGCCCGGCGTCAAGCGCTAAGCCATTAATCCGCCGCAAGAATACGGAGTGGTGGACGAAGCACGAGTTGGCGCGTTGCCAGCCATCCGGCCAGCGTTACGACCGCTATTCCGCCGACGCAACCGATGAACCAGATGGAAATAGCTGCCTGATAAGGGATTTCCAGCACAAAATGCGCCAATACCCAACCCAGCAATACAGCGCCGGCGGCGGCAAAAAGCCCACTCAAGCCACCCAAAACGGCAAATTCCGACAGGTGCAACCTCCGCAAATAACGGCTATCCGCCCCCAGAGTGCGCAATATTGCCGCCTCGTGACTGCGCTCATCCTGGGTTGCCAACAAGGCGGCATACAACACCGCAAGTCCGGAAAGCAGCGTGAACAGAAACACCGCACTCACCGTCTGTGCGATCTGATCCATGATGCTGCGCACCTGGGCGATCACCGCACCGGTGTCTATCATCAGAATATTGGGAAAGGTGCGCGACAATTCATCGCCAGCCCGCACCTTGTCCGGTGGCAGGTAGAAACTACCAAGATAACTTGCCGGAAAATCCCGCAGCAGCTCCGGTGTGGCGATGACAAAGAAATTCACCTTCATCGAATCCCACTGCACCTTGCGCAAGCTAGTGACTTTCGCCGTAAAACTGCTGCCTGCTACATCGTAGGTTAGTGCGTCGCCCAGATGAATGCCCAGCGTCTTGGCGATCCCTTCTTCCACCGACAATGCGCCACTTTCGCCAGCCTTCCACCAGAAGCCACTCACCAATTCATTCCACGCCGGCATCTGTTCCATCCAGGAAAGATTGAACTCCCGCTCTACCAAGCCGCGGGCACGCGGATCGGGATAACTGTCGCCGTTGATGGCACGGTCATTGATAGCGATCAATCTGCCGCGCACCATCGGTTGCAATTCCGGGACGGGCAACGACTGGCGCTCGAAAAACGCCTGTACCGATTGAAGCTGGTCGGACTGGATGTTCACCACAAAGCGGTTGGGCGTATCCGGCGGCAGCTTGCCCTGCCAACTTTGCAGCAGATCGGCACGCACCAGTGTCAAAACCAGCAGAGCCATCCCGCCCAGACTCAACGCCACCACCTGTACCGCCGCACTGCGTCCATGCCGTGCGAGGTTGTTGAATGCATGGCGCCAATGCGACTGCAACAAATAGGCGTTGCGTGCCAGTCCATGCAACAGCAACCACGCCAGCCCGCCGAACACCAACAGTCCGACAAGCAGCCCGCCCAATACGGCCAACCCCAGTTTCAGTGAACCCGCATGCCACAGGAACAACAGCGCCAACACACCCACCGCCAAACCGTAGATCAGCCAAGCGCTGGCCTCCGGCGATCCCATCTCGCGCCGCAGTACACGCAGAGGCGACACTTTGCGCAATTGCAGCAAAGGCAGGAAAGCAAACCCCAGCAGCAGCGCAAAACCGCTTGCCGCAGCCTTGAGTAGTGGCATTACGCCCGGCTGAGGCAGACTTGCCTCACGCATGGAAGCGATGCTCTCGACCAACCCGGCTTGCGTGATGTACCCCAGCAGTCCGCCCAGCACCACGGACACGATGCCCAGAAGAATGAATTGATACAGGAACAGCCACAGCACCTGCCCCTGCTGCGCCCCCAGGCAACGCATCACCGCACAGCCATCCAGATGGCGCAGTACAAAACGCCGCGCCGCCAGTGCCATTGCTGCTCCGGCCAGTATCGCGGCAGTCAGTGCGGCAAGCCCGAGGAAATGCTCGGCACGTTCCAGTGCCGTACGGATCTCCGGACGCGCATCGCGCACGTCCTCCATCTTTTCGTTGCCGGAGAGTTTGTTTTGCAGCGCTGTTCGCAGCGCTTGCACTTGCAACGCATCGCCTGCAATCATCAAACGATACGAAATGCGACTGCCTTCCTGTAGCAGCCCGGTTCCAGCCAGATCGGCATCG
>JAYTUW010000090.1:0-47972 GCA_043744345.1 Sideroxydans sp. | reverse complement strand
CTTTCGCCAGCAAGCTGGCTCCTGCAGGTAGAGCATGGCCCGGTGGACTTTCTGGCTTCAATTCTGTGTCTCTCCCTATAGCAACTTGATTGCAATCTCATGACGCCGCGCACAGCTGTTGCGCAATGGAGACGTTTGAGTGAATTTTTTGTTACACGCAAGGCTTGTCACATTCGCTCGCCAGAATCCGCTTCGAATTCTCAATAGGGGGAATTTATTGATTCAGTCGGTCGGCAATGCTGATCGCGCAACCAACCAATAATCTTAAGGAGCAATAAAGATGCAAAAGAAACTGATCGCGCTGGCAATCGCCTCCG
The DNA here is from genome assembly GCA_043744345.1 of Sideroxydans sp. Lineage (GTDB taxonomy): Bacteria > Pseudomonadota > Gammaproteobacteria > Burkholderiales > Gallionellaceae > Sideroxyarcus. Next base: position 47,655 of record JAYTUW010000090.1, on the reverse strand, counting down.
CAATTTCCGTTCCCGCACTAGCCGACACGGCAAACTTCTCGTTCTACGGTACGGCCGACGTGTCGCACGATTCGATCAACACCGGCGACGGCACCACCACCAAAAACGGCGCAACCGCCGTCAAAGGCATCACCAAGCAGGTTGTATCGAGCAACGTTTCCAAATTCGGTTTCAAGGGTTCTGAAGACCTGGGCGACGGACTGGCCGCTGTCTGGCAGATCGAGCAACAGATCGACATCGATGCCGCCGCGAAGAACACCTTCGCCAGCCGCAACACCTTCGCCGGTTTGAAGAGCGCCACACTGGGCACCGTGCTGATCGGCATCCATGACACACCCTACAAGATCGCCACCCGCCGTCTGGATATCTTCGGCGACAGCATTGCCGACAACCGTGCCCTGATTGGTGGCGTGAAGTCCATCGCTTCCAACGCCGGTTTTGAACTGCGTCCTACCGATGTGCTGGCTTACATCAGCCCTGCCATCGCCGGTGTGACGGTTGCAGTGGCACACGTCAACATGACAGAAACCAACACGGTTGTCGCCGCGGTGAATACAGCACAAAGCCTGGCCGTGATGTACGACGTCGCGCCTTTCTACGGTGCGGTCGGCTACGAAGTGCACAACCTGAACTCCGCTTACGCCATCGGTGCTAACCAGACCGTCACCAGTCCCAACGAAAAAGCCACCCGTCTGGGCTTCGGCTTCAAACCGGAAGGCTTCGAGTTGAACGTCATCTATGAGAAGACATCCGACAACCTGGGAACCGGTGCCGATGCAGGCGTGAACAAATACGGCCACACAGCGATGTATCTGGCCGGCAAGGCACACGTCAGCGAAGCCGGTGCGGTTAAGCTGGCTTACGGCAAGGCGGGCGAGACAGGAACAGGCAACCAGCTGGTTGCAAACAGCAGCGCAACCCAGGTTTCTTTGGGTTACGACCATACCCTGAGCAAGCGCACCAAGGTTTATGCCCTGTATTCCAAGATCGCCAACGGCAAGGGTGTCAACTACGGCTTTTCGCAAAGCACGGCTGCCGCCAACACGACCTCGGGTTTCGGCACATCGCCAACCGTGCTGTCAGTTGGTCTGAAGCATTCGTTCTAAGTATCGACGGTATTTGTGACTGAAAAGTCGAAACGGGCACCTGCGGGTGCCCGTTTTTTGCTTGGTACATCAAAGAATAAGCTCAGGAATGGAAGGCAAGCGATTGAAAAACCCGAGTATTTTAATGGCAAATGCATGTCGCAAAAAAGACACAGATTGCGCGCTTATTGCAGGGCCAGCATTGAATCCGCTATAGGCGGGTGATACCTTGCGCCTCGGACTAGGGGTTACTAACCACCGATCCAATATTTCGCTAGGGATTGGCCCGATACGAAAGTAGATATCAACTCGAGGAGATTAACTAAATGCAAAAGAAAATTATCGCTTTGGCAATCGCAGCTGCTTTCTCTGCACCGGCATTCGCTGACACAACCGTTTACGGTATCGTTGACGCAGCCGTCGCAAACATTTCCAAGACCGGCATGAAGAGCGACATGACTGTTCTCTCCGGCGGTCTGTCCACCTCGCGTTTCGGCGTCAAGACAGCAGAAGATCTGGACGGCGGCATGAAGGCTGTTGCAGTGCTGGAATACGCTCTGGACGTTGCAAACAACGAAACCGTTGGCACGAGCGCTGGCTCAATGAAGGCCCGTCAACAAATCGTGGCACTGGCCGGTGGTTTCGGTACCGTGGCAGCTGGTTATGCACAAACAACAGGTTACGACTGGGCTGTTAAGTTTGACCCGACAGCCGGTTCTGCTGTTGACTCCGTTGCCGCTACCAACCCAGCAACCCTGCTGAGCACTGGTTCGCGCGCTCCGCATGCTATCGCTTACATCTCGCCAGACATGGGCGGCGTGACTGTTGCTTACAACCACTCGTTCAACGTCGGTAATACCGCAATGGTTACATCCGGTGCAACTACCGGTAACAAGACAACTGCTAACCTGTTGTCCGTAATGTACGCCGGTGGTCCTCTGAATGTTGGCGTGGCGTATGCCGGTACAGCCAATGACGACACAACGCCTGCTGTTGCCAAGGCTACTCAAATGGCTCTGGGTGCTTCTTACGACTTCGGCGTGGCCAAGCTGTTTGCTACTTACACTAGCGCAAAAACTGACGCTACCGGCACTGCTGGCAATGCTGATAAGGGTATTTCCCTCAGCGTAGTAGCTCCGGTTGGTCCTGGCGCGATTGTTGGTACTTTCGGCAAGAAGACAATGGCTAGCACCGCAGCAGATGACGACACAACAGCTATGACAGTTGCTTACCTGCAAGGTCTGTCCAAGACAGTTACCGCTTACGGCGCCCTGCAAAAGATCAACTTGAAGACTACAGTTGCTGTCGATACAACTGTTATCGCTTTTGGTCTGAAGAAGGCATTCTAATCTGACTTAACCGTCAATTTAGAAACTGAAACGGCCACCTTCGGGTGGCCGTTTTTTTTATGGGTGTCGGTGATTGATTGTCTGCCTGCGGAAATCTGCAAAGTAAAACGCTACAATTGCAGCTTGTGTCTGTGAATGATGTTTATTTGAGGAGTGTATTTTGGTTATTTATCGGATATGGCTTGCTGCCGTTCTTTTTCTGATCAGCATTCCGGGGTTCGCCGAGGAGGCAAGCGATCCGTTTCAGGACATCGTTGCTAAGTATTTGGCCGCAAAACCCAAGCCCGCGCTGCCCGAGGAGGCGCGCAAGTACAAGGTGCAGGCCGAATTCATGGTGCAGGAAAAGCAGCTTGAAAAGGCTGTCGCTCTGTATGGCAAGGCGCTGGATATCGCATCCTGGTGGCCGGAAGGTCACTTCAAGCTGGGCCTGCTGTTGGGAGAATCGAAAAAATACCGCGATGCAATGCGCGAAATGAACCGTTACCTGCAGCTCGAACCCGCCGGTGCGGACGCGCGTGCAGCCCAGGACAAGTTGTATCAGTGGGAGTTGGTTGCCGAGCCGGTCGCCGGTAAGGCGTTTAATGACTGCCCAGCGTGCCCGGAAATGGTGGAGTTGCCGACAGGCAGTTTTGACATGGGTGCAAATAATGGTGAAGCAAACGAGCAGCCGGTGCATCGTGTATCTGTGAAGGCATTTGCCATCGGCAAGACAGAAGTCACGCAAGCACAGTGGGTCGCGATGATGGGTACGAATCCGAGCGAGTTCAATAGTTGCGGCGATACCTGCCCGGTGGAGCAGGTCAGTTGGGAAGACGCCCAGCTATATATCAAGAAGCTCATTGCCAAGACCGGCAAGCAGTATCGCTTGCCAACCGAAGCAGAATGGGAATACGCCTGCCGCGCGGGCAGTCAGCAGGAATATTGTGGAAGTGACAATCCGGATAGCGTGTCCTGGTATAGCGGAAATACCGGCGCCTTCTTCAATAACCCGTTCTCGGTGGCGAAAAAGCAGGCCAATGCATTCGGTTTGTACGACATGAGCGGCAATGTGTGGGAGTGGGTGGAGGATAACTACCACGAGAACTACGCCGGAGCACCGACAGACGGCAGCGCGTGGATTGGCGGCTCTTCGATGCGCGTTCTTCGCGGTGGATCGTGGGGAAAATTGCCCAAGTTCTCGCGGGCGGCAGCACGTCATAAATTCGGAACCAATTACCGCGATTTCAGCTTCGGCTTCCGTCTGGCGCGGACGCTGCCGTAGTTCGCAAATATATTAAGAGGTGGCTATGCTGAATCTGGACAATTTCATCATCGAATTCGACAAAGGTCTGCGCACGCTGTTGGCCAAAGCGCCGACTGCGCGACCCTATCCCGATGCGGACATCGCCGATGCAGAGTTGAGCGAGGCGGAGAAGAAGCATGCCGCCGCGCTGATGCGCATCAACCACACCGGTGAGATCTGCGCGCAGGCCCTGTATCAGGGGCAGGCGCTTACGGCACGTGATCCGCTGGTGCAGGAGAAACTCAAGAACGCCGCCTGGGAGGAGACCGAGCACCTGGCCTGGACTTCGCACCGCGTGTATGAGTTGGGCGGCAGGTTGAGTCTGCTCAATCCTTTGTGGTACGGCGGATCGCTGGCGCTGGGGGCGCTGGCGGGTGCGCTGGGCGACAAATGGAACCTCGGTTTCCTTGCCGAGACCGAGCGTCAGGTCGGCGCGCACCTGCAAAGCCATCTGGACGGCTTGCCGCCCCAGGATGCCAAGAGCCGCGCCGTGGCGCAACAGATGTACGTGGATGAAGTCGGGCATGCCGACATGGCGGTGGAGTTGGGGGCGGCCGAGCTGCCGCTACCGGTGAAGCTGGCGATGCGCGGGATGTCGCAGGTGATGACGAAGACGGTTTATTGGGTTTAGCCGTCATTGATGGAACTACTGATAGAACTACTAGCCATCTGACTAAGCCGCTGAAGCGGCAAGTCAGTGGTTATAGCCAATCGACTGATGAAGCAACCCTAACTATCGCTAAGCACGGTAAAGCTGTGCAAGCGTTAGTTGGTAAGCCCGCAAGCGGGCAAGTCGCTGGTTATCCGGCGCAGGCCGGAATCCCGCCCAAAATAAAATCCCGCAGCGCGGGACAAAAGCTAAAAGCATGATGAATAAACCCACTGGATTCCGGCCTGCGCAGGAATGACAAACTAACCCTCCACAATCTCAAAATCGTGCGTCACCGCGGCGGTCTTGCCCAGCATGATCGAGGCCGAGCAGTATTTATCCGCAGAGAGCTTGATAGCGCGCTCGACCTGTTCGCGTTTCAAATCTTTTCCCGTCACCACAAAATGCATATTGATACTGGTGAATACCTTGGGGTCTGTTTCGGCTCGTTCAGACTGGATATCCACCACGCAATCGGTGATGTTCTGGCGCCCCTTTTTCAGGATGGTCACCACGTCGTAGGCGGTGCAGGCGCCGGTGCCAATCAGCAGCATCTCCATGGGGCGCGGTCCAAGGTTGCGTCCTCCGCCCGCGGGCGGCCCGTCCATGACCACGGCATGGCCGCTTTCCGTCTCACCGATGAAGGAAACTTCCTCTACCCATTTGATGCGTGCTTTCATGTGATTCCTCGCTGTCTGGTTTTGGGGTGCGTTGCGCCCGTGGCAGATTTTAACTGATAGCCGCGTATTTCGATCAACTCGTCCCGGCTGCCCCGTCGGGCAGGGCAACGTCACAATAAAATCATCCGGCTGTCACGAAAGATTCGCATGCCTCGGCGACACTGCGCAGCATGAAGAATCTCTTCAAATACTGGCGCTGGTGGATACCGCTGCTGCTGTGGAGCGCGGATGCCCATGCCTGGGGACTTTATACCCACGTCTATTTCGCGCAACTGCTGCTGTGGGCGGTCCCGCTCACCGATCCGCGTTATCGCAACGCGATCAAGAATTTTCCAAGGTTGGTACTGGCTGGTGCGTGTCTGCCCGACCTCGCACTGTTGAGCGAACACCCCTGGGGTGAGCCGTTTTCGACCACGCACCAGTGGCAGCGTGCGCGCAAGCTGCTGGACGACGCGCAAAGCGACGAGGAATACGCGCTGTCGCTGGGCTTCGTCAGCCACTTGCTGGTGGACGTGATCGCACACAACCACTTTGTTCCGGCACACGAGAAGATGTGGGGAAATATCCCCGTGTTGACCCATGCGGCCTGCGAATGGGCGATGGACATGCACATCCGCAAGCAGTTGTTTGCCGAGCCTGGCGATCTGATGGACGCGCATCAAGCCGAATTGGCGGAGTATGTGTCGCAGCATTTCGCCTGTTCGAAGAGCCTGGCGCGGCGCGGTGTGGCGGTGTTGGCGGGGGCGGAGAATCTGTTGCGCACCAGTCGTCTGTCGCAGCTGTGCTATCACGGTGCGCGCATCCTCGATGCCGGGATGCAGCGTCGCTTCAACTATTACCTCAGCGAGACCGGTGCGCGCCTTACGCATATCGACCGCATCCTGCTCGGCGAGGAGCCGGTGTGGGATGCCAATCCGCATGCCGACGATCCAGTGGTGCGCGGCCGTATCGCGCTCATCGCGCCGCTGCAGTTGCGGCACCGCATGCCGTTGCCGCAGGATGTGTTCACTTCCGTCATTCCGGCGAAGGCCGGAATCCAGTAAACAAACCTAATCCCGCGAAGCGGACAAAGTCCAACTGCACATTTTATGAAATCACTGGATTCCGGCTTTCGCCGGATAACCAGCGACTTGCCCGCTTGCGGGCTTAGTCGAATGGCTAGTAGTTATACCAATGACGATGCTTATAGTGTCAGCGAGATTCCCGCGATCACCGCCCCCAGCGGGACTCAAGTAGGGTGCGCCTGCGCACCATCTTGCTCTGGTGCGCAGGCGCACCCTACAACTGCCAGCTTCAAATTTCTATGGGCCGGATCAATAGATGCTTAGTGATAGACCCGCAATCACCGCCCCCAGCGCCGCCCCGGCCAGCACATCGCTGGGATAGTGCAGGCCGAGTATCGGACGCGACAGGGCGACCAGCACGGCGAATGGGACCACCAGCCAGAACAGGCCGGGGTAGTAGGCCAGCACGACGATGCTGAATGCGGTTGCGTGCAGGGTGTGGCCGGAGGGGAAGCTGAACTGGTCCAGCGTCTTGCCCACGCAGACGATGGCCGGATAGACGTTGAAGGGACGCGGGCGCAAAGTCTTGCCCTTGATGAATTTGTAGATCGCCGTGCCGAGCAGACCGACCACGGTCATGTGAAAAACGGCGGGAAGTGCGGCCTCCTTGTATTCCAGCAACAGCACCCCCATCAACGAATACCAGAACACGCCGTCGCCCAGGCGGCTGGTGATGCGGAACAGGTTGCGTACCGTGAAGTTGCGGCTGCGCCGGTTGCAAAAGGCGCAGAGTTCCGCGTCCCAGCGGCTAATCTGTTGCAGCTGAAAGTTCAGGTTGGACATGTTGGACTCCTTCTTTGCGAACGGTGTCGAGTAGCACGGCTTCCATCTCTCCCATGATGTGTTCCCAGGTCAGCGTTTCCACGGTCTGGCGTGCCGCGATACGCAGGCGTTGTACGCGTTCCATATCCGAGATCAGGCCGGTGGCCAGTTTCACGAAGGCGTCGGTATCGGCGAACGGTACCAGCAGGCCGTTTTCGTCATGGCGCATATGCTGGCGCGCGGCGGCGTAGTCGTAGGCGACCGTGGCCAGTCCGCTGGCCATCGCCTCGACAGTGACGTTGCCGTAGGTCTCGGTCAAGCTGGGGTAAAGGAAGATGTCGCCGGAGGCGTAGTGTTGCGCCAGCGGTTCGCCGGTCTGCATGCCGGCGAAAATCACGTGCGGATGTTGCTTCTCCAGTTCGGCGCGGGCGGGGCCGTCGCCCACCATCACCAGTCGCGCCAGCGGGTTGATCTTGCGCATCTGCTCGAATGCCTGGATGACCACGTGCAGGTTCTTTTCCGGTGCGATGCGGCTTACCAGCATCACAACGGGCGTTTCCTCGCTTACGTGCCAGGAGTCGCGCAACGCGTTGCTGCGCTTGGCCGGATGGAATAGTGTCCCATCCACGCCGCGCGACACCACGAACACGTTCTTGTAGCCCTCGAACTCCAGCTGCTGCTGCAGCGAGACCGTGGGTACCAGCGTGCAGGCCGCCTTGTTGTGGAAATGGCGCAGGTAGGCGGCGATGGGCTTCTTCAGCAGGCCCACGCCGTAGTGTGCGGTGTAGCTGTGGAAGTTGGTGTGGAAATCGGTACTGACCGGGATGCCGAGTTTCTTGGCAGCGGAAAGTGCAGACCAGCCCAGCGGACCTTCAGTGGCGATATGCACGATGTCCGGCCGTTTCAGCTTCCACAATTTCAGCAGCAGGCCTTTGGCGGGCAGGCCGGATTTCAGTTCGGGATAACCGGGGATGGGCATGCCGGTCACCAGCGTCTCCTCGTAGCCGTCCTCTTTTGCAGCCACATCCAGCTTGAACTGGCGCGGACGGATCATGTGGATGCGATGCCCGCGTTTGAGCAAGCCGTGCACCATGCGGCCGATGGTGATGGCGACGCCGTTCACCTCGGGCAGGTAGGTTTCGGTGACCAGCGCGATGTTCAGTTGCGCCGACGATTCGGGTTTTGTGTTTGGTGTATTCATGCGGCGCATCATGTCGCGCGTGCATGAATAATTGGTTAAAGCAGTATGAAAGTTTTGTGACAGCTACCGTGCTGTGATCGATATTCAGGAATCGAACATTTCGCAGAAGTGTGCAACACTGACACGCAGTCGCAACTTAAAGTACAGAAACCAAACATGCAATCGTTGCCGGAATTGAGGGAGATCGAACGACTTCTTGAGCTGGGTCGCGGTCATATGCGATCGCAAGTCGCGTGCGAAGTCCATGCGGATGGAAATACTTTTCCCGTATACCAGCTGACGCTGGGCAATCCGGACCCGAAGTCGCCCTCGATAGGATTCTTCGGCGGGGTCCACGGCCTGGAACGGATCGGCACACATGTGTTGCTGTATTTCCTGCGCAGCCTGTTGAGTCGTCTGGAATGGGACGCGAGTCTGCATCACTTGCTGCAGGATGTCCGGTTGGTCTTCATGCCGCTCGTCAACCCCGGCGGGATGTGGCATTCGACGCGCTGCAATCCGCGCGGAGTCGACCTCATGCGCAACGCACCGGTGGAAGCGACCGGGGGTGCTCCGTTTTTGCTGGGAGGGCACCGCATCAGCCCGCGCTTGCCCTGGTATCGCGGCGTGGCCGGGGCGGAGATGGAACAGGAGAATCTTGCACTGTGCCGTACCGTGACCGAGGAGTTGCTGGCACGCCCGTTCAGCATCGCGGTGGATTGTCATTCCGGTTTTGGTGCGCGCGACCGGATATGGTTTCCGCATGCGCACAGCGTGCATCCCATCGATCACCTGGCCGACATCCTGCGCCTGGAAGAATTGTTCCGGGAGACCTATCCCAACAACCGGTATCTGTTCGAGCCGCAAAGCCTGCACTACCGCACGCATGGCGACGTATGGGATTACCTGTACCTGCAATCGCAGCAGGATGCGAGCAAAGTCTTTTTACCGCTGACACTGGAAATGGGCTCGTGGTTATGGGTGAAGAAGAACCCCCTGCAGTTCTTTTCGCGGCACGGGTTGTTCAATCCGTCCGTCGAACACAGATTGCAGCGGGTGCTGCGCAGACACAACGTGTGGCTTGATTTTCTGATGCGCGCCGCGAGCGGTCACGAGAAGTGGATGGTAAAAGGGCCCACCCGGCTCCGTATGCAGGAACGCGCCGTGGCGCGCTGGTACAGACCATGACGACCTGGGTTTTGTTGCGCGGCCTGATGCGCGAGAGTCGACATTGGGGTGATTTTCCAAACCTATTCCAGGAAACCCTTGGTGCTGAACAAGTGGTGATGCTGGACTTTCCCGGCAATGGCAGGCTGCATGCGCAGGCAAGCTGCAACAGTGTGGCAGAGATGGCGCACCACTGTCACGAGCAACTGCAAAGACTGGGTCATAAGCCGCCGTATAGTGTACTTGCGCTGTCCCTGGGGGCGATGGTGGCGGTGGAGTGGGGCAGGCAACGCCCGGATGAGATCGCAAGGATGGTACTGATCAATACCAGCCTGGCTCCGCAAAATCCGGTCCGCCACAGGTTGCGTCCCGCCAACTACCCGGTTTTTCTCCATCAGTTGATCTTCGGAAACAAGACCCGGCGCGAGCAAATGATATTGCGGGTTACAAGCAATATCTGCAGGTCACGTGATCGGGAGGTGCAGTTGTTGGCGCAGTGGGCAGGATATGCGCAGGATGCTCCCGTTTCACGCTTGAACATATTGCGGCAACTGTATGCCGCATCCCGATATCGTGCCGCATCGACGCCACCCGCCGTACCGGTGTTGCTGTTGGCCGGACTCAAGGACCGCCTGGTCGATGTGCGCTGTTCACGCACTTTGGTAAAACAGTGGGGTTGTGAAATAGAAGAGCACGAAACGGCAGGTCACGACCTGCCGCTTGATGCTGGAGACTGGGTGGCCGAGCGGGTTCGGGAGTGGTTGGCCTCTGCAGCTAAAAAAGCACCCGATCCTGACCGTGTGTGACCCGCTTGCGCGTTCTGCTATTTGGCTGAATCTGTCTTCGGCTTCTTGACTGTTTTGGGTTTTACGGTTGCTGCACTAGTCTTCGCAACTGCAGATTTTGATGCAGTCTTTGTCTTGGTTTTTGGTTTGGCCGGTGCTTCGGCCTTCTTCACTTCTTTAGCCGGGCTCTTTCCTTCTTCCCGCTTGTTCAGCATGCGCATCATCTTGCGCCATTGCTGCAGTTGCTCATCTTCCAGTTCCATCTGAATCGCCAATGCTTCTTCCCTGCTCAGTTTGTCTTTCTCCAGACGGCGCGGAAGTTTTCCAACCATTCTGGACAAGAGGCGTTCCGCTTCCAGTTTGCTCAGCGATTGAACTTTGGTCAGATATTCCGGCTTGCATAGTTTCGACATTACTTGCTTCCTCCTCCAAATATTGAACAACCAATTGAGCCGCTCTGACGGCGCATTGCCGAAGACGACTTGCCATAACAAGAATTAGTCATCTGGCTATTCTCATTTTATTTTTGAGGTTAGCTGTTATAAAAAGTTAGTGCAACTGTAATATGTGCAATGTATTCATCATTGCAGTTATTGCTGGCGGGCGATTCGAGTGAGGTCGGCATGCTGCAGAATTCAGTATTGCGCTGGCGTCATAATAATTTCATGGCCGTGTAATTTTCAGTCTCTAGGATGTCCGTTCCATTCAACACATCTAGGGGACTTACGCATGAAAACGAAATTTTTACTCGCAACCTCGCTGGTTGCGATCACCGGACTGCTGGGAGGCTGTCTTGGCACCGGGAACGGCACCAACGCCGCGGCCACCCAGAAGAATGTCATCTTCTTCCTTGGCGACGGCATGGGTATGGCTACCCTGACCGCGGCACGCATCTACAAGGTGGGCGAGGCGGGCGATCTGACCATCGACACTTTGCCGGAGTCCGGCTTCGTCAAGACCTACTCCAATAATTCCCAGGTCACCGACAGCGCTCCCGGCATGGCGGGTTACATGACCGGCGTCAAAATGAACAACGAAGTGCTGTCCATGTCGGCGGATACCAATGCCTTCAATCCGGCCACGGGAGTTTCCTACGTCAGCGGATCGGATACGACTTGCCAGCCTGGTAACGGCACACCGGTGACCACCCTGCTGGAACTGGCCAAGGCTGCCGGTCGCGGTACCGGTGTCGTCACCACCACGCGCATCACCCATGCCACTCCGGCAGTGACCTACGCGCACCTGTGTCACCGCGATGGCGAGAACCAGATCGCCGAACAATTGACGCCTGGCCATGCCAACTTCAACACCAAGCTGGGCGACGGCGTGGATGTGATCCTGGGCGGCGGCTGGCGTCACTTCGTCCCCAGTACAACCTCAGGCAGCAAGCGTACCGACACTAAAGACCTCACTGCCATGTTCACAACGGCGGGCTACAAATACGTCACAACCGGTACCGCATTCAAGGCAGTCGATGCTTCTGTGAACAAGAAACTGATCGGCCTGTTCAACAAGGACCATGTCAACTATGACCTGGATCGCACGACCAGTGGTGTTGACGAGCCAAGCCTGGCCGAGATGACCGCCAAGGCAATCGACGTGCTGGCGCAAAACAACAGGGGTTTCTTCCTGATGGTGGAAGGCGGCCGCATCGACCACGCACTGCATGAAACCACCGCGCGCAAAGCGCTGCAGGACACCGTCGCTTTCGATGAAGCGATCAAGAAGGCGCTGGACATGATGCAAACCATCGACCCGGGCCTGAAGAACACCCTGATCGTGGTGACCGCCGACCATGATCACACGCTGGTACTCAACGGCTACGCGCAGCGCACCGGTCCCAGCACCGACGCCAACCCGGGCGTTCTGGGCTTGTTGAAGAACGTCGTGACCGGTCTGTTCGACACGGACGTCGGCAGCAATCCCTACACCATCATCGGCTTCGGCAACGGCGAGAACCGCCCAGCTGCGCGTACTGCGCTGACCGATGCCCAGGTGTTCGCACCCACCTACCACCAGGAGGCAGTCGTTCCCATGCCCGCAGGCGGCGAGACCCACGGCGGAACGGATGTGTTCATCGGCGCGATCGGCCTTGGTTCCGACCAGTTCGCCGGCGTCATGAACAGCACGGATGTCTTCGGTTACATCAAAACGGCAGTCGGTCTCTGATCCGCGCCACTACCCAATACACGGAGAAACACAATATGAAATCCATAGCGAAATACCTCGTCGCAGCCAATCTGGCTTTGGCGATCCTGCCGGCTTATGCCGCGGGCGAAGCCAAGAACGTCATTTTCTTCCTGGGTGACGGCATGGGCCCCACCACGGTCACTGCCGCGCGTATCTACAAATACGGCGAAGCCGGTGCGCTGAACATGGAATCCCTGCGCCGTACCGCGCGCATCAAGACTTTCTCCAACGATGCCCAGACCACCGACAGCGCACCGTCGATGTCCGCCTACATGACCGGCGTGAAGATGAACAATGAAGTGCTGTCGATGTCGACCAACACATCCGCCTACAACATGGCTGTCACGCCGCCTGTTCCCTATGTTTCCGGCTCGGACACGACCTGTCTCGCGGGCAACGGCACGCCGGTGACGACGCTGCTGGAACTGGCCAAGGCGGCAGGCAAAAGCGTGGGCGCAGTCACGACCACACGCATCACGCACGCTACACCGGCCGCGACTTACGCACATATCTGCCACCGCGACGGCGAGAACCGCATCGCCGAGCAGTTGACGCCGGGCCACGCCAACTACAACACCGCCCTGACCTCCGGCAGCAATGCGGGCCTGGATGTGATCCTGGGCGGCGGCTGGCGTCATTTCGTGCCCAGCACCACCTTGGGCAGCAAGCGCACCGACACGACCGACCTGACTGCCGCCTTCGTCACGGCTGGCTACACCTATGTTAGCTCCGGTACCGCCTTCACCGCTGTCGATCCGGCGACGACCACCAAGCTGATCGGTCTGTTCAATAAGGACCACCTCAACTACGAACTGGATCGCGCCAAACCCGCCTCCGGCATCGATGAGCCCAGCCTGGCTGACATGACCGAGAAGGCTGTGCGCATCCTGTCCAAAAATACCAGCAAGGGATACTTCCTGATGGTTGAAGGCGGCCGCATCGACCACGCCCTGCACGGTACCAATGCCAAGCGCGCGCTGGAAGACACGATCGCTTTCGACGAAGCCATCAAACGCGCCTTGTCGCTGGCTGATGCCAATACCCTGATCGTTGTGACGGCCGACCACGACCACACCATGACCATCAACGGCTACTCGCACAAGGGCAACCCGATCCTGGGACTGTCCAGCGACTTCGTGAAAACCAAGGTCGCCCAAACAGCTAATCCCCTGGCGGCACCGGTGAATGCCAAGGCTGCAGATGCGCTGCCCTACACCACGCTGGTGTTCGGTAACGGTGGAAATACCCGCCAGCGTATCGACCTGACAGCAGTCGACACCACAGCCGACAATTACAACCAGGATGTGGGCGTGCAAATGAAAGGCGGCGTGGGTTCCGAGACGCACGGCGGCGGCGATGTGATGCTGTTCTCCAAAGGCCCCGGCAATGCGGGCTTCAAGGGCACGATGGAAAACGTCAAAGTATTCGGCCTCGTGAAGACAGCACTGGGTCTGTAAGCGCTTAGAGCAAGTACCAACCGAACCGGGGAGATCTCTCCCCGGTCTTCTTTTCAAGGACCACAATGAACCGCATTACCCTGAACCTGATCGCAGCTGTCGCCTGTTTCGCTTCCATCCCGGTGGCGACTGCCGTGGATCTGAACATCGAGCTGCAGCATGAGATCACCTCCGTCAGTTCCGACGGCATGAACCGGAAAGTGTCGTTTGGCGAACGAATGTATCGTCGCGACAAACAGATCTGGATAGAACGCATCATCCCTCCCGGCGCGCACAACGACAGCGAGCATGCGGACAAGAACAACCACGACCACAAGCACCTGGATGTCGCCGCTTCGGCGCGCTGGATAGTGCGCAACGAAAAAGGCGACCAGCAAGTGCAGCTGGTCAACCGCCACGAACACATGATCGTGAATATCACGCCGGTGGACTACGGCAACATCGGCTTTGGCGGCGATTGGGACGAAGCCTTCCACCTGGTGAGCCCAAAGCAGCTCGCCACCATGAAGCCGAGCGACCAGGCAGCACCGGCCGGGAGCAAATGGTACGAGGCCCACAATCCGTCGGGCTGGGTAAAAGTCCTGTGGGATGAGAAAGGGCAGTACCCGCGCAAAGTCGAATCCGGTAACAAGGAAAAGACCTCGTACAAGCGTATGACGGCGACTGTCGTTGCGGCACCTTCACCGTTGCCCTGGACGAACCTGAAGGCTTATCAGCAGAAAGAATACTCGGACACGCTTGATTGATATTGTCTGCGCAGGGCGGGGCATTGGCCGATCTTGAATTCGACAACGATCCCGGTCGGGATATGAGCCACAAAGTGCGTGCAACCATGATGGCGCATGTGGCGAGCCTCTTCCTTGTTTTGGCTGCCAACGCCGCCTGCGCAGGCGATCAGTATCCGGGCTTGCAGGTTGAGGTGAGTCGCGAGGGCGGACGCTATAGCCTGCTGGCCAGCTTCGACACCTCGCTGTCCAGGTGCGCCGCCTACAATTACCTGACCGACTATGATGCGGCGAAGTTGTTGCCCGGGGTGATAGCGTCCAGCACGTCCCGGGATGCCAACGGCAAGGCCCGTGTGGATAGAACGGCTGAAGAGCGGATATTGTTCATGCATATCCGCCTGCATTCGGTGATGGAATATACGGAGTTTCCCGGAGACGGGATCGAGTTCAACCAGATCGAGGGTGATTCGAAACTATTCCGGGGTACCTGGTCTATCGAACCGACGCGTCAAGGAAGCACTATGCGCTATCGCGGGCAATGGGAGCCGGACACGCTGATTCCTCTTGTCATTATCGATCATTTCGCAAGACACGGGCTGCTGGAGCGATTCAGCGCGATCGCACAACTCGCTCAGGAGCGAAAAGAGATTCTTTCGCAAAGCTGCATGGATTAATGAGATTTCTATAATTCGCGACACCTATGCCGTCATTCCGGCGCAGGCCGGAATCCAGCAAGACAAAATGCATTTTTGTTTAGAACCCACTGGATTCCGGCCTGCGCCGGAATGACGAGGCACTTTTTAATTTTCGCAATTCGAATATGGTGGATGTGGCGTTGTCTTGAATTATGAAAACATCAATAAGCAGGACAATCTCCCGGCCATGACCGGGGAGCAGTGTTCAACCAAAGTGCTGCCAAAGCACTAATCCCCACACCGCGACCACATTGATCAGACTCACCAGCACCGCCGAACTGCCGATGTCCTTGGCACGCTTGGCGAGGTCGTGATTCTCCAGCGAGATGCGGTCCACGGTGGCCTCGATGGCGGAGTTGAGCAGTTCGACCATGATCACCAGCAGCACGCTGCCTACCATCAGCGCCTTGCCGAGGTAATCCACCGGCAGCCACAGCGCCAGCGGGATGAGAATGGCGGCCAGCAGCACTTCCTGACGGAAGGCGTCTTCATGTTTGTAGGCGGCGCGGAAACCGGCGAGTGAGTAGCCGAACGCGTTCCACAGACGCACCATGCCGGTCTTGCCTTTGTACGGACTTTCCATTGAACGACTCCAGAATAATGTAGCGACAGCAATAGTACAGCGAAACTCCCGCCGCAAAAAAATGGCGCACCGGACTGCGTGCGCACTGAGTGGGGGGAGGAATGAAACGGTACAACGGTGCTACAGGGTTGCCTTGCGCATGAAATGTTTTGCATAGCGTGCGTTCATGCGCGACACGGGCATCAGGATGAACAGGTCGGCGCAGTTGAAATCCGGATCCCAGGCCGGTTCGCCCGCGATGTAGGCACCCAGACGCAGGTAACCCTTGATCAGCGGCGGGATGATGACATCCAGATCCTGGTTCAGCGATTCCAGCGGCAGACGGCAATGCGGGAACACGCGGTATTCGGCGGGTGCGGCATGCAGCTTGTGAACCTTGTTGTACACGCTGGCGGCATAGTGACCGCCGTCGCCCATGCTGATGCTGGCACAGCCAATCATGTATTCGTGGCCGTTCTTGCCGATGTAATCCGCCAGACCGCTCCACAGCTGGGTGATGGTCGCGCCGTCGCGGTAGTCCGGGTGTACGCAGGAGCGGCCCACTTCCATCATGCGGTCGCGCAGGTGTACCAGGCGGGATAGGTCGAATTCAGTCTCGGAATAATAGCCGCCCGCGTTGACCGCCTGCTCGGGAGGCAAAATTCGGTAAGTGCCGACGACTTTGTCATTGGCGTGATCGCGCACCAGCAGGTGATCGCAGAACCGGTCAAAGCGGTCGACATCCAGTCCCGACTCCGCATTGGGCAACTTTGCGCCCATTTCCTCGGCGAATACTTTGAAGCGGATGCGCTGGGCTTCCTCCACTTCGGCTCCGGTTCGCGCCAGGCTGAATGTGAGCTTGCGTTGCGCTTCGTGCGCTTGTTGTTGCCGGATCAGGTCTAACATCGTTTTGCTCCTATCGGGTTGATGGGAGCAGGTTACTTTCCGAATGTTGCACCGGGGTTAAGGGAATATGAAAGTTCGATGAACCCGCCGTGTGCAAAGCCGCCTCTATGCGTTCATGCGCCTTCCGCGTCAGGTTGCGCCTGTCCATGCCTTGTGCATCCAGCGGCGGGGTGGCAAGCAGTCGCACGTGCAGCTCCGGCGTGCCCAGGATGTTCCACATCGAGGCACCGAAAGACAGCTCGTCGATATACGCGGCTGCGGTGCTGTGCGCGCCGTCTCTATCCTGATAGCGGATGGCGACCGGATGAACTTTTGCCCCGGCGTCGATGGCGGGCTGCAGCAGCGACGAGTGGAAATGCGCGACTTGCCTGCCGTCGGTGGTGGTGCCTTCGGGGAAGATAGCGAGGCATTCGCCGCTTTGCAGCAGCGAAACCATCTGTACATTGATGCGCGCCGCCGAGCGCGCCTTGCCCCGTTCGAGGAACAGGGTCTGTGCCCGCGCGCATAGCCAACCGATGACCGGCCAGCGGCGTACTTCGGACTTTGCGACGAAACGCATGGGGACCACCGCATTCAGCACGAACACATCCAGCCAAGAGATGTGGTTGGTGACGATGAGCCCGTGGCGCAGGCTGCGCAACGCATCGTCATCCGCGATATCGATACGCACATTGAAGATGTCCAGCAATCCGGCCGACCAGTTTTGCAGGATGCGGCGGCGGATGCTCAAGGGGAACCACGGATAGGCCACGGCCTGCATCAGGCCGTAGCCAATATGCAAGGTGAGGCGCGTGGCGCGGAACAGGGCGATTAATTTTTGTATCAAAATTGTTCCTCGGAAGAGTGGACACGTTTTATGCGTTTACGCGGGTAAATTGCTCCCTTCTCCCGCAAGCGGGAGAAGGGCTGGGGATGAGGGGCTGTGCTTTGAAGCGAAAAAATTATTACTCGCCCGCCCCTCACCCTAACCCTCTCCCGCTTGCGGGAGAGGGAATGATCAGGCTTCGGACAAAACAGAAAACACCGAAAACGTGCAGTAGTACTCCAGTGTCTTCCCGAATCCGCGTGAAAACAGCAGCGACGCGAAATTGTTTTCTGTGATGTCTCTGCGTCTAGCGGCAAATCGTTTCATGGTGTACTCCTTCGGGTTTGGCAACGCACGCGCGTTGCTCGATGAATAAATAATTTCCCACCACTTTTTTTGCCATTTTCTTGGCTTCGGTCATGGCGGCCGACACTTCGTGATGCGACACAAACATCCCCGGGAGTATCTGGGTCGCGCCTATGGACAGGCTGGTGAGCGGGTGAAATTTGACGACGCCGTCGCGGCCCTCGCCGGGGTAACCGCCCGCCACCAGATGCTCTTCCCGGAACATCAGCCCTGCGGCCTGTTCGAACGAGCGCAATGCCTGTTCGCAGCGCGTCTTCCAGTCGCGGCTCTGCATGAGCAGGATGAAGTCGTCGCCGCCGATGTGGCCGATGAAATCCAGTTTGGGGTCGCAGGCCCAATTCAAAATCCGGCCGGTGAGCTGGATCATCTCGTCGCCCTTGCGGTAGCTGTAGGTGTCGTTGAAGGGCTTGAAGTGGTCGAGGTCGCAATAGCAGGCAACGAACGGCGTGTTCGCCTGCAGCAAGCGCTCGATGTGTTCGTTGATCGGCACATTGCCCGGCAGCAGGGTGAGCGGGTTGGCGTAGCGCGCCGCTTCCAGCTGCATCTGCGTCAGTTCGCGCAGCAAGTCCTGGCCGGAGGCGACGCCGAGATAGCGCCCGTTCTCGGTGATGATGAAACCGTCGGCGAAATGGCGGCTGTCCGCTTCCACCAGGAAGTGGCTGAGCTCCTCGATGGGCATGTTCTTTTCCACCAGCAACGGTTCGCCCTGCATGATGTCGACGCAGGGTTTTTTGCCGTGCAGTTCGCGCTGGAATGGTTTGGCGAAACGGTCGATGAAGTGATAACGGCTGATGAGCCCGAGCGGGACCGCGTTTTTCACCACCGGAATGATGCGCAGCGCCGGGTTGGCATTGAAACGCTCGAAGATATAGTCGATCAGCGTGCCGGGGTGCACCGGTTCCACGTAGGTCAGCAGCTTGTGCGACGTTGTTTGCGAGCGGTTGTTGTAGGCGGTGTTGGGGAAGATGGCGATATTGGACGAGTTGATGATGCTGCCGGTCTCGGCAGATGCCAACAGGGGCGGGGTCGGGCTGGGCCGGGCGATGAAATAGCCTTGGCCCAGCGCGATGCCGATGTCCTTCACCACGCGCAACTCGGCCTCGGTCTCCACACCCTCGGCAATGACCTGGGTGCCGCAGCTTTCGGCGATGTGCTGGATGGACTTCAGGAATTGCAGCTTGATGGGGTCTTTGTCCACGCCCTGCACGAAATGCATGTCGATCTTGATGAATTCAGGGCGCAGCTCCGACCACAGGCGCAGACTGGAGAAGCCTTCACCCAGATCGTCGATAGCGATCTTGAAACCCATGGAACGGTAGTGCAGCAGGGCGGTGCGCATGCCCTCGAAATCGAAAGTGGGCTGGTTTTCGGTGATCTCGATGATGACCCGTTCCGGGGCGATACCCAGTTGTTCCAGGAAGGCCAGCGTCTGGCCGTTCTTGAAGCTGGGATGGGCCATTGTCTCCGGACTGACGTTGAGGAACAGGTTGCCGGGCAGGTTGAGTTTGGCGAAGGTCTCCAGCACGATCTGGCGCGACAGCATCTCCAGTTCGAGTTGTAAGCCCTGTTGTTCGGCCGCGCCGAACAGGTTGATGGGGGAGTGCAGCGGACTGTCCGCCGGTCCGCGTATCAGGCCCTCGTAACCCAGGAATTCGCCGCTTTTGAGGTCGATGATGGGCTGGAACAGGGCGCTCAGGCGGCGCTGTTCAAGGATCTTGCGAAGAGGCGTCATGACTTGCTCCTTGGCGCGCGGCAGGCTCAGATTCGCCAAAAACTGCGCGCGGGCAGTGTTGCGGTACTTCTCGACAGGTAGAATGCTGGGCATGGAGTCCTCTGCTTGCCTAACTTGGGAGCGGACGATAACGCCGGCTTGTTACGCGAATATGACGGAGTGAACATGGAAATATTGGGTTTGAGGCATATCCCTTCCGGCTTGAATTCTTTCTTTGCGGACGGCGGATTGCCGTTCGCGGACTATGTGCGGCGCACACGGGCCATGCTGGACCAGGTGCATGGCAGGAAGAATGATCACGAAAAAATCGTTGACGGCAATGTGCCTTTCGAGATGGTGCCGGCAGGCGATTTCGAAAAAGGGCGCGACAAGCCCTATAAACGCGGCGTTCTGCTGGTGCATGGCCTGACCGATTCCCCGTATCACATGCAATCTTTGGGGGCATTTTTCCGGGACAACGGGTTTCGCGTGATGGCGGTGTTGTTGCCTGGGCATGGCACGCAGCCCGGCGATCTGCGCTATATAAAATGGCGGGAATGGGCAAAGGCGGTGGCCTACGGCGCGGATTGTCTGGCGCAAGAGGTGGACGAATTGTATCTGGCCGGTTTCTCGGCGGGTGCGGCCCTGGGCGTGCTGCAGGCATCGCATGACACGCGGGTGCGCGGCCTGTTCCTGTTCTCTCCCGCGTTCGAGATCGATCTCCGCGCCAAATGGGCGAATCTGCACAAGCTCTACAGTTGGGTGTATCCCAAAGGGGCGTGGGTGAGCAGGATGCAGGACAGGGACTTGTATAAATATGAGTCATTCTGCAAAAATGCCGCCGCACAGATGTATGCGCTGACGCGGGCTTTGCCGCGGGGCGGGGTCGATATTCCGGTATTTGCAGCAGCCAGTGCGGATGACGCCACGGTGAATCCGGACGCGACGTTGCGTTTCATGCGCAGGGCGCACCATCCGAGCAGCAAGCTGGTTTGGTATGCGACGGAAGAATACAAGAACCCCTCTCCCCCCGGGGGAGGGGCTGGGGTGGGGGAAATCTTCAGGCCTGAAAGTATTGAGTGGGTGAACAGCGCCGTGCCGGAACAACGCATTTTGAGCAGCGCACACACGGCTATCGTTATCCCGCCCGGGGATGAACACTATGGTGCGGCGGGTGGCTACCAGAACTGCCTGCACTATTTGCCGCATGACCCGAAGGGCTATACAGCCTGCCGAGCCCGGCAGGCCGACGTGTGGTACGGGGAGGCCCTTGAAAAGAACTTGAAGCACGGCCTGTTGCGGCGCCTGATGTACAACCCGCACTACACGGCACTTGAAGCCTCCCTGCAGAAATTCATCGCGGGGTTGCCATGAGCAAGACTCTCATCTTCGCCCACCGCGGTGCGAACAAGGAGGCGGCCGAGAACACGCGCAGCGCCTTCGACAAGGCGTTCACCTACCCGATAGACGGCATCGAAACCGACATCCAGCTCAGCCGCGACGAGGTGGCCGTGTTGTGGCATGACCGCTATCTGAAGAAGCTGAAGCTGCCGGGCAACCACATCGACGATTTTGACTATGCGCAACTGCAGGCCATGGATTTTGCCGCGCACTTTGCCGGGTCGGAAAAGCCCGAGGGTGTGATGAGCCTTCAGGAATTCATCACTGCCTACCGTTCGCGTTGCCGCTTGTTGCTGGAGATCAAGAATCGCGACTGGGAAGCGGTGACGCGGCACGAGCTCAAGGTGCGCAAGACGCTGGCGCTGGTCGGCCCGGTCACGGATGACCGCATCATCGTTTCCTCCTTCAATCTGGACAGCCTGGTTTACGCCAACCGGTTTGCGCCGGAATTCCCGCTGGTGCTGAACCTGGAGCCGGAACATAACGTGAATGATGCGCGGCGCGCGCTGGAAGAGTACCCGTTCCTGCACGGCCTGTGCGTCGACATCTCCACGCTGGATGCGGACATGATGAAAACGGTGCGAGAGCGCAACAAGTTCATCGCCGTCTACACCTGCGATACCGATGCCGAAATTACCCGTGCACTGACATTGGGTGTGGATGTGCTGATCAGCAATGTGCCGGGAAAGGCCCTGGGGATGAGGGATAAATGAAGCGAGACTTTCCCGCGCTGAATGGCGAATTCGACCTGCTGGTCTGCGGCGGCGGTATCTACGGGGCATGGACGGCTTACGATGCGGCATTGCGCGGGCTCAAGGTTGCGCTGGTGGAGCAGGGAGATTGGGCGAGCGCGACTTCGTCCTCTTCCAGCAAACTGATTCATGGTGGTCTGCGCTATCTGGAAACCTACGATTTCAAGCTGGTGCGCAAGGCGCTCAAGGAAAGAAGGATGCTGCTGCGGGTTGCGCCGCACCGCGTATGGCCGCTGCGCTTCGGCGTGCCGGTGTATGCCGACAGCCGCAACGGTACTCTGTTGCTGAAGGCGGGACTGACCCTGTACGACACGCTGGCGGGGTTCCCGGATGAGCCCATGCGTCACCACCATCATGGGCGGGAGGAATTCACCGGGCATTTTCCGTTTCTTGATGATGTCGCCCTGAAAGGCGGTTTTACTTACGGCGATGCGCAGACCGACGATGCGCGGCTGGTGCTGGAACTGGTGGCGGGTGCGATGGGGCACGGTGCGGTGTGTGTGAACTACGCGAGAATCGTTTCGTGGATGGAAGATCGTGGCAGGATATGCGGTGCAACGGTGCAGGATGGTGTGACCGGGGCGTTACTGCAGGTGCATGCCAGGCAATACGTCAGCACTGCCGGGCAGTGGACGACGGCATCGGAGCAGGGGCGTGCCTGGTGCCGCCTGAGCAAGGGCGTGCATCTGGTGTTGCCGGCCTTGCCGACCAGCGAGGCGATCTTGCTCACGGCCAAAGCGGATGGTCGGGTGTTCTTCATCATCCCGTGGTACGGGCGAACTTTGCTGGGGACGACCGATACCGACTATCGTGGCGACATAGACAGCATCGCCGTTGAAGAGGGCGATATCGACTATTTGCTGGCTGCGGCCAACCGCTATCTCAAAACCGCGTGGACGAGGCCGGATGTCATCGGCAGCTACGCCGGGGTCCGCGTGATGAAGCAAAGTGATGCCGCCCATCCTTCGGCGGTGAGCCGCGATTGGGAGCTGAAGACGGCCGACAACGGACTGCATCATGCCATTGGCGGCAAGCTCACCTCGGCGCGCGAGGATGCGACCGTTATCGTCGATGCGGTGTGCGCGCATATTGGGGTGAGCGCCGGTTGCGCGACGCAGGGCCTGGATTTTCCGTGGAAGCCGCGGCAGGATTTTGCGGCATGGACCGAAGCGACAACTGCGCGGGCGCAAAAACTCGGTATTGATACGGAGTGCGTGAAGTGGCTGATGCGCCGTCACGGGGCGCGTGTCGAGCAGGTGTTCCGCATCGTGGACGATACGCCGCAGCTCGCGGTGCGTATTGTTTCGGAACTCCCGTTCATCTATGCCGACCTGTTGCTGTGCGCGCGCGACGAGATGGTGGTGCACCTGCCCGACCTGTTGCGCCGCCGCCTTCCGCTGCTGATCTTGGCGAAGTTGAGCGAGACAGACCTGGCGCATTTTGCCGAGTTGCTTGCACCCGTGCTGGGGTGGGATGCGGACAGGATGGCGCGCGAGGTGGAGGCCTGCCGGCCATGATCGCAGCCGTCGCACTCGATCTGGGTACGACGACCATCAAGGCGGGCCTGCTGTCGCAAGACGGCTCGCTCGGTACTGTCGTCGCCCGCCCCGCGCCCCGTATCATCGCGGACGGCGGGCGGTATGAGAGTGACGCGGCCGTGTATGCGTCGACTGCGGATGCTGTGCTGGCGGAATGTCTGTCGCGGACGAAGGTTCTTCCGCCTTTGGGTCTGTGCAGCCAGCGCTCCTCGTTCCTGATCTGGGAACGCGACAGCGGCAAGCCTGTCACGCCGCTGATCTCGTGGCAGGATGATCGCGGGGCGGAGAGCTGCACCGTGTTGCGCGGACAGGGAAACACCATTCGTGAACTTGCCGGTCTGCCCCTCACCCCGTATTACCTTGCCCCCAAATTGCGCGTGCTGTTGCAGACTAATCCTTCCATGCGCGACCGCCTGCTGGGCGGAGAGTGGTTGCTCGGCACGCTGGATACATTTCTCATCTGGCGCTGGACTAACGGCAAGCATTACATCACCGATGCGTCGATGGCCGCGCGCACACTGCTGATGGATATCCGCACACGACAGTGGTCGCCTCCGCTGTGCGAACTGTTCGGCGTTTACCCGGGGATGTTTCCGCAGATCGTTCCATCCTCCGGCCTGCAGCTCAACATGGAAAACGGACTTGTGCTGCAGGCAAGTATGGGCGACCAGTCGGCCGCGCTGGTGGCGGGTATCGCTTCCGGTCAGCCGGAAGCGCTGGTCAATCTGGGCACGGGCGGTTTCGTGGTGTGTTATCTGCCCGGGAACAGGCGAGTGCCCGCGGGTTATTTGCAAACCCTGGTGTGGCAGGAAGCTGCGCGGCATATCCACTTGGCATGCGAAGGCACGCTCAATTCCATTGCCGCGGCATTGGCGCCGTATCCTGTTGCAGGTTGTCGTGTGGAAGATCTGGGCAGTGATGGCATCTTTTGTGTGGCCGAGCCCAGCGGACTGGGAGCCCCCTATTTTCGCGGTGACATCGAAGTCAGATTTTCCACTCCGGTGGAACACCTGCCTGCGCAACGCATTGCGCTACTGTTGCAGGAAGCCATCATTTTCCGTGTTGCGCGAATACTGGAAGATTTCCAGCGCGAATTTGGCATCGAGCGTGCCTATCTTTCGGGCGGCCTGTCCGGTTTGCCCTGCATACAACAGGGCATTGCCCGGTGTGTTCCCCTTGCCGTATATCGCCTGACACAGGCTGAGGCGGGTTTGACCGGTGCGGCGCAGCTTGCCGCCGGATTGGAATCAACGGACCTGAGACGGGTAGAGCGTATCGAAGCGATAACCGACATGCCGAAGCTTCTTGAAAAATTTGTGCATTGGAAAGAGTGGCTTGACGGGTTGTTGCGGTCAACCTGAACAGGGACTAGGGGCGGGCTAGGCCGTTTGGCATATTGACGTTGAGCGTGCCGCTGGCTACGTTCGGGCACTTTTTTACCAAGGATACCCGGCATGAAACTGATCCATATCAGCGATACGCACATCGGACGCGATGACAACACCTTGCGCTTCGAACGGGTGGTGAACGACCTGCTTGAGAATCCTCCCGATGTACCGTCGAACTGTGTGATCGTGCATACCGGCGACTTGATTGATGCGGCGACCGCGGCAAACCGGCACGCTGGACGTTTGCTGCTGGATCGACTTGCCACACGCTACCGGGTGCTGCTGTGTCCCGGAAACCACGACTATGGTGATGCCGTGTCGGTGGATGCAGATGAGGCGCTTGCGTTCCGGGCGATATTCGCCGATTACATCTTCCAGGGGCGCTCGCATGAATTCCCTGTGTTGACGGAGGTGGGAAATCAGGTGTTCATCGGCCTGGATTCGAGCGAGGAAGAATTGGGCTTCTTTGAGCGATGGTTCGCCGAGGGGCACTTGGGCGAGCGGCAACTGGCCCGGCTAAATGAGATGCTGGATAGTTCGGCTGCAGTGGGGAAGCAAGTCATCATCTATCTGCATCACCACCCTTTCAGTTTCGGCTATAGCGTGATGCCCGATGTGGGCGATCGCAACCCTTTGAATTACATATACGTTCAGCTGACACGCCCATTTTTGCGCCTGAAAGATGCGTATTCCTTGTGCCAAGTGTTGCGCGACCGTGCTCAGGCTTTGTTGTTCGGACATATGCATTACGGTCTGGATTGCAGCGGGGAAGGCAGAAAATACGGGCTCAAACTGGCTCTGGATGGCAGTTCAACGACCTGCGTCGACAACGACACGGACCGGATGCGTTATCGGGTGATCGACCTGGGGGATTTGTCCCAAACCTCGCGGATGCTGAGGCTTTAGGCGGCAAATACCCAGCGCCGAGGCCCACAGCCTGCAAGCCCGGCAAGGAGGTGCCGCCTTTGGCAAGACTTTCGTTTGACAGGGGTGGATGCCTGACATAGAATGCGCGCCCTTCGCAGTCTGTTAACCATTTTTAGTTTTAGGAAATGCCATGAAAACATTTTCCGCAAAGCCGCACGAAGTCCAGCACGACTGGTTGCTGGTGGATGCCGCCGACAAGATACTGGGCCGTCTGGCCAGCCAGATCGCTATCCGCTTGCGCGGCAAGCATAAGGCCATCTACACACCGCACGTCGACACCGGCGATTTCGTCGTGGTCGTCAATGCCGACAAGCTGCGCGTGACCGGCAACAAGGCACAGGACAAGATGTACTACCGCCACACGGGCTATCCCGGCGGTATCTTCGAGACCAACTTCATCAAGCTGCAACAGCGTCATCCTCAGCGCGTTCTGCAAAAGGCCGTGCGCGGCATGTTGCCGAAGGGTCCGCTGGGCTATGCGATGCTGAGCAAGCTCAAGGTCTACGGCGGTGCGACTCACCCGCACAGCGCGCAGCAACCGAAACCCATTGATCTGTTGAAGGCTTAATCATGAGCGTAACTTATAACTACGGAACGGGTCGTCGCAAGAGCGCGGTGGCACGTGTGTTCATCAAACCGGGCAAGGGCGAGATCACCGTCAACGACAAGCCCATTGATGTGTTCTTCTCCCGCGAGACAGGCCGCATGGTGGTGCGTCAGCCTCTGGAATTGACAGAAACAGTCGGCAAGTTCGACATCATGGTGAACGTTTCCGGTGGCGGCGAATCCGGCCAGGCTGGTGCAGTTCGTCACGGCATCACCCGTGCACTGATTGACTATGACGCTTCGCTGAAGCCGACTCTGAGCAAAGCAGGTCTGGTTACCCGTGATGCACGTGAGGTTGAGCGTAAGAAGGTCGGTCTGCGCAAGGCGCGCCGCAGGAAGCAATTCTCCAAGCGTTAATCCGCTTGCTGCAGAACTGGAAAGGCCGCCAAAGGGCGGCCTTTTCATTTATTATTCGCCTGTTTTGTTGGAAGGATAAATCGTGCTGAAGGTCGGAATCGTAGGTGGGACAGGTTATACCGGTGTCGAGTTGCTGAGGCTGCTGGCGTTGCATCCGCAAGTCCAGTTGCATGCGATCACCTCGCGCGCCGATGCTGGCACGCCCGTCAGCCAGATGTTCCCCAGCCTGCGCGGTTACGTGAACCTGTCGTTCATCCATCCTGATGAAGCGCATCTCGACCAGTGCGACGTGGTGTTCTTCGCCACGCCCAATGGTATAGCCATGCAACAGACAAGGGCATTGCTGGACGCTGGCGTGCGTGTCATCGACCTTGCCGCCGATTTTCGTATCAAGGACATTGCCGTCTGGGAAAAATGGTACGGCATGACCCATGCCTGTCCCGACCTGGTGGCAGAGGCGGTGTACGGCCTGCCCGAAGTAAACCGGGCGCAAATCAAACAGGCGCGGTTGGTGGCGAATCCAGGTTGCTATCCGACTGCGGTCCAGCTGGGTTTTATCCCGTTGCTGGAAGCGGGTTTGATCGAGGAAGGTTCACTCATCGCCGATTCCAAATCGGGTGTGTCCGGTGCCGGGCGCAAGGCCGAGGTGCATACCCTGTTCTCCGAGGCCTCGGACAATTTCAAAGCCTATGGCGTGGCCGGACACCGGCACCTGCCCGAGATCAGGCAGGGGCTGGGCAATGTATTCGGCAAACCGGTCGGCCTGACTTTCGTCCCGCACCTGACACCGGCGATTCGCGGTATCCACGCCACGCTGTACGGCAGACTCAAGAAGGAAGCAGACTTGCAGGCCCTGTTCGAGCAACGTTATGCCAACGAGACTTTCGTCGACGTGTTGCCCGCGGGTAGCATGCCCGAGACGCGCTCCGTGCGCGGCTCCAACATTTGCCGCATCGCGGTACACCGGCCGCAAGGTGGCGACACGGTGGTGGTGCTGTCCGTGATCGACAATCTGGTGAAGGGGGCCGCGGGACAAGCCGTGCAGAACATGAATATCATGTTCTGCTTGCCGGAATCCGCCGGACTCAATGTGATCCCTTTGCTGCCTTGATCCCGATATGAAGATGATGCGAAGTTTCCGGCGCAAGTTCAGCATCTCGGCGCCGCGTTTGTCGGTGCGCGCGTACGTGCCCTGGTATGTGCGTTGGGCAATCGCAGTACCCATCCTGATTCTGATCGGGTTTGCAGTTTTGTGGGCATACGATTCCGGGCTCGAATTGGCGGGCTTCCATCGCGGCCGGGCGGAAAAGGAATTGAGCGAGTTGCGCGACCAGGTTGCATCGTTGCAGGATGAGAATGCAAAACTCACCAATCAGATCGCTGCTTTCGAGCGCCAGGGGCAGATCGAGAAAGCGGCAGATGTCGAGGTTAGCGCCCAGGTGAAGAGCCTGAACGACGAGAATACGCGCCTCAAGGAAGACTTGCTGTTTTTCGAGAATCTGCCGCTGACCGGTGCGCGCGAGGCAGAGTTGTCCATCCATCGTCTGAAGTTCGAACAGGACTCTTTGCCCGGCGAATATCATTGCCGCATGCTGCTTGTTCAAAGTGTGCAGCAGCGCGGCAAAATGTTCCAGGGCAGTCTGCAGCTGGTGGTGAACGGCGAGCAGGACGGCAAGAAAGTAGTGCTACAATTCCCGCAGGAGAACTCGCCGCAGGACGTTGCAGCACACCAGTTGAGCTTCAAGTATTACCAGCGTGTGGATAAGGTCTTTAAGTTGCCGCCCGAGATGGTGGTCGAAAGCGTTCAGGTGCGGGTGTTCGAAAAGGGGATGCAGGAACCCAGGATCAAACAGACGGTCAACTTGACGCCCCAGCCTTAAA
Source organism: Sideroxydans sp. (assembly GCA_043744345.1). Taxonomy (GTDB): domain Bacteria; phylum Pseudomonadota; class Gammaproteobacteria; order Burkholderiales; family Gallionellaceae; genus Sideroxyarcus. The sequence goes on along the minus strand of JAYTUW010000090.1, from coordinate 19,385 downwards.
GGAGATGTTTAGAATGTTCAGCAACCGGAATAGCAAACCGCAGAACCGTATCGACTCCCTGGTCGGAGCCGGAACCAAAATTGAAGGCAATATCAGTTTTACAGGCGGTCTGCGTGTCGACGGTGAAATCAAGGGCAACGTTATCGCCGATCCGAGCAAGCCGAGCACGCTGGTGTTGAGTGAGCAGGCGCGAGTGGAAGGTGAGATCAGGGTCACCCATCTGGTCGTGAATGGCACTATTGTCGGTCCGGTTGATGCGTCTTCCTATCTGGAACTGCAGGCCAAGGCCAAGGTCACAGGTGACGTGCATTACAAGACCCTGGAAATACAACTGGGCGCGATCGTCGAGGGCAGGCTGATCCATCTGTCGGAAGCGGAAGACAAGGTAGTGGCATTCAAGCTTGGCGCAGCCGAGTAAGCCGAAATCAAACCAATATTTTAGGAGGCAATATGAATACAGTGACTGAAATGCAGGACCCGCTGCTGTTTACCGACAACGCAGCCAACAAGGTGAAACAACTGATCGAAGAAGAAGGCAATGCCGAACTCAAGCTGCGCGTGTTCGTCAGCGGCGGCGGCTGTTCCGGCTTCCAGTACGGTTTCACTTTCGATGAAGTCGCCAACGAAGACGACACCGTGATGAGCAAGAACGGCGTGCAGTTGCTGATCGACCCGATGAGCTTCCAGTATCTGGTTGGCGCGGAGATCGACTACACCGAAGGTCTGGAAGGTTCGCAGTTCGTCATCAAGAACCCGAATGCCACCACCACTTGCGGTTGCGGTTCGTCATTCTCGGCATAAGCGAACAGGAAGTTGCAGCAAGAACGGGGCGCGCAAGCGCCCCGATTGTTTTATGCGGGATGAATCGCACCCAATACACAGGGATGGCGTGCACCCGTGACGGCAGGAAGATTGCCCGGTTTTAAGTTCATAGTCTGCTGCGCCAGCCAGGCGAACGCGATGGCTTCCATCCAGTCTGCGGCGATGCCCAGCACCTCGGACTTCCGAATACGGCATTGCGGCAGTTCGCGCTGCAGATGAGAGACCAGCGCCGCGTTGTGCGCTCCCCCGCCGCAAAGATATATCTCCTCTACTCCGGCACAGAAACACCGTACGGCAGCGACGATGCTGTCGCCGGTCAGCGCGAGCAGTGTCGCCTGCACATCTTCCCGCGCCTCGTTGCCGGTGAGAAACCTTTCCAGCCAGACGAGGTTGAACAGGTCGCGTCCGGTGCTCTTGGGAGGGGATGCCGCGAAGAAGGATTCTGCCAATAATCGCTGCAACAGCGCGGGAATGACCTTGCCGCTGGCAGCCCAGGTACCGTCCTTGTCGTAGGACTTGCCCTGATGGCGCGAGATCCAGGCGTCCAGCAGCAGGTTGCCGGGGCCGGAGTCGAAGCCGGTCGTATCCCTTCCGGGTGGCAAGTCGGTCAGATTGGCGATGCCGCCGATGTTGAGGATGGCGCGGTGAATGCTTGCATGGCGCAATACCCGGTCGTGAAAGGCGGGTACCAGCGGCGCACCCTGGCCACCTGCGGCGATGTCGCGATTGCGGAAATCGCTCACCACATGGATACCGGTCATTTCCGCCAGTTTCGCCGCATTATTGAGTTGCAGTGAGTAGCCGTGTTCCGGGCGGTGACGCACAGTCTGGCCGTGGCAGCCGATGGCTTGTACCTGTGCGGCAGGCACGCCCGCCTTCTTCAGTAGCGCATGGGTCGCTTCGGCATATTCCCGCGCCAGGCGGTTGCTGACGACCTGCGACTGGTGGAGTTCGTCGTGTGAAGCGGTGTGCAGCGCGAGCAGATCCTGTTTCAGCGCTTCCGGATAGGGCTGGAAATGACTGGAAACAAGCCTTGGGGCAGTTTGCGAGAGATCAACCAATACGGCATCGACACCGTCCAGACTGGTGCCGGACATGATGCCGATGTAGAGGTCGGAAGGTTTGTCCAAGCTAATCGAGTTTGGCGATGTGTGTGTTGCGGAACGTGTCCAGTTGCCCGAACAGGTCGCGGGTGATTTCCACGAAGGCGGTCTTTTGCTTCTCGCTGATAGGCTTGCCGTCTGGCAGTGCGACCTTCAGGGGGTCGTGCTGCACGCCGTTCAGCTTGAACTCGTAGTGCAGGTGCGGACCGCTGGTCATGCCGGTCATGCCCACATAGCCGACGATCTGGCCTTGCCCCACTTTTTGGCCCTTCTTGAGGCCGCTGGCGAAGCGTGACAAGTGACCGTACACGGTAGTGAAGCGTCCCTGGTGTGTGACCATCACCACATTGCCATAACCGCCCTGACTGCCGACGAAAGACACGACGCCGTCGGAAGTGACTTTGACCTTTGTGCCGATGGGGGCGGCGTAGTCCACGCCTTTGTGCGAGCGCCATTTGTTCAGTATCGGGTGGAAGCGCGATTTGCTGAAACCTGAACTGACGCGCGAGAACTCGATGGGCGAACGCAAAAAGGCTTTGCGCATGCTCTTGCCTTCTGGCGAGTAATAGTCGCCAGTGAATTCGGTGGTCTGGAAATACGCGGCACGGTAGGCGCGGCCATGGTTGATGAACTCGGCGGAGAGGATGCGGCCGGTGCGGGCCGGTTCACCGTTGATGTAGTTCATCTCGTAGATCACCGTGAACTTGTCGCCTTTGCGCAGATCGCGGTGAAAGTCGATGTCACCGCCGAAGATCTCCGACATCTGGTTGGCTGCCGGGTCGGGCAGACCGGCTTCATCGGTTGCGGCAAACAGGTTGGTCTTGATCTCGCCGGTGCGAATTTGGGTGCGTTTTTCGACCAGTGCAGCCGAAATACGTGCCTTGAAGCTGCTACCGTTCTTCTCGATGATTACCTGGTTGGCATCGTTGCCCATGTAGCGCAGGGCCAGAAGCGCGCCGTTGACGTCAGTCTCGGCCTGGACTTCCTTGCCCACGGGCAATTGGCGCAAACCCTCGGCAGACTTGTGCTTGCGCAGGAATTCGCTGGCATTCTGGTCTTCCACATTCAGGCGGCGCAGCAGTTCGGCGATTGTGTCGCCGCGCTGGATACGATCACTGCGCCAGAACGAGGTCGAGGAAGTTGCAATGGGCGGGCTGGAGGGCAGGGTGATTTCTTCGATCACGGTCTTGAGTTCGCGCGAACCGGCATCGGTGTGCGGCATGATGCCGAAAGCAGTCACCACGCCCAGCAAGGGCAGAGTGGACAGGGTAACGAACCATCGCAGCTTCATTTTGTGCGCGTGAGACAAGGTATTTTGCGGTAACATTCGCGCCTCCCAAGGCGGCAGTGCTTGTGAATGTCCGTAGATACTTTATCGGCACACCACAAGACTTATTGAATTTTAGGGCGCCACTTTAACAGAAAGCGGCTACCCCTCAAAACCCGTACAGATATTTGGAATTGATACAGGCACGCGGTCTCTCGACATGAGTCAACAAGAAATACTCAATCAAATCAAGCGCGGTAGCGAGGAATTGCTGCTGGAGTCCGAGCTTATCAAAAAACTGGAGCTGGGCCGTCCGTTGCGTGTCAAAGCCGGATTCGACCCCACCGCACCCGATCTGCATCTGGGACACACAGTCTTGCTCAACAAGATGCGCCAACTGCAGGATCTTGGCCATCACGCCCTGTTCCTGATCGGCGACTTCACCGGCATGATCGGTGACCCCACCGGCAAGAACGCCACCCGTCCGCCGCTAACGCGTGAGCAGGTGCTTGCCAATGCGCAAAGTTACAAAGAGCAGGTATTCAAGGTACTCGACCCCGCCAAAACTGAAGTCGTGTTCAACTCCACCTGGATGGACAAATTCAGCGCGGTCGATCTGATCCGCTTGGCGGCCACCCACACCGTGGCACAGATGCTGGAGCGCGATGATTTTTCCAAGCGTTACAAGGGCAACCAGCCCATCGCCATTCACGAATTCATCTACCCGCTGGTGCAGGGCTACGACTCCGTTGCGCTCAAGGCCGATATCGAGCTCGGCGGCACCGACCAGAAATTCAACCTGCTGATGGGGCGAGAACTGCAAAAGCACTTCGGACAGCCCGCGCAGTGCGTGCTCACCATGCCGCTACTGGAAGGGTTGGACGGCGTCAACAAAATGTCCAAATCGCTGGGTAACTATATAGGTGTCACCGACACCCCGACCGACATGTTCGGCAAACTCATGTCCGTTTCCGACGATCTGATGTGGCGCTATCTCGAACTGCTTTCCTTCCGCAGCCTGGCGCAAATCGCCAATTTTCGCGAAGAAGTAGCCAATGGCCGCAATCCTCGCGACATTAAAGTGATGCTCGGGCAGGAGATCGTCGCACGCTTTCATACTCAAAAAGCGGCAGATGAGGCACTGGCCGAATTCGAGGCTCGCTTCCAGAAAGGCGTGCTGCCGGATGATATGCCCGAGATCACCGTCGGCAGTACAGATGGAAAAATCGGTATCGCCCAACTCCTCAAACAGGCGGGTCTTGTCGCCAGCACCTCAGAAGCGCTGCGCATGATCGACCAGGGCGGCGTGAAGCTGGACGGCGAAAAAATTAGCGACAAAGCCATGCAAATCAAGGCGGGAGCAGTCGTTGTGGCGCAAGTAGGCAAGCGTAAATTCGGCCGTATCAGTGTAAATTAGTCAACTAATACCCCTGCTTTTCGTAACACTTTCGAGTCATAAACCACGCTACTTACGGGTGATAGACGCTATTGCTGTCTATCCAATGTAATGCGTCCGTGGGTATTGTGACTCGACCATAAGAGTTGAGCCGACCCTTCCAAATCAGAATTTTTTCACTTTGGGGAGTCAATGTTGAAAAAGCTTAGCGGGTATTCCTGTTTCAAATTTCTTATCTTGAGTATTTCTCTTGGGTTGATCCCAGTCGGTAGCGCGCTATCGGCCGGCGTGGACAGCCAGTTGAAGACTTGTTCCTACTGTCATGGCAAGGACGGAGCCAGCACCGAGTCCGATGTTCCTATCATCGGCGGATATTCCGTCGAATTTCTGGTCAACAACCTCAAGGCCTACCGCGAAAAAGAGCGCGATTGTCCCGATACCAAATACCGCAGCGGACCTGACAAGGGCAAGACGACCAGTATGTGCCAGATTGCCAATGGACTTAAAGATGCCGAGTCGCGCCAGATCGCGGTGCATTTGTCCAAACAGAAATTCGTGCGCGCCAAGCAGAAGTTCGATCCGGCTTTGGCTGCAAAAGGCAAAGAAATACACGAGATGTATTGTGAAAAATGCCATTCCGATGGCGCTACACAAGCCAAAGACGATGCCGGGATGATGGCAGGTCAATGGATTCCCTATCTGACCCAGGCGATGGATGAGTTCGTAACAGGCAAACGGCCGATCGCGAAAAAGATGAAGGCCAAGCTCGATGAGGTTTCGCCGGAAGAGATCAAGGCGCTGATTCAGTATTACGGCAGTTACCACTGATCCCCATCCGTGATGAACATTGAATCCGGAAAAAACGGCTGGTTCGCCCGAACCTGGCGCAGCCTGCCTGGCCGCATCGCGATTGGAATGGTTGCTGTCGTCGGCGTGCTGCTGGTCGTGGTGGGCGGGTTTACGACAGTGGTTGAGTCAACCAACAGCCTGGAGTTCTGCACTTCCTGTCACAGCATGAGCTACAACTATGCGGAGTACAAAAATTCGGCGCATTACTCCAATAAATCCGGGGTGCGTGCTGTCTGTTCCGATTGCCACGTGCCCAAGAAGAACTGGTATTCGGAAATGTATCGCAAGCTGATAGCAGCCCGGGATGTCTGGGCAGAGCTGGTGGGCGACTTCAGCACCAAGGAAAAATTCGATGCACAACGGTGGGAGATGGCGCAGCGCGAGTGGGCGCGCATGAAAGAATCAGACTCCATCGGTTGCCGCAATTGCCACAGTTTCAAGTCGATGAGTCTGGATGATCAAAGCAAGGGCGCAAGCAGCAAGCACGCCGACGCCGAAACAGAGGGTAAGACCTGCATAGATTGTCACAAGGGCGTTGTGCACAAACTGCCCAGAAAACCGGAATGAATTCGTACTCCCCGATTGGCCGTCTAGGAAATGGGGGATGGAATGGCAGCAGAACTGCAACTCGCGGATAAATATCGCGCATTGATCCAAACCAGACTCAGGCTCGGCACAATTCATTCCACGCCCTGTCTGGAATTGTTTATTCGATAACAATCAGGGAGGTCTACGTGAAGAAAAAACTACTATTCGCCGGAACGTTGTTGTGTTCCTTGGTAATCGGCGCGGCTTTTGCCGCTCCATCGGCTACCAAGCCGAAAAATGATTACAACATCACCATCAACTACGAACTGGGCATGCATTGCACCGGATTCGATTTCAGCTATTGCTGCGTGCTTCCGCCTTACAACTCGGTTCAGAGCCAGGTCATCAAGACGTCGACCGGCCCGAACAAATTCCCGGAACTGCTGGAATCCGACCCCAAAGAACCGGGCGTGCTGGTTGACGGCAAGAAGCGATTCCGTCTGGCTTACGGTCATATCGACAACACCTACTCCGAAGGTGCCAAGCTGAAATACTGGGATGTGCCGTACGATGTAAACGGCGACGGCAAATATGGGCCGAATGAAAACGTCGCCAATGCCTACTTCAGCCACCTCTATGTGTACAAGGACCTGAAGGGATCCAATCCCAAGGGCACCAGCGCAGACAAGGAAAAGGCGTATGTCGGAATCCAGATCCCGGTTCCCCGTGACAACGGCCCGGCCGGTGCGGCCGTTCCCAGCCCGATGCGGAATGGTTTCCTGCACTACACGGGTGACGTGGGCACCATCGTCTACACCAAGTCTTCAGTGCTGGACAACGTGCCGATCATGCTGACCAATCCCGGTATCTGGGATGCGCTCGGTTTGCCGCTGACGCCGTTCAATGACCGTTCGATGCAGGATCCGTTGACCCTGACCGAAGCCGATATCCAGCCGTTCCAGGAAGCCTGGGTCAGTCTGGTGGATGAAAAGACCGGCGCGCCCGTGATCGATTCTCATTCCGGCAAGCCCATCACCTTTGTCGGAACCAGTCCGATCGACATCCCGAACTGCGCAAACTGCCACAGCAACAAGACCGCCAATGGCGACAAGTTCACGCTGTACCAGCAAGAGAAGGCATTCTGGAAAGGTCTGGGCGCCAGCGACTGGATCGCCAATCTGAAAGCCACATCCGTTTCCATCCTGCAAATGCACGACGACCGCACCGGAACGGATTTCATGAAGAACTACAACCCCAACAGCCGTTCGCTGGATAACCGTCTGGGACGCGATCCTGTGTTGTGCCAGAAGTGCCATGCAGACAACGTGATTGGAGTATTGCAGTCGAAACACTTCACTGATCCGAAGACGGGTGCCGACGTGACGATCACTCCGTTGACGCAGGCGATCCACACCGTGCACCAGACCAAAGCTCCTTTGCCCGACTCGCAAGGTCGCACCGCTTCCTGCCAGGGTTGCCACCCGGCTCACCGCCAGGACGGCAAAATGGCCAACTACCCGATCACTGCGGACGGCAAGAATGCCTACGCACAGGGTGACAACCGCGATGCTTCCGGCGGCTGCTATGTCGGACGCGATGTGCATGCCAATCCGGACAAGGATAAGGACGGGGTCGAAACACCGGAGCACCTGAATGCCATCGGCAAGTGGATGCAAACCAATGTATCCAAGATCGGCACCAAGGAAAACGGCAAGGGTCTGTGGTGTACCAACTGCCACAACCAGTTGTCCCGTGAGCTGTATCAGCGCGACAACCTGACCAATGCCTACAAGCAAACCGGTTCCACCATCCGCAACAAGTCGCTGGACGAGATCGCCAAGGCAATCGGCGTGACCACGGACGTGTTGAAAACCAAGTATCTGGATCCGAAGGTTGTGATGAACGACAAGGGCGAGGACACACCCGGACAATCGGGAATTCTGGAAACATGGGCAGCCAAACGCCTGGTTCCGGATATTGCCGTCATTGCGCTGCAAGGCAATGGTCCGCTGGTCAGCAAGGATGAAGACGGCGACGTCAGCGTGTCCATCCTGTCGGCCAACCCTGCTGTGGACGTCAAGACACTGAAGTTGCCAGCAGGAGCGACCGGTGCAACAGCCGTTCCGTACGATGCGGCAACGAATGGCCGCGATTACTGGCTGTCTCCGGGTGAGCCGCACTGCGCGGATTGCCACGCTGCTCCGTTCGTGGAAGGCCAGGGCGGCCGGGCATATCCGATCAACCAGCCGGGCAAGTACAGCGTGATGCGTTACTCCAAGGGCCATGCGGGCTTGACCTGCCAGTCCTGCCATGAATCCATCCATGGTCTGTATCCGGTCACCAAAACAACCGACGTGACTTCGTACAAACAGGCTGCGCAGTACAATCCGGACAATTCTCACGGTCCGCTGAAGTGCGCTTCCTGCCATGAGACGAACGCCAAGGGTGTTCCGCTGATCGCCAAGAAGAAAGAGCATATCTGGGAAGGCAAACCCATCCTGGAAGACTTTGAAGCGGCCGTGGCCTGGATGCACGGCACAGCCAAAGACCTTGGCGGTGCAGTACCAAAAGAGAAGGACTAGGCAGTTTGCAGTTGATGAATGACGGATCGGGGGGGCAACCCCCCGATTTGTTGTGTATCGAAGTAAAACCGGTTCGGGATTCGTGCTGAGCGAACTCCCCCGAATCAACTAATCGGACTATCACCATGCTGAACAGAAAAAAGTTGCTGACCTCCCTCTTCTGGACTGTCGCCCTGATTTGTTCACCGCTCTGCGCGAGTGCGGCCGATCAGGTGCTGGCCACCGTGGGTGGCGAAGAAATCAGTTCGCGCGATCTGGATTCGGCTATCGCCAGTTCGCCGTTTTATACGCAGTTCAATACCATGGGCGAAGATGAGCAAGCGAGCTTGCGCGGCGGCATGCTGCACCGTCTGGTGTCGGCCCGGCTTCTGGCTCTGGAAGCAAAGCAGCTCGGCCTGGATAAAACGGCCGCTTTCAAGCGCGAGACAGCCGATTTCCGGCTCGGGTTGCTCTATCGCAGCTATATGGACAAATTGCGCGCCAGCGTCACCATTCCCCCCGACACACTGGAGGCGATGAAACAGCAATTCAAGGGGGATGCTGCCGCCCTCGATGCAGCCAAGGCGTCTTATATCTCCATGCAGTTTCAGGCCGTGAAACGCGCCGCGCTGCAAAAATTGCAACAGGATAGTAATGCCGTCACTTATGAATCGCGCATCAAACCCGGGATCAAACCGGAAGTCATTCTCATGGAAGGCAAAGATTTCCACATTACTTATGGCGACATCGTGAATGCCGGAGAGTGGAAAAAAATGCCCAACCCGGAATGGATCAAGCAGCAACTTCGCGATCGCGGCGAGATGGTACTGGCAGCCAGGGCTGCCGAGCGCGATGGCGCGAACGTCGACGGGCAATTCAATCGTTATCTTGAGGAGCGCAAGCCTTCCCTAACGATTGAGAAAAAGACCAAAGACTGGATTCCCAACGAGAAAGCCCTGCGCAATTGGTATGCAAAGCATCCCGAGATTGGGCGTATCCCGGCCAGCTACCATGTTGGGCAACTCGTCGTCGCCACCAAAGGAGAAGCCGAGACAATGCGTGAGCGTATACGCAAGGGAGAAAGCCTGTTCAATCTGGCCGGGAGCGACAGCATCGATCCCGAAGGGCGCAAACTCAACGGCGATATGGGCTGGCTCACGGAAGGACGCGGCATGCCGGAGCTGCTTAAAGTGCTGCCCAAGCTCAAGGACGAGCAACTCAGCGAAGTCATCGCCACCCCGGCCGGTTTTCATCTGATCATGGTGCTGGAACGCCGCATTGGCCGACAAAAGCCATTCGGGGATGTGAGCGAGCGTGTGCGGCAAATGATGGTCAGACAGAATCTGCCGCCTTATCTGGATGAGCTGCAAAAACGCTATCCGGTGACCTGGAGCGTCGTCGCGATGCAGGCCGCATCGCAGCCTGTCGCGACCCCATGAAAAAGGCACTCGCTTTCGCCCTGGCGCTGGCATTGTTCATGACACTGCCGAACGCAGGTGCGGCCGAAAGTGCGGCACCCGCCGCGCCGCCATTCACCCTGCCCGGAATGGACGGCAAACAGCATTCGCTGGGCGAATGGCGCAACAAGGTCGTCCTGCTCAACTTCTGGGCCAGCTGGTGCTCACCCTGCCAGAGTGAAATGCGCGACCTGGTTGCCTACCAGGCCAAGTATGCTGCGCAAGGGCTGCAGATCGTCGGCATCGGTCTGGACGACGAGAAGAAGCTGCGCAATGTGCAGCGCTCGCTGGAGATCGACTATCCGGTCCTGTTGGACAACACCCCCGGCAACCCTGTGATGGCGGGATTTGGCAATCGCGAAGGTGTTGTCCCGTTTTCGGTGCTGATTGCGCGCGATGGAAATGTGGTCTTCAGGCATACCGGATTGATAGATAACGAAATATTTGAAGAAAAAGTGATTCCTTGGTTGAAATGAGGCGATTTGTCGGGATGCCGGGTCGGCCGGAAAATATCGGTTGTGGAATAACCCGTTGTTTTGTAGAATCGCGCCCTCGAATTTTTGGTAGAAGGTAGTTTGTTCATGACAACAGTACGTGTTAAAGAGAATGAGCCGTTTGAAGTCGCAATGCGTCGTTTCAAGCGTTCTGTGGAAAAGACCGGTCTGCTGACCGAGCTGCGCGCCCGCGAATTTTACGAAAAGCCCACAGCAGAGCGTAAACGCAAGCTGGCCGCTGCCGTCAAGCGCCACTACAAGCGCCTGCGTAGTCAGACTCTCCCGCCGAAGCTGTATTGATCTGCCTCGCCCCCGGGCGCAGGGTAGTTTGATATGAGTCTCAAGCAGCAAATCACTGAAGACATGAAAGCCGCGATGCGCGCCAAGGAAACGGCGCGTCTCGGGGCGATTCGCCTTTTGCTGGCCGCCATGAAGCAGCGCGAGGTGGACGAGCGCATCGAACTCACCGATGCCGACGTCGTTGCCATCATCGAAAAGATGCTGAAACAGCGCCGCGACTCCATCAGCCAGTACGGGGCGGCCAATCGTCAGGATCTGGTGGATGTAGAGGAGTTCGAAGTCTCCATCCTGCAGACTTACATGCCGCAGCAGTTCAGCGAGGCCGAGATTGCAACCGCCATCGCGGAAGCCATCGCTTCAACCGGAGCAGCCGGACCGCAAGACATGGGCAAAGTGATGGGTGTGGTCAAACCCAAGCTGGCCGGTCGTGCCGACATGGGCAAAGTGTCCGGTTTGATCAAAGCTCAGTTGTCCAAGTAAAAAGCTTTCCGTAGTACCCAGAAAAATCAAGTAGGTTGGGTGGAGCGAAGCGATACCCAACAACAAAACTAAATAACGATGGGTATCGCGTTGCTCCACCCATCCTACGTTTCGCCAACCGTTTTCAGTTCATAGTCGTTCGGTGAGGAGCAGGAGTGATTCCAAAAAGCTTCATTCAGGATCTGCTCAACCGCCTGGACATCGTGGATGTGATCGAGCGCTACCTGCCGCTCAAGAAGGCCGGTGCCAACTTTGTCGCTTGTTGTCCCTTCCATAACGAAAAATCCCCGTCTTTCACCGTCAGCCAGTCCAAGCAGTTCTATCACTGTTTCGGTTGCGGCGCGCATGGCACGGCCATCGGTTTTGTCATGGAGCACACCGGCATGGGCTTCGTGGAAGCGGTGGAGGATCTTGCCAAAAGCATAGGCGTCACCGTGCCGCAGGAAGCGTCCAACGTGCCGCAGCACAAGGTCGCGCCCGATCTCTACGACCTGATGCAAACGGCCACCCGCTATTACCGCGAACAACTCAAAAAGACCCCGCGCGCCATCGACTACCTCAAGGGCCGCGGTCTTTCCGGCGAAGTCGCCGCGCGCTTTGGCATCGGCTATGCGCCAGACGACTGGCAGAACCTCAAGGCCGCCGTGCCCAACTATCAGGATGCCTCGCTGGTCGAGACCGGTCTGGTCATCGCGGGCGAGGAAGGCAAGCGCTACGACCGTTTCCGCGACCGCGTCATGTTCCCCATCGTCAACGTGCGTGGGCAGGTCATCGGCTTCGGTGGGCGCGTGCTGGACAAGGGCGAACCCAAATACCTCAACTCGCCGGAAACGCCCCTGTTTGAAAAAGGCCACGAACTCTATGGCTTGTACCAGGCGCAAAAAGCCATCCGCGCCCAACAGCGCGTGATCGTGGTCGAAGGCTATATGGACGTGGTGGCGCTGGCACAGAATGGGGTGGAATATGCCGTGGCTACGCTGGGCACGGCCACCACACCGTTTCACGTGCAGAAGCTGTTGCGCCTGTGCGACCAAGTGGTGTTTTGCTTCGACGGCGACAAGCCAGGTCAGAAGGCCGCGTGGCGTGCGCTGGAAAATGCATTGCCGCAGCTGGTAGACGGCAAGCGACTCGGCTTCCTGTTCCTTCCCGAAGAGCACGATCCCGACACCTACATCCGCGAATACGGGCAGGAGGCGTTCGAGATGGAGCTCGACAATTCCCTGCCGCTGTCCGGCTACCTGCTGCGCCAGCTCACTGCCGAGGTGGACTTGAGGACGCAAGAGGGCAAGAGCACCTTGCTGAAGAACGCCCAGCCGCTGCTCACCGCCATCACCGCGCCGACCACCGCGCTGCTGCTGCGCAAGGAAGTGGCCGCGCTGGCGGGCATCGAGCAGGCGGAACTTGAAGCCCTGTGGTCCATCAAACCGGTAGCCGCCCCGCAACGCGCCGCGCCGCCCAAGGCCAAACGTGCCGCGCTCACCGGTGGCTTGCGCATCCTGTTGCGCTGTCTGGTGATGAAACCGGAATTGGCGCGCGAATTGCCCAAAGACTTCCATGGCGAAGCTTCCGCAGGCAACGAAGGCGCCGCTATCCTGGCGCTGTTTGACTGGCTCAACGAATCAGCCGACGAAACCACCACCGCAGCCATGATCCAGCACTTCCAGGGCACCATGCACGAGCCGGTGTTTGCGACTGCGCAGGGCGACGTGATGCAGTGGGGCGAGAATTTTGATGTCCAGGCCGAATTCCTCGGAGTGTTGCGCAAGATGCGGCGCGAAGCCGTGGAAACCGAAATGTCCCGGTTGCAGGCCAAAGGTCTGGCCATGGACGAATCGGAGCGGGCGCGCCACGACGAATTGCGCGAAGAATTAAGGCAGCTGAAAGCCCAACCCAGCTGAAAAAAGCAGCATCAGGCACGTAAATTGCAGATGGTCCGATAGGGAGTAAAAGCAGCTAACCTTCGGAAATGTTTTGGGAATCTGCTATAATCCGCGCCCTTTTCGACGGCACCACTTTTTTTGAGTGCTGTGTATTTCGAGTACGAATCAACTTTGGGAAACCTCAAAATGGCGACTCCGCAACAAAAGAAAAAACCCGCACCCGTCAAAACCACCGCAGCCACAGCCAAACAGACAGCCAAAGAAAAAGCGGTTGCCGCTGCTGCATTGGTCGATCCGGCACAGGACGTTGAAGCGCGCCGCACGCGTTTGAAGGCGCTGATCCTGCTGGGCAAGGAGCGCGGTTATCTGACGTTCGCCGAAATCAACGACCATTTGCCGGAAATGCTCGAAGTCGAGCAGGTCGAAGGCGTGGTCAGCATGATCAACGACATGGGCATCACCGTCTGTGACGTGGCACCGGACACCGAATCGCTGGTCATGAACGAGACCGCGCCGCCCGTGGCCGATGAAGATGCGGCCGAAGAAGCCGAAGCCGCCATTTCCACCGTGGATTCCGAGTTTGGCCGCACCACCGACCCCGTGCGTATGTATATGCGCGAAATGGGCGTGGTCAACCTGCTCACCCGCCAGGACGAGATCGAGATCGCCAAGCGCATCGAAGACGGCCTGAAGCACATGATCATGGCTATTTCCGCTTGCCCGGCCACCATCGCCGAGATCCTGGCGCTGGCCGACAAGGTCGCCAAGGACACCCTGCGCATCGACGAAGTGATCGACGGCTTCATCGACACCCAGGAAGAAGTGATGGTCGCCGAAGTGGTTGAAGAGGAAGAAGAGAGCGAAGAAGAAGAGGAAGAGGAAGAAGAGTCGGAAGAGGACGGCGAAGCCGCCGCTGCCGCCAATCTGGCCCAACTCAAAGTGGATGCGCTGGAACGCTTCGCCCTCATTAGCGACCTGTTCACCAAGCTCGGCAAAGCCTACGAAAAGCACGGCTACCGCAGCAAGCCCTACGACAAGCTGCAACTGCAGATCTCCGAAGAGTTGATGCAGTTCCGTTTCTCCGCCAAGCAAGTGGACGCCCTGTGCGAAACCATGCGCGGTCTGGTGGAAGAAGTGCGCGCCTGCGAACGCGCCATTCAGGAATTGTGCGTCACCAAGGCACACATGCCGCGTCCGCACTTCATCAAGGTATTCCCGCTCAACGAAGGCAACCTGGACTGGGTCAAGCACGAGATCGCCGCCAAGAAGCCCTACAGCGAAACCCTGAACCGCTTCCAGGCCGCCATCGTCGACCAGCAGAAGAAGATGCTCGCACTGCAACAGCGCGTGGGTATTCCCATCCTCGACCTGAAAGACATCAACAAGCAGATGACCAACGGCGAAGCCAAGGCACGCCGCGCCAAACGCGACATGATCGAGGCCAACCTGCGTCTGGTCATCTCCATCGCCAAGAAATACACCAACCGCGGTTTGCAATTCCTTGACCTGATCCAGGAAGGCAACATCGGCCTGATGAAGGCTGTGGATAAATTCGAATACCGTCGCGGTTACAAATTCTCGACCTATGCGACATGGTGGATCCGTCAGGCCATCACCCGTTCCATCGCCGACCAGGCGCGCACCATCCGTATCCCGGTGCACATGATCGAGACCATCAACAAGATGAACCGCATCTCGCGCCAGATCCTGCAAGAGACCGGGCAGGAAGCGGATGCCGCCACCCTGGCCGTCAAGATGGAAATGCCGGAAGACAAGATCCGCAAGATCCTCAAGATCGCCAAGGAACCCATCTCCATGGAAACCCCGGTGGGCGACGACGACGACTCGCACCTGGGCGACTTCATCGAGGATGCCAACAGTCTGGCACCCATCGAAGCTGCGGTGTACGACAGCCTGCGCAACGTGACGAAAGATATTCTGGACAGCCTCACCCCGCGTGAAGCCAAAGTCCTGCGCATGCGCTTCGGCATCGAAATGAACACCGACCACACGCTGGAAGAAGTCGGCAAGCAATTCGACGTCACCCGCGAGCGTATCCGCCAGATAGAAGCCAAGGCGCTGCGCAAACTGCGTCATCCTTCGCGTTCGGAAAAGCTCAAGAGCTTCCTCGACGGCGAAAACTAAGCTTACGGGCCCTTAGCTCAGTTGGTTAGAGCAGAGGACTCATAATCCTTTGGTCCGCGGTTCAAGTCCGCGAGGGCCCACCAACAAGACAAAAGCCTCGCAGCGATGCGAGGCTTTTTGTTTACTACCCAATCTCCCTTCCCCCGCAGGCGGGGGAAGGGCCGGGGATGAGGGGCGTTGCTCACCAGCCAAGCCGGTTCTATCCTTCACCCTAACTCCCAAGACATTTGTACTACCCATTTACTCAATCCGCCAGTAGATAAGTACGCAAGTCAACTTACCCGCAAACAACCGCCCGCGAAATGACCGCCATCAAAAATCGTATATACCGTTTAGAGTTAGCACTGCCGAAGTGAAGTTATCTGACTACTTATCCACAAAATCTGTGAATAACTAAATTAGAAAAAAACGACGGGGGCCATCGGCCCCCGTGTTGTCGTGCATAGAACAAACCCGATTATTACTTCGGATCGTATTTAAAAGACAACGCCACGCGCGCACGGTAAGAAGTGACCTTGCCGCCCTCAACCACCATATCCAGCTTCACGATCTCCGCGACCCGCAAGTCGCGCAGGGTCTTGGAAGCCGCCGCCACCGCATTCGCCGCCGCATCCTCCCAGGATTTCTTGCTGGTACCCACTATCTCTGTAATACGGTAAACACTGTCTTTAGCCATGTTCTTCTCCCTCTTTACGTTGATAAGCAATAGTTGTGGTGTTGCAGTATATAAATTACGCCTAACCGCGAATTCTTGCTCTGCTTTTTTACTCGGGTATTCTGTAACTGGCCTAAGGTTTGACACCACCCACCCCGGCGCGCAGACTCCCCGCAGTCGCCCAACCGCATCAGCAAAGGAGAACTGAATGTCCAAGAAACGTTTTCACTGCCAGGCCGCCAACCATCTGGGCAACAAATGCATCAGCATCACCGACGAAGGCCATGCCTTCCTGCTCGCCATCGAAGACGCCACCAATAGATTCAACCACCTGAAAGAAGCCATCGCCGCAGGCAAATACCCCATCGCCATGGAACTGGTGAACTCCGTCCCCAAAATGATGGCCGGTGCCACCGTCAAATTCCAGATCGCCCAGCACGACGCGGAAAAGTTTCTGCATTCGCTGGATAAGGCGCTGCATCATTGAGATTCCCGTCCGCGTTCAAGTTCCAGGGAGGCAACCGATCTAATAACAAAACACCCGTTCGCTCTGAGCTTGTCGAATGGTAAAAAGCCTCGCAGAGTTGCGAGGCTTTTTGTTTGCTGGAACTGGGTGAATAAAACCGTTAGCATTCGATGGGTTATGCGTTGTGACCTGGAAAGGGGCGGTCTATGACAGACAAGAAAGTGCTCGTTACTACAGCAAAAATCGAATCGAAGATTCTGCTCATACGCGGGCAGAAAGTCATGCTGGATGCGGACTTGGCGGAACTCTACGGGGTGGAAACAAGACGTCTGAACGAACAGGTAAGCCGCAATAGTGAACGATTTCCCGAAGACTTCATGTTCCAACTGACGCCAGAAGAATACGAGTCTTTAAGATCGCAATTTGCGACCTTAAAGACTGGGCGCGGGCAGCACAGAAAATACATGCACTACGCCTTCACCGAACACGGCGCACTCATGCTGGGCAATGTGCTCAAGTCTGAACAGGCGGTGGAAATCAGCCTCATGGTGGTGCGCGCCTTTATCCGCATGCGCGAACTTGTCGCAGGTAACAAAGAGCTGGCGCAAAAGCTCAATCAACTGGAACGCAAAGTAGGCGCGCATGACCGGGCGATTGCGGAAATCATCAACGCCATCCGCCAGCTTATGGCACCATCTGTCCCGTCCAAAAAACGCCCTATCGGCTTTGCGCCGTGGAAGCATAACAATGCTGTGTTCTTGAAACAGCAGCAACTAAAAGCCTTATGAAAAATCTAGACTCCATCAAACAACAAGGCGATGTCATCTGGAATATCGCCAATCTGCTTCGCGGCCCATACCGCCCACCACAATACCGCCGCGTGATGATTCCGCTCACCGTGTTGCGTCGTCTGGATTGCGTGCTGGAAGGCAACAAAGAAAAAGTTGTCGAGCACTACAAGAAGCTCAAGTCCGAAGGAAAATACGATGCCGAGACCATCGAAAAGATGATCAACCGCAAATTCGACTTGCGCTTCCACAATACCAGCAAATTCACCTTCCAGACCCTGCTGGGCGATCCCGACAAATTGGCCGCCAATCTGCGCAACTACATGGCTGGGTTTTCCGCCCATGCGCGCAAGATCATCGAAAAATTCAAGTTCGAAGAAGAAATCGAAACACTGGATGAGGCCAATCGCCTGTTCGATGTCATCAAGGAAGTGGCCAAGGTTGACCTGCACCCAGACCGCATACCCAACATCGCCATGGGCTATTTGTTTGAAGACCTGGTGCGGCGCTTCAACGAACAGGCCAACGAAGAAGCCGGGGATCACTTCACCCCGCGCGAAGTCATCCGGCTCATGGTGAACCTGCTGTTCACCTACGACGACCTCGTCTACCGCGAAAGCAAAGTCATCAAGATATACGACCCCACCTGCGGCACCGGCGGCATGCTGTCCGAGTCCGAGAAGGTCATTGCCGATCCCGACATCGGCCTCAACCCCGGCGCGCACCTCAAGCTCTTCGGCCAGGAATACAACCCCGAGTCCTACGCCATCTGCGGCTCTGATTTGATGATCAAGGGCGAGGATGTGAAAAACATCGCCTTTGGCGACACACTGGGCACCGGCAAGACCAAAGACGGCTTTGTCGATGGCGACGGCCACCCGAACGAGCGCTTCCATTACATGCTGGCCAATCCCCCTTTTGGCGTAGAGTGGAAACCCGAAAAAGACCACGTCACCCGGGAGCACAACGAATTCGGTTTCAGCGGCCGTTTCGGCCCCGGCCTGCCGCGCATCAACGACGGCGCGCTGCTGTTCTTGCTGCACATGATCTCGAAAATGGAGCGCGCGCCCAAGGACGGCGGCGAAGGCTCGCGCATTGCCGTCGTCTTCAACGGCTCGACGCTTTTTACCGGCGACGCGGGCAGCGGCGAGAGCAACATCCGCCGCTGGATCATTGAAAACGACATGTTAGAGGCTGTCATCGGCCTGCCGGACCAGCTTTTCTACAACACCGGCATCTACACCTATGTCTGGATAGTCACCAACCGCAAAGACGCCAGGCGCGCCGGCAAGGTCCAGCTCATCAACGGCACGGGCTTTGCCTGGAAAATGAAAAAGAGCCTGGGCAACAAACGCAAGCGCATCGGCGATGGCACCGACGGAACACCCCACCATATCGCCGTGCTGACCCGGCTGTATGCGGACTTCCAGCACGACGTGCGCCAGAGCGTCGCCGAAGTCCAGACCAATGTGGACAGCAAGCGCGACCAGGCCAAGTCGCTTGTGGTGAGCAAGATTTTCGACAACCAGTACTTCGGCTACCTGAAAATCACCGTCGAGCGTGCGCTGCGGCTGAACTTCTGCGTCACCGGCGAGCGCATCGCCCGCGTCAAAAATACCAACGCATTCGTTGAACTGGCCCTTACCCGCAAGCGCAAGAACAAAGCCAAAATTGAAGAAGAGGTATTGGTTGGTGAAGCAGCGCAATCCGCCATCCTGGCCGTGCTGGACGCCATGAAGCCCGCCTTCACCGCCGGTCAGCGAGTCAAAAACCGCACGGAATTCGAGGCCCAACTGGCCGCCGCCTTTGCAGCCGCCGAACTGGCGCTGGGCAACAAGCTCAAGGATGCACTGCTCAGCCCCGGCAGCCTGGGCGAAAAAGACCCGACAGCCGACATTTGCCGCAACAAAAAAGGCCAGCCCGAGCCGGATGCCGATTTGCGCGACACCGAAAACGTTCCCTTGCCGCCCGGCACCGCCCTACCCTTGCCGCTGGACTATGAAGGCAAAAAGAACAAGGGAAAAGTCGATGTAGAGCCGCTGCTGGAACGGGTGCAGGCGCATTGCGAGGCGTATCTGGCGGCTGAAGTGCTGCCCTACCGCCCTGACGCCTGGATTGACCACGGCAAGATCAAGGTCGGTTACGAAATTCCCTTCAACCGCCACTTCTACGAATACGAAGCTCCGCGCCCGCT
>JAYTUW010000089.1:0-48170 GCA_043744345.1 Sideroxydans sp. | reverse complement strand
AAAAGATCGCCAGCAACTCCGCATCGGAAAGCGCAGTAGCACCGCGCTGCAACAGCTTTTCCCGGGGACGTTCACCGGCAGGCCAATCCGTAATGCTCATGGGTCACCTCATTTCGGTTGTGCGATGCGGAACTTATGCTTTGATGCGCGGACAACGCGGCATCCTTTTTTTTACCTCAAATCGTCAAAAACAAATCGGTACCTTTTATTCTTTGTGACTTTGCTTTTTCAAAATCCCGCATAGCCAGCCTCCTGCTGGCTGCGCACGGCAAGGATAAAGACGGTATCGACTTCGGCCACGTAACGGTACAACGCCACATAGCCATGTGAGCGATGCCCGATCACCAACTCCCGCTTGTCGTTATTTGAGGGGCGACCAATCATGGGATTGAACTCCAGCACGTTAAACGCCTCGATGATCTCCCGAATGCGCAATGCCGGATTCTCGGCCTGGTATTGGGCAAGGTGATCGAGTATGCGATCGAAATCACCCCCAACTTCCGGCGCCAGTTCGATGCGCGTCATTTCAACGCGCCAGTTTGCGGGCAACCGGACGTTTTACCTCTTTCCCGGCAAGACGCTCTTCCAGATAGCCGCGCATTTCCTGCCAAGGGATCGTCTTTCCGGTGGCAACGATTCTTGCATAACGATCCTCTGCATCTGTATCGAAAGCAGCACGCAAATCCTCCTGCTCGGTCTTTTCTGCAATGGCATCAAGAATAAAACCGTGCGTTGTTGTGCCGGAACGCTTCGCAGCCGCTGCGACGCGAGCTTTCAAGTTTTCCGGCAACCGAATAGTCGTTGTGGACATGGCATCTCCAAGGTTTGAAGGGACGCGCTTATCGTAGCACAGTGGTGCTACAGCCTAAGCACTCAATTCATTAGAAACAAATCAACTCTGGACGCAGTCAGAAATCAATCGAGTCTGAGCCCATCGATTCATATTAGTTACCTTATTTAATCGATTGGATTGGTATTGTAATGACCATCTATCCCGAAATTGATGGGATATCCGGTCAATTCAGGAATGTCTTTCAAGCTCTCGATATTGATTCTGTATCGGCCCGGCCTTAGTTCGATAGAGTCGATCAATTTTTCTATGCCCGCCCCCCCGCCTCCCTGCACCTCTTCTTCGTAAATTTCTTTGTCATAAATGGTCCTTTCCCCGGCCGCATCAATGACGCGCACTTTTAGTTTCACCGGTATTGAAATGCCGGGCTTGCGCAGTTTTCCACTACCGTCTCTTCCAAACCATCCAGCTAATTCTGAAAGACTTCTCGCATCTTCCATGGTCGCACCCTCTTTGAGCTTCAATAGTATGGTGAACTCATAATATCTATGCTCAACCACCCGAAGCTCAGTCATAAAAGTGCTTCCAGCTTTCTGTGCCTCGAACGGAACAATGAGTGGCGGTTTGGGGGGGGTACCATTTGCGCCGTTCTGCCTCATTTGTTTCTCGGCATCAGCATCAACCTGCTTCATGATCTCGGCTTCTGCAGCCGATCGGTCTTTTCCTTTCAGTATTTGAACCATGTAATTTGCCGCCCGTTGCCCCTCCGGTACGATCAGCAGTTGGCGCAGAATGGCTTCAGTTTCGCGGCATGCCTGCAGGTCGTATTTTCCGCTTGGATCTCTGCCCAATTTCAGATGCTCTTTTGCCTGGGGCAGATAAGGCGAGTTTTCTATCAAGCTCATCAACTCGGGATAGGCATGGCGGAATTGGTCTACCGTCTTGTTCAGCCTATCCAGCGCATCCTTGTCGCTTTTGCATTTCTCCTGCCCGCCATATGTCGCCTCATACATTCGGGTGACAGTGTGAGCCATATACTGTTCCTGCTCCGTGTTGGAAAACGGGCGAGGGGTCAGGTCTTGCCTTTTGCCCCCTCCCCCATCCACCTGACCTGCCGCAGCCACCGAGGACACGGCAATGCCCGATAACAGAAGCACTACAAGTACCTTTTGCTGTTTCATTGGCATACCCTTCATGACAGGCTGCTTCGCCTTAACTTCCGGTGGAACTGGCGAAGAGCAAGGCCGCAAACTAACCCGCCCTCGACACAGGGTCAATATGCCAAACGGCCTATATGTTCTATCTGGCACACTCTCCCTCCCCGCTTCGCCATCCCCATCACTTTCTTGCTAAGATGCGCGGCACTATGGAACAGTCATCCACAAAACGCATCGTGCTCGGCATCACCGGCGGCATCGCGGCCTACAAGGCAGCGGAATTAGTTCGGTTACTGATCAAGCAGGGCATCGATGTACAGGTGGCGATGACGGAGGCGGGGACGCACTTCATCACGCCCGCCACCATGCAGGCACTCAGCGGACGCCCGGTGCTGGTCGACCAGTGGCAGGACGACAAGGGCATGGCGCACATCCATTCCAGCCGCGTGGCCGACGCTATTGTGATCGCGCCTGCTTCGGCGGACTTTATCGCCAAGCTGGCAAATGGGCTCGCCAACGACTTGCTCTCTACCTTATGTCTGGCGCGCGATTGCCCTTTGCTGGTGGCGCCTGCGATGAACAAGCAGATGTGGGCAAATGCGGCTACGCAGCGGAATGTGCAGCGGCTTATTGACGATGGAGTCACGCTGCTGGGGCCGGTTAGTGGGTCGCAGGCTTGCGGGGAAGAGGGAATGGGGAGGATGGTGGAGGCGGAGGGGTTGGCGCGGGATATTTTGGCGGCGCTGCGAAATTCGACCCTCACCCCAACCCTCTCCCGCCTGCGGGAGAGGGAGCTAGAGCGGCGGGAGTTGGATGGCGTGAGGGTGCTTATTACGGCCGGGCCGACTTATGAAGCCATCGACGCGGTGCGCGGCATCACCAATCGCAGCAGCGGCAAGATGGGGTATGCCATTGCGCAGGCGGCGCTGGAACTGGGGGCGGAGGTCACGCTGGTTTCGGGGCCGGTATCGCTTTCCCCGCCACCGGAGGCTGAAGTGATCCATGTAACGAGTGCCGCCGAGATGTTCGAGGCGGTGAAGCAGTTTGCACCCAGTGCCGACATGTTCATCGGCGTGGCCGCAGTGGCCGATTACCGCGCGGCGCGACCCAGCGAACAGAAGATCAAGAAAAGCGATGCCAGCCTGACGCTGGAATTGATCCCCAACCCGGACATCCTGGCGTATGTCGCCAACCTGCCCAAGCCGCCGTTCTGCGTGGGCTTTGCGGCGGAGAGCGAGAAGCTGCGCGAGCACGCGACGGAAAAACGCAAGAAGAAGAACATTCCGCTGCTGGCGGCCAATCTGGCGCAGAACGCCATCGGCGCGGACGACAACGAACTGGTATTGTTCGACGATGCGGGCGAGCATGTGTTGCCGCGCGCCGACAAGCTCACTCTGGCACGGGCGCTGCTGCGTCATGCCGCTACGCTTTACACGAAAGGGAAGACCAAATGAAGAAAGTGGATGTGAAGGTACTGGACCCGCGCTTGCATGAGCACCCGCCCGCCTATGCCACTTCCGGCTCGGCTGGTATTGATCTGCGCGCCTGCATCGACAGCAGCATGACCATCCAGCCCGGGCAGTGCGAACTCATCCCCAGCGGCATCGCGCTGCACCTGAACGACCCGCACTATGCGGCCATGATCCTGCCGCGCTCGGGGCTGGGTCACAAGCACGGCATCGTGCTGGGCAATCTGGTCGGATTGATTGATTCTGACTACCAGGGCCAGATATTCATCTCCATCTGGAACCGGGGCCACCATCCGTTCAACCTGATGCCGATGGAACGCATCGCACAGCTTGTCATCGTGCCGGTAACGCAAGTGCAATTCAACATCGTGGAAGACTTTCCAATGAGCCAGCGCGGAGCCAACGGCTTCGGCAGCACCGGCAAGCATTAGGGATTCTTGCGCGTCAAAAAAACCCGCTTGAAGCGGGCTTTTTTTTGGAATTTGCTCTTGTTATTTTTCCAGCTGAAATTCCAGTTCCGTCAAGGTTCCAATTCGAACTGCAACTTTCTCGGTGGCGTTCTTATACCCTTTCAGTTTGACTTCCACCGTGCGTATGCCTGCCGCACTTTGGATATTCAATGGTGACAATCCATAATAGACCCCATCCAGATAGATCTTGGCACGCGCAGGCTCGGTTCTCACCGCCAGCGACCCGGGTGCTCCGGGAACAGGTTGTAGCAAAGCGGTATCCGGCGCAGGCGATCCCTGACCGTTCGGTGCAACAAAAACCGTCACTCCCGGAATCGCTTTGGTTCCCGGCATCAGGTTGAACAAATCACTGCGCGATGCCATCAAAGTCGCGCTGATCGCTTCAACGGTCTTGCCCGACACCACACCCAGCTCGCGCTGCAGATAGTCGGCAATGTCTTTCTTGCTGTTACCCGACACCCCCGCGAACCGGTCGTTCTTCTGCACTACTTCTCCGGACCAGACCACCTTGCCGGTGGCGGTCTCTTTCAGCGTCGTCAGGATGGCGATCAAAATGTAGTCACGCTCCTTGACATCCAGGCTCAACTCCCTGACCGCGCCGCTCAACTCAAACAGGGCGGAATTGTCATTGCGTCCCAACACCTGAAACCCGGCGTCTTCCAGACGTTTGGTTACCGAGTCAGCCGCCACTTCGTTGACATCGCGATCCAATCGTATGTCGGTACCACCAAGCCCTGACACTTTTGATTTCGCGACCCCCACCTTGCGGGCATCACCAACTTTGCGTTCGTCGGTGTAACCGGCGATACGAATAGTCGCCGCGTATTTAACCGCGGGCGAATCCGGCTCGGGTTGTTTGCTCTCACGGATGCTGATTTCATTACCGCCATCCATCATGCCGGAACAACCGGCCAAGCCGGCGATCAGCAATCCGGAGAGAAGACAATACAGGGTGCGTTTCATCAAAATCCAGTCAGAAAGAAAATTGGCTTCGGAGATGGGTCACTTTGTACCGATGGATGCCTCGATCTCGGCAAAGATTTTGGCAGCCTCTGCCGTGTTGATTTGCACACCCAGCTGTCTTGCAATCTGGGTGGCCGAGAACAAACCGCGCACTGTCTGGCTGCCATCCGCGTTATCTTCGACCACGATGGTGTGCTGCCGGCCTGCGGCCTTCAACGTGGAAAGGATATCGCCGACCCGGGCAGTTTTTACATCTTCCAGCTTCAACACCGAAAGATCGCGCTGTACCGTCATCACATCGCGCACCAGAATATCGGCATGCGTTCCGCCCACTTGTTGCAGAAACTTGACCGGCTTTTCCCCCAACACATCGGTCGAGGTCAAAATGCCGGCCACCTTGTCGGTATCGTCCAGCACCAGCAGCGTACGGACACCATAGCGGATCATCTTGGCATTCGCCTTCTCCATGCCTGTCATGGCTCTTACCACCACCACCGAGACACTGCGCAAATCGGTCATCACATTGATGGCCGGATCTTTCAGACTGAGATTCTGTGCCAATACCTGCGTCGGTCTGGCAACCGCCGAACCTGCTTTTAGTGGATGACTGGCCAACGCTGAGAAATTCTTGATCATGGCTACCTTTCCTGGATTGACTGACGGGAATTTTCTGTATTGAGACCTGACAACTTCGCTGGCTGTTCCCTGTGTAATACACCTTTCAGCGGCGGTAAGTAGCGCACCAGCTCATTCAACGCCAGCCGGTACACCTCACGCTTGAATTCAATCACACTGTCGAGCTCGACCCAGTAATCAATCCAGCGCCAGGCATCAAACTCCGGATGACCGGAAGCGCGCAACGACACATCACAGTCGCGCCCGACCAGCCGCAGCAAGAACCATATCTGCTTCTGCCCCTTGTAGTTGTTGCGCGATTCGCGCTTGACCCAAGTTTGCGGCACCTCATAACGCATCCAATCCCGGGTACGCCCCAATATCTGGACGTGGCTGGAAAGCAGACCGATTTCCTCGTGCAACTCGCGATACATCGCTTGCTCCGGCGTTTCGCCGTGCTGAATGCCGCCTTGCGGAAATTGCCACGCATCCTGCCGAATGCGCTTACCCCAGAATACCTGATTCTTTGCGTTAGTCAGAACAATGCCAACATTCGGGCGATAACCTTCTCGGTCTATCATGATTCGCCCCACACTGTTTTTCGATGGTCCGATTGTTCCATATTTCAGCACCCCTGAAAAGAACAAAGGCGGAAGCGGCGCGCCAGACGGGGATATTTCGCTGTAAAATCCGCGCCTCATCAAACAAGGAAGCATCATGCGCGTATCACAATTCTTCATCTCCACTCTGAAAGAAGCCCCTGCCGAAGCCGAGCTGCCCAGCCATCGCCTGATGCTGCGCGCGGGCTACATCCGCAAACTTGCCAGTGGTTTATACACCTGGATGCCGTTGGGCTTGCGCGTGCTGCGCAAGGTCGAGGCGGTGGTGCGCGAAGAGATGGACAAGAGCGGCGGTATCGAATTGCTGATGCCCGCCGTGCAACCCGCCGAGTTGTGGCAAGAGACAGGCCGCTGGGAAGTGTTCGGCCCGCAAATGCTCAAGATCAAGGATAGACACAACAACCAGTTCTGCTTCGGCCCTACTCACGAAGAGGTCATCACCGATATCGCACGCCGCGAAGTGAAGAGCTATCGCCAGCTGCCGCTGAATTTCTACCAGATCCAGACCAAGTTCCGCGACGAAGTCCGCCCGCGTTTCGGCGTGATGCGCGCGCGCGAGTTTGTGATGAAGGATGCCTATTCCTTCCACAGCAGCTTCGAGAGTCTGGAACAGACTTATGGCGTGATGTACGAAACCTACAGCCGCATCTTCACCCGTCTGGGGCTGAAGTTCCGCGCCGTCGCGGCGGACACCGGTGCCATCGGCGGCAGCGGCTCGCACGAATTCCATGTGCTGGCCGACTCCGGGGAAGATGGTTTGGCCTTTTGCCCGAATTCGGACTACGCCGCCAACGTGGAACTGGCCGAGGCAGTCGCTCCCGCAAACAAGCGCCCTGCTGCCGCCGAGGACATGCACGATGTATCCACCCCCAGCCAGACCACGTGTGAAGACGTGGCCAAGCTGCTCGGCATCCCGCTGCAGCGCACTGTCAAACTGCTCGCCGTCATCGCTGCGGAAAAACTCGTCATCCTGCTGATACGCGGCGACCACAGCCTGAACGAAGTCAAAGTCAGCAAGCTGGCGGGTTTGGCTGATTTCAGATTCGCACGCGAGGACGAGATCCGTGCTTTCTTTAACTGCCCGCCGGGATTCCTCGGTCCCGTCGGTATAGACCGCAGCAACACCCGCGTGATTGCGGATCGCTCAGTCGCTGTCATGGGCGGTTTTGTGGCGGGCAGCAACAAGCCCAAGTTCCACACTGCCGGTATCAATTGGGGACGCGATCTGCCCGAACCGGACGAAGTCGCCGACATTCGCAACGTGGTTGCGGGAGATGCCTCGCCCGACGGCAAAGGCACGCTGGAACTGTGCCGCGGCATCGAAGTCGGCCACATCTTCCAATTGCGCACCAAATATTCGGAAGCGCTGCAAGCCACTTATCTGGACGAAAACGGCAAGGCGCAGATCATGGAGATGGGTTGCTATGGAATCGGCGTGTCACGTATCGTGGCGGCCGCCATTGAGCAGAACTTCGACGAGCGCGGCATTGCATTGCCCGCCGGGATGGCACCGTTCCAGGTTGCCATCGCACCCATCGGCTACAAGAAGAGCGAAGCCGTGCGCGAAGCCGCCGACAAACTGTATGCGGAACTGATTGCCGCAGGCGTCGAAGTGTTGCTGGATGACCGCGACGAGCGTCCCGGCGTGATGTTTGCCGACCTTGAGTTGATCGGCATCCCGCACCGCATCGTGATCGGTGATCGTAGTCTGAAGGAAGGCAATGTCGAATACCAGGGACGGCATGATGCTGCGGCGCAGATCGCCCCCTTGCAAGCGGTGGCAAAGCTCGTACAATCCAAGCTATGAGACTGAAAACATTCCACAAATCTATGCTTTCGCTGTCGTTCGCGGCAGCGGGCCTGTGTTTTGTGGTCAGCGCGCAGGCCGGTGCACAAAAAGAGGAGCAGCTTTCCGCCAGCGTGCGCAGCATGATGCAGCGTGCGGTGGCGGATCAGGCTGCGCCCAAGCTTGCGTTTTCGTCGCAGCAGGAAGCACAGCTATGGCTGGATGACATGTCGCAACGACTGGCCAAACGCATTCCGGATGCAAATTACCGTTTTGATCTGCTAAGTACGGTGCACTATGAAGCGACCCGCGCCGGACTCGACCCGCATATGGTGTTGGGATTGATCGAAGTGGAAAGCGGGTTCCGCAAATATGCCGTATCCAAGGCGGGCGCACGCGGTTACATGCAGGTCATGCCGTTCTGGACCAAGGCCCTGGGGGTGAGCGACCAGAACTTGTTTCACCTGCGAACCAATCTGCGCTTCGGCTGCACCATTCTGCGCCACTATCTGGATCAGGAAAAAGGCGATCTGTATCGTGCCTTGGGACGATACAACGGCAGCCTGGGCAAGCCTGAATATCCCAACATGGTGAAAGCAGCCTGGCACAAACATTGGATCAAGCCGCAGCGCAACGGCGAACTCCGCACCAGCTGAAAGTTTCTACTTTTTGCCTGTTTTGCTTTTGATATACGACTCGACGCTGGATCGCGTCACCATCCCCTGCTGATAACTCACCAACTTGCCTGCCGGATCGAACAGATAGGAAGTCGGTAACGCCTCAACCTCCCCGACTTGCTCGGCAAGCTCATAGTTGCCGAAAACGACAGGGTAGCTAACCTTTTTCTTGGCCACGAATTCAACGACCGATTCCTTGGTCGAATCCAGCGCTACACCAATCACCACCAGATCGCTGTTTTTGTGCGCCTCGTGCAGCGCGATCAGATCGGGTATCTCTTCCAGGCAGGGCGGGCACCAGGTCGCCCAGAAATTGACCAGCACCCACTTGCCGCGGTAATCCTGCAAACGCTGGTCGTGTCCCTGCATATCCTTGAATACGAAAGACTCGGCGGAAGCAGTCCCTGCCGAGAGCAAAAGAACCGCAACTCCGAGCAGCCGCAGAATGGTGTGCATCAGTGCTCCGATTTTTCGTGGTGCCCAACGTCCGTCACCTCGTGATCGTCGCCATCATCTTCATCGTCGCCATGATTGTCATTGCCATGCTTGCCTTCAGCGGCATGAGACCAGTACAGAGCCAGCGCGATAAGCGCAATTGATCCGCCCATGTAGATCAGGTCGATCGGTTGCGAGATGTGCATGTTGAGCGCTTCCTCGAACAGGGTCACGATCATGATCATCAATATCACTTTGGCTAGGCGCGATTTCAGATCGTCCAGACTATTGATCACCAATATCTTGCTGGAAGCCTTGCTGCCGTGCGCCTGATCAATATCGCTGATGAACAACTCGTACAGACCCAGAGAGAAAATCAAAAGGACCGTAGCCAGCAGATAACCATCAACCACCTCGACGATATGCGACACCGTGCTGTCGTGCAGTAGTTTGCGTGCCTCATCGGCCAGGCTTGCATCGGCGTAATGGAGCGCATGCAGGCACAGGAAATACACATCGACCGAAGCCATGACAAAAATCACGATACTGGCCAGCAAACTGCCGATTACCGCGGTCATGATGATGAAGCGGCTGTTCCACAGCGTTCCTTCGAGCAGAGTTTCAATGAATTTCACTACAACCTCCAATAATGATTAGCCAAACAAATTCCAAGCGGCGCGCATTAAAGCGCAAATAGGCATGGGCGGCAATACATCATGCGCTCCTATTCCACACATCTTGCAAGGTCAAGCCCCTGGGTTCATTCAGGCGTTTCTCCAGCGCTGCGAACCATGCCTTGATGTCGCCGTCTCCGGTATGCTTCGGCAGGGTCGCCACATCAAGCAGGAATATCCTCAACAGTTCGCTCAACTCCACCGCTTCCGGCGCACGCACCATGCTCCATCCCAGCCCGGACAGCTTGCCCACGATCTTGGCGTCCACCAGTTTGTCCAGAATGCGCTCAACATCGTCATAGCCGATATGCAGATGCCGCGACAGACCCGGCAGCGTCTGCACCTCGCCCTTGCCCAAGCCCTTGTGCATCAGCTTGAGTATGCCTATCGCGTAATACAACTTGGCCGCCTGATCCAGGCGTAGCGAATGTGTGCTGCGCCAATGCGACAGCGATGCGGTGATGATCGCGCCGAACAACACGGTAAGCCAGGAGAAATAAACCCACATCAGGAAGATCGGCACACTGGCAAAAGCGCCGTACACCAGCTTGTAGGTTGGAAAGTGCGAGATGTAGAACGCAAAAGCCCGGTTCATGGATTCGAATGCAATGGCACCGATCAGCCCGCCGATGATGGCATGCTGCATCGGCACAAAACGATTGGGCACTACCCGGAACAATAGAGTGAATGCCGCCGTGGTCAACAAAAGCGGAATGAGCTTGATCGCATCCATACTCATCTTGGGAATCTGCTGTGCATATTCCGCGGAAAACCCGATCAGCCAGGAGGTGAGCGACAGACTGCCGCCGACCAGCAACGGTGCAAGCGTGATCACGGCCCAGTACACCAGCACCCGCTGCAGCAGGCTGCGTGGACGCGACACGCGCCAGATCATATTGAAGGCATTGTCGATGGTCAGCATCAGCAGCATGGCTGTGACCGCCAGAAATACGATACCCACGGCCGTCAGGCGCGATGCGCTCTCGGCGAACTGCTGCATATAGCCGGTGATGATCCTGCCGCCGGTCTCCGGCACCATGTTCATCAGGATGTATTCCTTGAGCGGGGTGGAGAAATCGCTGAACACCGGAAATGCCGAGAACAGGGTCAGTGCAATGGTGAGCAACGGCACGACCGACAACAGTGTGGTGAAGGTCAGGCTGGCCGCCATCTGGGTGCACCGATCTTCCTTCAGGCGCACAGTGACATAGCGCATGAAGCGGAAGGAGTCGACGATGCCCAGATTGGGAAGCTTGAAATTCGGAACTTTCATATACCCTGATAACTGAAATACAATGCCCAGCATGATACCCGACAAAGCCACTCCGCATGCCACCGCCCTTGCCGCGCGCCAATTGTTGCGCGCGCACCGCTACGGCGCATTAAGCACCCTGTCAAAAAAATTCGAGGGGCATCCTTTCGGCTCCATCACGCCGTATCTTGTGGACCACGACGGCAGCCTGCTCATCCTTATCAGCGCGCTGGCCGAACACTCCAAGAACATCCTGCACGATCCCCGTGTCAGCCTCATTACACACAATCAGGAAGACGCGCATATCCAGACCCAGGGCCGCCTCACCGTGGTTGGTACGGCCGCACTGGACACACGTCGCGAACTGGTTGGAAAGCGCTACTTGCGTTACTTCCCCGAAGCGCAAACCTATTACGATATGCCGGATTTCCAGTTTTACCGCATCGTGCCCCAGGCATTGCGCTACATCGGCGGCTTCGGCGACATCCATTGGGTGAAAGCGGACCGCTATCAGGTTCCGCCCAACACACTCGCCGCGGAAGAAGATGCCCTGCTCGACAAAGTAAATGCCATGCGTGCCGCTGCACACGGTCAACTGGTAGGCATCGACTGCGATGGTTACGACTTGCGCCTTGATGACCGTACGCTGCGTCACGACTTCCCATCCCTGGCGCTCGATGCGACTCAGGCACTGGCATTGCTGCAAGCGTAAATACGTCTTGCGCAATCAAGCATTGCTTGGGAGCGCCGACATCCTCGTCGGCTTGGATCAATAACCTTGCCGAGGAGGGCATCGGCTCTCCCAGTAAAAAGGGCATCGCGCACGATGCCCTGATCAACTCATCCAAACTGCCGTGCTATCCGCGCACACCCTTGAGCTGAATGGACTGCTCTACGGCTTCGGGGAGTGTTTGGATTACTGCATCCGGCTTATCCGCTGGTTTTGGATCCGCTGCTCCAACTCCCAAGCCGGGTTTTGACTTCACTTTCCCGCTTCTCGCCGCCTTGTGCTTCTTGCTGCGTGCCGCCTTTTGCTTTTTGGCCACCGGCTGTGCGGATCGGGTGTGGTGTGCAGCACTCAGCGAGGGCTCGACAACAACATCCTGCGGGGCAGCTTGCACACCGCCTTGCAACATTGCCCCCAGTATTGCCAGCTTCACTGCACGTTTCATTGCGCCCCCGATTTCACCTGCTCACAGCTGCGGATGCGAGCGCACTGCTCCTGCATCCAGCTTGTTCAGCGCATTCAGGTAAGCTTTGGCGGAAGCCACCACGATGTCGGTATCTGCCCCCTGCCCGTTGACCACCCTGCCGCCTTTAGCCAAACGCACGGTCACCTCGCCCTGCGCATCTGTACCGCTGGTGATGTTGTTCACCGAGTAGAGCAACAGTTCGGTACCGCTCTTGGCGATCTGCTCGATGGCTTTAAAGGTCGCGTCCACCGGCCCGCCGCCCTGCGCGTCGGCCTGATGTTCCTTGCCCCCCACGCTCATCACCACACGTGCCACCGGCAACACGCCGGTTTCGGAATGCGCACCCATCGCCACCAGACGGTAATGTTCACTCACTTGCATGGCTTCCTCGTCGCTCACCAGGGCCTGCAAGTCTTCATCAAAAATCTCGTGTTTCTTGTCGGCCAGATCCTTGAAACGCGCAAATGCCGCGTTCACCGCCTCTTCCCCGTCCAGCACGATGCCCAACTCCTGCAGCCGCGCACGGAAAGCAGCACGGCCGGAGTGCTTGCCCATCACCATCTTGTTCGCGCCCCAACCCACATCCTCGGCACGCATGATCTCGTAAGTCTCGCGGTGCTTGAGCACGCCGTCCTGATGGATGCCGGACTCGTGCGCAAACGCATTGGCGCCCACGATGGATTTGTTCGGCTGCACCGGATAGCCAGTGATGCTGGAAACCAGCTTGGAAGTCGGCACGATTTGCGTGGTGTCGATGGCTGTATCGCAACTGAAGATGTCGCGGCGCGTCTTGATCGACATCACCACTTCTTCCAGCGCCGCATTGCCCGCACGCTCGCCCAAACCGTTGATGGTGCATTCCACCTGGCGCGCACCGTTCATCACAGCTGCCAGTGAGTTTGCGGACGCCATGCCCAGGTCGTTGTGACAATGTGTGGACCAGATCACCTTGCCGCTATTCGGCACTTTCGCAATCAGCTGCTTGAAGCGCTCGCCCCACAACACCGGGATGCTGTAACCCACGGTATCCGGCACATTCAGGGTAGTGGCACCGGCCTTGATGACTTCATTGAAGATACGCACCAGGAAATCCATATCCGAACGCACGGCGTCCTCGGCCGAGAACTCCACATCGTCGGTATATTCCAGCGCCCATTTCACCGCCTGCACCGCACGCTCCACCACCTGGTCTTCGCTCATGCGCAGCTTGTGCTGCATGTGGATGGGCGAAGTGGCGATGAAAGTGTGGATGCGTCCGTGCTTGGCAGGCTTGATCGCTTCACCCGCAGCGCGCACGTCCTTCTCGCTGGCACGTGCCAGCGAACACACAGTCGAGCGCTCGATGACCCGGGCGATGCTTTGAATGGCATCGGCATCACCGGGGCTGGCGGCGGCGAAACCCGCCTCGATTACATCCACACCCAGTTTTTCCAACTGGCGCGCGATGCGCATTTTTTCTTCTTTGGTCATGGACGCGCCGGGGCTTTGCTCGCCGTCGCGCAAGGTTGTGTCGAATATGATTAATTTGTCAGTCATTTTGTGCTCCATCACAATTATTCAGCTGCAATCTATTTGAACTGAGACCTCAGTATCCCCCACTGCTGCGGCCATTGCGCCATCGGATCGCGCGTGTAGCCGCTCTTGCCGAACTGGTTCCAGCGCCCGACGACGAAGCAGAGCATCAGGTTGGCATGTGCGCCGATATCGTCTTCCGGTGCCAGTTTGCCTTGCGTGTCGGCGATACGCAGCGCCTGCTTGAGGGTGGTCTCGATACGGTCGAGAAACTGGTTGATACGCAGTTGCAAGCGCTCATCCTCGTTCACCAGCGCGTCGCCGATCAGTACGCGCGTCATGCCGCGATTCTTCTGCGCAAAACCCAGCAGCAGGGCAAGAACGCCTTCCACCTGCTTCAAGCCGTCCTGCTCCTCGGTGACGATCTTGTTGACCAGTCCGAACACGGTCTGCTCGATGAATTCGATGAGACCTTCAAACATCTGCGCCTTGCTGGCGAAGTGGCGATACAGCGCCGCTTCGGACAATTCGAGCCGTGCCGCCAGCGCGGCGGTGGTGATCTTTTCGCCCTTGGGTTGTTCCAGCATCTCGGCGACGGTTTGCAGGATTTGCAGTTTTCTTTCGCCCGGTTGTTTGGCTGCCATTTTCTTCCCCTTAGAGTTTGGAGACTGCGCGCGGCAGCTCCAGCACATCGCGTATCTTTACATCCACATAAGCCGGTGCACGCAGTGCATCGCTCACCCACACGGTTTTCATCCCCAGACGTTTGGCGGTCTGCAGATTCTCCGCGCTGTCTTCCACCATCACGCATTGCGCCGCATTCAGGCGGTGCTTGCGCAGCAAACGCCGGAAACCGGCGGTTTGCGGCTTCGGTTTGTAGCGCGAATGTTCGATGGCGAACACATCGTCGAACAAATCGTCTATGCGCAACAGCTTCAATACCGCCTTGGCGTAATGCTCCGGCGCATTGGAGAACACCACTTTCTTGCCCGGCAATTGTTTCAGCACGTTGCGCAGACGCGGTTCGCGCAACACCATGTTATGCAACTCCGGAAACTGGTGCGTATGCCACAGAAAATGATCCGGGTCGGTGCCGTGGTGCTTCATCAAGCCGCTGAGTGTTGCACCATAGCGCTGCCAGTATTCCACGCGCAGCGCATTCGCTGCGTCTTCGCCCAGCTGCAGATGTTCCTGCAGGTATGCCGTCATGCTGCGGTTGATGTGCGGGAACACGTGCGCTGCGGCGTTATGCAGCGTGTTATCCAGATCAAAGAGCCATACGCGATCGTTCACTTGCTTTTGATCAGCGTGCCAACGCCTTCATCCGTCAGAATCTCCAGCAACAGCGCATGTTCCACCCGGCCGTCGATGATATGCACAGACCTCACGCCGCCGCGCGCCGCATCCAGCGCCGAGCTAATCTTGGGCAGCATGCCGCCGGACAAGGTGCCGTCCGCCACCAGATCGTCTATCTGCTTTGGCGTCAGACCGGTGAGCAGGTTGCCCTTCTGGTCCAGCACGCCCGGCGTGTTGGTCAGCAGCACCAACTTTTCGGCGCGCAACACTTCTGCCAGCTTGCCAGCCACCACATCGGCATTGATGTTCAAGGTGTCGCCGTCCGGCGATACGCCAATGGGCGCGATCACCGGGATAAAATCTCCGGAATCGAGGAAAGTGATGATGGAAGGATCAATCTTGTTGATGTCGCCGACCAGGCCAATGTCCAGCATCTTTCCCGGCTCTTTGTCACTTTCCAGCAGCAGCTTTTCGGCGCGGATGAACCCCCCGTCCTGCCCGGTCAACCCCACCGCCTTGCCGCCGTAACGGTTGATAAGGTTGACGATATCCTTGTTGACCTTGCCCAGCACCATCTCGACCACGTCCATGGTCTCTTCATCGGTGACGCGCATGCCCTGGATGAATTCGCCTTTTTTGCCCACTTTTTGCAGCAAGTCATTGATTTGCGGGCCACCACCATGGACGACCACCGGATTCATGCCGACCAGCTTGAGCAGCACCACATCGCGCGCAAAACCCTCCTGTAATTTGGGGTCGGTCATGGCGTTACCGCCGTATTTGATGACGATGGTCTTGTCGAAAAAGCGCTGGATATAGGGCAGCGCTTCGGACAGGGTGTGGGCTTTCTGGGCGGCGGTGGCGGCAGTCAATGGCATGGGGATTCCTTCAAAAATCTGCGCGCATTCTACCGCATATAAACAAAACGGGCGGCATCCGGCCGCCCGTTGGCAAGGAAGTTAACGCTTACTGGATGACCAGTTTTCTGGAGGATGCCGCTTTCTTCTTGGGCAGGGTCAATTCCAGCACGCCCTCGTTGTATTTCGCCTGTGCAGCGCTTTCATCCACATCCTGGGCCAGCGAAAATGCGCGGGAGACGCTGCCGTAATAACGCTCGCTGCGCAGCAGCGTTTCGCCCTCTTTGACCTCTTTTTCGTTCCTCACCTCGGCACTGATCGACACCTGGTTACCGTCGATATTCACGTGAATGTCGTCTTTCTTCACGCCGGGAATCTCGGCGTGGACGGTATATGCCTTTTCATCCTCGCTTACGTCCATTTTGATCTGCACTTCCGGCTGCCCCTCAAAACGCACGGGCCGCATCAAGAAACCCCGAAACAAATCGTCCAGCGCATCGCTGCCCGGGTTGAACCTGGTGATATTGACCATTTTTTTCTCCTTTCCTGTGAAGTTGGGCGGAGCGCTGCTCCGCGTAAGGACAATCTATGGGCCGCCGGGCATTTTTCAAGGGCAAAAAAAGGGTGGCGCGAGGCCACCCCTTTCGTTCAATTTTGCAGCGAATCAACGATGGTCTTTGACGTTCGGATCCTTGAAGTGCTGATAACTCAGTTCCAGCACTTTGACATCAGCCTGAACATTGACGGTCTGGGTCTTTCCTCCCGTTTCCACCACCAAAGTCACCGGAACCTTGTCGCCCACGACCAATGCCTGCTTCAAGCCGACCAACGTCAGATACACCCCGCGGGTACCGAACAGCGTAGTACTGTGAGCAGGCAGTTTCAGGCTCTCGACGGCGCCACTCTGCGGTTTGCCCTGACGCATCACAACCCCCTGTATCTCCCCCGATGCGGCAACAGGACTGCTTACCGACAACAGACGACCCGCCTTGTTAACACTGAGATTGAGCATTACGGTGGCCGATTTTTGGCCGGGAACGCTCTCGCGCATCCAGACCTTGTCCACCATCACATCGTTCGCACCCGCCCAGGCATTGCCAGCCAGCAACAGAGCCACACAGAATAGTTTGCGCCACATATCCGCCTCCTAGTGATGATGGTGTTCGTGCTGTTGTGCTTCCGGTTGCACTTCCTGCATGGGTTGAGTTTGCGCTGCAACACTGGGCGTTTCAAGTGGTTTGATCTGGGCCAATATCCTGAGCACTTGAGTGCTGCCGTCGGCAAATTTCACGGTCACGGCAAAAGGCAGTTTTCGACCGGCTTTGAGCGGAGCCTTCAAACCGATCAACATCAGATGGTTTCCATCTTCGCCCAACGACACAGGCGTCTTGGCCGGCAGGGGCAAAGACTCGATCATGCGCATCTTCATCACATTGCCTTCCATGACCATGGTATGTATCTCACCGCTTTGCGCCGAGCCGCTGGCGACTCCAATCAGGGCCGCGCCTTTCTTGCTGGTAATGGTCAATTGCACCGATGCACTGTCCTGACCCGGCGCAGTCGCGCGCGTCCATGCTTTGGTCACTTTTACATCATCCGCACAGGCTTGTGTCGCCGCCAACATTGCCATCAAACCCGCAAACAAAATCCTTTTCATGTTTTCTCCTGAATAAAAAACGCGCCACCCCATCTCGTTGTGGCGCGACATTCTAGCCTGATTTATATGAATGAAAATCCAAGTTGCCGATTACCCGCATATTCTGTTCAACCTCATTGGCACATAACAGTTTGAATAAATACAGCTCAATTGTTCGGCAAATGGGGCGTGGAAAAGAAAAGACCGCCGGGATGTCCGGCGGTCTTTTCAACAAAAATGCTCAGAACTTGACTGTCACACCGGTGTTGAATGAACGACCCATGCCGGGCACAGGAACTCCCCAGGCGATCCCCTGAGTGCTCATGGTCATGCCCTGCCCCGAGTACGCGCCACCCAGCGGCATGAAATACATTTTGTTGAGGGCATTTTCCAGAGCGATATCCAGCCGGACCTGTTTCCATTCGTAGCTGCTGCGCAGATTGAGCAACCCGTAGCCACCGGTTTTGACTTCCTGCCTGACAGTGGAAACGGTTTTCTTTGCGCTGACCAGGGCCCACTCGATCCTGTTATCCCACCCGCCCAGCTTTTCTGCCACGGTCAGTTTGGTGTTGATCGGCATGATGTTGTACAGGCCGCTACCGGTGTCCGTGTTCCTACCGCTCACATAGTTCAGCAAGCCCGCGAATGAGAACTCTCCCCAGCCTTCAGTTCTGGCAAGCAGCATGTGGCCCGAGATATCCACCCCGTACAATCTGGCCGCCTGGTTGGCATACTTGAGCTGGACAAACTTGCCGGTTGCCGTATTGTTGGCCGCACCGCCGCAGAGTGCGTTCATCATCATGCCGCTCCCCATGCAGCGAACGGCATCGATGTAATCGGATACCTGCGTGTAATACGGCGCGACCCTGATCCCGCGGGTGTGCTCCGCATCGTCGGCACTGAATGCGGCACTTAGCGTATGCGCCACTTCGGGCTTCAGGTCCGGGTTGCCCAGGTATCCGTTACCGTCACCCACAAAATTATTCATGATCAGCGCCATCGCGTTCTGCGACCACGAATAGCGCTCATACAGGTTGGGAGATCTTGTTTTCTGCGCGTAGCCGAATTCGACGGTGTTTGTGGATGTCGGCGTATAACGTGCCAGTGCAGTCAGATCCAGATTGTGGTCGGTGCGCTGGCGACTCTTCGCATTAAAGTTTGCCGCCGAGGTGCTGTATCCGGCCATCACGGTGTTGTAGCCCTGTACCGGACCGGCATCCATCTTCACCTGTTCGGCGCGCAACCCAAACAGCGAAGCCCACTGATCATCCCAGCGGGCATCCCATTCTCCGAACAGGCCAAGACGGTCGCGCTTGCCGTCGTTGATATTCCAGAACGTATTCGGCGCCATTCCACCCGAGGTCGCCGGAACACCGGGTGAGCTTTCCATTCCCGCCAGCGAGGAAGGGGACGGCGGCCACCAATCGTTCAGGCGATACTGTTGCGCTTCGCCCCCCACCCTGTAGATATCTTGTTGACCGGAAGGGATGTCAGCCTTGATCTGAAGACCGGTGGTTTTGCCTGTCGTGTACATCGGCATGCCGGGTGCAACGATGGCGGGAAGCGGACCGCCATAGATATATTGCTTGTCTTCACCGAAATCCATGAAATGATCGACAATCTCGCGGTAGGTGCGAGCGTCCAGAACGCCCCATCCATACTGGCCTGCATAATGCAGATTGGCGCGCCGCTCCTTGTTATCGAGCATATCCATGCGCTGGTTGGGATAAAGCTCATAAGGAATATGCTGCCAGCCCAACTTGAGTTCGACTGCATGATTGTCTTTGCGCGTTGCCATCAACAAAGACTGGTTCTGGGCTTTGTATTTTGTCGAACCGACTTCATTTCCGCTCAGTTGCACGCCGGGCTTGTCGGTACTCACTGCCCCGGCCTTTTTAAACGCCTTTGCCGACTTGTAGTTACCGGCTTGCGCGGTGGAGCCGTTATAAGTCAGGCTCACGTTTTCACTGGCAATGGTCGCCGACAGATTGGCACCCTTCGCGCCTCCATTGCTGCGATAGAACGCACCTGCTTGTCCCTTGGTCAACGTCCCCTCACCGGCATTGGCAAATTCCGGGGCTGCCTGATCCATCATGATGGTGCCGCCGATGCTGTCACCGCCCGCACTCACCGGAGTGATACCCGCGAACACCTTGACGCTGCCCACACTGATCGGATCGATATAGGAAAGCGGCGAATTCATATGGTTGGGACAGGCCGGGATCAGATCCATGCCTTCGACCTTAACCCGCAGTCGGTCATCGGCCATACCATGGATCACCGGGAGGCTGGATACGCCGCCCGCACCATAAAGACTCACACCGGGCTGACCATCCAGCAGCATGGCTGAATCGCTGGTACTGGCGCGCCTGCGCTGCAAACCCTCCCGATCCAGCCCGTTATCAGTTTGCTCGGGCAGGGGTTTCACTTTATTCGCATTGACGACAACCTCCTGCATGCTGCTCTGATCCTCCGCAAGCGCCACAGAGACAAACACCAGCGCGACTGCAACCACGCTCACTTTCAGCTTTAATTCCATTCCCGATCTCCCTGTATCTTGTTTTAACAGCTTCGAAATTGCGATCGGGATTCTATAAAATATCGACTTTCCTCCCCTGCGACATATTGACGCACCCCTTGCCCAGAGCGACTCCGGTAGAATCTGCTCCATGAATTCGTCCCTGCTCTCCACCCAGACCGGCCATTCCCATCTGCGCAGATTGTTCCTGTTGCGCTGCGGGGCAATTCTTGCTCAACTGGCGACACTGATTCTGGTGCACCGTTTCCTCAGTCCCGATTTTGCCTGGGGGCCCATGCTGGGTGCGGTAGGATTTCTGACCCTGGCAAATGCACTGACCTGGTGGCGGCTATATCTCAATTACCCGGTGGGCAGCCTGGAGCTATTCGTACAATTGAGCCTGGATGTGCTGCAACTGACGGTGCTGTTGTATTACAGCGGGGGTTCCACCAATCCGTTTGTTTCGCTCTACCTGTTGCCACTGGTAATCGCCGCCGCAACACTGCCCAGACGCGACACCTGGGGCATGGCGGCACTGACGCTGGCGTGTTACAGCCTGCTGATGGTGTGGTACATCCCGCTGCCCGGCAGCCACGCTCAGCATGCGCCCGCCGCGATGGAACAGATGGATCATTCACATCACAACATGACCATCCCGCCAGCACAGACCACAGTGGTAATCACCTCTCCGCTGGAAGAAGCGTTCAACACCCACGTACTCGGCATGTGGCTGGGATTCCTCATCAGCGCGGTTGTCGTGGCGTATTTCGCGGTGGAGATGGCGCGTGCGGTACGCGTGCGCGATTCCCAGCTCAACCGGGTGCGCGAGGAAATACTGCGCAACGAACGTATCGTCGCGCTGGGTACCCAGGCCGCGGGTGCGGCGCACGAACTGGGAACGCCGTTGTCCACCATGTCGGTCATCATCGGCGAGATGCGTCATGATTGTAGCGACCCGGAACACCTGGAGAATCTTGGCATCCTCGACGACCAGGTACGCAACTGCAAACGCATCCTCGATTCGCTGCTCAAACACGCGCAGGAGACAAGCAGTGAATTGTCGCTGGAGGAATTCATCCGCCACGTGCTGGATGAATGGCAGCTGTTGCGTCCCACAGTGCACTATCTGTTTCAGGTCAGCGGACTCCAACCTTCACCGCGCGTGCGTGCCGATCTGGCGCTGCGTTCGGCTCTGCTGAACCTTCTGAACAATGCCGCCGACGCCTCGCCGGATGAAATGGATATCCAGTTACGTTGGGATAGTGTGAGCCTCGTCCTGGAGATCCACGACCATGGCCCAGGCCTCACCCCGGAAGCCGCCTCCCGCGCCGGCTCCGCCTTTTTCACCACCAAGCAGGAAGGACGC
Organism: Sideroxydans sp.; assembly: GCA_043744345.1. Classification (GTDB taxonomy): domain Bacteria; phylum Pseudomonadota; class Gammaproteobacteria; order Burkholderiales; family Gallionellaceae; genus Sideroxyarcus. Next base: position 26,884 of record JAYTUW010000089.1, on the reverse strand, counting down.
GGCCTGGGCCTGTTCCTCGCAAATGCAACCATGGAACGACTGGGCGGAAGCGTGCGACTGACCAACCGCGAAGGCGGAGGTGCGACAACCGAAGTGATCATCCCGCTGCAGAGGTTATCTGTATGAACATAGCAGAAAGACCTTCACTGCTGCTGGTGGATGACGACGCGACATTCCGAACGGTACTGTCGCGCGCACTGGAAAAACGCGGTTTTGCGGTGACCACAGCCAACAGCGTCGAACAGGCATTGCCGCTCGCCTGTGCCAACCCGCCGGAATACGCTGTGCTGGACCTGAAGATGGACGGGGCTTCCGGACTGGTGCTGGTTCAAAAACTGCACGAACTCGACCCGGCCACACTCATCGTGATGCTGACCGGCTATGCCAGCATCGCCACCGCAGTGGAGGCGATCAAGCTGGGCGCGACACAATATCTTTCCAAACCTGCCAATGCCGACGAGATCGTTGCCGCATTCGGTCACAACGCCAGTTCCGATGTACCCCTCGAAGCGCAGCCGGCGACCGTGGAACGGCTGGAGTGGGAACATATCCAGCGCATCCTGCGCGAAAACGGAGACAACATCTCCGCCACCGCGCGCATACTCAACATGCACCGCCGCACCCTGCAGCGCAAATTATCCAAACGCCCTTCGGGCCTATAGGGCTTTCCCCCGTCACAAGCGGGTTCCGGTTCGAGTTAGAATACGCACCAACCTATCCCGCTCCAGCACAAACATGAGTCCTGCCATTGACCTGCGTCACGCCGTCCGCAACCTCAACTCCTTGCCGGCCCTGCCCGTCATCGCGCAAAAGTTGATGGCCCTCAAGCTTGACACCGAGGAAGGTGAAAACCAGATGTTGTTGTTGATCTCGCAAGATCCGATGATCTCGGCCAAGATCATCGGCCTCGCGAATTCCCCGTTACTGGGCACGACACGACATATCTCCGCCATCAAGGAAGCCGCCATGTTGCTGGGATTGACGCGCGTAAAATCAGTTGCCACCGGCATCGCGGTCATGTCGCTGGTAAGCAAGCCCATCGGACGTTTCGATCCCCAGGAATTATGGCTGCACAACATGGCTGTTTCGTTTGCCATGCTGCCGGTGGTCCGCGCGATGCCCAGCAAGAACCGCCCGCCGGATGACCAGATATTCCTCGCCGGCATGCTGCATGACATCGGCTATCTTGTTCTTGCGCATCTGGACACCCAGCGCAGTGACGACATACACACGCGTATGGTCATCGAACCGGATCGCCCCGCCATCGAGATAGAACGCGAACTGTTGGAGATCACGCACGATGAATTGGGATCGGAATTGGCAAAGCACTGGAATCTGCCAAGCGAAATTGTGGAAGTGATCCGCTATCACCACACACCCGACCTGGAGGAGGCTGCGGGAGGGCAACCGCTGGCACGCATCATCAATATCACCGAAAAACTGCTTCCACTGCTCGGCTTGCGTGAATGCGTCGGAAATTATGTCGCCCCGGAAGAATGGGAAGCGCTGGGTATTGATCCTGATCGTGCCACGGAGATTGCCGAACAGGCGGTGGAACAGGCCAACCAGGCAGCGCAGTTCAACAACTCATTCAACTGACACTCATGACTTGTTTGTTGATCGACTCATTCAGCTCGGTGAGGGTGATCAGCACGCGGCGCAAAGCCTGCGACAGTTCGCTCCTGCGCATATGCTCGGCTGCGATCCAGCTCCCCGCATGAATCATCGCCAACACTTCAGAAGCATGGCGATGAAACTCGAAGTGCGCTTCATACAAACGCGTGAAAGCGCGCAGTTGCCCAAAGCGGGATGCACCAATCCCCTTCAGCCATATCTCCAGTTCGCAATTCTGTGCGAACTCGGTGAGATCGGACTTTGTTTCGGGCAATTCGCCATGCACAAAATCCTTGACCCGACCGAAGAACAAAACATGCGATTCCGCAACATCCACAAAATCAATCCCCAGCACCTCCGGCTCATGATGCTGATTGATGCGATTCGGCAGTCTGCCGATCTCTTGTCCCATTCTTTCACTGATGAGTTGCATGACATTCTCCTTGCTGTTTCCGGGAAGGGATGCATTTTTGCCCCCCATGACATGACATGACAATATGTCTTACGGACTAGACCAAACCTATACCTCGCCCCCCAATATCTATATCCCATCTAGTCCGGTGCCCGCCATGCCCCGTGATTGCTATAATCCAACCCTTAGTTATCCGATTGCCCCCCATGAAATTTGTATCTCTATTCCTGATTGTCCTGTTTCCGTCACTGGTATTTTCACAAGACCTAGCCCCCATCCCTCCCCAACTCGCTGCCGACTCCTACGCGTTATACGACTACACCAGCGGACAATTTCTGGTGGAACAGAATGCGAACACACATATTCCACCCGCCCATCTGACCAAACTGATGACGGCTTATGTCGTATTCGGCGCGATCAAACAGGGCAAGATATCCCTTACCCAGCGTCTCATTCCGTCCGCCTATGCCACACGCATGCAGACTGATGAATCGCGCATGTTCCTGAATGCGGGAAAGGAAGTGACGGTAGAGGAACTGCTGCGCGGACTGATCGTGCAATCAGCCAATGATGCGGCGCGCGTACTGGCAGAAAAAGTGGCGAATCACGAAATGGCGCTGGCCGACACCATGAACAGCGAAGCCCAGCGACTTGGCCTGAAAAACACGCATTTCATCAACGCCACGGGCATGCCTGACGCTCAGCACTACAGCAGCGCTCACGATCTGGCGCTGCTTTCCGCGGCACTCGTGCGTGACTTTCCGGAGTTCTACTACATTTACGCGCAGCGTGAATACCAGTACAACGGCATCAACCAGTTCAACCGCAACCGACTGCTGTGGGCAGACCCTTTCGTCGACGGCATGGCAACGGGCGTTAACGAGTCGGAGGAATACGATATTGTCGCCTCAGCCAAGCGCGACGATCGCCGCCTGATCGCAGTCGTCCTCGGCACCGCAACCGACAAGCTCCGAAGCAGCGAAAGCCAGCGCCTGCTGAACCACGGTTTCCAGAACTTCGAAACCATCAGGCTGTACTCCAAAGACCAGCCCGTAAGCAATAAACGTGTCTGGAAGGGCACCTCCAAACGGCTGAACATCGGTTTCCGCGCCGACCGTTACGTCACCATCCCCAAAGGCCAGCGTGACGCGCTGAAAGCCACATTGGAAAGTCGCCAGCCTGTGCTGGCCCCCGTCGACCTCGGACAGCAGATTGGCACGCTGCACCTGACGTTGAACGACCAACCCTATCTCGACCTTCCCGTCTCGGCACTGGACGATATCCGCCTTGCAAATGTATTCTCGCGCGGAGTGGACAACATCCGATTGCTGTTCCAATAGGGGATCACGTCATGATTGTTTACCTGAACGGTGAGTTCATGCCGATCGAAGAAGCCAGGGTGCCGGTACTGGATCGCGGCTTCATCTTCGGCGACGGCGTTTACGAGGTCATACCCGTCTATTCGCGCCGCGCCTTCCGCATGGCGGAACATCTGCAGCGTCTGCAGCACAGCATGGATGGCATCAAGCTGCCCAATCCGCACAGCGAGCGCGAATGGACGGATATCCTCAACGGGCTCATCAAACACAACGCGCCCGAAGACCAGTATCTGTACCTGCATATCACGCGCGGCGCAGCCAAACGCGACCACGCATTCCCCAACCCGCCCGTGCCGCCGACCGTGTTCGTGATGAGCAACCCGCTCACAACGCCTTCAACAGAACAATTGCAGAACGGCATCAGCTGCATCACCGTCGCGGACAACCGCTGGCTGCGTTGCGACATCAAGGCCATCGCCCTGCTCCCGAATGTGCTGCTGCGCCAGGCTGCCGTCGAAGCCGGTTGTGCCGAGGCCATCCTGATCCGCGACGACTCGTTCCTCACCGAGGGTGCGGCCAGCAACATCTTCGTGGCCAAGAACGGAAAACTGCTGGCGCCGCCCAAAGACAACCTGATGTTGCCCGGTATCACTTACGACGTGATACTTGAACTTGCCGCCGCGAACAGCATCCCGCATGAAGTGCGCCGGGTGACGAAGGCGGAAGTATTCGGTGCGGACGAGCTGTTGCTCTCTTCCAGCACCAAGGAAGTCCTGGCAGTCACCACGCTTGATGGCTTGCCGGTTGGAAACGGCAAACCGGGCGCAATGTTCGACAGGTTGCACCCCTTGTATCAGGCATTCAAACGAGACGTGATGCGCAAATGATCGATCCCAAAGACTCCCTTATCGAATACCCCAGCGACTTTCCGATCAAAGTGTTTGGCGAAGCAAAGCCGGGATTCGCCGAGGCTATCGCCATCGTCGTGCAGGGGCACGCACCGGAATTCGACGCAGCCAGCATCGAGATGCGCAGCAGCTCCGGCGCCAGATATATCAGCCTCACTTGTACTGTCCGCGTTACATCGCGCGAGCAACTGGACAATCTGTACCGCGACCTGACATCGCACCCGATGGTCAAAATGGTGCTCTGATAAACCCATGCAACACCCCTCCATACACGTCAAGGCGCTGGGCATGGTCGACTACGAGCCGACCTGGCGCGCCATGCAGAAGTTCACCTCCGAACGCACCGCCGAAACAGTTGACGAGATATGGCTGTTGCAACATCCACCCACCTATACCCAGGGACAGGCGGGCAAGCCTGAGCACCTGCTCAACCCGACCTCCATCCCGGTGGTGAAGATAGACCGCGGCGGACAGATCACTTATCACGGCCCCGGCCAGATTGTCGCTTATCTGTTGCTCGACCTGCGTCGCTGGAAGATCAATGTGCGCGAACTGGTGCGACTGATGGAACAAGCCGTGATCGACCTGCTCGCGGAATACGGTGTAAAAGCGGAAGGCCGCGAAGATGCCCCCGGCGTGTATGTCGGCGACGCCAAGATCGCCGCGCTGGGCCTCAAGATCAAAACCGGCTGCAGCTATCACGGCCTGTCGTTCAACGTGGACATGGACTTGTCACCTTTTGACAATATCAATCCCTGCGGATATCAGGGGTTACGTGTCACGCAGGCCATCGAATTCGGCATCGTGGTATCGTGGGAAGAACTGCAAGCACAGCTCACGCAGAATCTGGTGCATGGTCTGCAAAGACATCTGGACAAAAAACGCTTGCTGGAACAGTAGTATTTGCTGAAACCGATCAATTCAAGGAGAAATCAATGGCAGAAGAAAAAAAAGAAGCATGGCTCAACTACCTGGCGTTATCGACCGTGATATTTGCCGTTTGCGCCACCCTGTCCACATTCAAAGGCGGCGGATTCTCAACGCGTTCTGTCATGAGCCAATCACAGGCATCCGACCAATGGGCCTACTTCCAGTCCAAAGGCATCAAAGCCTACCTGTACGAACTGCAGGCAGAAAAAATGGAACTTGAATTGCAGGCTCTACAGAGAACTGCACCGAAAGAAACCGTAACCGCATACAAAGACAAGATCGCCGACTACAAAAAGAAAATCGACAAATACGAAGGTGAAAAAGCCGAGATACAGGACAAAGCCAGGAAACTGGAAGCGATACGCGACGAGTCCCAGCTGCACTCCAAAGCATTTGGCGTTGCCGTCATCTATCTGCAGATCGCGATCCTGCTCTCTACCATTGCCGGCTTGTTAAGAAAGAAGCAGGTCTGGTACTTGGGTTTGGTTACCGGGTCACTTGGCTTGATTTTCTTCGCTGACGGATTCCTGGTATTTCTGTAATGCTTGCTACGGCGAACCACCGACCAGTTCGCCATCCAGCATTGGCAAAACCCCCTATTACCCGAGCAATTTACCAAACTACCAACTAGGCAGTTTGGACTATTGACCATAATCCTTACTAGGGTATGGTTCCTCTCGTGATTCGATTGCTCGTTTGAAAGCGGCCCCGTGCCGCTTTCAAACTGGCAACCGCCGATCAAAATCACAAATAACGTAGTAAAAACAACCAAGCATCATTCAGCCCGGCATTTAGTTGCTTAAAACCAACGAAGGCTACCAATACGCACAAGCGGCCCAACTTATAGAAGGAGCTCATCAATGAACTTTCTTAATAAAACCCTTATTTCAGCTCTAGTTTTCATCACACTATCCAGTCTTTCTGCTTGCGCCAACAATGGCAACAACAATTCCCCCTCTGCGGCCGCTCCAACCAAGCCTCAATCAGTAGCCGTAGCATCCGCACCAAGCTCCACTGTAAAAAACAATCAACCCGAACTTGAATACGACCCCTAAAAACCGGGCTTGCAACTTTGGGCAAATATGCACAAGGCAGGTCGGAGCCAATCCCGCGACTCCGACCTTGTCATCATGATTACCCCGGGCCAATACTGAAAGCCCAAGCCGTCGCACAATTTTTCCACATCAACGCCCCCTTCAGAGCAAGCTTTCGCTCACGGGGCACTCCCGGCAGGAGGCGCGCGTGAGCAATTCAAATCACCACGATGACTTTCACGCAGGATTGCGCCAACTTGCTGAATCTGCCTTTCCAAAACGCTGCAGAGCATGCGGTCGGGAATACCCCAATTCTGCAGAGTTCCTCGCTGCCACCCTGCCATTGCGTGAAGATGCGAGTGGACTAAAGCAGAGCCGTGATGACAACGATCAAGAGATCGTGGAGTTGTTTCGCAACTGCGTGTGCGGCTCAACCCTGCTCGAAAGCTATTGGAGCCGCCGCGACACCAGCAACATGGGTATCATGCGGCGCAAGCAATTTCAGGACATGGTGGAACGACTCGTCGCGACAGGATGCTCTGTGGAAACAGCAAGGGGCGAACTGCTAAGATTCGTGCGCGGACAACCAAACGACCTGCCAATACTGACCAAACGCAAAGACACAGACTGATGAGGTGGTTCTACAAACTATTCAAACCAACCACACGCGAGACCTTCGCGTTGCTCTGGATAGGTCTCACCAAAATCCCGCTGTTGTTCTATGTCGGCGTGTCGGTCGCGGAGATATCCCCCGAGCGCATGGTGGTCAGAATACCGTTGCGGCGCAGGACCGGGAACCATCTCGGCTCCATGTACTTCGGCGTGCTCTGCGCCGGTGCCGACTGTGCGGCAGGTGCCTTCGCGATGCACCTGATCAAACAGCAATCCGGGAACATTGCCTTGGTCTTCAAAGATTTTGAAGCGCAGTTTCTCAAGCGCGCCGAAGGTGAAGTGCATTTCGCCTGCGATCAGGGCAATGAGATCGCCGCGCTAGTCGCGCAGGCTGCCGCATCGGGTGAGAGAGTCGAGAAACAACTTGATGTGATCGCCACCGTGCCGTCATTGAGCGCGGAACCAGTGGCAAAGTTCAAGTTGACGATCTCGCTGAAGAGGCGCAGCCAGCCTGGCTTATAAGCGGTATCATCAACAGCAGCAGTTGAATCCACGCAAAGGAGCGCAAGTTGAAACAGGCATTCGTCACCACACTTACTGTGTTTGCTTTACTGGGCTGCAACGCGGCACCGGTCCGGTTCGTCGAGTATGAAGATCAACAGATCATGCGCGCCTCCAACCGAGCGATAAGCAAGGAAGAGGTCCAGATCGACATGCGCATGGCTGCCGGCAAAGCCGGATGGAGTGTGACCCCCAATGAATTACCGGGGCGCATGGTCGCGACGAAAACCGACGGCAAAGCTTCCGCAACCGTTGAGATCACCTTCAATCTGAACAAATACAGCATCAGGTACAAGGACAGTACCAACCTTGATTACCTGAATGGCTGTGCCGACAAAACATCCGGCGGAGCAGGCAAAGTCGGGGGAAAGTGTATCAGCCCGACCTATAACGAATGGGTGACGGAACTCAACGGCGAAATTTCCAAACGGATGCAGTATTGAGGGCTAAACCTCGCTCAACACCCCATCCGCAAAAACCAGCGCGCATCTGACTGCTTTGCCGACATACACCGCCCGCATCGCATCGCGGTATTCCTGCATCTGCGCACGATAACGCGCCGCATCTTCCGCATCGCCCAGCTTGTAATCCAGCACCCACACCTCATCGTCGAATTCGACCAGACGGTCGATACGTTTCAGTTCGCCTTTGGCGTTGATATAGGACATCTCGTTGCAGGCGCTTCGATACTGTTTGGTGTCGAAGAAGCGGGCGAGCCCGTGGGCGGTCAGCAGGTTGTTAGCTTGTTGCCAGAGAGACTCGATCTCGTCTGCGGGGATGGCGAGGCGTTGCTGCACCTTCTCCCTCTCCCGCGCTGACGCGCTTCCCTCTCCCGCTTGCGGGACAAGCAGCGACTTGCCAACTTGTTGGCTTAGTCGATTGCTTGGTAGTCCCATCAGAGGGATTGAGGGAGAGGGTTGCGACAAGTATTCCAGCAAGGCATGCAGCCAGATGCCGCGTTGCTGTTGGGCTGTGTTGCGGGTTGCGCGTTTCCCGGCGGGGGTGATGGCGGGGAGTTCGACTTTGTTCGCACCCACCCCTCTCTCCTGCCCCGCCGCCGCTTGCGGGCGCAAGGCAGGAACGCAAAGCGGATTGGGCTGTTCGCTCACCACCGCCGCGATACGGGCGTACCAGGTGAGCTGCTTGGTTTCCCGTGCCCCCTGATTGCCGCTGACAACGAGCGCCTGCTGCGCGCGCGTCATGGCAACGTAGAGCAGGTTCATTTCTTCGCGCGCCTGCTGGGCGGCATCCTGCTCGAACAGCGGTGCGCGCTTCTTGCCGCGCGAAGCCTGGTCGGCGTAGAGCGAGAAATGCAGCGGCTGCGCCTCATGTATCGGCCAGTCGAGCAGCACGTCGTTGCCGTCGCGGTTCTTCTTTTCCGCGTTTGCATCCAGCAGCCAGACGATGGGGGCTTCCAGTCCCTTCGATTCATGCACCGTGTAGATGCGCACCGCATCGCCCGCCGTGCCGAGCTTGCCCTCGTCCGGCGCGTCGTCCGTGCTGTCGCGCAATTCGCGTAGCTCCTGCAGAAAGCGCGGCAGGCTGGGATAGCGACCGGCATCCACGCTCAGCGCGATCTCCATAAAGGCGTGCAGATTGGCGACGACCTTGGCGCGCATCTCGGGCGGCAGCACGGCGCTGTAGCGCGCGATCACATCGCCCTCGAAATAGATGCGGTCGAGCAGGTCGTGGACGGGGAGTTTGTCGGCAAGGGCCAGCCAATTCTTCAACAACTTCGCGGCACGTTCCAAAGAGGTTGACGGCGAAACCAGATTTTGCAGGCGCACCCACCAACTGCAAATCCCCCCCGCCCCCCCTTTTTCTGCGGAAGGGTCGCTGCGAAGCAGCGGGGAACCCACCGGCGTACCCCTTGCGGGTGCAAAGTGGGGAACAGTTTGGCTGAGCTCAACATGCTCATTTTCAAAATCCGGGACAGAAACTTCCCCGCCGAACGCTCCCCCCTTTGTAAAAGGGGGGCTGGGGGGGATTTGAGCGAGATGGATCAGATCCTCATCGCTGCACGCAAAAATCGGCGTGCGTAATACCTGCGCCAGCGCCAGATCGGCGAATGGGGTAATGAGGAACATCAGCAGCGCCTGAACATCTTCCGCTTCCAGCGTGTCGAGCAGACCACCGCGCCGCGAGCTGATGAAGGGGATGTGCTTCGCGCGCAGGGCTTCTTCATAGATGGCGAGGTGGGTGCGGGTGCGTACCAGCACCATGATGTCGCCGTAGCTGGCGCGGCGGGCTTCGCCTTCGTCGTTCACCGACCAGTTGCGGGTGATGGTTTGCAATTGTTCCGCGAATTGCTGCGCTTCCAGGTGGCGTGCACCCTCTTCGGTCTCTGCTCGCGGAGTGGTGAGGGGGTTGCGCAGGTTGGGCGCTTCGGACAGGCCCTCACCCCCAGCCCCGCGAGAACTCCCTCTCCCTTCGGGAGAGGGTATGGGGTGAGGGGCGGGCGAGGGGAGTGAAGCATCGGCAACGCATAAGGGAAGCACTAGCACATGCCCCGGCAATTCCTTCTGATGGGTCTGGTGCTCGACGAACTCGAATCCGTCCGGCTGTTCGCGGAACACGGCGTTCACCGCATCGACCACGGCCTGCGAGTTGCGGCGCGTGAGGCTGTTGCCCAGTGTCGCGGCGGCAAAGTGCTCCTGCAAGTATTCTCGCGCCACGCCGAACAGGCGCGCATCGGCACGGCGGAAGCGGTAGATGGACTGCTTGGGGTCGCCCACGACGAACACGGTGGGTTGCGATTCCACCGCCACCGCCGCATCGAACCACGCGCGCAGGATCTGCCATTGCAGCGGATTGGTGTCCTGGAACTCGTCGAGCAGCACATGGCGGTAGCGGCTGTCGAGCTTGTACTGCATGGTCTCGGCGTGTTCGCTCTGTTGCAGCAGGCGACACAATTGCCATTCGAGATCGGAGAAATCCATCCGCTGCTTCTGCGCCTTGAGCGCCTGGTAGCGGTCGAGCAGGGCGACACCACAATGCAGCACGGCGATGTTGAGGCGATAAGCCTGCTGGTCGGCCAGGATATCGCGCACCGTCTGCAGATTATCGTGCAGCTGTGCCAGCACTTTGCTGAAGACCGCATCATCCTGCTTCTTGGTCGCCTTGAGTTTGCGCGGTTCGTCGGCCTGCGTGAACAGCAATGGCCAGACGACATCGAAGCGTGCTTCCGGCGCGGTGTCGGTCCAGGCGCGCTCCAGTTCGCTCGCCTTCGCCTTTTGCACCTCGGTGCCGTTACTGCCGAGCAAATGGATGAAGGCGAACAACGACTCTTCGCTGATGCCGCACATGCCCCAATCCTCCACCGGATCGAATTCCAGATCGACATCCAGGTCGCGGCGCAGGTTCTCCAGTGCAAATTGGATCGCACCCTCTCCCGCGCTTTCGCGCTCCCCTCTCCCGCTTGCGGGAGAGGGGCTGGGGGAGAGGGCTGAGGTATATGCCCACCACTCAGCGCGCTTGCCGAGGAAGTTGAACAGCAGCTTGCGCGCAGTGAACAGGCCGCATTCGTCGAACAGCCATTGCATGTGCCGCGCTTCGACACCGTCCGGATGCTTGCGCATCTGCTCCAACAGTTCCTCCCAGGCTTCTTCCTGCTCGGCCCCGGCCCGTTCCAGCAAACTCATCCCCTGCATCACATCGGCATTCAGCGGCGCGCGCTGCATGACCTGCATGAACCAGCCGTGGAAAGTACTGATGGTGATGCCGGGCTGCGCCAGCAATACGCTGCCGTACAGATTACGGGCGGTTTGCAGTTGTTCTTCGCTCAGCGTTTGCAAACCGCGTTCAGCGAAAAACTGTCGGACGGAAGCCTCATCGCCCAGCGCCAGATCGCGCAGCCACTGCTGCAAACGCGCCTGCATCTCCTGCGCCGCCTTGCGCGTGAAGGTGATGGCAAGGATCTGCGGGGGCTGCGCACCATCCAACAGCAGACGCACGATGCGCGACACCAGCAACCAGGTCTTGCCGCTGCCGGCGCAGGCTTCGACGACGATGCTGCGTTGGGGGTCGAGGGCGATGTGATTGGTCATGCTCTCTCCAATCTCGTCATTCCGGCGCAGGCCGGAATCCAGTCGATCGAAAAATCCGCGCAGCGGACAAAGCCATGGTGCAGTCTCGCTACGCGAGAATCTTTTGGTTTTGCTGGATTCCGGTCTTCGCCGGAATGACGATCAGGCTGCGCGGTTTGCACGAGCATCACCACTCCCCCTTCCGACAAACCCCGCGCACCTCGCAGTGCATGCACGCCTGATCGATCCCGTTCGCAGGCAACCCCGCCCCGCCCCGAATGCGCTCCATCACCCGCTCCAGCCGCTCGACGTTGAGCTGCGCCAGCAGCGGCACATCCTCCTTGGGCGCGACCAGTTTCACTTTGCCGCCCTCGATGCTGACGAAGGCGGCGTCCGCCGCTTCATGCGCGTAGGCATAACAGGCGAGCTGCACATCTTCGCCCGGCTCTTTCAATTTGTTGGCCAGTTTCTGTGCATCCTGCGTCTTGTAATCCAGCACCAGCCTGCCATCGCCGCGCACATCCAGCCGGTCAATGCGACCCTGCAGACGGATGCCTTCCAGCTGCCAGTCGAACTTGCTCTCGGCTTCGGCGTAGCGCCAGCCGTCGGCTTCGTTCGCGCTCTGCCATTCAAGGTAGGCCGGCAGCGATTGATACCAGCGCGCCAGCCAGGCGCGTGCCGCAAAGTCCTGTGCCAGCAGACCGGCGAACTCCTCTTCGCTGATGCGGCGCAGCGCTGTTTCCATCTCGGCCATGTCCCGCCCGCTCACTTGCGGATACTGCCCGTGGAAGCGTTGCAGAATGCCGTGCACAAGCTCGCCGTAATCGCGCTTCTCGATGGTCTCCTGCACTTCGTCGAGTTCGTTCAGGCGCAAGATGTGGCGCGCATAGAACTGGTAGGGACAGGCGACCAGCGAGTTGTAGCCGCTGATGGAGATGCGCTGCGGCACCGCAGCGCCTGCCACACCGGGCGCGGGCTGCGCCGATTGCGGCAGCGCCACCTGATGCGCGTCTTCCGCCGCGAGCAGCGCATGCAACTCGCGCTCGTCCAACGCGAGACTCGCACCGCTAGACGATTGCCCCCTCTCCCGCGCGCGGGAGAGGGTTGGGGTGAGGGTTGCGTCGCCATGCAGCTGTTCGTATTCATCACGCATAATTTGCAAGAACGGACTCAGCAGCCGCGCTTCGCCGTCTTTGTCTTTCTGCCAGGTGACCAGCACGGCGTCATTCAGCGCCAGCAGCGCCAGCAGGTCGTGGCGCTGGCGGGTGGAATGGGTGCCGCGCGTGGGCAGGTTCAATGCCGAACGCACCGCGTCGTTGAACCAGCGCCCGCCGTCCGCCGCACTGGGCAAATGATCGGCATCGCAGCCCAGCAGCAGCACGGCATCAAAAACACGCCAGCGCGTGGCCGCCAGATGGGTGAAGCGCACCGGGCTGACGATGCTGCTATCGCGGAAGGTTTCGGTGTCCAGTTGTTGCGCCAGCCAGCGCCGCCACTCGGCAAAACGGTAGCGGCCTTCGTCACCGCGCAGTTCCTGCTGCCAGGTATTGAGCGCGCGCAGCAATTGCTGCCCCGCCTCGTCCTGTTTCAAGCCGGTGTCGATACTCAATATAGCCAGGCTCTGCTGCAACGCATCCAGCCATTCGACCAATGTCTTCTTTTTGCTCTGCTCCAGCAGCGACGCCGCCTGCCGCAAGCGCGCCAGCGGCTGATGCAACGCAACTTCGTGCGCGGTCAGTTCGCTGAACTTCTCCAACCCCGCCACCACACCCTGTTTGCGCAGCAGTTGTTCGAGTTGATACACCGAAGACTTGCGCTCACTCGCCGTCATGTCGGCGAAGATGAACGGCGACTTGAGCAGGTCGAGCAGATCGTGATGGTAGAAGTCGCTTTGCAGCGCGGTAAGCCAACGATCGAGTACGGTGCTCACCGACAGCGTGGCGAAAGTCCAGCCGGTTTCGTCCGCAACCAGCACTTCGCTGCGTTCCAGCAGGGCGCGTGTGCGCCGCGCCACCACGCGATCCTGGGCCACGATGGCGATGTCGCGCTTGCCCTCGGCGAGCCAGCAGCGCACTTGCATGGCGGCAGCTCTTGCCTCTTGTTCCAGTGAAGTCGCGGCGAAGAACAGCGGTGCTCTTACCCTGAGAGAACTACTAGCCATTCGACTAAGCCCGCTAGCTGGCAAGTCGCTGGTTATCTCCCCTAACCCCTCTCCCGTAAACGGGAGAGGGGAATTGTATGGCTCCCCTCTCCCGTTTACGGGAGAGGGGCCGGGGGAGAGGGAATCCATCTCCCTCAAATCAAACACCCTCACCGCCGCCCGCCGCTCATATTCATCCAGGAAGCGCTGCTCCACCACATCCCACTCCGACACGCGCAGCACATATAAAGGTCGGTTGGCCTGCAGCGCCAGCATTGCCAGCCGCTGCTGATAAGCACGCGCCTTGTCCAGTTCGTCGCCCTGCTGCATCACGTTCCACAGCTCGAACACTAGCCGCGCTTCGAGTTGCAGCGTGGCGTTCTGCCGCGCCTGATAAGCCTGCTGCACGGCAAGTGCGAACGATTCCGCATCGTCCGGAAGATCGCGCAGTGAATGGGTGAGCTCGTCGAACAGTCTGAGCAGCTCCTGCGTCATGCTCCACATATCGGCATTCTCGAACCACTTGAGCTTGCGCAATTGCTGGTACAGCAACGCACTGCGCTGGCTGTCGTTGGCGACCGGCACGGACAGCGGGACGCTCTGCGCCCATTCATTGAGGGTGACCATCTGCGGCAGCAACAGGACCGGACGTTGCGCCACGCGTATCAGCGCCTGCGCCAGCGGCTGCGCTGCATGGAAATTCGGAAGGAGGAGGATGATGCCGCGCAGATCGGGCGCGGGGTGCGCATTCAGGATGCGCGTGGCGATGCGGTCGAAATAGCTGTTGGAGACACTCACCGCTTCAGATATTTGAGTTTGTCTTTCACATTGAGCCATTCGTCGGCATCCGCAGGTGGGTCTTTCTTTTCCACAATGGGTTTCCAAAGTTTGGAGAGCTCGGCATTGATCTTGATGAAGTATTGCTGATTTTCCGGCACATCATCTTCAGCGTAAATCGCGCCCGCCGGACATTCCGCCACACACAACGCGCAGTCTATGCACTCATCCGGATCGATCACCAGGAAGTTTTCGCCCTCGCGAAAGCAATCCACCGGGCATACATCGACACAGTCGGTATATTTGCAACTGATACAGTTATCACCAACTATGTAAGTCATTAAGTACCTTTACTTTTCCAAGCCGTGCAGCCACTGCCGATATAGTTGTGTTGCTACTCGATGCAATTGCGGCAGCTTGTCGTGCATCTGCGCCTGCATCACCTGTGTCGATTGTACCGCCGGACTGCCTGCGTTGGCAGCAACCTCGCCCTCCCCTTCCTTGCACCATTCGCGGATCATGGGTTCGGTCATCTCGACATGGCATTGCATGGCGAGGTGTTTTCCGATGGCAAAAGCCTGATTCGCGCAATGCGCACTGGAAAGCAGAAGCACCGCTCCCTGCGGCAGGCTGAAAGTCTCGCCATGCCAGTGGAAAGAATCGAATTCCCGGACATCGCCGAACCATTGGCGCGCGGTGGCATTTTCCGCCACGTTCACTTTGCCCCAGCCCAACTCCTTGATCGCATTCTTGCTCACCACGCCACCCAGCGCCTTGGACATCAACTGCCCGCCAAGGCAATGCCCGAGCAGCGGAATATCTTTCGCATAGGCATCGCGGATCAACGCCAGCGTCGGCGCTATCCACGGAAGGTCATCGTTGACACTCATCGGCCCGCCCATGAACACCAAGCCGGAGAACGCGCTGGCATCAGTCGGCACCGTCTCGCCCTGATCGATGTGGATCATCTGCCAGGGGATGGCGTGCTGGGTAAGGAACAGCGCGAAATGGCCTGCGCCTTCGGTGGGGGAGTGGCGGAAGATGGCGATGGGTTTCATGGCGATTTAGAGAAAGTGGAGGGACGTATTTTAAGTAGCTTTTGCAATTGCCACCATGCCCGCATGCGAAAACATGCGGATTATTGAGCTTCCCAGAAATCAACCCACAAAACCGTTGACTGCCGTCATTGATAGAACAACTAGCCATCCCACTAAGCAACCACAAAGCGGTTGCCAAGTGGTTGGTTATCCGGCGAAGGCCGGAATCCAGTTAGAAGACAATACCCGCAACGCGGGACCAAAACCACAAGCATGTTGAATGAACCCGCTGGATTCCGGCCTTCGCCGGAATGACGAGGTAACAGACTTCGTGCACTGTCATGAACTATGGGAAGCTCAATATCGGTCATTCCGACCGCGACCGGGCCTGCCGTTTCGGCAGATTGCCGGATTTGGCCTTGCGCGGCAGTTCTTTCTCCACCTTCATGAAAGGCGGCAACTCCTTGCAGCCTGACTGAACAAAATCCCGCTCCAGCGCGGCACGGGCCGTTTCTGCCGGTACGGCAAGCGCCGTCGTCAGCCCGTTGAACACCAAATCGAACAGCCGGTGCAGCGGGATCTGATGCGTCTGCTGCGTGGTGGCATAGAGCCAGTCGGAAAAAGTGAGGAAGCGGGCAAACGGACTTTCCCCCAGCAAGAGTTGCAGCGCCTTCTGGAATCGCCCCGAGTTGCCCACCAGATCCCAGTAGCGAGCAAAGCGCACCAGTCTTTGCATGGTGGCAAAGTCGATGCGGTCGGTGGCGAGTACGGTGTAAGGCGGGTACGGGGTGTAGCGCATGGCGTGCGCCTCGGTATGGCGGATGATGGGCGTGCCGCGCAGGCGCTTGAGCACGCCGACCTGTATCTCCTGCTGCTTCAGCGCAACCATGCGGTCGAAGCCATGGGCGATGCTCGCCACATCTTCGCCGGGCAGGCCGATGATGAGGTCAACGTGGACATGCGCGTGGCTTTCCTGGGTCAGCCAGCGCAGGTTCTCCTCCGTCTTGGCCGTGTCCTGTTTGCGCGAGATCAGCGCCTGCACTGCTGGATTCAGGGTCTGAATGCCCACCTCGAATTGCAGCGAGCCCGCGGGGAATTTAACGATCAGCGCTTTCAGTTGCTCCGGCAGGTGATCGGGAATGACTTCGAAGTGCACGAACAGCTTGTCGTCCAGCCGTTCGAGGAAGAATTCCAGAATGCGCGCGCTGCTCTTGATATTGAGATTAAAGGTGCGGTCGACGAATTTGAACTGCCGCGCACCGCGCCGGTAGAGCTTGTCCATCTCGTCGAGAAAGCGGTCGAGCTCGAAGGCCCAGGCCGTCTTGTCCAATGACGAAATGCAGAACTCGCATTTGAACGGGCAGCCGCGCGACGCTTCCACATACAGCGTGCGGTGTGCGATGTCCTCGTCCGTATAAAGCGCATAGGGCAACTTGATCTCGGCCAGCTTGGGCTGGATGCCCGAAATGATCTTCTGCGCCTGCGGTCGCTGCTGCAAAAGTTCGCGGCAAAGTTGGGCAAAGCTGATGTCGCCCCAGCCGGTGATCACATGATCGGCCAGACGCACGACCTCCTGTTCATCGCATTCGTAACTCACTTCCGGCCCGCCCAGCACCACGGTGATCTGCGGGGCGACGCATTTGAGCAAAGCGACCACACGGGTGATCTCGGTCACGTTCCAGATGTACACGCCGAACCCGATGATGCGCGGCTGCGCCGCAAGCAACGCCTCGACGATCTCCTCGGGCCGGTTCTGCAACGTGAACTCCATGATCCCGGTGTCCTGCTCCATCTCGCCCATGTTGGCGGCGAGATAGCGCAAGCCCAGCGAGGCATGGATGTAGCGCGCATTGAGGGTGGCGAGGACGATGGTGGGCATGCGGGTCGGGTATGGCGAAAGGTCGCTATGGTACGACAGGTCTGAGGGGTTTCAGAAATCCGATTTCTGCGGGCAGGCAGTGCGATGTGCATTTTTCCCGCCACGCCTTCGAGCGCATGTTCAAGTACGTAGGGCGCAATAACCAACGGGCATTGCGCCGGATGGAAACCTCAGCAATACTCAACACATGCCTGACTACCGCCGCGCCTGGCATCCGGGCGGAACCTACTTCTTCACCGTCAACTTGCTGCAAAGGCAAGACAACGACTTGCTGACTCGACACATTGAAACGCTGCGAAGCGTGGTCAAATCAGTGCGGCAACGCCATCCATTTCAGATACATGGCTGGGTGGTACTACCCGACCATCTGCACTGCGTGATCGAATTGCCGCCGAATGTTTCAGACTTTGCAACACGCTGGCGTTTGATCAAAATGGAATTCTCCAAGGCGTTACCCCGTACAGAACGCATCTCGGCTGTGCGCACCAAGCGCGGCGAGCGTGGCATCTGGCAACGGCGTTGTTGGGAACACCTGATCCGGGATGAGCGCGATTACCGTGCGCATATGGATTATGTACCCATCAACCCGCTGAAACACGGATTGGTCGAGCGTGTGGCAAAATGGCCTTATTCAACGTTTCATCGGCTAGTTGATCAAGGTGTCTATCCGGCGGATTGGACGGGCGGGAATGAAGGCGTGTTGGGATATGGCGATTAGCCTGTAAATGAGGCGATCTACATCCGTAGGGTGCAATAAGCGCAGCGCATTGCACCGGATGCTTTAACTTCACTCATACGGCGCAATGCCCGTTGGTTATTGCGCCCTACGCGGGCTACAGTGGCTTACTTAAGCCAAACGAGCCACACGAAACCCGGGGCGATTTATAGCACCCTATTAGTGCGAGGATTTTTTGAAATGAATAAAATATTTGCGACATATTGCCCGGTGTTCTTAATGTTGATTGCTGGGTGCGCTCAAGTTAAAACAGCATTCAGCACCTCATACGAGCTGCAAGCAATGTCTCGTTTGGACGGAAGGATCTATTTTGGCAAAGCACAGCAAGATAGGGTTGGTAGCGGTCAAGGGACAATTCATATCACAATAGGAAACGCAGAATACAGCGGTAAATTTTCCATGACGAGCATGGAGCAATATACTTCTTTCATAAATGCGAACGTACAGGGAAGCTCAGGGAGCTCTGTATATGCATTCGGAACAGGAACTGCAAGTGGCGCAAATGTGACATTCATGGCACTTTTAAGTACTGCGAGCGGTGATGGAATGCGGTGCGCATTTAATGGAGTTAAATCAGGAACGGGTGGTGGTTTGTGTATTGATGCTCAAAAGGTGATTTACGATGTTTTGTTCAGCAAATCTACAAATTGATCAACAATCGCAACCTTGGCAAACGTAGCGCAGCCAGCGTAGGGTGCAAAAAGCGCAGCACATTGCACCGGATGTTTTAATTTCACACATCCGGCGCAATGCCCTTTGGTTATTGCGCCCTACGTAGACTCAAATGAAAACGGGCATCTCGCGATGCCCGTTCCTTTTCCAACTCCTGAGTTTAAAATCACTCAGGCACCCATCTCCAGCATCAACTGATTCATGCGCTTGACGAAGCTGGCCGGGTCGTCAAGCTGACCGCCTTCGGCGAGCAAGGCTTGGTCGAACACCCCGCGTAGGGCGCAATAACCAACGGGCATTGCGCCGCATGTGTGAAGTCAAAACATCCGGTGCAATGCGCTACGCTTATTGCACCCTACATTATTTTCCCATCTCCAGCATCAACTGGTTCATGCGCTTCACGAAGCTGGCCGGGTCGTCGAGTTGGCCGCCCTCGGCCAGCAAGGCCTGATCGAACAACACCGCTGCCCAGTCGTCAAAGCGTTTCTCTTCACCCTTCATACGCAATACCACCGGGTGGGAAGGATTGATCTCAAGGATAGGCTGAGAATTCGGCGCTTTCTGCCCGGCCGCTTTCATCAAGCGCGCCAGGTTGCCGCTCATGTCGTGCTCGTCGGCCACCAGACATGCGGGGCTGTCGGTGAGACGGTGGGTGACGCGCACTTCTTTCACCTTGTCGGCGAGGCTGGTCTTGATCTTGTCGGTGAGCGGCTTGAATTCGTCGGCCTGCTTTTCCTGCTCCTGCTTCTCAGCTGCATCTTCCAGCGCGCCGAGGTCGAGGCCGCCCTTGGCGACGGAGACCAGCGACTTGCCTTCGAATTCGTGCAGGTTGCTCACCAGCCATTCGTCCACGCGGTTGGAGAGCAGCAGCACTTCGATGCCTTTCTTGCGGAACACTTCGAGGTGCGGGCTGTTCTTCGCGGCGTTGAAAGTCTCGGCGGTGACGTAGTAGATCTTTTCCTGGCCGTCTTTCATGCGGGCGATGTAGTCCTTGAGCGAGACGGACTCTTCTGTCGTGTCGGCCTTAGTGGTGGCGAAGCGCAGCAGTGCGGCGATCTTATCCTTGTTGGCGAAGTCTTCGCCCACGCCTTCTTTCAGCACTTGGCCGAACTCGCCCCAGAACTTGGCAAACTTCTCCTTGTCGTTCTCGGCCAGATCGGACAGCAGGCCCAGCACCTTGCCGGTACAGCCCTTGCGGATGGCCTCGATGTCCTTCGATTCCTGCAATATCTCGCGCGAGACGTTCAGCGGCAGGTCGGCACTGTCCACCACGCCGCGCACGAAGCGCATGTAGGGCGGCATGAGTTGTTCGGCATCGTCCATGATGAACACGCGGCGCACGTAGAGCTTGATGCCGTGGCGTGCCTGGCGGTCGTACATGTCGAACGGCGCGTGTGATGGGATGTAGAGCAGTTGCGTGTATTCCTGCTTGCCTTCCACGCGCGCATGCGTCCAGGCCAGCGGCTCGTCGTAGTCGTGGCCGACGTGTTTGTAGAATTCCTTGTACTGCTCTTCGTTGATCTCGTTCTTGGATTTGGCCCACAGTGCGGAGGCCTGGTTGACCGTCTCGTCTTCGTCGAGCGTGACGTAACCGCCATCCTTCCACTCTTCCTTCTGCATCAGGATGGGCTGGACGATGTGGTTGGAATATTTCTTGATGATCTCGCGCAGTTTGTATCCGGCCAGCAGGTCGTCCTGGCCTTCGCGCAGGTGCAGAGTGATCTCGGTGCCGCGTGCGGCCTTTTCGACCATCTCGATGGAGAATTCGCCGCCGCCGTCGGATTCCCAGCGCACGCCCTGGTCGGACTTCTCGCCCGCACGGCGCGTGAGCACGCTAACCTTGTCGGCGACAATGAAGGCGGAGTAGAAACCCACGCCGAACTGGCCGATGAGGTTGGCGTCCTTCTGCTGATCGCCGGAAAGTTTGCTGAAGAAATCGCGCGTGCCGGATTTTGCAATCGTGCCGAGGTTGGCGATGACTTCGTCGCGGCTCATGCCGATGCCCTTGTCGGCGATAGTCAGCGTGCGCGCTTCTTTGTCGAAGCTCACGCGGATGTTGAGGTCGGATTGGTTCTCGTACAGCGCATCGTTGTGCAGCGCCTCGAAGCGCAGCTTGTCGCAGGCGTCGGACGCGTTGGAAACCAGTTCGCGCAGGAAGATCTCGCGGTTGGAATACAGCGAGTGGATCATCAATTGCAGCAGCTGTTTGACTTCGGTCTGGAATCCCAGCGTTTCGCGGCTGGCGGTGGTGGTTTCGGTCATGAGGGGGCTCCTGGAAAATTGTGTTCAGGGTAACTGGGGATGGGGAGCGACTTTTTCAAGGGGATACAGGAGACGAGATACAGGGTGGGTGGCTTGGCCCGTAGGGTGCGCTTGCGCACCGGTTACTGCATAGATTCCGCAATTCAAAATGGTGCGCAAGCGCACCCTACTTCTGAATCCTGTATCCCGTATCCTGTATCCTATTCTTTGGTCTTATCCCGCTCGATCAGGGCGTAAGCCGAATGATTGTGGATAGACTCGAAATTCTCGGACTCGACGACATACGCCTCGATGCGGTCGTCGGCATTCAACACGGCAGCCACATCGCGCACCATGTCCTCGACGAACTTGGGGTTGTCGTAGGCTCGCTCGGTGACGAACTTTTCGTCCGGACGTTTGAGCAGGCCGTACAGTTCGCTGGAAGCTTGTTCTTCGGCGATGCGCACGACATCTTCGATCCATACCGCGCCCTTGGTGCGCACGGTCAGGGTGACGTGCGAACGCTGGTTGTGCGCGCCGCGGTCGGAGATCTCCTTGGAGCACGGACACAGGCTGGTCACCGGAATGAGCACGCGCATGTTGAAGCGGTATTTCCCATCCACGATCTCGCCGATAAACGTGATGTCGTAATCCAGCAGACTCTGCACCCCCGAGACCGGTGCGGTCTTGTTGACGAAATACGGGAAGGCCATCTCGATGTAGCCTGACTTGGCTTCCAGCTTTTCCACCATCTCGCGCAGGATGCCCTCGAACGACTCCACCGAAATCTCGCGGCCATGCTGATTCAAGATCTGCACGAAGCGCGACATGTGCGTGCCTTTGAAATTGTGCGGCAGGTGCACGTACATATTGAAGGTGGCGATGGTGTGCTGCACACCCACGCTCTTGTCCCTGACCTGGATGGGATGGCGGATGCTCTTGATGCCGACCTTGTTGATCGCCAGGTGGCGGGTGTCGGCGCTGCTTTGAACATCGGCGATGGGGGTAACGGAATTCATGGTGAACGCTCTATAGATAATATGTATGTATGGATTATACCAATACCCGACAAATATTGTCGGGCAAGGTTAATTTACCGATCTTTCCTGAATGGAACGCGCGATCCCGGCAGCATCCAGTCCGCAATCCGCCAGCATCAGGGCCGGATCACCCTGTTCCAGGAATTTGTCCGGCAACCCCAGGTGCAGCATGGTCACATGCAGCCCATGACGCGCCAGGCATTCCGCCACCGCGCTGCCCGCCCCGCCCTGCACGACGTTCTCTTCCACCGTGACCAGCAACGCGTGTTCTCGCGCCAGTTTCAGGACCAGTTCCTCGTCCAGCGGCTTGACGTAGCGCATGTTGGCGACGGTCGCATCAAGCTGTTCGGCAGCCTGCAACGACGGTGCCAGCATGGAACCGAAAGCCAGGATGGCGACATTGTGGCCTTCGCGCCGGACTTCGCCCTTGCCCACGGGCACGGTTAGCAGAGCCGGATTGATCGCCACACCGGGTCCGGTGCCGCGCGGATAGCGTACCGCGCTGGGCGTGCCGAGATGGAACGCGGTGCTCAGCATCATGCGGCATTCGTTTTCGTCCGCCGGGGTCATCACTGTCATATTGGGCACGCAGCGCAGATAGGAAAGGTCGAAACTGCCGGCATGGGTGGCACCGTCCGCGCCGACCAAACCGCCGCGGTCGATGGCCAACACAACCGGCAGGTTCTGGATGGCGACGTCGTGGATGAGCTGGTCGTAGGCGCGTTGCAGGAAGGTGGAGTAAATCGCCACCACGGGTTTGTAACCCTCGCAGGCCAGGCCCGCGGCAAAAGTCAGCGCGTGCTGCTCGGCGATACCGACATCAAAATAGCGGTCCGGGAATTTCTCGGCAAAGGCCGGCATGCCGGAACCTTCGCACATGGCGGGGGTGATGCCGACCAGTTTTTCATCCTGCGTGGCCATGTCGCACAGCCAACTGCCGAACACTTCGGTATAGGTCGGGCGGCTTGCGGCTTTGGGCACGATGCCGTTGGTGCGGTCGAACTTGCCCACGCCGTGGTACAGCAGGCAATCTTCTTCGGCCAGCGGATAGCCTTTGCCCTTTTGCGTGACGATGTGCAGGAACTGCGGGCCTTCCAGCTTGCGGATGTTACCCAGTGTATCCAGCAACACGTTGATGTCGTGCCCGTCGATGGGACCGATGTAGTTGAAGCCGAATTCCTCGAACAATGTGCCGGGTATCCACATGCCCTTGAAATGCTCTTCCGCGCGCTTGGCAAACTCCAGCATGGGCGGCACGCCTTTCAGCACCTTCTCGCTGCCGCGGCGCATTGCGGCGTAGAAACGGCCGGACATCAATTTCGCCAGGTAATTGTTGAGCGCGCCGACCGGGCGCGAGATGGACATGTCGTTGTCGTTGAGGATGACCAGCAGGTTTGCGTCGATGGCACCCGCATTATTCAGCGCCTCGAACGCCATGCCGCCGGTCAATGCGCCGTCGCCGATGATGGCCACCGCGCGCTCGTCCGAGCCGCGCAACTTGGCGGCGACCGCCATGCCCAGCGCGGCGGAGATGGAGGTGCTGGAATGCCCGGTACCGAAGGTGTCGTAGGGGCTTTCACTGCGCTTGGGAAAACCGGAGATGCCGTTCGCCATGCGCAATCCGCTCATCGCGGCACGGCGTCCGGTCAGTATCTTGTGCGAATAGGTCTGGTGGCCGACGTCCCACACCAGCTTGTCTTCCGGTGTGTTGAAAATGGTGTGCAGCGCAATGGTCAATTCGACCGTGCCCAAATTGGACGACAGATGCCCGCCGGTCTTGCTCACGGATTCGATCAGGAATTCGCGCAGCTCGGCGGCCAGCTGCGGCAACTGGTCGCGTTCCAGCTTGCGCAGTTCTTCGGGAGAATTGACGGTTTCCAGCAGCTTGAACATTAGTACTTTCTCATCACGATGAAGTCGGCCAGTTCGCGCAAACGCCGGGCCGGTGTTCCGAATTCTACCAAGGCCTCCAGCGCGTCGCGGTGCAAGTCAGCCGCCATCTTCTTCGCCGCCTGCACACCCAGCAGGGTCACATAGGTCGGCTTGTCGTTGTCGGCATCCTTGCCCGCGGTCTTGCCCAATGTGGCAGTATCGGCTTCGCTGTCCAGCACGTCATCCACCACCTGAAACGCCAGGCCGATGCACTTGCCGTAGCGGTCCAGCTTGTCCAGTTGCGCCTGATCCAGATTTCCGCAATGCCCGCCAAGCAGAATGGCCGCGCGGATCAGCGCGCCGGTCTTGTGGATGTGCATCTGCTCCAGTTCGGGCTGGGCGAGTTGCTTGCCCACACTGGCCAGGTCGATGGCCTGCCCGCCCGCCATGCCGCGCGAACCGGAAGCGACCGCCAGCAACTTCACCATTTTCAGCTGTTTGGCGGCATCGTCGCTCAGGCGGCGCTCCGACAACAACTGAAAGGCCAGGCTTTGCAACGCATCGCCCACCAGCAGCGCGGTTGCCTCATCGTATTCAACATGACAGGTTGGTTTGCCGCGACGCAGCACGTCGTCATCCATGCACGGCATGTCATCGTGAACCAGCGAATAGGCGTGAATGAGTTCGACCGCAGCGGCGGTGATCTCGACACGTTCGATCTGGGCGCCGCACAGCTCTCCGGCTGCATAAGCCAGCAGCGGGCGTACGCGTTTCCCGCCTTCCAGAACGCTGTAGCGCATCGCTGAGTGCAGGCGTTGCGGCGTTGCGTCTGCCGGCGGCAACAGGCGCTTCAGTACGTCTTCAAAACGGGATTGGTGGGTTGACACCCAGGTGGAGAAATCGGACATCATCAATCTTTGTTCGTATCGCCGGAGGCGGCGAAATCCTTGAGTGCACCTTCTTCCAGCACGCGTACTTGTTGTTGCGCATCGTCCAGCCGGGAACGGCAGAAAGACAGCAGTTCCGCACCGCGTTTGTAGGCGGCCAGCGAATCTTCCAGCGACAACTTTCCGGATTCCATGTCCGCCACCACCTGCTCCAACTCAGCCAGCGCCGCTTCAAAACTTTGAGTCTTGCCTGATTTTGCCGCCATCTCGATTCCCGTGTGCATCCGTAACTGCGTAAAGGGGTGCATTCTACCCAAAGCCATTGGTGCAGGACAATTTTTGTGCCCTGTGGCACCCCGCCCGGAACCCAATGCCTTTACAGGTCAAAGACGTATCCATTTGACTTATACTTTGCCCTGTCCATTTCAGGCATAACCGCTATGCTGCTAAATTGCGTTGTCTACCAAAACGGCGTCAAGCTCGCCGACATCTCCGTTGAAGAGATCAGCGATTATCTCGAAAAGAAAGACTGCTTCGTCTGGGTGGCTTTGCGCGACACCACAGAGACCGAACTGGAAAAGATGCAGGAGGAATTCGGCCTGCACGATCTGGCCGTGGAGGATGCCCGCCACGGTCACCAGCGCCCCAAGATCGAGGAGTATGGCGATGAGCTGTTCGTGGTCATGCACGTCGTGGAAGCAGCCGATTCCGAATTGGGCGTTGGCGAGATCAGCGTCTTCGTGGGGCGTAATTTCATCCTTTCAATCCGCAACAGATCCACACATGGTTTTTTGGGGGTGCGCGAACGCTGCCAGCGCGAGCCGGAACTGCTGCAATTGGGTTCCGGCTTCGTGCTTTACGCCTTGATGGATGCGGTGGTGGACCGGTACTTCCCGGTGATCGACGATCTGGAATCGCAGCTGGAAACGATAGAGGAGCGCCTGTTCGACAAGGGCGCCGCCCTGTCCAATATCGAACAACTGTATGCACTCAAAAGCAAGGTCATCGTCCTCAAACACGCCGTCATGCCACTGATGGAAGCCACCGGAAAACTCCACGGCGGGCGAGTACCCCCGGTCTGTGCCACCACGCAGGAATACTTCCGCGACGTGTACGACCACCTGGTACGCATCAACGCCTCGATAGAAGCCATACGCGACACCATCACCACCGCGATTTTGGTCTGCCAATCCACCATTTCCATCGAACAAAACGATATTAACAAGCGCCTGGCGGCTTGGGCCGGTATCTTCGCTGTGGCAACCGCTTTTGCCGGCATCTGGGGGATGAATTTTCACAATATGCCCGAGTTGTCACTTCAATATGGCTACCCGCTGGCACTGGCTATGATCGGCGGAACCTGCGGATATTTGTACTACCGCTTCAAGCGTTCCGGCTGGTTATGACAGAACCATCGTAAAGTGCGGCAGGGCAGTACCCATGCAAGCCCTGTCTAGCCGATTATTATTGCCGCACCCCCTGATTTCGGGGACAATCCCTGCCCCTTAAAACCGTATTCACAGAGAGGCGTGGGTATGTCCGAAGTAGCCAAGTTAAATCAGTTCACCCCGGTCTCGGCGCAGCCGCCGTTGCGCTGGTATTTCGACCCCAAAATACTGGAGATCGAGCAACGCGTGTTGCTGGATGCCGGGCCGAAATACGTCGGACATGAATTGATGGTGCCCAACCTCGGCGACTACCATGTGATCGAGTGGATGGACAAAGCCAAGATGCTGGTGCGCAACGAAGGCGGCGTGGAGCTGCTTTCCAACATTTGCCGCCATCGCCAAGCCACCATGCTGGAAGGGCGCGGTAGCGCCAAGACCATCGTGTGCCCATTGCACCGCTGGACTTACAAGAACGACGGCGAGCTGATCGGGGCTCCGCACTTCCCCAACAACCCCTGCCTGCACCTGAACAAGACGCCGTTACAAAACTGGAACGGCCTGCTGTTCGCCGGACAACGCGACATCGCCAAGGATCTGGCGACCATGCCCGCCTTCAAGGAAATCGACTTCTCCGGCTACATGCTGGACCGCGTGGAAGTGGATGAATACAACTTCAACCGGAAGACATTCATCGAGGTCTATCAGGAGGACTATCACGTCGTGCCGTTCCATCCGGGATTGGGACAACTGGTCAACTGCGACGATCTGCAATGGACGTTCGGCGAACAATTCAGCGTCCA
>JAYTUW010000088.1:0-3739 GCA_043744345.1 Sideroxydans sp. | reverse complement strand
CGAAGGCGCTGGCGATATCGAGGAGCTTCTTCTCACCTTGCGAGAGCAGCCGCGCTTCGTTGTCCAGCTTGGTCTCCAGCCCGAAAATGGACGCGACCTCGCGCACCCGCTCGCACACTGCCGTGTCGTCCCTAGCCGAGGCAAACAATCTCAAACTGCGGCCCATCTGCGAGATAACTGCAACGGAAATGGATTCGGCCACCGTCATTGCCGGAAAAATATGCACCAATTGAAAGGCGCGTGCCATGCCGCGTTGCGCAAGCCGCACCGGACCGATACCGGCGATGTCCTCGCCCTTGAAGCGCACTAAGCCAGTCGTAGGCTTGAGCAAGCCGGTGAGCACATTCACGAGTGTGGTTTTACCAGCGCCGTTGGGGCCGACGATCGACACCAGTTCGCCCTCGGAAATGGAAAGCGTTATGCTGTCGAGCGCCACGAAATCGCCATAAGACTTGCCGACACCGTCGGTCTCGATAAGCGGCGTCATGTGCGCCTCATTTTGGCCCACAGCGCCTGGCCGATTCCCACCAGGCCGCGCGGAAACAGCACGACGATGGCGATCAGGATCACGCCCAGCCAGAAGCGCCAATACTGCGTCGCGCCCATCAGCTCGGATTTGAGGAAGATAAAAGTGAAGGCACCGATAAGCGGGCCGAAGAAATTGGCGAAGCCGCCCAGTACCGTCATGAACACCAGTTCGCCGGAGTGCGTCCAGTAGGCGAGTTCGGGATCGGCCTGACCAGTATTGATGGCGAGGATTACGCCGCCTACGGCGCAGTAGAACGCGGAGATGAGGAAGGCAATCAAGCGGAACAGCCGCACACGCACGCCGAGGTACTCGGCTTTGCGGGGGTTTTCGCGAATGGCGGCCAGATGCAGGCCGAACGGCGAATGCACAACGCGCCACATCACAAATCCCAACACCACCAGAAGCGCCAGGCAGTAGTAATAGAATGGACCAATGAGAAACGCAGTCTTGTCGAGATCAGCGTAGCTGTTGCCCAGCAGTGAGGGACGCAGCACGCGAATACCGGTATCGCCCCCCGTAAGATCGTAGAACTTGAACAGGAACGAATGGAACAGCATACCGAAGGCCAGCGTTAGAATGCCGAAAAAAATACGCACATAGCGCACCGATAGCAGCGCCACCGGTAACGCTGCGACCACACCGGCTAGCCCCGAGAGCAGCAGGATTAGTTCGAAGCTCTTCACGCCTAATTTGCTCGATAGCACTGCCGCACCATATGCCCCGACCGCCACGAACAAGGCATGCCCGAAAGACAGCAGCCCGGTGTAGCCGAACAGAAGGTTGAAGCCCAGTAGCGCGATTGCATACGCGAAAGCCGGCAGCACTAGCGTGACATAGTAAGGCTGCGCAACCTGCGGCAGCGCAAGCAGCGCCAGCAAGATTGCAACGATTGCACCAATTCTCATTCGATGGGCTTTCCGAACAGGCCCGCAGGGCGTGCAATCAGCACGACGATAACCACGAGGTATATCGACAGGATTTCCAATTCGGCATACCAGGAGATTGCCGCAGCACGCATCAGGCCCACGATCAATGCACCCACCAGTGCCCCGCGCATGCTTCCCAGCCCGCCAATCACCACGACTGCAAAAGCTTCGACCACCAATTCCACGGGCATATCGAGAGAGGCGGCTGCCGTGGGCACCACTAGTGCGCCACCGACCGTGCCCAGCACAGTGCCAAGTGTGAACACGCTCGCGTACATCCAGCGTACGTTCACCCCAAGCGCCTGGCTCATCTCGCGATTCTCGGCTGTCGCGCGCAGGATGCGCCCAAAGCGAGTGCGTTGCAGAAACGCGCCGATGCCGATGGCAATGACGATGCTGGCAATGATCACCAGAACGTTATAGGTCGGTACTTGCACAGTACCCGCGGTGATCTTGCCGTATTGCATGACAAGGTCGCCGAGCTGCTGGGGATTGGCGCCCCAGAAAAAACGCAATATGTCCTGGAACATGAGAACCAGCGCAAATGTGAGTAGCAACTGGAACGCTTCGTCGCGGTCGTACACCGTGCGAAGCAGCGCCTCGATGAATGGGCCAATCAAGCCCAACAGCAGACCGGCGACCAGTAACACGGGCAAAAAAAACGCAGTCGGCACGCCCATGGCGAACGCCCAGTTCACTGCACTGATGCCAAAATAGGCCCCAAGCGCGTAGAACGAGCCGCAGGCCAGGTTAACGATTTTCTGGACGCCGAACACCAGTTGCAGCCCGGCGGCCACAAGAAAAAGAACGGCGGCATGGAAAACGCCGCCGATGAGGATGTCGAAAAAAGCAGTCAACGCGCGTCTTTTACAGCTTGATCTGCGCGGTCTCGATCCATTTCCAGAAGTCCTGTCCCGGTGGCTTCTGCAACTGGTCTGAATACATGGTATCGACCGTGCCCAGCGTTGGAAAATCGTAGTTGTTTTTGTGTGTGGTGAGTCCCTGATAAAAAGTCTGCTCGGCAATGTGGTCTTTGCGCATATGGCCGGGGCCGCCCAGCGATTGCACTTTCACACCTTCCATGGCATCGATGATGTCTTCTTTGCCGGGCCAGCTTTTCTTGGCCTTGACGGCGGCTTCCACACCCGCCTTGTAGACCTCCATCGCAAAATAGGCACGGTCGGCTTCCCAGTTTGGATAGTCCTTGTACTTCTCGTAGTACTCTTTCACGAATTGCTTTTGCAGCGCGCCGCCATCCTTGAGGTCGAAATAAAGTGTGTTGTGGCCGAAGATCATGCCTTCGGGCGTAAACACTTTCTTGAGCCCGGTGTGCTGGAAGCCGGCAGCCGGAAAGACGAACTTGGTTCCGCCCTCCATAAGACCGGCACCGTGTGCCGTGCGCATGAATATTGGCAGATCGGCAAACAGCAGCGACGAGAAAATGAGATCCGGTTTGGCGGCTTTCAACGCTGCCACGTGCGAGTTCAGATCGGTGGTGCCGACCTTGGGCCATTGATCGGCAACGACCTTGTAGTCAACGCCAAATTTCTTCAGCAGCGCCTGGAAGGCAGCGAAATTGTTGCGGCCATACGAGTAATCAGGGTTGATACCGGCCACTGTCGCGAACTTGCCTTTCCAGTATTTAATCGCCAACAGCGACGCCATTACCGCTTCGCATTCGTTGTCGGTGCTGCGGAAAATATAGCGCGGATTTGCCATCGTTTCTTTGACGCCATCCTGAGTGGTGCCATCCCAGAAAATCGTGAGCGCCTTCATCTCCTCGGCGACCGCACCCATGGCAAGGCTGACGCCCGACGAGACGATGCCCTGCACGCAATCGACCTTGTCCTGCAGCACCAGCTTTCGCAAGCGCTCGATGGAATCTTTCGGGTTGGTCTCTTCCTCGACGATAAGCTCGACCTTGCGACCGGCGATACCGCCGGCGGCGTTGATGCGATCCACTGCGAATAGCGTCCCGCGCAGGCCACACTCGCCGATAGTGCCGGCGATACCCGCCTTGGGCGCGATGATGCCGATGCGCAGCGGCGTGTTCTGCGCGAATGCCGGGAAGCTGAGGTACGGTGTGGCTGCGGCGACGACACCTGTGCCGCCGATCGCTTGCAACAGTTTTCTACGCTTGCTATTCATGATTTTCTCCTCCGTTGTTGCGTCAGTTAAAACGCTGTGTTGTGGTGCTGCTGCACTGCAAAATTACATGTCTGTCGTATCCCGCGTGAACTTCTCAATGACGTCGAGCAGCTTGTCGCTCGCCTTTGCAGCGCGC
>JAYTUW010000087.1:0-49144 GCA_043744345.1 Sideroxydans sp. | reverse complement strand
ATTTTGGTGCCGCGCGAGATGCCGTTCTCGGCGATTCATCTGGAGAATATGCTGAAGCTATCGCATGCGGGGGCGGTCATCATGCCGCCGAATCCGGGGTTTTATCATCATCCGCAGAGCGTGGGGGATATTGTGGATTTTGTGGTGGCACGGATATTGGATCACCTTGGGGTGGAGCAGACGCTGATGAAGAAGTGGGGGGTGTAACACCGGACCGTTCGTCCTGAGTAGGCGCAGCCGTATCGAAGGATGGGCGAAGCCCGCAATTACAGCCGATCACGCGAACCGTTCGCCCTGAGCTTGTCGAAGGGAGGGGCGAAGCCCGCAGTTCTTAAGGTCAACACCGTCGGGGGTAGCCCGACAGCTAGTTACTTTCTTTTGCTTCGCCAAAAAGAAAGTAACCAAAGAAAAGGCGACCCCGGCGCAGCGCCCCTTCGGGGTTCCCTGCGTTGCTCGACTGGTCAGGCGGCTGCGGAACTCGCGCTGCGCGCTCAGACAGTCCTCGCCGACTTCCCCTGACCAGCCTGCGCTACTCGGCGCTTTGCAGGGGAAATAAAGTCAAAAGCCGAACCCCAAAACCAGCGAGGCGGGCAACACCCGCCTCGCCAACAAAAATCAACCGTGCGCAAAGCGCACACAAAACCGCCTTTGACTCTCCTTCCCCTGTACACCGCCGAGTAGCGCAGGACGTCCGGGGGTAGTCCGACGAATATGTTTGAGCACGTGGCCGCGCAGCGGATCGTGCGAGTTTATGAGGAGGCCCGGACGTTCGAGCAACGCAGGGAACCCACGTAGTGGGCGGCGCACCGGGGGCGCCTTCTTTGGGTTACCATTCTTGGCAAGACAAGAATGGTAACTTGCTGCCGGGCATCCCCCGGCGGTTTTGCTTTGAATCCATGCGGCGCAATGCCCGTTGGTTATTGCGCCCTACGCTGGCTAGTTTAGTCACGAAACTGAATATGCTTGCCTGCCTTGTGAATACTTCCAGATATAGGTTCATCATGTCGTAAAGGGGGCTCTGTATTTGCAGGCGCTGTGGAAGAATAGAAAGCTGATAAATCTTTCCCGCAGTGGCGACATAAAATTGCTTCCATTTGAATAAGTTCCGCACAATAAGGGCATTTCTTTTGTTTCCCGAAATGCGCAGCCTCATCGGTTTCATCTGTGGCCGTCGCAGCCCATACAAGTGCAATTACCCATCCAATAATTGTCCATCCCAGCAACAAATTCACCAAAAATATCGCATTATGCTGATGGTGATGTCTAACTTCGGCAACTATAGTTGGAAGGAAATATATTGCTAATGCAATAAGAAATAAAACTGCGAAAAGAAACCATCCCATTGATTACTCCCTTGTCTGAACGGCATTAACTTCAATGTACCGGATTCGAAGGATATTTGGCCTATGGTCACTGGGGTAGGCGGCTACCCCCTTCGCCACCGTGGAACTTGAGGAAGCCAAACCCCTTAAATTTCGACAACAACACCAACCTTTCTCAGAATCACCCCACCTTCACCGGAATCTTCCCAATCCTCCCCTGCCACTCCCTCGGCCCCGTCTCATGCACCGACTCCCCATTCACATCCACCGCCACCGTCACCGGCATATCCTGCACAGTAAACTCATAGATAGCTTCCATGCCAAGGTCGCCAAACGCCAGCACCTTCGACGCCTTGATCGCCTTGGAAACCAGGTAGGCCGCGCCGCCGACTGCCATGAGGTACACGGCCTTGTGCTTCTTGATCGCCGCGATGGCTTCGGGACCGCGCTCGGATTTGCCGACCATGCCGATGAGGCCGGTCTCGGCCAGCATGGTCTCGGTGAACTTGTCCATGCGCGTGGCGGTGGTGGGGCCCGCGGGGCCGACCACTTCGTCGCGCACGGGGTCGACCGGGCCGACGTAGTAGATGAAGCGGTTCTTGAAATCCACTGGCAGCTTCTCGCCCTTGGCCAGCATGTCGGTGATGCGCTTGTGCGCAGCGTCGCGGCCGGTGAGCAGCTTGCCGTTCAGTAGCAGCGTTTCGCCCGGCTTGAAGGTGGCGATCTCTTCGCGCGTGATGGTGTCGAGGTTGACGCGGCGCGATTCGGCCGAGGCTTTCCATTCGACCTTGGGCCAGTCGGCGAGCGAGGGCGGCGTCAGCACGGCGGGGCCGTTGCCGTCCAGCGTGAAGTGGATGTGGCGCGTGGCGGCGCAGTTGGGGATGATGGCGACCGGCAGGCTGGCGGCGTGGGTGGGATAGTCGCGGATCTTCACGTCCACGACCGTGGTGAGGCCGCCCAGTCCCTGTGCGCCGATGCCCAGCGCGTTGACCTTCTCGAACAGTTCCAGGCGCAGTTCCTCGATGCGGTTCTTGGCCCCGCGCGCTTGCAGTTCGTGCATGTCCACCGGCTCCATCAGCGCTTCCTTGGCCAGCAGCATGGCCTTGTCCACGGTGCCGCCGATGCCGATGCCGAGAATGCCGGGCGGGCACCAGCCGGCACCCATCTTGGGCACGGTCTCCAGCACCCAGTCCACGATGCTGTCGGAAGGATTCAGCGCGACGAACTTGGATTTGTTCTCCGAGCCGCCACCCTTGGCCGCGAGGATGATGTCAACCTTGTCGCCGGGCACGATCTGGTAATTGATGACGGCGGGAGTGTTGTCTTTGGTGTTCTTGCGCGTACCGGCAGGATCGGCCAGCACCGAGGCGCGCAGCATGTTGTCCGGGTTCAGGTAGGCGCGGCGCACGCCTTCGTTGATCATGTCCGAAACACCCATGGTCGCGCCGTCCCAGCGCACATCCATACCCACCTTGACGAAGACAGAAACAATCCCGGTGTCCTGGCAAAGGGGGCGGTGGCCTTCCGCGCTCATGCGCGAGTTGGTGAGGATTTGTGCAATGGCATCGCGCGCGGCGGGCGATTGCTCGCGCTCGTAAGCGCGGCCCAGCGCTTGCACATAGTCGAGGGGGTGGTAGTAGGAGATGTATTGCAACGCGTCGGCGACGCTGTCGATGAGGTCTTGCTGGCGGATAGCGGTCATGATTTGGGCTCTGAATGAACGATGAGGGGGAACGACTTTGCGATTATGGAAGGCGCGGGCTATCCGCGTCAAATACCAGTTAGAATGCGCGCCTGTTTTCAAAGGGATTACTCCAACAATGGCAATCCAATGGTTCCCGGGTCACATGACCTCGGCAAAGAAGAAAGCGACCGAGACCATGGAGCGCATCGATGTCGTCATCGAGGTGCTGGATGCGCGCGTCCCCGAGGCGGGCAGCAATCCGATGTTGCGCGAGATGCGTGAACACCGCCAGCGCCCGTGCCTCAAGGTGCTGAACAAGGCCGACCTCGCCGATCCCGCCGCCACCAAGGCCTGGCTGGATCACTTCAACAGCCAGAAGAACGTGAAGGCTATCGCCATTTCGTGCAAAAAACCCGGCGAAGCCGCCAAGATCCCCAAGCTGTGCCTGCCGCTGGCGCCGCATCGCGG
The DNA here is from genome assembly GCA_043744345.1 of Sideroxydans sp. Taxonomy (GTDB): domain Bacteria; phylum Pseudomonadota; class Gammaproteobacteria; order Burkholderiales; family Gallionellaceae; genus Sideroxyarcus. Next base: position 45,670 of record JAYTUW010000087.1, on the reverse strand, counting down.
CACGGTGCTCAAGCCTTTGCGCATGATGGTGATGGGCATCCCCAACGTGGGCAAATCCACCTTCATCAATTCGCTGCTAAAGCGCCGCACCGCCGCGGTGGGCGACGAACCGGCCATCACCAAGAACCTGCAACACTTCGACCTCAGCGACACCATGCAGCTCATCGACACACCGGGCATGATGTGGCCGAAGATCGCCTATGAGAGCGACGGTTACCTGCTGGCTGCCAGCAACCTGATCGGCCGCAACGCTTATCATGAAAGCGAAGTCGCCAGCTTCCTTGGTGACCTGCTGATGGCGCGATACCCGGCGCTGGTCAAACAGCGCTACAAGTCGGCAAACGATGAAATGGACGGCGTCGCCCTCATTGAAACCATCGCAAAACAGCGCGGCTTCCGCATCAGGGGGCAGGAGTTCGATCTGGAAAAGGCCGCGATGACGCTATTGCAGGACTACCGCGACGGTACACTGGGACGCATCAGTCTGGAGACACCGGCCACGCGCGCCGAGATGCTGGGCAACTCGACGCCGCAACCGGAGAAAGAACAGGACGAGACTCAATCCGGCTCGGACTGATTCCTCATGAAGTCGGCTACTTTGATAAAGGCCACTTTGAGTTCGTTGCGCAGCTGTTCGTCTTCCGCAACAACATCATCAATCGCCTGACCCATGCACAGCAACCACTCATCACGTTCCTTTCTACTGATTGTGAACGGCATGTGACGCTGGCGCAGCATGGGATGCCCGTATTCCTGCACAAACAGTTGCGGCCCGCCCATCCAGCCCGACAAAAACTTGAACAGTTTGCCTTCCGCACCTTTCAGGCTCGGCGGGTGCATCTTGCGCACACCGTAAGCCTCCGGCAACTCGTCCATCAGTTGATAGAAACGTTGCACCAGGGCGCGTATCTTCTCCTCGCCGCCAATGCGCTCGTAATGCGTGCGTGTGTCTTTGCTGATTTGCATGATGTTTCTTCCTGAAGTTAAAAACCGCTGTGCCGTCACGCAAGCACCTGTCCGGCACAATGCCCGCAGATCGCCAGTAGTCGGCGCTCCCTGTGCATGTGCTCATCAAAATCAATATTCCTGCTGCTGACCGCCCGACTCAAACAAAGAACCGCGAGCTCATTTCCTCCAGCCCCACACTCTGCAACACCTCAGCCAGCCGCTCCGCCGCCCGCTTGCGCGGCAGATCCTTGAAGCTCGCAATGATAAGCTCATTCTTCATCGAATGCTCCCAGCCCACCAGCTCGGTCACGGTCACCTGATAGCCGTGCGCCTCCAGTTGCAAACAGCGCAGCACATTGGTCAGATGGCTGCCGAATTCGCGCGTATGGATGGGATGCCGCCACAATTCGGTGAGCGCGTCCTTTGCCAGTTGCTTGCCCTTGTTCTTGCGCAACACCGTCGCCACCTCGGCCTGGCAGCATGGCACCAGCACGATATGTTTCGCCTGCTTTTTCAGCGCAAAATGGATGGCATCGTCCGTCGCGGTATCACAGGCGTGCAGCGCAGTCACCACGTCCACCTTGGCGGGCAGCTTGTCCGAGGCGATGGATTCCGCCACCGACAGATTCAGAAACGACATGCCGCCAAATCCCAACTGTTGCGCCAGATCGCGTGAGTGCGTTACCAATTCCTCGCGCGTCTCAATGCCGTAGATATGAGAATCATCGTTCAGGGCCTTGAAGAATAGGTCGTACAGAATAAACCCCAGATATGACTTGCCCGCCCCGTGATCCACCAGCGTCAGCGCTCCCCTCTCGTTGCGAACCTCCTGCAGCAACGGCTCGATGAACTGATACAAGTGATACACCTGCTTCAGCTTGCGGCGCGAATCCTGATTCATCTTGCCGTCGCGCGTCAGGATGTGCAGCGCTTTCAGCAATTCGATGGACTGGCCGGGGCGAATTTCGGGGTATTCGGGGGAAGTTGTCTTTTTCATTTGGCAGATTTACCTGTATTTCGGATTCGATGCAACGGAGCCAGCGCATCCAGCAGCGATTGCGGCAACGGCGGCAATGTACCGCACATCGCGGCGGCAATCACCTCACCCGCGATGCCAGCCGTAAGCAGGCCGCGCGTGCCGTGCGCCAGGCTGCAATACAGCCCCGGCTCGACTTCACCCACCAGCGGCGTCGCACCCGGCACGGAGCAGCGCACTCCGGCGCGCCCGGCCACAACATTCCCTCCCCCTTGCAGGGGGAGGGCTAGGGTGGGGGTAGAAACGCTGGCATCCGACGACTCTACCCCCATCCTATCCTTCCCCATTAAAGGGGGAAGGGACTGGTTTAGCGCCTGAAATAAAGCTGGCATATGCTCAGCAATTTTGGCGAGATTGTCGCCATGATCGGCTTCGCGCAGGTCGGTTGCCGCATCGTCAAACGTTGAAGTCGCGCCTGCCACATGCTGTCCATCCACTGCGGGCGCGCAATAGCCTTCGGCGCACAGCACGGCATGCAGGGATTCGCTTGCCGCCGTCGCGGACAGAATGCTGATCTGGCCACGCACGGGTTGCAGCGGGAAGGCGGCAAACTGAGCCAGATTTTTGGCTTGATGGCCGCTGCACACGACGACCTGCTCCGCTTCGATAGCAAATCCATCGCCGCTGGCACGCCAGCCGGATGCGGTTCGCTCCAGTGCAGTCACTTCGCAACTAAGCCGCTGCACAATGCGCGGATGATCCGCAAGTCGCGCGCAAACCTGCGGCGGCACGACCCAGCCACCGGCGGGGAACCACAGCCCGCCCTGCACCATATTCATTCCTACCAACTCCGAAGCCGTTGCCGCGTCCACCGCTTGCAGCAAATGTGCGGGCCATTCCTGCGCTGAGAGCTTGGCGATGCGTTTGGCTTCGGCCTCCGTGGCGGCAAGTTGCAGCAGGCCGCATTCGGAGCGGTTTATTCCATCCACCGGCACTGCTTCGTCGAGCAGCGCCAGTGCGTGGCCGTAAGCCGCCAGCACAAAGCGGTGCAGCTCGTTCATGCCTGCGCCGAAACGTGCATGCAGGATGCCGCGCGGATTGCCGGAGCCTTGTGTGGCAAGTTGCGGGGCGCTCTCAATCAGGATAACGGAGATGCCGAGTTGTGCGAGCGCGTGGGCGGCGGCGCATCCGGCGATGCCTCCGCCGATGACGATAGCTGTGCGCTCTGGCTTGCCTTTGTAGGAGCCAGCTTGCTGGCGAAGGGCATTCGCGGCTAAAGCCGCTCCTACGGGGGATGCTGGGTTGATTTGTCCTCGCACCATCTCCCGCTTGCGCCCGAAGCCCTCCACTCTCTCCACCGCAAACCCCGCTTGCTGCAAACCGCGCCGTACCCAGCCCGCGCTGGTGTAGGTCGACAGCGTGGCCCCATCTCGCGAAGCGCGGGCGATATCCGCCAGCACGCTTTCACTCCACATCTCGGGATTCTTGGCAGGCGAGAAACCATCCAGAAACCACGCATCCACGCAGCCCGCAGGCAATTGCGGCAAGGCTTGCTCGACATCTTCCATCACCAGCGTGAGCCGCACCCGCCCTTCAGCAAAACTCCAGCGGTTGCAGCCCGGCACACGTCTATGCCAGCGTGCCAGCAAGGTTTCGGCTTGCGCATGCAATTCCGGCCACAGCCCCAAGGCCGTGCGCAGCTCGTCATCACTTAATGGAAATTTCTCGACACTGAAAAAATCCAGGCTCGCACCTGCAGGTGCAACTTGCTCGAACAGCTGCCAGGCACATAGGAAATTCAGTCCCGTGCCAAATCCAGTCTCGCCGGTGCAAAAACTCTCGCCCGCCGACAATGCCGCAAAACGTTCCGCCAACAGGTTGCCCTGCAGAAACACATGGCGCGTCTCTTCCAGGCCGGAATCGGTGGAGAAGTACACATCGCCGTAGCGATTTGAATAGGGTTGTCCGTCTTTCCAGTCGAGCATAAAACCGATATCAGAAAGTATTCCGGCGGGATTTACCCGCCGGAATGGGTTACAGCAAGCTAGTTCAGCTTATTTCTTTGCATCCGCTTCGCACTTTTTGATGGATGCAGCCTTGGCGGCTCCGGCCAGAGGCTTGCCATCCTTGCTCATTGCTTTTGCTTCGCAATTGGAAGCAGCGACAGGTGCTGCTTCTTTTTCGCACTTCTTGATGGATGCAGCCTTGGCGGCACCAGCCAAAGGCTTGCCGTCTTTGCTGACTGCTTTTGCTTCGCAAGAAGCATCCGCCGCGAAAGCAACATTTGCTGCAAACAACGTGGCAATGGCAACAATGATCAGATTTCGCATTTTTCCTTACCCTCCAGATAGTTAGTTGGTGATATCGATAACGAACACAGTCGCTATCTTTGGGGATTATACCGCCCTGAGCCATCTCCAAGCATGCGGGTATATGGACGTATATATGTCTTTTCGGGGGCGGCTAGTCCGTTTGGCATATTGACCCCCTACTTATAGTGAGGATACTTCAATCCACGACTGAAGTTCCCGAATCAAGGGGAGGCGGAAATGGAAACGAAAGAAGATCATCCTCAATACCCGACTGACTGGGGAGTTCGTTTTCTGTGTGATTGCAAGAAAAGCAGCAAGGAAATCAGTATCCACAAGGGCGTCGCCCACCAGATTTCCAACAGTGGCGTACGCATCCTGAGTGACCACCATATCTGCGAGCAAAAAAAGGTTGCGATGCAACTAATGATTCCCCCGCTCATCAACGGCGCTCCGCAACGAATCATCAAGATCATCGGCAAAAGCATCGACACGATCGTGCATCAAGGCAAATTTCTGACCGAGATCGAATTCCAGCATTTCGAAGAAAATGGATTGAATGAACTTGAAAGGAATCTGCTTCAACGCTTCGAACGGCAACTCTACGCGCAAGCGGCACAACGCGCCTAGCGCTTTCACAACAGGTAATAGGAAACAGAGGAGGTCATCATGAGTTCCGCGATTTCTGTCATCATTTTCGGTTTGGGGTTGATGTTTGTTTACGGATTCGGCGTTTTTGCAATTTGCCTGAATGCCGGTGAATCGCTTCTCTCGGCAGCGGCACAAGCCTCGGGTTGGTGGGCTGCATTTTCGATTTCGCAGTTGGTCGGCTACATGGCGATCACACTCCACTGAATTCCGCCCACCCGAAACATGAAAAACGCCCTGCTCAATAACAGGGCGTTTTTGTTGGCAAATACTCCTACCTGGCCAGCAAGCGTAACCAGGTTTCTCCCCAGCGGTGGAGGCACAAGCCGAACACGATGCTTGCTGTACCCAGCCACACCTGCGGCAACACCGTTTCATTGTTCAACCCGTGTCCCAGCAGTAACGCCAATACCGGAGTAATAAGCGTGATAAGCGCGATGCGTCCCGCCTCCATATGCTTGATGAGGTAGTAGTAAAGCGCAAAGCCCAGCACAGAACCGAATACTCCCAAATACAAGGTTGCCTCAATAGCACGCTCGGGTATGTCCGTGGGCACATGGCCATCTATCATCCACCATACGGCGAAGAACAACGGCAGAGCAACCACCAGAATGCCCAGTGTCATCGCCAATGGGGGGCTATCGTCATTGATTCTCTTAAGCCATACCAACCCGAGTGATTGCGCCAACACCGCCAGGAACAATGCCGTCAGGCCTGCCGTGGTACCCGCAACCAATCCGCCGTGGAACACCAGGAACAGGCCGATCACGCCCATTGCCATTCCGGCCAACTTGCTCGGGGTAAGCGCCTCTTCTTTCAGCCACAGCATCGCCCCCAGGCTGGTGATCAGCGGCGACAGACCATACAACACAGCGATCATGCCGGAACTGACGAACTGCGATGACCAATAGGTAAGCGCCATCGCGGCAAACATGCTCAAGCCGCCCGCCACGTACGCCAGCAATGCCTTGCGGTGCAGCGGCACGCGCACGCGGAATACCGCCAGCAGGACAGCACACAGCAGCATTCCAATGGCCATACGCGAGAAAACCGCGAAGCTGACGCCAACGCCCAGTGCGCTCCACTTGATGGCAAGCGGCGTGGTGGACCAGATCAGGATGACCGTAACGAATGCTGCGGGAAGCGACATGATTCTCTCCTCGGCTCAACATAACCCCGGCAGTTCCATGAGCCTTGAAATGGAACAGCCAAAAACAAAAAAGCCACAGAGTTCGTCTGTGGCCTGATGAAAGCTGCGAATACTAAATAGTGCTCAGTACGGACTCTCCAGACCACGCGGTGCGCGATGCCATGCCTTGCGCAGGATGGCGCAAGGGACGGCTCGGACGCGACGAATGGAGTTCATGGGGATGATTATCTGGGCCAGGGTTCGCAGTGTCAACACAATTGCCGGTGAAGTACTCCCCGCTGCATTCAGCGGCCAGCCAGTTTGAGGCGACGCTTTCTGACGCCATCGGCGAGCATGTCGAGTGCGCGCACCGAATCTTCCCAGCCGAGACAGGCATCGGTGATGGATACGCCCTTGTCCAGCGGTTTGCCCGGAACGAGATCCTGGCGCCCTTCCTTGAGGTGGGATTCAATCATGACGCCGAATATGCGCTCTTCACCGTTGGCCAGCTGGGTCGCGCAATCCTCCGCCACTTCGAGCTGGCGCTTGAAGTCTTTACGGCTGTTGGCATGCGAGAAGTCGACCATCACCCGTGCCGCCAGACCCGCGTTGGCCAGATCCTGACAGGCTGCATCGACGGATGAGGCATCGTAGTTGGGTTGTTTTCCACCGCGCAGGATGACGTGGCAATCTTCGTTGCCGTTGGTGGAGACGATGGCCGAGTGGCCGGCCTTGGTGACGGAGAGGAAGTGGTGCGGACTGGCCGCCGCCTTGATTGCGTCCACCGCGATACGGATGTTGCCATCGGTGCCGTTCTTGAATCCTATTGGACAGGAAATACCCGAAGCCAGCTCACGGTGTACCTGCGACTCGGTGGTACGTGCGCCGATGGCGCCCCAGGAAATCAGGTCGGCGGTGTATTGCGGGGTGATGACGTCCAGAAATTCGGTGGCGCAGGGCAATCCCAGTTCGTTGACTTCCCACAGCAGCTTGCGCGCCAGACGCAACCCCTCATTGATCTTGAAACTGCCATCCAGATGCGGATCGTTGATCAATCCTTTCCAGCCCACGGTCGTGCGCGGCTTTTCGAAATAGACGCGCATCAGAATCAACAGTTCGCTATCGAAACGTTTGGCTTCGGCCTTGAGTTTGTTTGCGTACTCCAGCGCCAGGTCGATATCGTGAATCGAACAGGGACCGACCACCACCAGCAATCTGTCGTCGGAACCGCACAGGATTCGATGGATCACCGTACGCGCGTTGTAAGTGGTCTCGGCCGCCTGGTCGGTGACCGGGAACTCGCGCAACAGGTGACTGGGGGGGGAAAGTTCCTTGATTTCCTTGATGCGAACGTCGTCTACGATGTGTTTCATGATGAGAAAAGGTAAATCCTGCGGTTAAATGAACGAGAAATATTCGAAACGGCCGTCATTATGGCCGTTCCCGGCGAACTCGGCATCAAATTCTGCGAATGTCCCGTGTCACTTTGAGACTGCATCGACATTGATTTGCAGCCACCACTCCAGCAAGGCGAGGTGCCATAGCTTGCTGCCCTGGATGCGGGTGAGGTGCGCTTCCGGGTCGGCCAACAGCTTTTCCACGTAATCGCGCCTGAAAAGCCCGCGCTTGATACAGGCTTCCGAATTCAGCAACTCGCGCATCCTCTCCAGAAACTCTCCGCGCACATATTTGAGAGCAGGCACCGGGAAGTAGCCTTTGGGGCGGTCGATCACCGCATCCGGGATCAGGCCGCGCGCCACTGCCTTGAGCGGAAATTTTCCGCCTTCCTTGAGCTTGAGCGAGGGCGGCATGCGCGCGGCCAGTTCCACCAGTTCATGATCCAGGAAAGGAACGCGCGCCTCCAGTCCCCATGCCATGGTCATGTTGTCCACACGTTTCACCGGGTCATCCACCATCAGCGCGGTCACGTCGAGGCGCAACACCTCGTCGAGGAACTCGTCCGCCCGCGGCAGCGTAAGTTCCCTGTCCACCCACTCCGAGGTGACATCCGGCACGGCATAGGCATCCGTCACCATCGCCAGATATTCGCTATGGTCGCGGTCGAAATAATGCTGTGAAAAACGTGCCAGCGGCGAGCCGTTCGCAGCGTCCATGCGCGGATACCAGAAGTAGCCGCCGAACACCTCGTCCGCGCCCTGCCCGGCCAGCACCACCTTGACCTCGTCTGCCACCTTCTCGCCCAGCAGGTAAAACGCCGTCACATCGTAGCTCGGCATCGGCTCCGACATTTGCGCGATGGCATCCGGCAGATGCTGCAATACCTCGCTGTTGGGCAAGGCGTATTTGTGGTGCGTGGTGTTGAAATGCTTGGCGACCAGATCGGAATACTCGAACTCGTCCGCTTGCTCACCCGCCACCGATTCGAAACCGATGGAGAAGGTATTGAGATCGTCCACATGGTCGGCCAGCAAGCCCACCAGCAGGCTCGAATCCAGCCCGCCCGAAAGCAACACGCCCACCGGCACATCCGACGCCAAACGATGCCGCTCCACCGCCCGCAACAATACGGCACGCGTGGCAGCCAACCACTCCTGTTCGGATAATTCGATGGCAGGTCGCGTCGCATCCAGCGACCAGTAGCGTTGCAGCTTTACTTCACCGGTCGCGGTAATGGTCATGGTGTGGGCGGGAGGCAGCTTCTTCACACCGCGCAGAATGGTGCGCGGTGCGGGTACGACGCTATGCAGGGTAAAGTGGTGATGCAGTGCCACCGCATCGAGCTGAGTATCGACCCCGCCCGCTGCCAACAAGGCCTGCAGCGCGGAAGCGAAGCGCAGACTCACACCGTCCAACGCGTAATACAGCGGCTTGATCCCGAGACGGTCGCGTGCCAGGAACAGCGATTTGTCGCGCATATCCCACAGGGCAAAGGCAAACATGCCAAAGAAGCGCTGCACGCAGTTTTCGCCCCACGCGTGGTAGGCCTTAAGGATTACTTCGGTATCGCCTTCGGAGGTGAAGTCGTAACCCATCTCCACCAGTTCGGCGCGCAGCTCCTTGTAGTTGTAGATTGTGCCGTTGAATACCAGGGCCAGTTTGAGATCATCGTCCACCATCGGCTGGTCCGAGTGCGCTGTCAGGTCGATGATGGACAGACGCCTGTGACCGAACGCCACCGCTCCGCCATTGAATACTCCTTCGTGATCCGGCCCGCGCCGCGCCAACCTGGCCGTCATGCGCTTCAGGGCTTCCATGTCGGGTACTGATTGATCGAAACGCAATTCACCGCAAATGCCGCACATGCAAAACTCCAGTCGATTCGGATGCTGAATTATCGCCTACCGGCAAAGCATTTGGGCGAACCCTGCTAAAATTGGCACGATGCACACACCCCTTACCCCGCAACGCGAAAAGTACTTCCTGCTCACGCTGGCCGGGATCCAATTCAGTCATGTCCTGGACTTCATGATCATGATGCCGCTCGGTCCGATCCTGATGCGGGAATTCGGTATCGGCACACATGAGTTCGGTCTGCTGGTCGCTTCCTACAGTTTCAGCGCCGCCATCTCGGGACTGCTCGGCGCCACATTCATCGACCGTTTCGAGCGCAAACGGCTGTTGCTCGTGATGTTCACCCTGTTCGGATTGTCGACGCTGGCCTGCGCCCTCGCCCCCAGCTATATGACGCTGCTTGTCGCGCGCGGACTGGCCGGTATGTTTGGCGGGGTGATGGGTGCGCTGGTACAGACCATGGTCGGCGACACCATTCCTTTCGCTCGCCGCGCCCGCGCCAGCGGCACGGTATCGACGGCTTTTTCCCTTTCCACCGTCGGCGGTGTGCCGCTATCCCTGTGGCTGGCGAACCACCTGCAATGGCGCGCACCGTTCGTCTTCATCGCGGTATTGGTCGTGGTGTTCATTTTCGTCGGACTCCGCGTGCTGCCCGAATTGCGCCATCACATCAGTGCCGAAAAGCAGGCCCACCCGTTCAGCCCGATGTTTGCAGTGTTGCGCGATGCCAACCATTTACGCGCGCTCCTGTTCTCTGCATTGCTCATCATGTCCGGCTTCACGGTCATCCCGTACATCACGGTTTACGCCGTGAGCAATGTGGGCATATCGCAGAACGACATCCCGTTTGTATACTTCGCCGGGGGCGCGGCGACGTTTTTCACCGCGCGCCTCATCGGCCGCTGGGCCGATTTGCGCGGCAAGGTCAGGGTCTATCGCCTGATTGCCGTCGCGGCCCTGGTTCCGCTGTTGCTCGTGACCAACCTCGGCGCCGCACCACTGTGGATGTGGCTGGTCGCCACCACGCCCTTCTTCATCCTGGTTTCCGGACGTTTCATTCCGGCCATGGCGATCATCACTTCGTCGGCCCAACCCCATCTGCGCGGCACCTTCATGTCGCTCAATGCCACCATGCAATCCTTCGCCATGGGGCTAGCCACTACGTTGGGCGGATTTATCATCACGCAGGACAGCACCGGAATGGTCGTCGGGTACGAGCGAGTGGGTTATGTGGCGGTCGCCGCGAACCTGGTGGCGATCTGGTTCGTCTCGCGCATCGTGATGCACGACCAGCATGCCAACCTGCCGGATGTCGCCCCCAAGTAAATGAAGCGAATTTTCGTATAAACTGCTTTTTCAGCACTCATCCAATCCTTCAAAGGAGCTCACCATGTCAGGTTCACCGATAACCCAAGCCGCCCTCGACCAATTGTTTCTTGAGGCCCACACCAACAACGCGTGGCAGGATAAGCCTGTCGCGGACGAGCTGTTGCATCGTCTGTATGACACCTTGCGCATGGCGCCCACCTCGATGAACTGCAGCCCGGCACGCATCGTCTTCGTCAAATCCCAAGCCGCCAAAGCAAAGCTCAGCCCGGCTTTGATGGAAGGAAACCGTGCAAAATCCCTGGCCGCACCCGTCACCGCCATCATCGGTCATGACACACAGTTCTTCGAACAGCTGCCAAAGCTGTTCCCGAACAACCCCAAAGCCCGCGACATGTTCGCAGGCAACTCCGCGCTTTCCGAGATCACCGCTTTCCGCAACGGCACACTGCAAGGCGCTTACCTCATCCTCGCCGCACGCGCATTGGGGCTCGACTGCGGCCCGATGTCCGGGTTCGACAACGCCGCGGTGGACCAGCTGTTCTTTGCCGGAACCAACGTAAAGTCCAACTTCATCTGCAATCTCGGTTACGGTGACGCCAAGGGCATCTACCCGCGCAATCCGCGTCTGGAGTTTGCCGAAGCCTGCAGCATCGCGTAAGTCCATGAGCAAGCTTCCCCTGGACCGCATTCTGCAATCGCAGGGTTTCGGCACGCGCAAGTGGTGTAGAGAGCTGATTGAGGACGGCGAAGTCGCCATCGGTGGCGAGACAGTGACCGATTGGCGTGCCGCTTTCGAAACAGGCGGCCTCGAATTCGAGGTGTATGGCGACCTCTGGAAGTATCGCGAGCATGTCTATATCGCGCTCAACAAACCCGCCAATTACGAGTGTTCACGCAAACCCAGTCATCACCCCGGCGTTCTATCGTTATTGCCGGAGCAGTTCACCTTGCGCGATGTGCAGCCCGTTGGCCGCCTGGACCACGACACCACCGGGCTGCTGCTCATGTCCGATGACGGCTCGTTCATCCATGCCCAGTCTTCGCCCAAAAGCCACATACCCAAAATCTATGTCGCCAGCACGCATGGGCCGGTGACACCGGAACTCGCAAAGCGGCTGTTGGACGGCGTCAAACTGAATGACGAACCCGCACCGCTCGCGGCAGTGGTCTGCGAGATTCTGGATTCGCACAGACTCCAGATCGTTCTTGAACAGGGAAAATATCATCAGGTGAAGCGCATGCTGGCCGCGGCCGGGAATCACTGCACCGCGCTGCAACGTACCGAGATCGGCAAGCTGAAACTGGACGGGTTGGGATTGGCTGAAGGCGAATGGTGCTACCTGGAAGTGGAACAGCGGGCGCTGCTGGTCGGCGACTGATTACTCCAGCGGCAAGGCGACGATCGCTTTCATGACCCATTTATCGCTGTTGTTCACGAATCCCCGCCCGATGCCGAAATTGACATCAAAGCCATTCTTCTCGACATCGGTTACCGCATACACGGAATGGCTGCGCTGATCACCCGGCAGCATGCTGTTCAACGGGCCATAAGAACCGTAATATTCCAGGCCACCGCGCACCCCTTCGACCAGACTGCGTGTCGCTTTCAAGGCCGGTTCGAATTGCGGCTGATGGCTGACATTGGCGGCAAGTCCCATATTCAGAATGGGATTGAAACTCAGTAACCAGCGGGCATCGCGGTAGCCGATGATGGGCCTGAGTTCCATCCCCGAGATGCTGTCGGAGGTGCGATACGACTCTCGCCCCACTTCCACATTCATGCCATAGAACATGCGTTCCTCATCCTGACGCGGTGCGACGTATTTCAAACGTACACGCAGGCCATTCAGGTAGGAATTGCCGCCGGGTGTGAACGCGAAAGGCAGGTACAACCCCGCTTCCAGCGTTTTGGATAGTCCGTAAGAGAATTCGGGCGTGATCTGCATGACGTGGTGCGAGGTCATCTGCCCCGCATACTCAGGTGTCTGCTGCCCTTTGAGGGTGTAGTTGAGATGTTGCTCCAAGCCGAACCGGCCCGGATCGTTCAGCTCTTCGGTATATACCTGAATCTCGTCCGGCGCTGCAAATGCTCCTGCTCCGCACACCATACTGACCGCCAGCGCGCCCGGAATAATGAGGGAGCGCATCAGGCGGTACTCAGACGCAGCCGGTAGGTTTGGGCATGCCGCCGTATTTGGTGATCGGCTTCATCGGCCCGGTCATCCACAGGTCAAACACTTCTTTCTGGTCCTGTTCGATGTATTTGGCAAACTTGCGAATCGGGGGCACCGAGGCAAATTCCTCGAAGAATTCACGCGCCTTCATGATCTGTTCCCACTTCTTGTCATTCAACTCGTAGCCGTCTGCTTCGGCCATCGCACGTCCGATCTCTTCCGACCAGTCACTCATATCCACGAGATATCCGTCTCCATCGCGTTTTGGAATTTGCATGTTTCGTCCTTTCAAATTAGGTGGTACTGAGTCGCATTAGACTATACCCGATCGTTACAGTCAACTACTCTAAAGAGGGGGGTAAAGCAGGTCAAGCCGTCGCTTTCGCTGTGTTCAATCTCTCAAGCCAAATTTCCGCAGCTGTTTCATTCTGTTTTTTAAGGATAAATTCATAGCCAGCTTTGGCACAATCCTCTTTCATTGATGGTGACAGACGCGATGCCTCTTCCAGATAGTCCAATCCCTTTGCATCACCATCATCCAGCAGTGCCCTGCCGTAAAAGTAGACAGGCTTGGGATAACGTTCGCCGGATCGACCCAGCAAGTCTTCGAGCACATATCTTGCCGCCTTCGCGGAACGAAACTCAACCAATAGCAGGGCAAACTCCTGAGCCTCCGACACGCTCAATTCACCCACGGGCTTTTTCTCGAACTCTGCGATGCGAATGCTGGAGCGTGTGTAGCGGCGGTGATACTTTTGCCACTTGTCTTTTTCCCCCGCCCACCAACTCGTGTCGAACTCGCGCACCAGTTCCGGCGAGAAGCGCCCCAGCAAAGCATCGGCAGCGCATATCCTGGGAATCGCGGGCAAGGATGCGCGTTGCTCCATGGCAGTGATTCTCTCGTTAAGACAGGGGTGGGTGTCGTACACATCGGATTCGACTTTCAATACCTCGCTCAACCGTTCTTTGGTTGACCACTCGTCCATCGTCATCACCAGCAATTTGCGCATTGCGACGTAAGGCATGATGGTCGGTGTCTCATGCTGTGTAGCTTGGGCGTACAACTTGGGCCAGAAGCTGCCTTGCAGCCAGTTCGCCAACAGGTTGATGCGTATCAGCGCGGAAGCGCTGGCCTCGGCACCGGCAACCTGCCCTGAAATCGCATCTGCCTCGTATTCATTCTGTCTGGAAAGCACAAATGTATAGGCGTTGAAATAGGGTGCAAAAGAATCCAGCATCCCAGCCAGAATGCCGTTCACCGCGTTGTCCTCGCGCCGTGCCTGCGCGTGTTCGTACAAGGCATCAAAGGTGTTGCGCTGGCGATAGATCCAGCGCCCCAATTTGCCGTGGCCTCCGGACAGATGCCCGTATTCATGGGCAAGCACGGCCAGTAACTCCTCGGCAGAGACTGCATCCAGCAGCGGCAACCCGAGAATCAGGTAGTTCCGGTATCCGCCGAACAGCCCGAAACGCGGTCGCTGGGCGATGGCCGCGTTGAACTCCTCGGTGACCAGCACATGATGAATGGGCGCTGCTTGCAAACGTTCGCGCAATTCCGAGATCAACTTGAACAATTGCGGGGCTTCGGCTTCCGTCAATTCGCGCCCCTGCGGCACCTGTAGCGGCGCAAAGAACACGCGCAACGTCAGCCACACGATGGGAGCGACAACCAGCACCCAACCCGCAAAGAAAATCTTGAGCAGCGTGTGGCCGTCGCTCCTGATTTCCCCAAACATGAAATACAGACCGAGAAGCAGTACTGACAACACACCGAACAGCACGAGATAGGCAAACAGAGTGATCAGCAAGACTTTGGTGCGGAACATGCCCGGATCATCCTGGGCCTCACTCTGCAAGCTCCACACCAGCGATTCATAGTCCTGCTTCTGCATAACAACCCCGTCCTGAATTGGAAATGCTGTCCCGAGCCTCACTCATTGCGCCAAAACACCGGCCGATACCCGCACCTTCCTGGAATATCCGTGTCGGCAACGGCAACGTTATACCTCGCCAACACGCACCTTTGCAGTACCGTTTGTCTGAAGAACGCGATTGCGGGGAACCAGTGATAAAAATACAACAGAAGCAGAGGAGTCAGGACGCGGAGCCTGCCGAATGCGGAATGTTTCGGACGGTCAGTCCTGGGCGGCCAATTTGGCCAGCAGATATCTATCTTCAATCACGATGGATCCCCGCAATGTTTTGACCGACTTGGTTGAAACCATCTTGCGCAACAGTTTCGCGATCACTTCGCGCGTGGTACCCAAATGCGCCGCCAACTCGCTCTGGGTCATGCGCAACAGTCCTTCGGCCTCGCCCCGCAACAGGATGAACTTGGCCAGACGGGCGTTCAGATTCAGGGAATGGATCTCTTCCAGCTCCTCCATCAGCCTGAACACCAGTACCGAAAGCGCATGCACCGTCAGGTTCTGGATGGAAGGTTCGTTCTGGAACAGGGTGCGGTAAGTCAGCGAGGGGATCATGCCGACACAGGTGTCCGGTTCGGTCTGTACCCAGGCCGGATACTGCAGGTTGTTGAAAATGCAGTTCAGGGCCAGGATGCAGACTTCGCCCGGATTGATGAAATACAGCGTCGCCTCGTTGCCGCCGGGCGAGATCGAATACACCCGCAAGCGGCCGCGCACGACGACGTATGCACCGGAGACGCTGTTGCCCTTGTTGATGATGGTCTTCAACTCGTCGAAGTAGTTGAGCTGCATCCCGCACTCGAGCATCTGCTGCCCGCATGCCGAAAGGTCGCGAAACACATCCAGCGCTTTCAGGTCGCCCATTGCCTCTGAACTGCCCAACATGCACCTCCAATATGACTACAGCCTGAATCAATGCCCTCCGGCCTTGCTACGCGCCAAGAGCCTGTCACTGGACAACGCTTTCAAAAAGGCAACGATGTCATTCACGTCGCGCTCGCTCAGTGTGCCGGAATCGGCACGAACCAGCGGATTGTCCCGGCTCGACCAAGCGGCAGTTTTAAATCCGTTTGCGCGACTAACGATCTTTTTTCCGCGCTGCGCGGTCGCCATGATACGCACCACCTCGGGCAGATTGTCAACACTACCATTGTGGAGATAGGGTGCGGTCAGGGCGACATTGCGCAACGAGGGGATGCGCCAGACAGCCTGTTTACTGCCGGGGACATTGGCGCCGGGATCCTTGATCAAGTTGTAGCGGGCCATATATTTTGGCGAATCGAAAACCGGAAACAGGCGGTGTGGTGCCGGCGGCGAATCGAACAGGCTGGCACCGCTGAAGTTGGGACCGGAGTGGCACAAGACACACCCCACCGAATCAAACAGCGCCATCCCTCGCACTTGTGCCGGACTCAGGGCGCTTTTGTCGCCGCGCACAAAACGATCATACGGCGTATCGGTTGTATTCAACGTGCGCTCGTAAGCGGCAATGGCGCCCGTAATCTGCTTAAGGGTGATGGACTGGTCGGCGCCAAACGCTCTGGCGAACGGTTCGCGGTAGGATGGATTTTCCTTCACCCGCTGCTCCACTGCCTCTGCAGACGGCATGCCCATCTCTTTGGGATTCAGCGGCGGTCCTGCCGCCTGGTCCTCCAGCGACGCGGCGCGGCCATCCCAGAACAGCACCGCCTGGAATCCGGAATTCCAGACGGTGGGGGCGTTGCGATTGCCGACCTGCCCACCCACCCCCAGCGATCCGGCACGGTGATCTTCTCCCGCGCCCTTGCGCACATCGTGGCAGGAACTGCACGAGAGCGTGCGGTCTATGGACAAGGCCTTGTCATGGAACAGGCGCTCACCCAGCGCAACTTTTTCCGGCGTAGTGGGATTCCATGCGGGGGCCGGTGCCCGCTCCGGCAGGGTTTGCCACACGTAAGCCCGCTGCAAGCCATCCAGACGAAGCTTGGGCGTATCTCTGTTGAGTTGAGCCCAATCCACTACCAGTGGTGCTTTTTGCACTGCAATGTTGCGTTTGATGGTGTACTCGGGAAATTTGATGAGGGTGGTGATGATGATGATCTTGATGGAGAACGCCACCATGCCGGAACCCAGCACCGTCGCCAATAGCCATCTTCGGGGAGGAGACAGTTTGCTTACCGGCCCCAATTCGAATTTCACCATGAATAGAAGCACGGAAAAACCCATGAGCAGCAAACCGATGCTGACATACATGAACCCTACCAATCCTGCCTGACCCATATCATCCTCCCCGGAATTGACTGTATGCACCGAGGCTATCGGGAATCCACCGGCCGCTCTGTAGCAAAAGCTACATTGGGCAAGACAACAGGTTCAGGAATGAACTGCGTAGCTTTTGCTACAGATGGAACTCGTCCCGCCGGATAAATTGCCCGCGCTACATCTTCGTAGCTACACTCAGGAGTCAAACATGAAACCGATGCGCTTCTTCCTCGATACCCATGACCGGACACACAAGACATTCCCGGAAAAACTGTCGCCGGAAGATTTTGAGAAATTCTATGCGCTGTATGAAAAGGCCTGCTATGACGAGAACGTCGTCCCCCTCCGCATCCATGTGAGCTACGAGGAAGGGAAGGCATTTTGTCTGAACATGGCGGCGGAGGTCGCCGCCGTGCAGCGCGCCCATGAACGGGTCGGCCTGCCCTACGACTCCATCGTCGAGGTGGCGACTGCCACACCGGGCGATACCTTCTTCCGGCGCAAGGCCGCGTGATTGCCGGAGCTCATCCGTATCGAACGAGGTCGGGGGAGCTGACATACCCCCGACTGCTTGCTTCTAATCAGACTTGCCGGACTCCACATATTTGCAATAGGTCTCGCGGATGAAGAACGTACCCGCCAGACCCGACACCGCGAAACCCATCAGTATGGCGATACCGGTCTGGTAATCGCCCAGTCCGAGCGGCGAATCAATGTGTCCCGCATGCGCTTGATCTATTGCCCAACCCACCAGCGGCTGCAAAATCGCGGTACCGAGAAACCCGCCCACATTCACCACGCTGGTTGCCATGCCCGACAGTGCGGGCGGATTCACTTCCTTGGCACACGACCAGCTCAGGGTAAAACTGGGCGCACACAACCCCATCACAAGGAACACCGCATAGCCGACAAACCCGTTCAACGGCAACCCAAGCGCAAAAGGCATCCAGCACAGGCAATAACCCAGTGCCCCCAGCATCATCACCGGCTTGCGTCGGCCGAGGCGGTCCGAAAGTGTACCGATGAAGAACGCGCCGATGGCGAAACCGGCCAGCAACAAGGTGGTATGGTTGGTGGCAGCCGCCCTGTCCATGCCGTAGGCATCGCGCAGGAACGGCACCGCCCACAGCCCGCCGAACGCGAAGAGTGAACCGGATATTCCCAAGTTCACCCATAGCCCAGGCCAAGTCGCGCGATTTTTCAGAATGATCAGCAGACCGTCGTACCAGTGCCCCGTGTGGGGCGGGTGGGCAGTTTTCCCGTCCAGCTCGCGCAGGCTGGGCAGGTTAGCCTCACCCGGGTTGTTGCGCACAAACAGCCAGGCCAGCACGGCCAGCAGCAACGAGAACACCCCCACCGAAACGAACACGGTACGCCATGAATAATAGGCCAGCACCCACGCCAGCGGTGCCGCGGCCAGCAGGGAACCGACATTGCCCAGCAAAATGGTCACGCCCGTCATGGTGGCGAAGTGCCGGTCGTGAAACCAGGCGGCATTGAGCTTGAGCATGGAGATAAACGTGACTGACACGCCCAGCCCGATCAGCAGGCGCCCCACCGAGGCGACCGCCAGCGTATCCGCCATGCCGAACAGCAGCGATCCGGCCGCACCGATCACGCCGCCGAAGACCACCACACGGCGCGACCCCATGGTATCGACAAGGATGCCGGTGGGAATCTGCATGACCATGTACACGTAGAAATAAGTCGCCGCCAAACCGCCCAGCTCCGCGGCACTGGCATGGAAGGTCTGCTGCAGGTCCGCCGAGATCGCGGCCGGGGCGAAACGATGGAAGAAGGACAGCACGTACGCCAGTCCGACGATGATGAAAGCTGTCCAGCGCAGTCGCAGGAGTTGGTTTGCCTGATGAGGATTCAACATGGGTCGTTCACCGCGCTTCCCGAAACCGGGAGCGACCGTTATCTATGCGTGGGACAAGTAGGGATATGCCGGGTTAATCACCCGGTCGAGAACGAAGGTAGTCAATGTCGCGTGATGTGTCAACCGGGTGAGAACGGCACAGGCACAATTCCTCAACGCATTCATTATTGGACTTTCAATAATTCATGACAAATACCTGTGCAGTACCCGTCATTGATAGAACAACTAGCCATCCCACTAAGCAACCACAAAACGGTTGCCAAGTGATTGGTTATCCGGCGAAGGGCCGGAATGACGATGCGCTTATCTTGCGCGTCGTTGAATTCGTACGGCACTTTGTAATCATTTATGGAAACATCAATAATCATGTGCCGTACAAGATTCACCGTGCAGGATCGTTACAATTTACGGAATTTTCTTGTATTTCGCCTCCACAAACAGGAATACATCCCTAGAGGCACATTCTGCCAATTCTTAAGCCCGGCAACTTCTGGGTTATATTGCACGCCCTCGCAGACCGGCCTATCCCCGGAAAGTGCAGTCTGCGCAACCATCCAACTTATTCAACAGGCTTTCCAATGGCAATCAAGGCAACCATATTCAAGGCCAATCTGCAGATCGCGGATATGGAGCGGCATTACTACCAGGATCACACCCTCACCCTTGCCCGCCACCCCTCTGAAACGGACGAACGCATGATGGTGCGCTTGCTGGCGTTCGCGCTGCATGCGCATGAATATCTTGAATTCGGACAGGGCATGACGGACGATGAGGAAGCGGACCTGTGGCGCAAGGACCTGACCGGTTCGATCGAACAGTGGATAGACGTCGGCATTCCGGACGAGAAACTGATCCGTAAAGCCTGCGGCCGCTCCGGGCAGGTGATTGTGTACTGCTATGGCGGGCGTGTGGCCGAAATGTGGTTTGCGCAGAACAGCGCCCAGTTCGGCAGGCAAAAGAATCTCACTATCGTCAACCTGCCGGTTGAAAGCACCAAGGAACTGGCCAAACTGGCGCAACGCACCATGAACCTGCAATGCACGATCCAGGATGGACAGGTATGGTTAAGCGATGGCAATGCCAGCGTACAGGTGGAAAGGGCGACGCTGAAGGTGGCCGGCGGCCGGTGATATTGCGTTATTCGCCAGCCAGGCTCTTGTAGATGAAGTTATGCAGCAGCGTTCGTTCGTAACCATCCGGCTGGTGGAATTCCAGGCCGGACAAAATGAGTTTTTCTTCACCGACACCGTCCGCAACACTGCCTTCATTGCGAATGATGGCCGGTACCACAAATAATTGCTCCTCGCCGTCCACGGGCAGGCGGAAGCTCACCTCGACCTCATCCCCCACCTGACCGAACTCGGTTTTGGAATGAATGCGCGCCCCGGAAATACTCATATCCTCGATAGTCGCCGTGGTCGGGGAATCGGCTTTTGATCTGACCGAACATACCAGCTTGATCTTGGCACGCAGTGCACTGCGCATGTTGACCGTGCTGATTTTGGGCGGAAATGAAAGATGCAGGTACGGAAAAGGCGCGAGGCAGACGTTGATCACATCGGCCGTGAACTCGTAGGTCTTGGTACCCGAAAATCCCCGCACCAGGAAACTCTCGCCTTTTTTAACAAACAGCAGTTTTTCATCCTGCATCGGGTGCGAGACCAGCACGCTCTTCTTGTTCAGATATCCGATGAGTTTGACGTAATGGTGTTGTCTGGCAGAGGCAAAATCCTGCAACTGAACGATGTCGCCGATCCCGATCTTCACAGAGAAAAAATCGCTCTGCTCCATTTGCTTTCCGGATGGCGCGCTCTCGCGAGTGATGCTTTTCACCGTTCAATCCTTATCGAATATAGTTCCTGACAGATACAGTCGGCACCCATCTTCAGGTGGCGGCGTTTCCGATGAGCTTCTGCAACTCACCCTTTTCGAACAGGTCCTTCATGATATCCGAGCCGCCTATCAGCTCACCCTTGATATAGAGCTGGGGAAAAGTCGGCCAGTCGGCGTAGTACTTCAGGTTGTCGTGAATGCCCTTGTCAGCCAGCACATTCACCGCGACATAATTTGTTACACCGCAGGCCTTGAGCACCTGTGCTGCCAGCCCTGAAAAACCGCATTGCGGAAACTGCGGTGTGCCCTTCATGTACAACACGATGGGGTTGGCGGTGACTGTTTGCTTGATCTGTTCCAGCGCGATTGTTTTCTCGTCCATATTCTTCTCCTGATTCCTATGCCTGATTGGCCCATTGCTCCGGGGTAAATGTCTTCATCGACAGCGCGTGAATTTCTTCCATCTTGTCGCCCAAAGCCCGGTAGACAACCTGGTGTTGCTGCAACATCCCTTTTCCCTCGAAGGACTTGCTGACGATCACCGCTTCGAAATGGCGACCGTCTCCCTCCACATGGATGTGTTCGCATTGCAGCCCCTGCAGGATGTAATCCCTGACGTTTTCCGGCGTTACCATGACTCATCCCCCCGTTCGTTCAACACGCAACACCGCGCGATTATCGCTCATTCGCCCGGCCAATAGTCGGTAGAAACTCCTTCGCCAAGGTCGGCTTCCACCAGTCGGCGACGCACCTCAAGCAAACGTGCCACCAGCGCCGGTTCATAGCCCGCATAGGCCTCCGCATCCGGAATACGGTTCACCACGACGCCAAGCAACTCGGTGATCGCATTGCCGATGGAGTTCTGACTGATGGTCACAATCAGCTTGCCTGCATCGTTGCGATAGACCAGTTGCTTGAACGCGGGTTGCCAGCGGATGGCGTTCGCATATTTCGCATCCACGATGCAATGGTCGCGCACCTTCTTCGCTGTCTTCATGAAATCGTTGTTGAACAACAGCACCCCTTCCACCTGCTCCGGAAAGTACACGTCGGGCAGTATGGGCGCATTGCGCGAAGACACCTGGGAAAAAAAGGCGCGATAAAAATCAATGAAGCCCTTCAGCACCTCGTCGTACTCCTTCCAGAAGCGCACATCTTTGAGTGCATCTGCCCCCCCCTGTATCTCCCAGCTCGGCAAACCCTGCGGATAACCGGTCAGTTCAATGCGGGCATCGGCCTCGCTCGCGGGCTTGAGTATCTTCAGTTTCAGCGCCTTGTCGAAAAATTCGCGATAGACATCGCGCATATAGGACTGGAACAGGCTGTGCTGCCCACCATCGGTCAGGTTCGGGTTGTTGGTGTCGGCCAGCTTGGCCTTGCGCAATTCATCTTTGGGGAAGACGATAAAATGGTTGTGCAGCATGCGGATACTCGGCACGCCGGGAGAAGTCAGCGGCCAGGTCGCATCCAAGCTTGCTTCACCCGCCAGAATTAGCGCTTCATCCGGATCGGGATATTGTTCCAGCATGTAATCGATGATGATCTGATTCATGCGGTTCCACACATGCTTCACATTCTCCGCCACCTGCGTGCGCCGCACCGGCCGTCCCAGCGGATTGAGAATGGTCTTGGAGGTGTTGTAGATAATTGAGCAATCGAACTCGGTGCTGTGACCCAGTGCTTTTCGATACAGCAACAGATTCTCGGAATTGGCCAACAAACCGTTGTTGTTCGCCAAATCATTGAGGTTTTCAGTACTGTTGAAAAACTCGTTGTGCTTCAATCCTTCCGGAATTTCCAAGGGAATAGGCCTGAACGGTGTCAGGATTTCGCGCGGTCCGGATTTCATCCCGCCGCTCACAGGAAAGCGTCCGTTTTGCGCAAACGCGCCGATATCACCTTCATGATGTGCAGGGCAAAATTGGGGGTCTGCTGGATCAGGTAATTAAACCGCTTGCGGTCGATGGGGAACAGGGTGCAGTCGGTCTTGGCGATCACCGTTGCCGAGCGCGTGGCCTCATCAATCATTGCCATCTCGCCCACAACCGCCCCCGGCTCGGCCGTCTCCACCAGTGTGCCGTTAACCATGATCATGGCAGTCCCCGACATGAGCACATACATCAATTCTCCGGTTTCGCCCTCATTGAACAGGGTCTGACCGGCAGCAACCTTCTCCAGGCCGGTTTCGTGACGGAACAACTCTGCCATGTTCATATTACAGCTCCCGCTATGGTTGTCAGTTTTGAGATTCTAGACGGGAATTCAAAACAAAGCGCAATTCAATGGAAATTCAGACCGACTCGCGCCACCCCGCAGCCCCGCCTGGACATCCGGGGAATGAGCAAGCGCAAAGTGCGAATCCGGAATTCAAATTCACCAATCAGCCGGGACTCAGTTTGTTCCAGACCTGTCTGGTTCCAGCGGCGTAGGCAAGGCCGTAACCCAGACTGATGAGCGAACTCCAAACCAGGAAACCGTCAACAATCTCGGGCTTCCTGATCAAAACCGGGACGAGAATCAAACCGCGGGCAAGATAGATGACGGTGATGACGACAAGACCGGGCTTTAGCATCGGGAGGCGCAAAATCACCCCGGCTCCCGAAAATGCGTAAAGCGCCCACACAAACAGCACCAGAGAGATACAGAGCGTGATGACTGACGGATACCACGAACCGCTTTCTGCCATCCCGGCCATCTCCTCCCCTGCGCCAAAGAATCGATACCATTGGGCGCCGCCTAAAATGATTGCAATGTGTAACAGCGCAGCCACGCAACTCAATGTGCCCGCCAGCAACAGCGGTTTGTTGGCATTCTTCATATCACACCCTTCATTGAGAACATCATGGTGCGGTACTCAGCGTAAAAAAGGCTCGTTGTGCAAATACGCCGCGGCCTTTGATATCTCCCGTGTATCAAAGCGAACGGCATATCCACTGATTCCCCACCCACCCGCACGATGAACTGGAACCGGACGACGGATTTGGGGGCATGCTGCTATTCACCGGGGGTCTTGCTTCGCGCTTTTTATAGTCAGTCGAGATAGCACGCACGATCTCCCCTCTGTATTTCGTATCAAGCTCAAGCCGTTTGATCGCAAAATCACCGTAACTGAGATTTCCCTTCGATAGCTCCAGTATCAGCGCAAGCTGCTCACTATCCGAAGCGGCAGACAGCAGGGCAACACCGGCAGGTTCATAGGCGTAACTCTCGGCTCTCAGCTTGTAGCACTGCTCCAGCTTGGTCGCCCATTTTTTGATGACGACCTTTTCCCTGGGACCGGGCAGGGCCTCAATGGACTGCAATTCGAAATATTCATCACGGTCATAATGACTGTCCAGTGTGACCTTTTTGGCGATGAGCTTCAATTCCGGATCGGACTTCAGATTCGCCAGACACTGATGGGTTTCCTGCTTGAGTATCGCCCATGGCCCTTTGGGCTGTTCGACAAGCAGGCTTGAGCACCCGGATATAAGTAACCAGAATGGCAGGAAAAGTATGTTCGCAATACCAACTCTGGCTTCGAGCACCCGCAAGCATTCGAAACGCAACTTATTCAGGACAGTGCTTCTTGATGCCAGCATCTGTATATCTCCAAATTATGCAGACGGGATTCTAACTGTTAATTTTGTACTGAATGCCGAAGCAATTTGCGGAATGACACACGGACTTGACGCGGCCAGACTTATCCGGATAGGGAGGAAAAAACAATAGCGCTTCTACGACTTCACACATGCCAGCACGCACGTTCGCACAAGCGGAGGGCGATTTAATTTAGGCGGTGGATTCAGCCTGCTCGCTGAACCCACCCCGGCAGGAACTCAGTTGTTCTTGGCGCCCTGTTTGACCCAGTTCCGCATGAGCATGATGTACTGGGTGTCCAGCGTTCCCTCCGAGTTCAGTCCGGAAGGCATCTTCAATCCCTTGTTGGTGCCGGTAAGCAGTTTGGTGAAAGTGCTTGCATCGCTATTGCCGGGAAGGACGACAGGTCCAAACACGGTACCCTTCATCAATTTTTCGTACGAAGTCAGATCCAGGCCGCTTTTAAGGACCCCTTTCCCGCCGGGTGAATGACAGCTGACGCAATGATCTTTCAGAATGGGCATCACATCGAGCTTGAAGCTCACTTCGGATCTGTTTGTTGCCTTGATTGCGTTTTGCGCTGCATTAAGCGTTGTTTCTTCTGCTGCCACATTGACTGAAATTGCCGCCAGAATGAAACCGCATGAAATTAGTGCCGTTTTCATATTGCCTCCCCAAAAACTCCGCCGAAAGCCCGGATGAAATTGCCGGGTCGAAAGAGCAATGCAACTGCAGCAGATTAGCGCTGCCCCAACTTATTATTGACACCCATAAGACACATGACAAGTTTCAATCGCATCTTGATTTCATCTTACGCAAGCCATTAAATATTAACAAGTAACACCCCTTCTGCTGGTAAGGATATGGGTATGGCGAGAGCGTTTAGCTGCAAGCGGCCCCGGCGAAAGGAACGTATCGGCAACCATGCTGGGCAACGAGACAAAGAAGTGAATGCTTGTTAAAAAAACGCCGCAGGGCTAGTGCGGCGTTTTTTTAGGCAGGCGATCCGTCAATCGGGTGAACAAAGGGTTGCCCGCACAACCAGCACGGAGCGGAACCGCTTGCCAGAGTCGGGATTAACGATGGACCATGTTGAGTTGCTTGGCGATCACGTCGTGGTTCAGCCAGAGCACCGGACCAGCCGGTTTGGAAGACTCGTGAAACATCAGCGGTCCGGTGCCTTCCAGCACCAGGGAGCTCAACACATCCGTCACCAGCGCATCGCGACTCTTGTGCATTTTGGTGATCTCATCCGAAGTGCCTATCATCACTTCGGCCAACTCGGCCGAATTGGCCATCGGCCAGGCTGCAAAATTGCGGAACCCCTTCATCACGCTGCTGGCGTTGTAGGCATCGATCTTTTCGAGCAGACTTTCCAGCGTCTGGCCTTCCTGCAGCACATCGCGACAGGCTTGCCACTGCGTCTCGGCCCAGACTCCACCCTGCTCTCTCATCAACGCTTTCAGCAACGGAAAGAGAGAAAGTTCGACACCCACAAAGATATCGGATGAGTTGGTGCGGATCTCGGGACAGTTATAAACCGTGGCCTTGATGCCCTTGGCCCAGGCCGCCTCGGCGATTCCCTCCAGGCGCATCTTGGCTTTGCCCTGTGTGTAGCTGGTATAGGTCTGCCACTGGTACTGGTCGTCGATGAGTATCTCGGTCCCGTGATAGCCGTAAGCCGAGTAACGCACCTGCCCGCCGGACTTCTCCAGCCGTGCGCGAATCGCCGCACTGCCGTCAAGAAGATACTGGAATGTATTTGCAGTGACCTCGTCGAAATTCATCAGGATCAGCTTGCCCAGATCGCTATCCAGCAGGGCGCTGGATGCCAGAAAACGCTCGCCGCGACCTTTGTAGATCCGGTTGGCGATGGCCAGGAACACCTTCACCTTGGGGATGCCTCCGGCCATGGTGTGCGCGAAGAACGCATTGGCCCCGTCCGGGATCAGCTTGTCCAGCTCCGCCATCACCTGCGTCACGGAAGCGTTGAAACGCTTCACACCAGCCGCACGACACTTTTCGATATGCGCCCAATCCAGCTTGTCATCCTGCCAGCTCTTGAGGGTCATGTCGGCCAGCATGTCGGTCGGCGTTGGTTCGCCTGCCGGGGCATCCAGATCGAAGCCCGCCATCAGCGGCACGTTGATGATGCGACCGCCCAGATTCGCTTCGGCGGTCGCCAACTCCTCTGCCGTCAACGCACGCAAGGCGTTATTCTCATCGCGACGTCCGACCGTGATGCCGACAACGGTCATGCCCGACTTGCGGGCTTCGTTGATCAGGCCATTGGCGTAGCCGCGTCCGAACAACTCGCCAAACAACACAAAGACATCGCCTTTGCGAAAGATGTTGGACTGCGGGACGTTTCTCAGCGGTATGGGTGCTTTCATGAAAATAGATTCCTGTCTGGTGATGGTTACAAATCCGTGAAATCGGGGCAATACACAGAATAAGGGCGCAATTGTACAGAATGCCACTCAGGATGTTTTCTTTTGAAACACTTTTGGATCCATTGTCCATTTAGCCGACTGGGCCAAATTGTGTACAATCACGCCGGATGGCGTTATTTAGCCTGAAAATACACTTCAAACGAAGCCCGGCGCAACAAACAACTAGGAGCTAAAGAATGGCAAAGTTCACACAAGCAACGCGTACTGTATTGGTCGCTTCCCTGATTGCCGGGCTGGCCGGTTGCGGCGGAGAAGAAAAGAAGGAGACTCCGCCCCCTCCCCCGCCCGCTCCGCTCACCGTCGGCGGCTCGGTCACCGGTCTTGCCGGAGGTGCGGTGGTTCTCCAGATCAATGGCTCAGACGACCTGACCGTCAAGACCGACAAGTTCAAATTCCCCAAACCGCTGGCGAAAGGGGCCGCCTATGCGGTCACCGTCAAAACCCAGCCGACACTGCCCGTCAAGCAGACCTGCAAAGTCGGTCAGGACAGCGGCAAGGTCGCCGACAAGCCGGTCAGCAACGTTGACGTCACCTGCACCACCAACACCTATGCCGTGGGCGGTACCGTCTCGGGACTGGCTGCCAAGAGCAAAGGCGTGGTGGTCGAACTCAAGGGCGGCAATGAAGCCAAGGTTACCAAGAACGGCAATTTCGTCTTCCCTGACACCCGCCTGCCCGACGGCAGCGATTTCAGCATCTCCCTCAAGTCTTCACCGGCTGGGCAAAAATGCAAGATCGAAGCCATTTCAGATGCACCAGATGCCGATACAATCCAAGTCGTAGCCGTCACCTGCTCCAAAAAAGGCAAAAAGTAAAATAAAGCATCACCACAGAGCCTCTGCTCATTCCCGCACGGGAATTGACCAGAGGCTCTATCGTTTTCTGCGCCCGCCAATTTGATTCTTCAGATCAAGCTAGGCCTTGGACAGCTCCCGCAACACCGCCTTCAACAGCAACCAGCAACGCGCGACCGATTCTATCTGCACGCGCTCTCCCGGCGCATGCGCGCCGCGGATATCCGGCCCGAAGGAAATCATGTCCAGATGCGGATGACTGGAGGCAAGTAACCCGCATTCCAAGCCGGCATGGATCACCTGCAAGTTGGCGGGTTGGCCGAACTGTTTCGTGTACACCCGTTGGCACAACGCCAGCAGGTCCGATGTGGGATTCGGCGTCCAACCCGGGTACATGCCGTCTTTCCAGGCGCGCAGCGCATAACCGGCGGCGTGGGTGATCAACTTGTCGGCCAGCGCATCCGCACGACCGTCATGCAGAGAACGCACCTTGAACGTCACATGCAATGCCCCGTGCGCCAGTTTCAGCACACCGAGATTGTCGGATGTGTCGACCACCCCGGTGAAGTCGTCGCTCATGCGCGAAACACCGTTCGCCGAGATGTCCAGAAAGGTGAGCAGGCGATCTCGCTCAACATGGTGGATCGCCTTGCCGACAGGCATCTCGTCCACCCTGCACGCAAAAGTCACATTCGCATCAGTCTGTGCGAAGCGTTCACGCCATGCCTCATGCCGGTGCTCCACCCACTCGTCGATATTCAGCGCGGCCGCCACCGGCAACGCGCACACAGCGAACGCCTCGCGCGGGATCGCATTACGCGCCGTGCCGCCGTTCATTTCGATCAGACGCACATCCGTGTGCGCGGAAAGATCACGCATGGCCTCCGCCATCAGCTTGATGGCGTTGCCCCTCCCCAGATGGATATCAATACCCGAGTGCCCGCCGCTCAGACCAGACACATCGAAGCGCAGGATCACACAGTCCGCCGGTGGCACTTCCTGTTCGCACTCGTGGCGCAACTCCACATCCACGCCGCCCGCGCAGCCCAGATAAAAGTGCCCCCACTCCTCGGTATCCAGATTGATCAGCATCTTTCCGCGCAGCGTGCCCGTAGCCAGACCGCGCGCACCGTCCATCCCCGACTCCTCGTTGACCGTCAACAACACTTCCAGCGCAGGATGGATAAGACCGGGCTCTTCCAGTGCCGCCAGAGCCAGCGCCACACCAATGCCGTTGTCCGCACCCAGTGTTGTCTCCTCGGCAACCACCCAGCCGTCTCGCAAAACCGCATTGATCGGGTCGTGCTCGAAATCGTGCTGCGTTCCGGTATTGGACTGGCACACCATGTCCAGATGCCCCTGCAGGATGACGCCGGGCATGGACTCGCAACCGGGACTGGCCGGCTTCTTCAGGATCAGGTTGCCGACTTCATCGACAATAGTGTCGATATGTCGCGCCCGCGCCCAATCAATCAGGTACCGGCGCAAGGCCTCCTCATGTAGCGAGGGGCGGGGTATCGCGCACAGCGTGGCGAAGTGCGCCCAGACAGAGCGCGGTTCCAGGTCTTGAATGATCGTTGTCATAATGGAAATATCTGTCAGTAATCCGAAACTGTAACAGGCCTGCTACAGCAACTCGTAAGGGCTCGTGTTCACGGTCACACCGTCCCCCATGAGCAGGCAGCTGTACGATTGCACGCCCACGTACATTCCCGCTGCGTTCATCGACGTGACGGCAATGTTCACCATCTGTCGTGCGCCGACATTTCTCACGGACACCCACTTCCTTGAGCTGGACAGCAGCCTGGTCGTGGAAGGATCCGGGAAACGAGCCGTAGTATTCAAATAACTGAAACAAGCCTGTGTGGCGGCATCGGGAGAACGCATCGGCTCCATGTTCTTGGTATAGGCTTCTCTGCCGTTCGGATTCTGCCCAGACTGGGGATCCTGGGATGGCGACAGCTCTTGCGAATTTTCTTCGACAGCTTCGGTGGCGCAAGGTTTGTTTGAGTAGGCGTAGTAGCCGTTCGCATCCTGGCACCTGTATGAACCGGCAGCAGCCAAATTAGGCAGCATTGAAAATAGCAACAACAATACCAATTTAAAATTCATGATCTGGACTCCCCGTTGGTTTCACGACTTGCACGGACTGGCAATAACTCCATTCACCGGTATCCCCCGCCAAACCCGAAGTCGCGGGCGTTTCCACGAACATCCGGCAGGAACCCGATACTGACCGATATCCCTTTGTTGACCACGCCGGGACGGGCCAGGGTTGCTTGCGCGATGGGGGTGCGCAGTGTAACCGGATAGACGAGCGGCTTGTCGCTCCATCCCATCCAAAGGTACTCAGGAAGATAGCGCACGAAGCGGTAGTTCTCGCTGGGATCGAGTTGATGGGAAAACTCGCTGGTGCTCTCTTCATAACCCAACCTCGATATCTCCAAGCCCCGTTTGATACTGGCACCCGCAATGGCCAGACCGAAACCCATCAGGGAGTCGGAGTTCGCCTTCGCACCGAGATAGAGAACAGCTGCCCCCGCGATGGATCCTCCCACCCCCAGGCCAACACCGACTCCGGTGGAGGTCGTGATTTTGGCGGCTGCAACGGCTCCACTCACGGCGGCTTTGCCACCATATGCAGAGTCCGAGATGAGCTCGTGCAATTCGCTCTCGCGTTCCACATGGCGCGCGTACCAGTTACTCGCATCGGGAGAAAGGTGTGTTTGAATCGTTGTGCCGGAACTGTCGCCGAGCGCAAGCGCACTTTTCTCGCCGCGCAGTTTGAAGCTGACCTTGCGCTCCGAACGCAGGGGATTGAGGGTAAATTCGGGAGACCAGATCGGCTCGGGGCCTGGACCGCCCAGAACGACGAACAGATGTGCGGGTGCCAGATCGCGGTTTCCCAGTTCCCTGGCCCAGGTAAGACTACTGTCCAACACCCATGCCGCTCGCAGGTCGACTTGCGCCTCGCGCCATTCACCGCACATGGCCCACAGGCCCGCCAGAAAGAGCCGCATGGTCGGATCGTCGAAATGCCCGACCGGGCTCCATGGCAACGTCAGCAGACTGCCTGCGATACGCGCCTCGACGCAGGCGCTCTCGTACTGCCCCTTGAGCGAGTAGTCCCAGCCCAGCAGCAGATGCAACCAGATGACCTCGTGCTCCGAAGCGTAATAGTCTTCGGGAGTCTGCAGATAGAAGAAGGTCTTGGCCTCGCGCGACACATGGTAGCGCACGCGATTGTCCAGAATTTGCGCCTGCTTTTGCAGCGGCTTGATTTCGGCTTTGCCCTGAATCAGGTTCAGGTAGCCACTCTCCATCGCATGAATGAACGTGCCCTGCTCTGCTCCCGCGGGCAAATCCAGCAAAGCTTCATTGGTGTCTCCCTTTATGAAGCTGGCCTGGCTTTTTTCGTAATCGTGTTTGGCAAGCAGGACGGTCTGGCTACACCCCGTGCCGCCGAGCAGCAATGCCAATGTGATCAGGGTCGAAGTAAAGCGCATACGACTAAGTGAGAAGCGAGAAAGACGCGACAGGTTGTACGCGATAGCGCCAGCCCGAGTCGGCTTGAAACAACGGCATTGCCTTTTGATTTTCTCCTTTGGCGCAAGCACGATGGGCAATATGCATCGTGATGCCATGCCTTCGCTGCCCGGCAAAAAAACATAACCCGGCGACATCACCTAACCTCAATCCCGGCCGGAACCGGGAAATCCGGGTAGCGTTTCTTGAAAGCTGCCAGTTCTTTCCCGGCTTCTTCCAGTTTCCCGTCCTGCTTCAGTTTTTTGATGCGCATCAGCCATTCTTCCGGGAGCGGGGCTTTTCCATCCGCTTCGGCTTCCTGCAGTGCGCGTCCCGTTTGCGCCCGCTGCGGGGCAGCCAGCACGGCAGCGGCAGGAACACGCTGCTCAAGAGCATCATTCACAATGCTCTCGCCGGTATTGGCGGATTTCTTCTCTCTTGATAATGCGCCCATGTTTTCGACAGCCGCACTCTCCTTCATTTCAAGGCGTTTGGCTGGCATGACCGGCGCAGGCATAGCCGGCATCGGTGCTGCCGCCCTCGGCGCGGCTGGCGGGGCATAAGCACCTGCTTCCGTCAACACGGGTTTATTTCCGGTAATTTCCGACTTTTCTTCATTTCCGACCTGAATATCCTTGCGCTCACCGGGCTGCAGCGCGGGTGCCGGTTCTGCCGCACGTTGATCCATCACGGCGGCAACTTTTGCTTCCGTGGGCGATTGCAGTGAAACGGGTTCTTTCAGCAGGTAGGGCAACTGCAAACCGATCATCACGACCGCGAACAGGCTGGCCACCATCCCCAGCGGAACGGCCCAGCGGCGTCTGGGTTTGATGCCGGGACGCGCATTCACCGCCCGGTGCGCTTGCGCCAGAATGGCCGCATCCAGATGCGCGGGAGGCTCAACTTTTTGCGCGTCTGCATACAACTGCGACAAGTCGCCTTTGCCCTGCAGGTATGTTTCCAATTCACGATCCTGGCTCATCGCAGACCTTTCAATCCATCACGCAACTTGGCAACCGCATAACGCAACCGGCTCTTGGCTGTTTCCTGAGTAACCCCGGTTGCCTGCGCAATTTCCTCCAGCGACAACCCCGCTTCTTCGCGCAACAAAAAGGCTTCGCGTTGCAGGGCGGGAAGCGCCTCAATGTTATTGACCAGATTTTCGACCAGACGTTTGCGTTCAACCAGTATTTCCGGTTGGCCACCGGGGTCGGCGGGAAGCTGTTCGACCAGACTTTCCGACTCTTCATTCTCGGCATCCAGCGACAAATGTATTTCGGGGTTTTGGCGTACGTGGTCGATCAACCGGTGATGGGCAACCTGATACAGGAAAGTGCTGAACTTGGCAGTCGGCTGGTAACGTTCCCGGCTGCGGATGATGTTGCTCCAGACATCCTGGAACAACTCGTCGGCAATGCTTTGCTGTTTGCAGAGTCGGAACAGATAACGGTACAGCCCGCCCTTGTGGCGGCGATACAGGATATCGAAAACCCCTGCATCACCGTCACGATAGAGTTCCATCAGTTGTTCGTCGTCCACCTCTTCGCGCATGGGCGGAGAGTATAAGTGAGCAGGAATGGAAACGCCGAACAAATTGTTTTCTATTCCTGATCACTCGGCAAATCACCGCAGCATTTCCTATTCGACCATCACAGTCGTCGGCTTTCCAGTGGATAGTGACTGCGCCAGACGGACCAGCCGCAGGAACTCGCCGCGATATCCGTAGGCATCCGCTCCCCGGGCCTCGGCTGCAATTTTGGCAATGTCGTTATAAGTCATCCCGCCGGTGTGCGTGCCGCCGCGCAACTGCTGGCCGAATGCCGCCACCGCCGCGGCGAAGCGAAACTCCGTTGAGGCCTGATCAAAACCGGGTTTTACGTCCTGGCGCTGTAACGGCCACTCGATCAGTTTCGATACATCGCCATCGGGCGCTTTGTAACGCAGACGCAGAAACGCCAGTTCGCCGGTTTTGTTCGTGTCGGGAGCTTTCTCGCTGCCGTAGCGCAGCGCATCGACGCTGCCGGTCTTGCCCTTGAGAGTAAGTTCATAGATCGCGGTCACGGTATGTCCGGCCCCGACTTCGCCCGCATCCACCTTGTCATTGTTGAAATCCTCGCGTTTGAGCATGCGATTCTCATACCCCACCAGCCGGTACTCGCTCACCACGTTGCGGTTGAATTCGATCTGGATCTTCACATCCTTGGCGATGGTGGCCAGCGTCGAAGTCATCTCGTCCACCAGTACTTTCTGGCCTTCATTCAGCGTGTCGATGTAAGAGTAGTTACCGTTGCCCGCATCGGCCAGTTGCTCCATGAGTTTCTCGTTGTAGTTACCCACGCCAAAACCCAGCGTGGAAAGCGACACACCGCTCTTGCGCTTCTCTTCCGCCATGTTCTTCAACTCGTCGAAATTGGTGATGCCGACATTGAAATCGCCATCCGTCGCCAGGAAGATACGGTTGATACCGCCCTTGATATAGGACTGTTCGGCCATGCTGTACGCCAGGGTGATCCCGGCAGCACCGCTGGTGGAGCCGCCTGCCCTCAGGTTTTCCAGCGCCGCGATAATCTTTGTCTTTTGCGAACCGGAGGTGGGTTCCAGCACCACCTGAGTACCGGATGCATAGGTCACCAGCGACACCCTGTCCTGCGCACGCAACTGGTTCACCAGGAATTTGAGCGCCGACTTCAACAACGGCAGCCGTTCGGGAGAACCCATTGACCCCGATACATCCACCAGAAACACCAGATTGGAGGGCGGCAGGCTTGTCTTGGCAATATCCTGCCCCTTGATGCCGATACGCAAAAGAGTGTGATTCGGGTTCCAGGGTGCGGGTGCCATTTCGGTATGCACGGCAAACGGTGCATTGTCCCTGGGCAGTGCGTACGTATAGGGGAAGTAATTGATCAGCTCCTCCACGCGTACCGCATCCGCCGGAGGCAGGCGCCCCTCGTTCAACAGGCGCCGTACATTCGAATAGCTCCCGGTGTCCACATCAATGCTGAACGTCGAGACCGGTGCTTCGGCCACCAGCCTGACAGGATTTTCGGCAATCGTTCCGTATTGCTCGCGCTCTTCCCGGTCTTGCTGCAAATACGGCATGGCAACCATGGGGGCAGCCGACGAGGGATAGATCGCCCCCGCCTCACCAAGATTCATTATTTTCCTTGCTACAGGTGCGGCAACTGCTCGTTCCTGACTCTTGTTGAGTGCAACTCCAACCGCAGACAACTCGTCTGTTTTTCGGGGTTGCTCCCCCCGCTTGTCTCCTGCGGAGTTGTCTGCTCCGGAGTCAGTAACCGCGGATGTCGGGGGCAAAACAGGTTCGGTACTTGCCTGATTCTGATTCTGGTTGGCACAGGCGGCCAGCAACAGCACGCCGGAAAACAACAGGTTCTTGAGTAGGGGATTCATCGCATCCTCGCAGTTTATGGATCGGTTGATCGGACAGCCACGCGAAATTGCATGGCATGTCAGCTATAAACGGGGGGATGAGCGAAACGGGGTTAAACGGAATGAAAATATTTCAGCCGGGACAGACGACACGCCAGATCGACCGACAATTGCGTAAAGCCTGCGTCGGATCAGAAGCCGTGGTTCGCTTCCAATTGAGCCGCTTGCTCGATATCTGCGGCGACCTTGAACGCTTGCTCTGCCTCTGCCGGCGTGCCCAACGCGACGCGCGCATTGCCGATCACACGCCAGTCGAGCGCCAGCAAACGTTTTTCCTTGCCCGCAAAACTGATTGATTTTTTTGCAAGGGAGATTGCCTGTGCATACTGCCCCTGGCTCAGGCGCAACTGCGCAAGCTCCTGCCACAACCAGGCATTGCGCGGCTCTATGCGCAACGCACGTTCCAGCGAAGCACCTGCCGATTCGCGCTGGCCGGACTGGATATCGGTCTGCGAACGGTCCAACAAGGCAAGGACAGCCTGGTTGCGGGACATGACCGGCTTCTGCTCAGGTACCGGCACGACGATGGGCGCTTCACCGGTTGGCGGGAGTATCACGTCCGGAAGAACCGTTTCGGAAGGAACCGGGCTTGCCGACGGTTGCACGGGAACACCGGCGCATCCGGCCAGCAACACCATTGATGTTGCAAAGAGAAATATGCGGAATCGTCTTGTCAATTGAATAACCTCTGTAACCAGTTCTTCTTCGGCTCTTGTTTGGGCTCGGGCTTCACTTCGGTTTTAGTCTCAGGCTTGACGACCACCGGCACATCCTCGGCATGCGGGGCAACTTCTGAAACAAAGGCACAAGCCGATCGTTCCTTGGGCTCCGATCCTTTGATGAACGGCAGCATGATACCGGTCTTGCATTCGTCGTCATAGCGCGCCCCGCTGACCGGGTCCACGTTCACCATCTCGATCTCCTCCGGCACGGTAGGCAGCAAAGGTTCGGGTTCGATGTTCTTCATCATCTCGCCCCACACGGTCATGGCCCCCGATGCACCGGTCAAGCCGGAAGACTTGTTGTCGTCTCGACCTACCCATACCACAGCCACCCGGTCCCCGGTGTATCCGGCGAACCAGCTGTCGCGCAGATCGTCCGTGGTTCCGGTCTTGCCCGCCACATTCAGCTCGGCGGGCAGCCAGTTCGTCAACGACTGCGCCGTACCCTCGCGCACCACCCCCTGCAATGCATTCGTCAGCAGAAACACGGGTGCCGGTGCGGCGACGGGTTCGACGTTGAGCGGAAAGCGCTGCAACGGCTTGCCCTCTGCGGTGACGATTTCGCGGATGGCGCGCAGCGGGGTGCGGAAACCGCCGTCGGCAAATGTCTGGTAAAGCTGCGCCACTTCGACCGGCGACATCTCGAAAGCACCCAGCAGCGACGAGGCGAAAGGCGGCGGACGGCGCTCGATGCCGTATTGCGGCAGTTTGTCGAGGATGGTGCCCACACCCAGCTCGATACCGAGGCGCGCGGTGGAGACGTTATACGAATGCGCCAGCGCGGTACGCAGTTGAACCTGTCCGTGGAACTGGTGATCGTAGTTCTGCGGCTTCCAGTCGCTGGTGCCCGCCTGACGCCACACCAGCGGACTGTCATCCAGCGGAGTGACCAGCGAGTAACGATCCTGCTTTTCCAGCGCGGTGAGAAAAACGATGGGTTTGGCCAGCGAACCGATCGGACGCAACGCGTCCACGGCACGGTTGTATCCTGCGTAGCGCGCTTCGCGACCGCCCACCAGAGCCAGTATCTCGCCCTGCTGCGTACTGCTCACCACGACCGCCCCTTCCAGTGTGTTGGCGGGCATCCGGCGCGCCTTCTCGATCTCGGCCAGACGCTGCGTCAGCGCCTGCTCGGCCTGCCGCTGCACGCGCGGGTCCAGCGTGGTGAAGATGCGCAGGCCCTCGCTGCGCAGATCCTCTTCGCGGTAGTCGCGCTGCAATTGGCGATGCACCAACTGCAGGAACGCCGGATACGGCGAAGTGCCGGTGGGTGCGCGATGGATCACCCCCAGCGGCTTCTGGCGTGCCGCAACGAACTGCGCCTGGGTGATGGCATTCAGGCGCACCATCTCCTGCAACACAAGATTGCGGCGCTGCAACACCAGCTCCGGATTCTTGCGCGGATCGTACACCGCCGGTCCCTTGACCATGCCAACCAGCGTCGCAAGCTCCTGGAGTTCAAGTCTCTCGACCGGGCGGTCAAAATAGAAATGACTGGCCAGTCCGAAACCGTGAATGGCACGCGTGGCATCCTGCCCCAAAAATATCTCGTTGAGATAAGTCTCGAGAATCTCGTCCTTGCTGTAGTGGAACTCAAGCAGCAGGGACATCAGCACTTCAGTCCCTTTGCGCGTCAGGGTGCGTTCCGAAGTCAGGAAGAAGTTCTTCACCAGTTGCTGGGTGATCGTGCTGCCGCCCTCGATGCGCTGCCCGGTAAGCGTCTTGAACAGTGCGCGCGCAATACCGCGCGGATCAATGCCCCAATGTGAATAAAACTTGCGGTCCTCTATGGAGATCAGCGCGTCGATCAGCGGCTTGGGAAACTGGTCGAGTTTTAACAGTGCCCGGTCTTCATTGTGGCCGGGATAGATGCCACCGATGAGCGGCGGTTCCATGCGCAACAGGGGAAGATCGACGTCGGGACTGCCGCGCACCTGCAACAGGGATACCTTGCCGTCGGCAAAGTCCACACGCAATCGCTGCCCGGTTTGCGGACCGTCCCCGAATACGAAGTCCCGTGTCGTGAGTTCTATCCCGGTCAGCGTGAATTTGTAAGTCCCGCCCTCGTTCGGCTCGGGATGCTCGTGGTAACTGAGTGCTTTCAGCTCGTCCACGAATTGCGCTGGCGACAGTTTCAGTCCGGGATACACTTCCAGCGCACGTCCGTAAACACGGGCCGGCAAAGCGAATTTGCGGCCTTCGAAAGCGTCGCGAATGGTGAAATCGAGATAGAGGGTGTAACCGGACAATGCCAGCAACAGGAGCAAAACAGTCAGCCGAATTGCCTTGGCATGCGATCTGAAGTTAACGTTGAAAGGAAATCTGTTCCAGGGCAAAGAAGGCAACTTCATCAGATTATTACCTGCGTTTGGGCTTATATCACTTCATTGTATATGGGCTGCAAGCAAACCGTCGAGATACATATGCTGACGAAATGATTTGCAAGCCAAGCGCCTTCCGATTCGGAAGTCATTTTGAACGGGCCATACTCTGATAGTGGTGATGGAATAAAGTTCATCAATGCCGCAACTTGCCTCCAAAAAAAATCGCCCTCGCGGGCGATTTATCAAGCGCTGAGACCGCCACAAAAATATCAAGCAGCGAACCTAGTCGCGCCCTTCGCCTCTGTGACCATTGTTTCCATGATCCCGGCTTCTTCCTTCGCCCCGGTCTCCATCGTCCCTGCGGTCATCACCCCGGCGTTCATCCCGGTGTTCATTTCCACGCATCTCGTCCCGATGGTTCCGGTAGTCAGGCTCGTACTCTGCCGATCTTACGAAATAGACAGGCCGGTTACAGGCGTTGTATTCGCGGCAATGACGTGCCCAGTGCTTCGCGTGCCCGGGCGGCACATGCATATACACAGGCCGTCCCTCATCGTGATGCGGACGCGGGGAAATTATCAGCGGTTGCGCATAGACCAGCAGGGGTGGCGCATTGCCGATCTGAACTTCCCCGTAGACCCCGGGAGTGATTTCGCCACTGACTGTAACGCTGACGGAAGGCTCGCCCGCATGGGCCAGCATGCTGGTAAAAAGTATTGATATAAATGCTGTTGTGCGTAGGGTCTTCATAAACATCCTTCTCTGTTTGCGTAACCCTATAACGTACCGGACAGATATTTCGATGACAAAGTGCATTAAATTCTCACGACGTACCGGGTTGCCGCAGATACCCGCACGTCCGAAAAAATATTTTTCGGTCTTATCTTGCTGAGCGCATAAACATTATTACAATACCGTCACTCTGATTTCGAAAACGGATTGAACCAACCCGCCTACCGATATTCAAAGTGACGCAATTGCGGCGCCGCGAAAATGCATAAACGGCACGTTTTGCGCTTGATCATTCACACAACCATACAGAGGCTATTTTGAACTCCCACACAACTCGCAACAGCGCACTCGCCCTTTTGACCGTAATCACCCTGCTGGCATTCGGCGGCTGCTCGCAAAAACCATCCAGCGAAGAAATCGCAGCCCAGGTCAAGGCGGCACTCGCGGAAGAGAAAGCCAAGGAGCAAGCGGCTGCAGCAGCTTCTGCTGCAGCGGCAACTTCTGCACCGGCTCCGGAAACGAAAATCGAGTCCCCCAAACCGGCAGCGAAACCGGTTCATGCCGCACAACCCAAACCGGCACCCGTCAAGAAAATCGCCTGCGAAAATTGCGGCGTGGTCGTATCCGTCAATGAGATCGAACAGAAAGGCAAAGGCTCCGGCTTGGGCGTGATCGCAGGCGGCGTAGCGGGGGGCGTGGTCGGCAACCAGGTCGGACAAGGCACGGGTCGCGATCTGGCCACCATCGCGGGTGTGGTTGGCGGCGCGATCGCCGGAAACAAGATCGAGGAAAACATGAAGAAGTCCAAGGTCTATGACGTGACGGTAAAAATGGAAAACGGCGAAGAACGTGTCCTGCGTTCAGACACGGCTCCCGGCGTCATGGCAGGCGACAAGGTCAAGGTTGAAGGCGAGCACATCACAAGACTGTAAGCCCGGCGACATCGGGAAATAAAAAAGGGGGCTTCGAGCCCTCTTTTTTTTGGCCGCTCATTCAGCCGACAGCGTGATCGTCGCCAGTGCTGTTCGTTTGTTGATATCTATACGGACTTCGCAATACTCGTTGCATTCACCGAGGGGCGTCGGATCATCCGCGCAACTGCAACCGGCAGTGATTCCCTGATAGAAGATCCCGACCCTGATGCAAAGGGAATCTCCGGTCTCGATAGCGCCATGCACGACCAATGTCACCGGTGCTTTGGCCACATGGCTGCTGTAGACCAGTCCCTGCTGCAACGGCAGTTGATCAACACCGAGTTCCGCGACTTCCGCCTTGAGAACGGTCTCAAAATCGGGACGGCCCCAGGCGTTAATTGATCTGTCGAGTCGGATCATATGCGGGTTCGATGGATGGGAACACTATTTGCCAGAAGACTTCAGATACGACAACAGGTGTTCAACTTCTCCAACGCCTGTCGCATCCAGTGTGGCGGCATGTGCTGAGAACGACAATATGAATGCACCCGCCAGAATACATGCCTTGCACACGACAGCCTCCAGAGTTTGATTTCAAATTACCACACCAGTCAGTTGCAATCTGCTCGTTGCCGATACCCTTGTTGACCAACTGACTCATCAGCGTCCGATTTTGCGGAATTGAACCTGCAGGGTTGAAAGACAATTCCAACCGTCCACTCGGTATATCATCATGACCGTTCTGGCAACAAGCGCTGGCATATTACTCGTCCAGACTGGAGCTGACTATCGCGGTATGAAGTTGCCCCGGAGCACACAACAGATTCAGGGCTGTAAGGCGCATACGTTGCAGTGATCGCGGATGGCGCAGTATATTTTCATCCTGCGGCGTGTGAGAATCTCACCAGGAAACCAGCGGGGGTTCGAAGCATGGAAAATCTCATCGAGGTCAGCGACCTGCACTTTTCGCACGGTCCACTCAAAGTGCTCAAGGGCATCAATCTCACCATTCCAAGGGGAAAGATCGTCGGGATCATGGGTCCCAGCGGTTGCGGAAAATCCACCCTGCTGCGCCATATTGGCGGCCAGTTGCATCCATTGCGGGGCAGCGTGAAGTTCATGGGGGAAATCGTTCACCAGCTCGGCACCGACGAGTTGTACACACTGCGCCGGCAGATGGGCATGATGTTCCAGGTCAGCGGCCTGTTCACGGATATGTCCGTCTACGACAACCTGGCCTTCCCGCTACGCGAGAATACCGACCTGCCGGAAGAAGTCATCCATGATCTAGTGCTGATGAAATTGAACGCGGTCGGATTGCGCAATGCCAGGAACCTGATGCCCGGTGATCTGTCGGGCGGCATGGAGCGCCGCGTGGCTCTGGCACGGGCGATTGTTACCGATCCGCCATTGGTCATCTACGACGAACCCTTCGCCGGACTCGACCCGATCTCGCTGAACACCATCGCCAACCTCATTCGCACGCTGAACTATGCGCTCGGCACGACCTCAATCGTGGTGACATATGATCTGATGGCGTCGCTCAAGGTTGTCGACTACCTGTATTTCATCCACAACGGTGTTGTGGCGGCGCAGGGCACTGTCGACGAAATGAAAAAATCCCAAGACCCTTTCGTCCACCAGTTCCTGAATGCAGAACCGGACGGTCCGATCGCCTTCCAGTATCCCAGCAAGCCTTACGCGAATGATCTGAACATCAAGACCTAGTGCGCTGCCCGCACCTTGCGGTACGCGTCCAGCAGCCGGGAGTGCATGTCGCTGCCCTCCATGTTCTCCCCCAAATTTCCCAGGCCGAAAAATCGTGTCTCGCGACTCAGCAGTTGTTGTGCCAGTTGCAGGGTGTCCGCCCCGTACATCAGTTGCAGATTGGCCGAGTAGGACGCTGTTGATCCGGCCTTCGACCGCTCCCCGATGAGAACCAGATGCGCAATGCAGCGGTACACGCGTGCCCGCGCTTCATTAAGCTCATCCAATTGGCCGATCCAGGTGCAACCATCGAGTATCTCGTCTTCATCCCCGGTGGCGAGTGCCAGCAAAGTTTTCAGCTCGCCCACGCGCAAGTCCGCCCACACACTGCCGGGGTCTGCCGCCAAACCGATCAGGGTGGTCACGGCAAGATTGTCGGCCTGATCCAGATCGAGCAGGGTATCGAACAACTCGCCGCACTCATCCTCGTCCAATTCCTGCACGCGCAACAAGGCCGGTCGCACCAGATTCCCTGCAGAGTTGTTCTGCCATTGCAGGTCTTCGACAGGATAGATCTCCGACATGCCGGGCACCAAGATGCGGCAGGCATAAACATCCAGATGGGTAAAATCGGCCACATAGATGTCGCGCCCCCCGGCATGTATCGCATCGCAACACCACTGGTAATCTTCATCGGTGGTCGTCCCGAAGTTCCAGTCCACAAACTCGAAGTCCGGCGTATCGCGCAAGAATTCCCAGCTGACCACCCCGCTGGAATCGACGAAATGGATTTCCAGATTTTGCGCGTCGGCGATCTCCTCCATATCGAACCCGGGCGCGGGAAATCCTTTCAACGCATCCAGTGCACGGCCTTGCAGCAACTCGGTCAGCGCGCGCTCCAGCGCCACCTCGAATCGCGGATGTGCGCCGAAGCTGGCGAAGCAGCCCTGATCCTGCGGGTGCAGCAGGGTGACGTTCATCACCGGATACTTTCCGCCCAGCGAAGCGTCCTTGACCAAAACGCCGTATCCCGCCGCGCGCAACCCGCTGATACCGGCAGCGATGCGCGGATAGCGCGCGATGACTTCTTCGGGCACATCGGGCAGACAGATCCCATCGCGGATGATGCGGAATTTGATGTCGCGCTCGAATATCTCGGCCAGCGCCTGCGTGCGCGCCTCCTTCAGCGTGTTGCCCGCCGACATGCCATTGCTCACATACAGGTTGCCGATCAAATTGACAGGGAACAATACCGTCTTGTCATCGCGCAAACGCCGGTAGGGAATGGCACAGATGCCGCGCTCCGCATTGCCGGAATTGAGATCGACCAGCTGGCTGGCCAACACCCCGCCCTGCGGGTTGTAGAACTTCTGCAACTCCGGTGTCAGCAGTGCGGCAGGCCATTTGTCGCCCTGCACAGCAAACCACTGCTCGTTCGGATAATGCACGAACTCGCCGCAGCTGATGCTCCCGCCCAGATAGAAATGAGTCCAGAAATAATTGGTGCTCAGGCGTTCGAAGAACTCGCCCAGCGCGCTGGCGCGTGCCGCCAGTTCCGAGCCGCCTTTGCCGTTGCTGAACAGTCGCGGGCAATCGCGGTCGCTCACATGCACCGACCAGATGTTCTCAATCTCATTCAGCCAGGAGCGTTCCTCGACATGAAAGCCGATGGCTTCCAGTTTTGCGCGCAGTGTGCGAATGGATGATTCAAGTGATGCGTCTTTGCTGGTGATGAATGTTTCACCGTTCCGGATCGAAATCGTCATGTGGGCAATCGGGGTAAAGGGGATGAAAAATGCAGAATCCGGGGATGCCTGCAAAACAGCAAAGGCGCAGCCGGATCAACCTGTCGCTTTGCATGCATGAAAAGGAAGCGTGACCTTAGCTGATTATACCTTTCTTACCCCGCCACGATTCGCGTGAGCAGCAAGCTCTCCGAGAGTACCCGTTACAGGCCCAACCGGAAGCAGCCCTGCCAGATTGAAACGTAGGCACCATTCAAAGTCATGATTACCCCTATAATAAATACTGGTTTCTGCACGACTCACTAGGGAGTACGGGATGCTTTTCAAGATTTGGATGTGCGTTGCTTCTATTTCAATTCTTCTGTTAAACGGTTGCGGCGGCTCACCCGGCATGGCCAGTCCGGTTCCAGCGGTCACCGAATCACCTGCGGCATGGGAAGCGAACTTCTCCCAACACGCAAAAGACGCGCAGGGATGGTCCATCCTCACCCCATCGGCGGACTCACGCCTGATCTACGTTTCAAGCGCGGGTAACGACAGCACCGCAAAATTCTATCTTCCTTCGGATTCCGAGATCGGCAACGACCCGTTCAATCCAACCGGCACC
The DNA here is from genome assembly GCA_043744345.1 of Sideroxydans sp. Classification (GTDB taxonomy): domain Bacteria; phylum Pseudomonadota; class Gammaproteobacteria; order Burkholderiales; family Gallionellaceae; genus Sideroxyarcus. The sequence continues at coordinate 2,466 of JAYTUW010000087.1, read as the reverse complement.
ATTCTTCCCTATGCCACGATCACGGCAGCGCTGGCGCAAACTCGCAACAACACCACGACTACCTCCTGCTAAAACGCGGCGAGACATGGTCAGCGAACGCCACCCTTTATCCGAAAGCGGGACGCTCTGCCACCGAACGTTCCGTTCTGGGTTACTACGGCTCAAGCTCGGCGCGCCCTGTCATCAAGTTCTACGGCGTGGATCTGAGCCGGGCGAGCTTCTCCGCGGTAATCGGCATTCAGTTCGTCGCCTCGCAGCGCAACCCGGCCTCGCCGGACTTCACCGGCTTCAATAGCGACGTTTCGGGACTCAATGCCCTGGGTGGATATAACAACAGCGTCGTGGGAGGGCTGTTGATCGAAGACTGCTGGTTCGACTGGTTTGACGGCAATGTATTGCAATCGCCCCTCACGACCGCGCCGGTCCTCACGGATGTCATCGTGCGCCGCAACATCTTTACCAACAATTATTCATCTGCCGACCATTCCCAGGGCCTGTATTCAGACCGCGCTTCCATCCTGCTGGAAGAGAACACCTTTGACCACAACGGCTGGTACCAGCAAGCCGTAAATAACAATCCGACCAATGGGGGAGCCACCTTCTTCAATCACAACACCTATTTTGCCGAGACCAGAAATACCATATTCCGAAAGAATCTGTTCCTGCGCGCGTCCAGCATCGGCAGCAAGTTCACGTCCAACACGCCGTCCGGCCTCAACCAGGTCAATACCTGGAATCTGCAGATCGACGACAACCTCTATGTGGAAGGCGAGATCGGCATCAGTCTGGGCGGCAACGATAACCAGCACAACGGCCCGCGCTGGCGCAACATCCATGTCACCAACAACATCATGATGCATATCGGGCGCACCCAACCCACCAGCCGCACCCTGGGCTGGGGATTGGATGTTCAGGATTGGCGCGGCGGAGTGGTACAGGGCAACATCTTCGCGAGCTGGGGCGACAGCGCCGTGGTGAACAACACCTATGCCTTACATTCTGTCGGCGATACCACCGGCGTCGAATACACCAACAACATCTTCTACAACATTGTGGGCGTCAACCCGCAGATATCCTTCCAGAACCCCGGCAACCAGAGCGGCATCAGATTCTCCGGCAACGAGATACAAGTCACCGCCCCGCTGATGTTCAATGATCTGACAGAACAAGGCATCTTCCACGACAACTACTACTCGTCCACGCTTGACCCATCCAGATGGTTCTCAGCGACCGGAACCCACTATGTCAGCCTGGCCGACTATCGCACACGCACCGGCGACACCACTTCAATTGCCGGAACCCGCACCTATGTCGATCCCAACCGGACGCTGGAAACCTATCTAGCCAGTCTCGGATTGGCGACAGACATGGACAGCTTCGCCGCCTTGCTGGTGCAGCAATCAAAATTCAACTGGCGCACGGAACTAAATGCTCAGGCGATAAACCAATACATCAGAGATGGTTTTTGTATATCCGGCAATGTGAACTGTCGATAAACCATAAGTCGGCCAATAATTGGGGGTTAAATCTGTGATATTTATTAATAATTCCCATCAAGATTGCGATTCAATTCCCATTGAATTCCCTCCCTCGTGTCAACCGAAACACCAATCTACCGTTATTGGGCTATAGGCGGATAACACCGCACTCCCAAGGAGAACAAAATGGGCAGTCTGAGCAACGAATCCTTCGAGCAGTTTCTGGATTCACTGAAAAAAGCAGGTATCAAGATTTCAAGGGAAGCCGAACTGCGTGAGCGCCTGGCTGAAGTGCAGCTGTGGCGTTTTGCTTTCCAGACTCTGGCCGCCAACGGCAAAGCTATCGGCATCAGTTTCGAAGACCATTCGCAAGGCCGCAATCAGGCCGAGATCGAACGCGCATTCAACGAATTCAAATTCTCCGAAAAAACCAAGGCAATCTTTTCCGCCAACCTGAAACACTGAACCACCATCCGGATACGATGAATTGAAAAGGTTGGCGAGTTAAAGCCGTCCTTGTTTGGTCGCGAATAGTTGGCTGTCCGGCTTGAACAAGACATGACCTGCCGCGGTTCCGGTCACTTCCACACAAACAACAGAACCAACAAGTAAGCGAACAGGAAAGGCAGCGGGAACGCGTTCCACCAATAGTGGGCCGTTCCCCAATCTTTGGAATAGGCCACCCACAGCATCACCATCGCCACGATGCACAGTGCAGGCAGCGCAAGCAATGAAAAATCCAGGAATCGCAGACCCCACGCACCCGCCCTGCCCCCATTCGCGATACCTCCGCCTGCAAACGCGGCAAGCATGAAGGCCATCATCGCGAGGGAACCCAACCAGAACGAACCCGCCCATACCAGCCAAAGCTTCATGCTCCCTCCCTTATTATTGATGTTTCCATATTTCAAGACAGCGCCATAGCATCCAGAACGGAACTGAGCAAATGAACAAATCGCCGCGTCATTGATGAAACTACTGGTGAGAC
>JAYTUW010000086.1:0-13449 GCA_043744345.1 Sideroxydans sp. | reverse complement strand
GTTCCGGCGGCAGCGGTGCGCTCGGATGCTCGTCCGAGAACACCGTCAGGATGCCCTTGTGGATGTCGTGATGCTTGCGCAATTTTTGCCGCATCTGTTTTGCCAGCGCGCATTTGTCCGTCTTGCTGATGTCCGCCACCTTGATATGCGACGGGTCACGCCGGTTGCCCGCCCCCATGCTGGAGGCGACTTTCAGCCCGCGCTTGTGGCTTTCCACCACCAGCGCCACCTTGCATGACAATGAATCGATGCAATCCATCACGTAATCCACATCGCCCGGTACCAGGTCGTTCACGTTGTCGATGGTGAGAAATTCCTGCAACAGTGTCACCTGACAGTCCGGATTGATGTCGGCGATGCGCGCGCGCATCAGCTCGGCCTTGGATTGACCCACGGTGGAAAGCAGCGCGGGCAACTGGCGGTTGATATTGCTGACAGCGACCACATCATGGTCGAGCAGGGTGAGCCTGCCGATGCCCGCCCGCGCCATGGCTTCCGCGCAATAGGAGCCGACGCCGCCCAGACCGGCGATAAAGACGTGCTTGTTCTTGAGCTTGGCGATACCTTCATCGCCGAGCAGGATGTGGGTGCGGGTGAATTGGGGTGGGGTGGTGTTTGGCATGGCGCGGATTATAAAGCTACCGTCATTCCGGCGTAGGCTGGATTCCAGTGAATAAATGAATGCTCTCCTCAAAGCGGAGACAAAACCTTAAAGACATTTTGAATGGAAGCGCCGGAATGACGTGGGGGTTTACATTTTGTGCAATACACTCAGTGCATTCACCGTTGTCGCCCGCGCAATCTCATCCGGCGACACTCCGCGTAGCTCAGCCAATGTTTGCGCGATGCGCGGCAGATACTTCGACTCGTTTGGAAGCCCCTTCCCCAGAAAATCCGGCGGAATATCCGGCGCATCGGTCTCCAGCACAATGCTCTCCAGCGGCAGAGTGGCGGCAAGTTCGCGCAGTTTGGTGGCGCGCGAGTGGGTCATTGCGCCGCCGAAGCCGAGCTTGAAACCGAGCTTGATGAACTCGTCCGCCTGCTGGTGGCTGCCGTTGAAGGCATGCGCAATACCTCCGCAAACCTTGATCTGGCGCAGGTGCTTGAGGATGGTGTCCTGGGCGCGGCGGATATGCAGCAGTACGGGCAGATCGAACTCGCGCGCCAGCTTGAGTTGTTCGACGAAGAAATGCTCCTGCCGGGTCTGGTCGTAGTGCGGAATGAAGAAATCCAGGCCGATTTCGCCGACGGCAACGGGTTTGTGCTGTTTCAGATAATCGCGCAACTCATCCAGATGCCGTGGCACGGCGTTGTCAGTGTACATCGGATGGATACCGTAGGCGGGGAAACAGCCGGGATACAGTTTGCACAACTCTCGTACTGTCTTGAAATTCTCGCTCGTCACCGAGGGAACGACGAGGCGAGTCACACCGGCTGCCGCGGCATTGCGCACAATATCGGCTTGCTTGCCGCCGAATTCGGCGGCGTCGAGATGGCAGTGGGTGTCGATGAACATGGTGTCTTGTCTTGTTTGTCTCCCTTCTCCCGCAAGCGGGAGAAGGGCTGGGGATGAGGGGCGATGTTAATCCGAATTTTCTGGATGGAACGACCCTCACCCTAACCCTCTCCCGCTTGCGGGATAACCAGCGACTTGGCGGCTTTGCCGCCTAGTCGAATGGCTAGTTGGTTCACCAGAGGGAACTAATCCATCGTGAGCACGATCTTGCCTGTCGTCCCCCCCGCTTCGATCATGCGGTGCGCCTCGGCGGCCTGCTCCAGCGGTAGTCGATGCGAGATATGCACTTTCAGTTTCCCCGCATCCACCATCGCCGCGCCCTGTTCCAGTATCTTGCGCTGGTGGATGCGGTCGTCGTTCAGCCCCATCGCTTGCGGTACGAGCATCAGGTCGTAGCCCAGCGTCAGGTTGCGCATGCGCGCCAGCTGCGTGTCGGCCAGCGACATCGGTGTGGACAGCAGGCTTACCACTTTGCCATACACGCGTGCCGCGCTGAGTGATTTCAGGAAAGTCTCGCCGCCCACCGTGTCAAACACGACATCCGCGCCGCGTCCGTTGGTCCAGACCAGCGTTTCCTGCACGAAATCCTGCGTCTTGTAGTTGATGACCTTTTCCGCGCCCAGGCTGCGGGCGAATTCGGCTTTGTGGTCGTCGCCCACGGTCACCGCGATGCGCGCACCCAGCTTGCGCGCAATCTGTACCGCGACATGGCCCACGCCGCCCGCGGCGGCATGGATGAGGACGGTCTGGCTCGCCTGCAGGTGGGCGCGTTCGACCAGCGATTCCCAAGCCGTGATGAACACTAGCGGCAGCGCTGCGCTTTCCTGCAGGCTGAGCGTCGCGGGCTTGGCAGCGCAGTAGTCCTCATGCAGTGTGGTGTATTCAGCGTAGTTGCCCGGCTCGTCGCCGATGCCGCCATTGCAGAAGAATACCGGGTCGCCGATCTTGAAGCGCATCACCGAACTGCCTACGGCATCCACCACGCCCGCCCCGTCGCAACCCAGGATGGCGGGCAGCTTGTCCGGGAAATAGAGCGGCTTGGTGCGCAGCTTGGTGTCCACCGGATTTACCCCCGCGGCAGCCAGCTTCACGCGCAGGTGGTAGGGCGACGGCAGCTCGGGCTTGGGGATGTCGCGCAGTTGCAGGACATCGGTGGTTCCGGGGGCGGTGGCGAGGATGGCTTTCATCAATGTATCTCCGTGATTCGTCATTCCGGCGCAGGCCGGAATCCAGCGGTTTTATTCAACATGCCTTGTGGTTTGTCTCCGCGTTGCGGAGTATTTGTTATTCTGACTGGATTCCGGCCTGCGCCGGAATGACGGTTGGGCATATGTTAAACTCCACCCACTAATTTAGCGAGATAACATCATGTCTGGAAACACTTTCGGCACCCTGTTCACCGTCACCTCCTTCGGCGAATCGCACGGCCCGGCCATCGGTTGCATCGTAGACGGTTGCCCGCCGGGAATGGAACTGACTGCCGAATACATCCAGCATGATCTCGACAAACGCAAACCCGGCACTTCGCGTCACGTCACGCAGCGCCGCGAATCGGACACGGTGGAGATACTCTCCGGTGTGTTCGAAGGCAAGACCACCGGCACCCCCATCGCTCTGCTCATCCGCAACGAAGACCAGCGCAGCAAGGACTACGGCGACATTGCCGACACCTTCCGCCCCGGCCATGCCGACTACACCTACTGGCAGAAATACGGCATCCGCGACTATCGCGGCGGCGGTCGCGCCTCGGCGCGCGAGACAGCTGGCCGCGTGGCGGCAGGTGCCATTGCCAAGAAATGGCTGCATGAGACCTATGGCGTCTCCGTGCGCGGCTACCTCATGCAACTCGGCGAGATTGAGATTCCCTTCAAGACCTGGGCGGACGTGCATGAGGACGGTAACAGCTTCTTCGTCGCCGATGCCACCTACGTCGCACAACTGGAAGACTACATGGACGCCCTGCGCAAATCCGGCGACTCCATAGGCGCAAAACTAGCCGTGGTAGCGCACAACGTGCCCGTGGGTTGGGGCGAACCGGTGTTCGACCGCCTGGATGCCGAGATCGCTTATGCGCTGATGGGCATCAACGCGGTGAAGGCCGTGGAGATCGGTGCGGGATTCAACTGCGTGACGCAGAAGGGTAGCGAGCACGGCGACGAACTCACGCCTAACGGATTCCTGTCCAACAACGCAGGCGGCATCCTGGGCGGTATCTCCACCGGGCAGGATATCGTCGCGCATTACGCCATCAAGCCGACTTCGAGTATCCGCATCGAGCGCAATTCGATCAACAAGGCGGGGGAGGCGGTGAAGGTTTCTACCGAGGGGCGGCATGATCCCTGTGTCGGGATTCGGGCTACGCCGATTGCAGAGGCGATGTTGGCGTTGGTGTTGATTGATCATGCTCTGCGCAATCGTGCGCAGAATGGGGATGTGGTTTGTGAAACGCCGAAAATACGCTAACAATTATTGACATCATGCCGAGATTTTCACAGCGCTATGGCTACTCGCCGCTAGAAAACGCATTCCAGCGCGAATACGCTGATGAAGCTTTACGCACTACGCTGTGGAATGTCCTGAAAGTAACAATCTGGGATAAATATAAGCCCGATAATTCTCGGTTCCGGGAAGTTTGCACAAAAATCGATATGATGGTGAAGAGGCTGTGGTTTAATTTTTTTAACCACGACCTTGATAGGCTCCCAAATTTCCTACCCCAGTTTTATGGAGATGAAAATACCGCCTACCACCATTTAAAAAACTTTTTCTTTTCATGTAATTGGTTTGAGTTGTATGACTTTATTGAGGAAATTTCCCTTGATCAAAGTGACCTCATTACTGACGAGAACAGAGCATGGATTAACAGAGTTCTGGAAGAGCAGAACTCTGCTTATCGTTTTGTGGGCAAGGAAATCGCAGAGATTACAGACAAGCAGGAAATTGGGGCGATTGAAGACGGATTAGAGCATCCTGAGAATGCAGTTCGTACTCACCTTGAAACTGCGTTGAGAATGTTGAGTGATAAGCAATCACCTGATTACCGCAACTCGATCAAGGAGTCTATTTCCGCCGTGGAGGCAGCTTGTAGGCTCGCAAGTGGAAAGGAAACTGCGACCTTATCGGATGCCCTTAAGAAAGTAAAAAACATCCATCCTGTGCTTTCAAAGGCATTCAACCAACTTTACGGCTATACGAGTGATGAAGGTGGAGTGAGACACTCTTTGGTTGATGAATCAAACATCAGTTATGCCGAAGCAAAGTTTATGCTGATTGCTTGCTCCGCATTTGTTTCCTATCTAAAAACCGCGAACTAACCAGCAAGCGTAGGATGGGTTGCCACCTCTGGGGATGAAAGCGTAGCGACACCCATCGAAAACCGTCGGGCTACCCCCGACGGTGTTGGTTTTGAAATGAAGAGGGAATTAAACCAACCTCACCGGCTAAACACATACCCCTTATAACTAAACATCACCGCATCATCCTTGATCTTTTCCACCCTCAATCCGGGCACGACCTCATCACCTTCGTTCATCAACTTGTCGTTGATGATGGCCATGTTGCCACCCTGCTCGTTATGGATGAATCCCGTGACTTCGAGCGGCGGGAGTCCTTTCAGTGGATCGTTTGCCGGTTTGTCTGTTACGGCGGCGGGTGCTGGTGTTTCTGGCTTTGCGGCAGGTTGCAGGGATGGCGTTTTGGCTCCGCGTTCGCCGCGGTTTCCCGCGATGAGTTGTGGTGGTTTCGGATAATCTTTTGTCGCGGTTTCGGAAACTACCGGCTTGGCCTGCGGCGCGGCGGCGATGGGGGGAGTGGGGGCGGGTTGGCTGTCTGTGCCGGACGTTGCCCACCAGATTGCCAGTGCCGCGAGGACCGCGGTGGCGCCAAGCAGCACGGGCACTGCACGCGATTCCTTCTCATGCTTGATGTTGATCGGGTAAGGCAGGCTGATGCCTTGCCCGGTGGCTTTTTGCCGTTCCTGCTCCGATTTGCGCAGGGCATCCAGTATGTATGACATGCTCAATCCTTCTTTTCGGTGACCAGTCGCGGCACCGCATCGCCATGGCGCACATTGAGGCGGATCACGGTGAGCGGGCCGACTTGTCCGTCGGGTTGTATGCCGTCAGCGAGTTGAAACGCGCGCACGCGCATTTCGAGTGCCGTGTCGTAGAAATCGGAACCGTTGTCCGGAATGCCGTCGACTGCACTCATGACTTGGCGCAACCAGGTGACACCTTTGCCGCGCTGGCCCGCGCCCAGCAATCCGTTGAAGCCCGGGGGGATTCGCCAGGCTGCAACGTAGAGTCCGAACCAGGATTGCGCCAATTCGCTCACCAAGACATGTTGTTCATTGCCGTTCACGTTCAGTGTCGCTGTCTGGTGATCCAGTGCGATGAGGCTGGCCGCGTATTCCATTCCTTCTGCCGACGAGAGTTTCAGCAGCACGGGTTGATCCAGTTGCATCAGGTCGGATAATCCGCCCTGCGCTTCGAAACAACGCATGCCGGCCAGCTCCGCCTGTTGGCAGGGTGATGTCTTGGAATTGATGTCGATATTGATGCCGTACTGCTTGAACAAGGACTGGTATGCCAGTGGTTCGCTTGCATTGCGTTCCTGCCAGAGCGGGGGCTGCAGCGGGCTGGTTTTTGCCACCGGGGTGGGTTGTGAAGCCGGGAGGATGGCCGGACTGTGGGATGACATCCGGGCGAACCAGGTTTGCACCAGACTGGATTCCGTGCCCGTCGATCGTATAAAGAACGCGATCGCCGTGACGACACACAAGGCCGATATGCCCGCAATGAGGATAGGCTTGCCGATGCGTTGTCGTTTGGGCGGCAAGACCTCCCGGATCGCATGCCTGAGGATGGGGCGGGAAACCTGTTCCTTGCCTTGCACGTAGGTGCCCAGCAATGCCCGGTCGCAGATCAGGTTGATCAGCCGCGGAACGCCGCCACTGGCCCGATAGATATCGTTCATCAGCGTCACGGGAATGATAAGCGGGGAAGCGCCGGCGATGCGCAGGCGATGCGCAACATAGGTGCTCACTTCGGCGGGATTGAGGTGGGTCAGCTTGAAACGCGCGACCACACGCTGCGAGACTTGGCGCATCTCCGACTGCGCTAGGAGGGTCTCCAACTCGGGCTGGCCGATCAGGAAGATCTGCAGCAATTTGCGCGTGTTGGTCTCGAGATTGGTGAGCAGGCGCAATTGCTCTAGGACTTCGGCGCTCAGGTTCTGGGCTTCGTCCACGATCAAGATCGCGCGGCGGCCGAGTGCATGATTGGCGAGCAGTTTGGCATTGAGCGCGTCGATGTAGGTCTTGATACCGGGCGCGGCTTGCGCGATGTCGATGTGGAATTCTTCGCAGACGGTCTGCAGCAATTCAACGGCATTCATTCTGGGATTGAGGATGAACGCCACGTCGATGCCGTCCGGCAGCGTTTCGATGAGGCTGCGGCAGACGGTGGTCTTGCCGGTGCCCACCTCGCCCGTCAGCAGCACGATGCCGCCTTCGCCCTTGACGCCGTACATCAGGTGCGCCATCGCCTCGCAATGGCGTTCGCTCATGAACAGAAAGCGCGGGTCGGGCGCGATCGAAAAGGGCAGGTCGGTTAGACGGAAGTATTCCTTGTACATGGTGGATCATTCAGAAGCCAAGGGGAGAATTGTAAGCTACAAGCGTACGAATTCAGAGAGGTAAGCCCCAGACTATGCCGGAGGATTTAAATGGGTCTGACCTATGCGGCAATCACGCAGAATGGGGGAGAGTCGCGGACGTTCCCCACTTTGGAAAAGAGGGGCTAGGGGGATTTGCGGAAAGTGGGTAACGCCGCACTTTTAAATCCCCCTCAATCCCCCTTTTCCAAAGGGGGAGGTGGTGTGTGTTGCCGCCAAGCGGTGGCTTACTACTCCTTTACCCTCCGGTACAGCCTGAATCTCTCGTTCGTATCCCCTTTGCGCCCGCCCTCCCACATCTTCTCCCAGCCGATCTCGTCTTCGACCGGTTTGGAGATGCGGTCGCCCTGCACCAGCAGCAGGTCGCAAACACGCGTCGAGTTGCGTTTGGGGTTGAGGTTGCCGAAGTATTGCAGCATGGCGCGCTGGCTGTCGCCGATGCGCACCCCGGCGAGGCAGTTGTATTGTTTGGGCATCGCCTCCTTGAGGTCGTCGACCATGTGGCGGTAACTCTTGCCCGCGTCCAGCCACGGCAGCCAGAGGGTCATCAGCAGCGTCCACAGCAGGGTGACGCTGACCGCCCAGTTGATGAGCGAGCGGCGCACGGAGCGGCCGACGCGCCAAACCAGAATCGCCCACAGCAGGGTGGTGGCCAGCGCAACGCTGAACGAGACGGGGTAGAAATTCGGTTCGAAGCCGGGCTGGGCGTTCTTGAACTGGTGCGTGATCCATGCGTTGTTGTCGAGCAGCAGGCCGCTCCAGCCCCACCACAGTCCGATGGCGAGCATGGCAAAGGTCATGATGCCGAACCAGTCGAGCGCATTGGCGGCACCGCGCCGCACGGTGGAGAGCGAGGCGGTGGCCAGCAAGGCGATGGGCAGCAGCATGGGCAGGGCGAACACTTCCTTGATGTCCGGCACGATGCTCAGCGTAACGAGCATGACGAGAAAGGTGACCAGCAGCAGCTGGAACTCGGGCTGCTGCCAGACCTTCTTGCGCGCTTCCCATACCGCCCAAGCGGCGAGCGGCAAAGCCGGCCATGCCAGCCAGGGCAATATCTTGACGTAATAGAAGACGTCGCTGTAGTCGCCGCCTTTGATGAAGCCGAACCAGCGCCCGATGTTGAGCGTCCATATCCATTCGATGAACAGTTGCGGTGAGCGCTGGAACAGCAACCAGGGCCACACGATGAACCAGGGTAGCGCACACAGGAAGGCGATGCCCAGCGTGATGAAGAAGTTGCGGGTGCGCCATGCACGGAACAGCAGCAGGGCGGCACTGATGTAGACGAACAGGATGGGGGCGATGAAGCCCTTGCTGAGGAAGCCGATGCCGACACCAATGCCCAGCAATATTCCGGCGAGCCAAGCGCGGCGCAGGCTGAGTGCGTATCCGTAGAGCATCATGGCGCAGCCGGTGAGTAGGGCGTTGTCGGTGATGATCTCGTGGGCCCGCACCAGCATGCCCAGGCAACCGAGCAGGGCGATGGCGGCAGGCCAGCCGCGGTTTTTGCCAAACAGCTCGTGTCCAGCGAGGCCGGTGAATAAAAGGGTCAGGGCGGTATAGAAGCCGGTCGCCAGCCGTGCTCCGTCATGCAAAGGCAGCAGGGGCGCGAATGCCTTGGCGAACAGGGCGGCTGTCCAGTAATACAGCGGCGGTTTGTCCATGTAGGGCTCGCCCGCCAGCGTGGGGACGATCCAGTCATGGTTCTGGAGGATGTGGTAGATCAGGCCGAAGCTGTAGGCTTCATCCGGCTTCCACGGGTCGTGGCCGATGAGCCCGGTGAATAGCCACGCCGCGCACAGCAGGAACAGGAAGGCCGCCTTGACGGGCGTGATCTCGGTTTCTTTCAGTTTTGCGTAGTAGCTGTACATCCGTTTTTATTCGATGACTTTGAGGGTTTGTCCCGCGGCGGGTTCGCCTTGCGGATACTGCGCGTTGATGAGGCGCAGGTAACTTTCCGCATTCTTACCCAACGGCGAGTGTTGCGCCAGCCTGGCGTAAGTGTCGCCCTTTTTTGCCGTGACGATATTGAGCGTGAACGGCTTGATCGCGTTCTTTTCGGCGGAGCTCAGCGCATGAAAACTGCGGATGGCGGCTTTCATCGCTGCGCGCTGCGCCTCCAGTATTGCCGGGGTCTTGGCATTGCACTGGATGAGGAAAGCTTTGCGCTCGAAATAGATGACGCCGAGCAGGACGTTGCTGATGCTGCCGACGGCGGCAGGCAGATTCTCGATCTCCAGCGATTCGACAGAGTTGACGTTGCCGAGAGCACGCCGGGCATATTCCGTAGCGGATCCGATGGGCTTGGGGTCGATCTTCAGCTGGATGGCGGCATCGATGCCGGGGCTGAGCGCGACGAGTTGTGCGGGAGAGTTCTTCACGCTCCAACCCGGCGGGAAGGTGATTGCGATGCCGAGTTCCGCGTGTGTGAATTTATTGTCGCGCACCACGCCTTCGTCCACGCTGTCGCTGAAAACGAGACCGTCAGTCTGCTTCAGGAATTCGGCCTTGTTTTCCCTGGGGTTGGCGACGGTCAGGTGACCGGCTTCGCCCACCACCTGTTGCAGGCGTGTGTCGTTGTCCGGGTGGGTGGCGAAAGTGCCATGGTAGTGGCTGGGCTCGCGGCCTTCCTGCTTGGCGATCTGGGCATCGAACAATTCCTGGTTCTTCAGTACCCCGATCACACGGATCATGGCTTGCGGGTCATATTCGCTGCGCGCCAGATATTGTGCACCCAGACGGTCTGATTCCAGTTCGTGGTCGCGTCCGTATCCGGAAAGCAGTGCGCTGCCCAATGTGTTGGAAAGATCATGTCCGGCCTGGGAATTGAGTTGCGGCACAAATATAGAAGCGATGGAAATGCCGAGGCTGGTTGCCTGGGCCGCGCTTTGCTGGCGCACGCCGTGGCGGGCGGTGACGTGGCCGATCTCGTGCCCCAGCACTGCCGCCATCTCGGCTTCCGAATTCAGGTAGGCCAGGATGCCGCGCGTGATGTAGACGTAACCGCCGGGCAGGGCGAAGGCGTTGATCTCGGGTGAGTCGAGTACCGTGAAGGTGTAATGGATGTTGGGGCGGTGACTGTGCTCCGCCAGTTTCTGCCCCACGCGGTTGACGTAGCTTTGCAGCGCGGGATTGGCGTAGACACGGTATTGTTTACGGACATCGGCATCGGCAGATTGCCCGAGGGCGATTTCCTGCTGTTCCGACATCATCACGAAATCCTTCTTGCCGCTGACGGGGTTGGATGCGCATCCGCCCAGTGCCAGCGCGGTGACGACGATCAGGAAAAAGGTGTAATTGCGCATGATGTCGGCTCCGAAAAGAAAAAGGCAGCGTACGCTGCCTTTTGATCCTTGCGCTTGATGAAGTTCCTTTAAGCGGCTGTCTTGGTGCTGGTGCCGTATTTGCTGCGGAACTTCTCGATGCGGCCCGCGGTGTCCACGATCTTCTGGGTGCCGGTGTAGAACGGGTGGCACTCGGAGCAGACTTCGACGTGCAACGCCGGTTTGCCCATGGTGGAACGGGTTGTAAATTTGTTGCCGCAGCTGCATGTCACTGCGATCTCTTTGTATTCAGGGTGGATTGCGGCTCTCATTTTGTCTTCCTTGCTAAAGTTAGGCGCGGCTTTTGTACGCGCACGGATACCATTTAAGGGCGGGCATTATCCATAAAACGAGGGGGTTGGGCAAATCCTTATTGCAGGCGGCTACCTGACCTGCCCGCGCTCGATGCTAATCCCGACCATCTTGCAGTTGCGAATGGCCTGCAGCTTGGCGACGCTGACCTTGACCCAGGGAGCGTTGAAATCCTTGAGGATGATCTGGGCAATGTGCTCGGCCAGCGTTTCCAGCAGGGAAAAATGCCCGTCACTGAGCACCGTCTGTATATGTTGCGCGACCTGGGCATAGTCCAGTGCGTCCTTGATATCGTCGCTCTGGCAGGCGCGGCTGTTGGGCAGGGCGATCTCCAGATCGAGTTGCAGGGTCTGCGGAACGCGTTTTTCCCACTCATATATACCGATGAGGGTGACGACTTTGAGTTCGCGCAGGAAGATGATGTCCATATAAGGTGTAAGGCTGCTCGTTTGGTGGCTGTGGCGCATTCAAGTAAAATCCGCGGCTCGCATTTTAAGGTATTCCAGATGACCACTTTAGCCTTTGTTGTTTTTGCCTACTTGCTGGGCTCGGTTTCTTTCGCAGTATTGATGAGTAAAGCCTTTGGTCTGGCCGATCCGCGCTCCTATGGTTCTGGCAATCCTGGCGCGACCAACGTGCTGCGCAGCGGCAAAAAGGCGGCGGCGGCCCTGACTTTGCTGGGGGATGCGGCTAAAGGCTGGCTGGCTGTGTTCCTGGCGATCCAGTTCGCACCCCATAACGGCGAAGGACTGATGACCGTGGCTTTGGTGACGCTGGCCGTGTTTCTCGGCCATGTGTTCCCTGTCTTCCTCAAATTCAAGGGCGGCAAAGGTGTGGCCACCGCGCTGGGCGCGCTGCTTGCGTTGAGTGTCTGGATGGGGCTGGCCGTGCTGGCGGTCTGGTTGCTGATGGCGGTGGTGTTTCGCTATTCCTCGTTATCGGCTCTGGCTGCAGCCATTGCGGCACCGGTCATCGCCATGCTGGTCCACCTGCGTCCGGAACTGGTGTTAGCCACGGCAATCATGTCCATGCTGCTCATCTGGCGCCACAAGAGCAACATCCAGAACCTGCTGACCGGCAAGGAAAGCAAGATCGGCAGCAAGAAGAAAGAAGCTCAGTCGGCGTAGTTGAGTTGTTGCAGATCCCAGCGCGGCTTCACGTTGAAGCGGTAGTCTCGCTGAGCCTCCTGATGTTGTAGTCGCATCGCCCCGGCGAAAGCAATCATCGCGCCGTTGTCCGTGCAGAACTCCAGGTCGGGATAGAACACCTTGCCGCCGCGTTTGCCGATCACTTCGGACAGGCGGCTGCGCAACAGCCGGTTCGCCCCTACACCGCCCGCCACGACCAGTTGATCCAGTCCGCTTTGCGCGAGTGCAGATAGCGCTTTGGTCGCCAGCACATCCACAATGGCCTCCTGTGCGGCATGGGCGATGTCGGCGCGGGTCTGGTTGTTCAATTCGTGCTGCTGCGTAAGTGTGAGAACCGCCGTCTTTAGTCCGCTGAAACTGAAATCCAGATCGCCACTGTGCAGCATCGGGCGCGGCAGCTTGAATCGTCCGGGTGTGCCACCTTCAGCCAGCTTCGAGAGCAGTGCGCCTCCCGGATAATCCAGCCCCAGCAGTTTTGCGCTCTTGTCGAAGGCTTCTCCCGCCGCATCGTCGACGGACTCGCCCAGCAAGATGTAACGCCCCACTCCGTCCACGCGCATCAATTGCGTGTGTCCGCCTGATACCAGTAATGCGACGAACGGGAATTCCGGCGCGGGCCTGGAGAGCAGAGGGGAAAGCAAGTGGCCTTCAAGGTGGTGAACGCCGATGGTGGGGAGATCCAGTGTATAAGCCAGCGCGCAGGCAACGCTGGAGCCGACCAGTAGTGCGCCGGAAAGTCCGGGGCCTTGTGTGTATGCAACCGCGTCGAGATCTTTGAGAGAGCAGTCCGCTTTTTGCAGGACGCTGCGTATCAGCGGCAAGGCATAGCGCACATGATCGCGCGAAGCGAGCTCGGGCACCACGCCGCCATATTCATTATGCAGTGCGATCTGCGAGTGCAATGTATGCGCCAGCAGGCCGCGCTCCATGTGATACAGCGCGATGCCGGTTTCGTCGCAAGAGGATTCGATGCCGAGAACAAGTGGGGTCATATTGCTGCGCATTGTAGTGAATCCGAACGCGATCCCGACCTGTGTTGCGGAATTATTTTCAAATTATTTCAAAAATGTATTGACGGTTTTTTTTTGCTCCCTATAATGCGCACCTCTTCGCTACGGCGGGGTTTGAAACGAAGCGGAACGCAGTCAAATTTCGCTTAATAGTCAGTTAAATGACCGCGTTTCTAAAACGTCGTTGCAAGAAGATGGAAGTCGAAATTAAAGTTGACAGCGATTTTTTAGTCACTATAATGCGCAGCTCTTCGCCGCTGAGGCAGCGAAAAAAGCAGTAGCAAAGTTCTTTAAAAGATAGAAGAAACAACCGATTAGTGTGGGTACCTGTATTTGGGTGATGAGATTGCTTAGGCGATCGAGTCGAACTCAAGACATATAGAAGTACTCGCACTTAATCGAAGATACGATAAAAAGTAAATTCGCTTTGAGTGAGATCTGTTGGTCCGCAAGGACTGACAAAA
>JAYTUW010000085.1:0-13876 GCA_043744345.1 Sideroxydans sp. | reverse complement strand
ACATCCTTGACGACGCTCCCCAGCGTCTTGCGCATCTGGCTCAGGATGCGTTGTTCTTTCTTGAGCTCTTCTGTAAGCATGTTGCATCTCTGGTTATTATTATGGGAGGCCGACTCTACTTGAAATGCCGCGGCTCAGCTAGGGACGTAAGGGCTATTTCCCTGTTCTGCGTAAGTCTTTTGGATTCACATTTTGGCGGGGCGCTGCCTAAGTCACAGGGGGAACGACGGCTTGTTTGAATACTGCAACATCCATTCAGCCAGACCGGGCCAAGTTCACCGGGTCGGATCAATAGTTTTGCAACCGATACCAGTCGAGGAAGTCTGTATCGGGCAAAGCACGGCTGTACAGAAATCCCTGTACCACGTCGCAGCCGAGTTCACGCAGCAGGTCGCTGGTCTTCTGGTCTTCCACTCCTTCGGCCACTGTGATCATGTCAAAGTTGTGCGCGAGATCTATGATAGCCTGGACGAGTTGTCTGTCGCCGCGCGATTTGTGAATGTTCTTGACGAAAAGAATGTCGATCTTGAGTTCCTGCGCCTGAAAACTTTTCAGGTAGGCCAGGGAGGAATAGCCGGTGCCGAAGTCGTCGATGGCAATACTCAACCCCATGTTCCTCAGTCTGGAAAGCATGGAAAAAGAGGATGAGTTCTTGACGATGGAACCTTCGGTGATCTCCAGGGTGAGCTTCGCTGCCGGAACGCCCCATATGTCGAGGGATTGTTGAATGATCTGCGGGAGTTCGTCATCTTCCAGCATCTTGGGCGGCAGGTTGATGCTGATCCCGATGTCAACGTCGGCGGCCGCGAAGGCGGCGGTATGGCGCAGCGCGGTGTTGAGTATCATCATGGTCAGGGGGACGATCAGTCCGCGGTTCTCCGCGATCCTGACCAGCGCGCCGGGATTGATCTCGCCTCTGCCGGGGGTATTCCAGCGTACCAGCGCTTCTGCAGAGATGCAGCGTCCCGTCCGGATGTCGATCTGCGGCTGGTAGTTGACGCGCAATTCGTTCGCCTTGAGGGCTTTGTCGAGGTCGATGTCGAGGCCGACATAGGCTTCTGTTTCGACTTGATCCTCCAGGCGATACACGTGATACCGGTTCTCTTTGCCCGCCGCGATGCCCGAGGCGACATCGGCATACATCAGCAACTGTCCGGCATCGGTGCCGAGTTCGGGGAAATTGGCGATGCCGATATACGGCCGCAGTGTCAGTTGCTGCCGGCCGACGGTGAAGGGTTTTTGCAAACTGGAAATGATCTTGATCGCCGCCAGCTCAGCCTGTTCCCTGCTGGCGATATTGGGCAGCACGAGGCACATTTGTTCGCCGGAGAAGTTGGTGAAGCGGTCGGCGGGACGCAGCATGCTGTCGAGGATCGTGGCGATGTAAAGTTTGATCGCCTGCATCGAGATGCCGCCGGTGAGCACGTCCATGCGGTTGGCGATGCCGAGTTCCAGAATCAGAACCGAGACGGCGCGGGTTTTGTCTGTTTCGATCTCGTTATGCAGATAGTCGACCAGTTGCTCATGCGGTAACTGGTGCAACCCGCTCTCCGGGGGCGTTTGATCTGCGGTGGAAGATCTTGGGTTGTTCATCCCAGGTAATACTCGCGCGGGTTCAGGCCGAAAGCGCCGGTGGGAAGCCCGTGCAGGATCGCCGGTGGTTTGGTATAGGATGCGGGCGGGTGCAACAAGTCGAGTGTTGAGGGGCTTTGGGCCGGGGTCTTGTCTGCATGGCTGATGATGAGCAAGCGCGGCTTGAGCCGGCGTACTTTGCTGTGGCTGAGGACGATACCGACTTCTCCTGTGGTCAGCTCAACCATGGAGCCGACCGGAAAGATACCAATCGCGCGGATGAATTGTTCGACAATGGGCGGATGGTAGAGGTCGCGGCCGAAATTGGTCATCACCTGCAACGCTTCATAGGCCGGAACCACTTTGGCATAAGGACGCGGGTTGGTCATTGCGGAAAAGGAATCGGCGATTGCCGCCATGCGTCCGAACAGGCTGATATTTCCCTTGGAAAGCCCGGCCGGATAACCGCTGCCGTTTTCCCGCTCGTGATGTTGCGCAACACCTTCGAGTACTTCCGGGTGTACGTTGGGCAGGTTCTTCAGGATACCAAGGCAAATGGGAACGTGATCTTTGATGGTTTCGAACTCTTCCGAAGTCAGTCGGCCTTCTTTGTGCAACAGTTCGTGCGACAACCGTGTCTTGCCGATATCGAGCAGTAACCCCAGCGTACCCAGTCGTTCAAGCATGTCCTTGGGCAGACTCAGGTGTCGGCCGAGCGCAACCAGATAGATGGCGACATTGATGCCGTGTCCGTAAACGGTCTTGTCTTCATGCAGCAAGCGCGAGATCAACATCAGCGCGTCCGGATTGCGCACCATGCTTTCCACCATGTCGCTCACCACGGACTCGACTTCCTGCAGGTCGAGCACGTTGTTGCTGGCCAGATCCTTGAACAGATTTTCCAGTACTTCTGCCGTGCGGGTGTAGGCGCTATTGGCCGGTGCAAGTTCGGCATCAATTTGGGATATGTTGTGAAACGGGGTTAATTTGATGTTGTCGGGGACGAAGCTGGCCTGCAACTTGAGATCTTCCGCACTCTCCGGAGAGGCGTCCTCAAAAATATGGATGTGATTCTGACTTGCAGCATCCTTATTGCTTCCTAACTTGGACATTGCCTCTTGTGCCGCGGGCGTGGAAAGCTCGGTGTCCACCAGTACGTGATTGCAGTACTGCCGAACTTGCATGAGGTGTTCGTCGTTTTCGATCAGGAAGCCTTGAAACAGGAAAGGCGTGCCAATCCAGGCGCGATCAAGTTCTGCCACAAACATACCGGCCACAAGTTTATCGGAAGAAATTTTCGTGCGCATGGTCTGGGTTGTTCAGGTCATTCCTGGAATATTCAAATCCGTCCCCGGATATTGCCATAAGTAAGTTGGTGAAATGTACCGCAATTCAATCAACTTTAAGATGGTTAAAGTGGAGAAGCCAATCGTTTTGCGCATATATCCCGGGCCTATCAATTGGCCTTGCACGCCCGGGGTTATCGGAATGGGGCAGTTGAATGCCGCATTGGTGCTAGAGGCCAGCGTGTTTCTTCGAAGTGGAATTCAGGTAGAACGCCATCAATCCGCCCACCAGCCAGATGCTGCCTATTCCGGCCAGCCAGAATCCGGCGGCACCGCGTGCCGGGCCCAGAGTGTCCGTCAACCCCAACACGATGCCGCCACCCAGACCGGGTACCCACAGCGTCACAGTGTAGATCACCATCGGTACGAGCGAATTTTTGTAGCCGCGCAGGGCATTGACAGTGATGGCTTGCAGCGCATCGCCCAGGTGGTAGATACCAACCATCGCGATGAGCGGGATGGCGACAGCCTGTACTTGCAGGTCGGTGGTGTAGAACGCCGCGATATATGGAGCACCCAGCCAGAAGACAAGACTCAGCACGAACGCGATGCTCATGCCAAGGCGTACGGCGTTCCAGCAGATGTGGCGGGCGCGTCCGGCTTGGTTCGCGCCGAGCGTCTGGCCCACCAGCACCGAAGTCGCATTGCCCAGCGAGAGCGGGATCATGAAGGCAAGGGCCGCGAGGTTGGCGGCAATCTGGTGCGCGCCGGAATATACCGGGCCCAGCCGCGCGATAAACAGTGCCATGAAAGTGAACGCGGTGACATCCGCGATGAAGGTCAAACCGATGGGAATGCCGAGCTTGAGAAACTCGCGAATGGCGACGAAGTCAGGCGCGGCAAAGCGTCGGCGCAGCCCGAACTCGGCGTACTCGGGATGTTGCAGGCACCATCCCCAGGCGAGCCCCGCCATGAGCCATGCATCAATGGCGGTCGCCACCGCTGCTCCCGCCGCGCCCATCGCGGGAATGCCCATCAGTCCGTACATGAACAGTGCGTTGAGGGGAATCTTGAATGCCAGTGACAGCAGGTTGAACAGCATCACCGGACGCGGACGATGGATACCCATCGAGAACGTAAAGAACAAGCGCAGGGCAAAAGCTGCGGGCACACCCCAGGCCGATGCATCCAGATAAGCGCGCACTTTTATTTCAACAGCGGGCTGCAGGTCGGAGATGGCGATGAACGGTCCCGGAAAGCGCAGTAGCAGAATGGTCACGAGTGCCAACACCAGCGATACCCACACCCCCTGATGGATCTCGCGACCGATCTCGGCCTGCCGCTTTGCACCGTGCAGGTGGGAGATGATGGGCGGCAACGCGAACAGCACGCTGACCAGCGACATGAGAATGGTGGCCATGATGGAAGCGGCGATGCCAACGGCGGCCAGGTCGATCACGGTGAGCCGTCCGGCCATGGCCGTGTCGATGACGGCGTTGGCCATCATCGCCAGTTGCGCGACCAGCATGGGCCAGGCGAGGTGGACGAGTTCGCGGGTGGTGGAGGTGCGGGATTGCATGGGTTGGTTACGGGTGGTCTGTGCAGGGCGGCGCATTATCCCCGTTCGTGGCTAGCCTGTCGAAGCGCAGAAAGAGGCCGTTCGATCTGACAGCTTGCGGGAGGGCGTTTGGAAGTGCTTCAGCTTGCGCCAGCGTTCAGCACCAGCGCGGCGATGAAGAGCATGGCAAAGGTACTTGCGACCAGACACTCGACAGTTGTGAGCCTGAAGTACTTCCAGTCGCCCTTGAGCGCGGCGTGCTCGGCGGTGAACATCTGGAACGGCAGCTTCTCTTCCATCTTGTGCAACTGAACGAGTTTGGCGCGGTACACCGCCGCGAACGACAGCGTGTTCAGGAACCAGAGAAAGCAGATGGCGATGGCACCCAGACTGATGACCACAAACAGGTTGGTGCCGATGCCGTGAAGCGGGCCGTCTTTGCCGGCCAGTGCGACGAAGGCAAGCAACGCGGACAGTACCGAGAGGTAGAACGCCCGCGCGGTTTCGTGCCGGCTGCCAATGTTGGCGACATCCTGCATGTAGGCTTTGTACTGTTCTATCCTGAGATTCGCGATTGTCGATATTTCAGCCATTGTTCCCTCTTCCGGTTGCCGACCTATCGGAGTCGGGTACGAATTGTTCTCACGTCGCTGCACAATTCATTGTGTTTCCGCACATGGTGTCACAAATAATTACTCGAATAATGCTTGTTATTTTTTAACGCAAATCGCAAAGATCATTGGGGAAAATGACCTTATTACATATATGGTATATTGCCTCGCCAATCTTTGGTGTGCCTCGCATCAGAAAAGATATCCACTTCCTTTTCTTGCTTTCGACACTCGCTAAGGAAGCACTGAATGTGTCGTCATTCCCGCAAAGGCGGGAATCTGGTTTGTTGATTTGACTGGGCTCCCGCCTTCGCGGGAGCGACGAAAACAGACTTGTTCAGCGTCTCCCTAAATAGTTGCCCGACAATCCTATGAGCCAAAGGAATATGAATTGTGAAAAATTTCCTCGAATATTTTAAATCCATCGCTGCGTTGGCTTTTGTAGTTGTGGCGTTGTTTGGGTGTGGCGGGGGTGCCAGCCCGAACCCAATCACACTGCCTGTGGCAAATGCCGGATCAATAAAAAACGTATCGGTCGGCATGCTGGTCACACTCGATGGCAGCGCGAGTACTGCGGAGCACAATACCCCGTTGAAGTACAGCTGGATATTGACAACCAAGCCTGCGAACAGCGACGCAGCTTTGTCCGGTGCAACCTCGCCAGCACCTACCTTTACCCCCGATGCTGAAGGCGTGTATGTCGCCGCGTTAATCGTGAGTGACGGTTCAGTGAATAGCAAACCAACCACAGTGACTGTCACCGCAGCAAATGGCAACTCAGCACCTGTAGCCAATGCGGGAGCCGCTCAGAACGTAACGACTTCTACGTTGGTCACCCTCGACGGCAGTAACAGTTCCGACGTTAATATTGGCAATACTCTCTCCTACCACTGGGCATTGATTTCCAAGCCAGGGGGCAGCGTTGCAGCTTTGTCTGACGTAACCGCGGTAAAACCCTCTTTCACCGCTGACGTAGTAGGTGCGTATGTTGCCAACTTGGTTGTGAATGACGGCACTGTGGACAGTATCGCAGCTACGGTGACTATCGCAGCGGCAGTGGGCAACGTGGCTCCTGTAGCCAATGCGGGCCCCACGCAGAATGTAAACACTGGCAAGGTAGTCACCCTTGATGGCAGTGCCAGTACTGATGCGAACGGCGACAAATTGACCTATAGCTGGACCTTAACTGCAGCCCCTGCGAACAGCACCGCCAGCACCGCAACAATGTCCGGAGCAACCACCCAAACCCCCACTTTTACAGCCGACGTGGCAGGCGCATATGTCGCTACACTCGTCGTGAACGATGGCAACTTGAACAGCACAGCAGCCACGGTGACTATCACTGCAACTGTATTGAATATTGCCCCTGTGGCGAATGCTGGCACAGCGGTGAACGCATACGTTGGTGCCGTGGTTACGTTAAACGGAGGTGCCAGCTCCGATGCGAACGGTGACGCTTTGACCTATAGCTGGACAATAACAACAACGCCCGCCGACAGCTATGCAGTATTGGCCGCTGCAACTACTGCAACCCCAACGTTCCACGCTGATTCGCCTGGAGTGTATGTCGTGACATTAATCGTGAACGATGGCAAGGTGAACAGTGCCGCGGCGACCGTCCCTGTTACCTTAACGGCAGCTACGGGCTATATAACGCTGAATGGCTTGGTCTGGATGCCGGTGACAACTGCTACATACACTTGGTCGGGTGCGAACGCATATTGCAATACCACGATCAATGGGCAGACGGGCTGGCGTTTGCCGACGATTGCAGAATTGGGTGGTTTGCGTACGTTTGTATCTGGCTCTATACCCGGTCAAGGATGGACGACAGCAGATCTCTGGTCCTCGACGCCCGGTAACGTTTACTATAATCTTAGTGAGATTGGACACTGGGGTATCAGCATTTTTACCGGTGAGAGTTTGGTAGGCCCCGACACCGGCTACAGTAGCGTGACTTGCGTTCGCTTGTGACCTGACAGTCGAAAGTTGGATTCGAATATTCTTATTGAAGTTGATTAGTTGATGAACGACCCGCGCGAAACGCGGGTCGATTCCTAGCAGTTTCACTTTCAACGGGTGAGACTTGAGTCATCCAAAATTACGAAGTTTTGGCAGTTTGGCACTCACGGCATGCCTGCCACATGTTTTGTCTCGTTCAGCTTTGCCAACTTGGCCTTCAACTCCGGCAAGATCGCTGCGACCGCCTTTTCTCCTTCCAGCACTGCCTTGTTGCGTCCGCTCGTGTCGGTGGAGGGTAGGCCGTTGGTGACCGGGCGGATGACGATGTCCGCGCTGGAGTGTTCGTGACGGTTGATGGTCTGGCCGAAGATGGAAAAAGTCTGCAACAGGATGTCGGTGATGCCGGTTGTGCTGCTGTCTTGCGGGCGCTCGGAGATGTCGACGGCGATGACGAAGTCGGCACCCAGCGAGCGTGCCACGCTCGAAGGCACCGGGGCGACCAGGCCGCCGTCCACGTAATCCTGACCGTTAATGGTGACGGGTTCGAAGAACACGGGGACGGAAGACGAGGCGCGCACCGCCATCCCGGTGTTGCCGGTACGGAACACGATCATCTCGCCGCTTTTCAGGTTGGTGGCGATGGCGGCGAACGTCTTGTCGAGTTTTTCCATCGGGCGGCCCTGCACGTTGCGGTTGATGAAGTCCTGCAGTGCCTGACCTTTGATGCAGCCGCGCTTGTTGGAGATCATGGTCTCGGCGATGCATTTGTACATGCCGGAGCCGTCGAGCACCTGATCCTCACCCATGTTCATGGAGAGTTCCTGTATCTGGAAGCCGTTGAGTCCGCCCGCATACAGCGCCCCGACGACCGACCCGGCACTGGTGCCTACCACGATGTCGGCAGCGATGCCCTGCGCCTCCAGCGCCTTGATCACACCCACATGTGCAAAGCCGCGCGCCGCCCCGCCGCCGAGAGCGAGGGCGATCCTGGCAGGTGGCCGCTCGGTTGCAAATGGATTCATGGTCGGGTTGATGCCGGTGCAGGAGGTGGTGCTCAGGATCAACAGAAGGGCGAGGAAAGGTTTTTTCATGGTTCGGGTCAGGTTTCGGGGCTTGTATAAAGGTGCTGTCGGGGAGGGATGGCTCATCGTGCGATCTGCGACCGGCAGTCGGGTTTTCGCACTCCCCAAGCAATGCGCAACTTTACCACTTTCCGCACCCGGCAGAAGTAGCGCTGGCCAGGGCGGCTCTGCTCTTTACTTCCCCCTTTGCAAAGGGGGATTGCAAAAACAATTCCCTCTCCCGCAGGCGGGAGAGGGTTAGGGGCGTTGAAAAATAGCCAATTTGTTGCTGCGCATAACCCCTCATCCCCAACCCTTCTCCCGCTTGCGGGAGAAGGGAGCAGGACGCGTCGTGCAGTTCGGACTATTAGTCCGTAATTCAAACCCACTAGTGTTGGCTAGTGGTTGTCTATTGCACGCTTGCCGTTTCAACCGCCGAATTGAGTTTGCTGAAATCCTCGATGTAGGACGTTATCTTTGCAGTCAGGTGCTGTTTTTGTTGCGTGGTCAGCAGTTCAAGTATGCGGGCGGTCATTTCATTCATCGCGCTTTCGTAGGCGGCGATGCTTTGCTGCTGCTGGGGTGTGCGGAAGATCGCGGGTGCGATCAGCCATTGCCGGAACAGCGCGTCTATCTTGTCTTCGCCAGCCTTTTCCTTCAGCAGGGTGATCAGCGCGGCCTGCTTGGCCTCGCGCTGTCCGATGTAGTGCGCGCTGGCGAAGGGGATGTACAGGCTCATCTCGGTGATCTTCCGAGTCTGTTCGGCGCTCAGGTCGCCCACCAGGTCTTCCACGAATTCAATGTGTCGTTTCGCGCGCAGCTCCAGGTCTTTTTGCAGGGAGCCTGTGAGCATCTTTTCCCGCTGTTTGCGGTTCCGCTCGGCGAAAGTTTCGGCAAGCCCGTTGATCTGTCCGCTGTCCAATTCGCTCAGCAGGTGTGCGGCGGGCCGGATCATGGGGGTCATGGTCGTTTGATACAGTTGGGTGCTCTCCAGTCTCAGGCGCATGACATCGTCCGGTGTCACGACGACTTCGTGCTTGATCGCCGCATTCACATTCTTCAGGAATGCAATGTATCCGGGCAGTGCTTCTTTGCGGTGCCAGCGCATGTAGTCGTCGACCTTGCGATGTATCTCTTCTTTCTGAGGGTCGCTGAAGGATGTGTAGTCCGTGATCCGGTAGCGCAGTATCCAGTCGGCGTAGTTGTAGCCCAGGGTGACTGTGCTGCATCCGCTGCAACACAGCAGGATCAGGGCGGGTATGACGAATAATCGTTTGATAGCTATTCCAATGCGAAAGGGATTGTTGTTCGAATACGGCGGCGCTACTTCACACTGGCCACGGTAACACGGGTCTTGGGCAGGCCTTTGTCCAGAAAGTATTGCTCGGCGACGTGCACTGCATCATCCGGCCCGGCAATGTAGATGTCGCTCTGCAGCAGGTCGGCATCTCCTGAGACGATATTCTCCAGCTGCTTGAGCAATGTTTCCGCACGCTTTCCGCCCACTGTGCGCAGGTCGAATCCCGCCACATGTTCTTCATAGTGGAAGTTGTCCAGCGCATCGTCCCAGGCATGGGCAATGTTGGGCAGGTAGATGTCCTCCCGGGCCGAGCCGAACCAGTGCAGATGGATGTCTTCAACGTCGAGCGAGAGCGCGTGTTCGATCAGGCTCTTGATCGGGGCGAAGCCGGTGTTGAAAGCAAAGAAATATAGCGGCCGCGGTGATTTTTCGTGCAGGATGAATTCGCCAATCGGGCCCTCGATCTCCACCGCTTCATTGTGTTTGAGGTGGTCGAAGACATAGTCCGAGAACAGGTTGCCGATTTGTCTGTGGACGTGGAACAGCACGTTGCGATCATCGCAGGGGCAACTGGCGACGGGCAGCTCCGCGCTATACGATTGTCCGACACGCAGGGTCACGCTTTGTCCAGCGAGGAATCTCAGGCGCTGGGTGCGCGGCGTTTGCAGGTGCAGCAGGATCATATCGTCGTTGATATGTCCGACGGTTTTGGCTTGGGCGGTGATGTGCTGGTAGGGAATGTCCTGCACGCTGTTTGCCACGGCGGCTTCGATCACCACGTCGCTCACGGCCGTGTTGCTGCACAGCAGGATATAGCCCCGGTTCTTTTCCGCTTCGGAGATGACGAAGTCATGCGCGCGCGTCTTTTTGACTTCGCCCGATACCAGTTTCGCTTTGCACAGGCCGCAGTTGCCGCCGCTGCAACCGTAGTTGAGCGGGATACCGGCGCGCATGGCAGATTCCAGCAGGGTGTCATGCCCTTCGACGAGGAAATCCTGTTTGCTGGGCAGGACGGTCGCCTGGGCTGTGGTGATGCGCAGAACGTTGTCCTTGATCGCCAACGGATTGATGATGCCGGGTTCCATAGCCGCCTCCACTTCGTGTTTGAGCCATATCTTCAGCTCTTCAATTGTCTTGTGCGATCTGGTGCCGAGCTGTGTTTCGGTTTCACCCAGCTTGTCCCACAGTTTGCCCAACACAAGATTGAAGCGTTTTACCTGCGCTTGACTAACGGTCAGCGTCCTGCCGAGTTCTCCGAGACGCGCGGCCAGCACTTCCGGGTCTGGCATGGCGCGTTCGAACACGCGCTTGCCGAAGGCGCGTTCCTTGATCTGGGCGATGCGCCTGGATTCGGCGGTATCTTCCAGTTGCGCGTCGGGATAGCAGGCGATCAGGTTCTCGACTGTGACGGTGCCGTCGTGCGAGATCATCTCACCGCGCTGGATTTTCTTCTGCAGTTCCGAGCGGGTCACGCCGATCAATCTGGCTGCGCGCGTCAGGCTTAGTACATCTGTCATGGCATCTGGTTTTCGGTGCGGGTCATTCGGTGGTGATGATGAGACGGCTGCCCTGCACCGCTTTGATGATGCCGTGTGCGGCAGAGGGCATCTCGGCAATTGCTTTATCGGCTTCCCATTCAGTGCCGCGGTAATTTACCCGGGCGGAGCCTTCGTCAAGCCATTCGATCACCTCCACTCTTTGTCCCACATCATCGTGGATGTTTGTGGTGGTGGCGGACGATTTGTCTTTGCGCAAGCTCATGACGATGAGCACATGAACCAGTGTACCCGCAGCCAAGGCGATGAGCTGCATCCCGGTGGTGGCGTCGGCATAGGAAGCGATGGCGGGGTAGGCGAAGGCCAAGCCGATACCCAGCAGATAGAAGGTCCCGGTGGCGAACTCCGAGAACATGATCATGATGCCGAATACCAACCATATGATGAAGTTCATAGCTATTCTCCCGGAGGATTTGCGCAGTTCCGGTATCTTGGTCGCGGCTGTGATGTTTGTAAAGCGTGTGCAGGCTGTCGTGGAATACACATGCAATGAATACGCCCGGTATCGGACCGTGCAATTACTGTGCGTAACCCAGAGACTTGAGTTCCTTGCTGATCTTCTCAGCCAGCAGCGCGTGGCCCTGGGCATTGGGGTGCAGCGGGTCGACCTTGAGTTGCGGGTCGGAAAGGACGTCGGCGATCGCATCGTTTATCAGCGGGATTTTTTGAGCTTCGGCCACATGCCGGAAGAAATCCGCCGCCGACAGATTTCGGAATACGGCCGCGGTGAGGCTGGGTTGCGGTGTGGCCAGCAGGACCGCTTTGGCGCCCTGTGCCCTGATCAGGGTAAGGGTCTTTTCCAGGTTGGCGATGGTCTCAGCCTCCGGCAGGTGGTGCAGCATATCGTTTCCGCCCAGTGTCACCAGCACCAGTACCGGCTTGTGCTGTTCCAGCAAGGCGGGCAGTCGCTGCAATGCATCGCCGCTCGTATTACCGCTGACCCCGCCGTTGATCAAGACCCAGCCGGTCTTCGCGGCCAGCAGGTTGGGCCAGGCTTCTTCCGGTGTGACGCCCGCTCCCGCGGTCAGGCTGTCACCCAGTGCCAGCACGGTGCTTCCGGGAGGGATTGGGGATTCTTTGGTCTTGCTGCAGGCGCTCGTCAGAATCAGCGCGGCGACCAGTACGAACAGTCGCAAGAACGATCCGATAGAGAAGCCGGGTAGTTGCTCGGCTTGGCATGGTTGGCGGCTCATGTCCTGGTCAATCTTCGGAATAGGCCGCTACCCCGAACAATTGCTGCCGGATATCTGCAAACAGCGGTCGTTCGTTCGGCACGGTGCTGGCGCAGCGCTGCTGCAGACGCTTCAGGGCGGCAAGTGTTCCCGCCGCCTCGGGACGGGGAGAGCAGCGCTCAAGGAGTTCTTCCAGCAGGCAGGCGTAGGCCCGAACTTCGATGCGCTGCAGGGCAATCGCTTTTTCCGGTTCGAGTCTGGGCAGGAACGAGGCCGCACCGAAGTCGCCCAGAAGGCAGTCGCCCTGCGGGTCCCACAGGATGTTATGCGCATACAGGTCGCCGTGCATGATGCCCTGCGCGTGCAAGTGTTCGGCCGCGGCGGCGATGCCGAGCGCGATGTTGAGCGCGACGGTTGGGGTGAGACGGAGTCCGTCCGGGTAAATGTCACGGGTGCAGGATTCCAAGCTGGGCGGGCCCGCGAGGTTGATGAAGCTTGGGTCAATCAATGACATCACCAGACCCGGGGTCTGCTCCGGATGCGAACTGATCTTGCCGATAACGGGAATCAGTCCGGGGTGGGAACCGGCGGCGATGCTGGCGGATTTTTCGCTGCGCGGCAGGCCGTCGCTGGTGAGCGCACCCTTGAACATCTTGACCGCTACCGGCGAGTCGCTCGCGTGATGATGGGCGCGGTAGATCACACCCGATGCACCTTCGCCCAGTTTGTGGTGCATCTCCAGCGCGTGCCAGTCGATGTGCGTGATGTGCAGCTTCTCCAGCGCGGCGGCTTCACTGGCGTCGCTGCAGGGATTGCCGGAATAAGCCAGCCAGGCCAGCCGGGGCAGGGTGAACAACCACGTCGGCAATTGTGTGAAACGGTTTGCGGCGATGCGCACCAGCTCCAGCCGGGTGCAGGCGGCCAGTTCTTTCGGCAGATGATCGAGCCGGTTGCCGGCCAGCATGAGTTTCTGCAGGCGTGCGCAGGTGCCGAGTTGCGCGGGAATCTCGGTCAGGCAGTTGTCCGTGAGGATTAGCCAGCGCAGTTTCGGGGGCAGGGCGCAAGCGGGCAGTTCGGCGATCTGATTGGCTTTGAATCCGACCATTTCAAGTTCCGGGCAACGTCCCAGCACTTCCGGCACGCGCGTGAAGCGGTTGTCGGAACAGAAAATGACGCGCAGCTTGTGCAGGCGGGGAAGATCGTCAGGCAGACTTGAAAGCGCGTTGCCGGAAAGGTTGAGTATCTCCAGCGAATCGGCCAGATCGAATATCTCTTGCGGGAATTCGGTCAGGCCGCAACTGAGATCGAGACGTTTGATTCCGGCCAGTTTTCCGGCGCGCAGGGCTGAAAGTGTTTGCATGGTGCAACTATACCGCAGCAACGGACAGTATCCGACTGAAGTGTTGTCGAAAGGGTGAAGCGGTGGCAGTCCGGTGCTTCCAGGGTGGAGGCGCGTTCGCCGTAGAGATAGTCGGTGCCGGTTCCCGGTATCTTGCTGTTGCTGGTGGTCTCGCTCAGCAGGGTGGTTTCGGGGGTGCGGTAGTTGTGGTCTTTGCGCTTGATGCTTTGGGTGAGATAGAACATCCCTTTTTGCAGGAGCTGGACGGCTTCTGTGCCTTCGACTTGGCCGGTGGGGGGCTGGTAGGCCAGCATTCCCGTTCCCGTCATTTGGGGTAAGGCGGCGGAGTCGTCCCGGATCACCAGCAGGGCCTGTTCTTCCTGCTGCACGAAGGTGTAGAAGAGTCCGGCGTGTTCGAGTTGGCGGGAGAGGAAGTTGAAGTCGGTTTCGTTGTATTGG
>JAYTUW010000084.1:0-13920 GCA_043744345.1 Sideroxydans sp. | reverse complement strand
GCCCGCTGATCACCACCAGCGGGATGGAATCCATGTAGGCCGTGGCAATGCCGGTAACCGCATTGGTCACGCCGGGACCGGAAGTGACCAGCGCCACGCCGACCTTGTCGGTGGAGCGCGCATAGCCGTCCGCGGCATGCACTGCAGCCTGCTCGTGACGCACCAGCACATGTTTGACCTGTTCCTGTTTGAACAGCTCATCGTAGATGAAAAGTACCGCGCCGCCGGGGTAGCCGAATACGTATTCGACGCCTTCTTCCTGCAAACAACGGATGGTTATTTCTGCGCCTGTCAGCTCCATGAACCCACTACCTTGAAAATGCAATGAAAGACCGCGCAAGATAAAGGCTGGCGGCATTTTGGTCAACCCCTGCGACGCGTCAGGAACGGCAAAATCCCCGATTGGGGCACTCACCGGGGATTGAATTTGCTAGTATCCGTCCCATTCATTTGGGAGCCGCCAAACTGTCCACACCACAGCAACTTTCTGATTTTCTCGCCCAAGTGGAAAGACGCGCCTATAAACAGGCTCAATTCGCCGTGCGCGACGAGCATGCCGCCCTGGACATCGTTCAGGACGCCATGCTGAAGCTCGCCGAGCGCTATGGAGACCACCCGGCCGAAGAATACCCCATGCTGTTCCAGCGCATCCTGCAGAACACCATTCGCGACTATTACCGGCGCCAGAAAGTACGTTCGTTCTGGACCACGCTGATGTCTTCACTCATCCCGCAGCACGAAGGGGAAGATTTCGACCCATTGGACACCCTGCGGGACGAGGAAAATGCCAGTCAGCCTGCCCAGCCAGACAAGGCTTTGGCACAATCCCAACTGATCGCCGAAATCGAAGATGCTTTAAGCAAGCTTCCTTCGCGTCAACGTGAAGCCTTCCTGCTGCGTTATTGGGAGGAAATGGACACTGCGGAAACGGCCGCCGCGATGGGTTGCTCCGAAGGCAGCGTCAAAACACACTGCTCGCGCGCCACCCACGCGCTTGCCGCAATACTTAAGGAACGGGGGATAGACCTATCATGAACAACAAATTGACCACCAAAGAAATCGGGCGTTTGCTGGATCAGTCTGCCAACCAGCTGAATCGCAACACGCTGAACGAGCTCTATGCAGCGCGCCAGCATGCGGTCCAGCGCCAGCGCGCGTCCGTATCGAGCTGGGTGAGCCACAATGGTACGCTTCACGGACATATGCAACTGACGCCGCGTGCGCTCAACTGGATCATCGCGGCCGCAATCGCCACGCTGCTCGCGATCAATCTGACATACTTGGATCATGTGTCCGATCACGACCATAGCGACATCGATATCGCCATCCTGACGGATGACCTACCGGTCGATATGTTTATAGATTAATCAGCCACGGATATTTATTGATGACTGTTTTTTATAGGATTTTTCTGATGCTGGTGTTTTTTTCAGCATCCAGCCTGCCACTCGCCGCATGCGCACAGACTTGGGAATCTCTAAATCAACAGCAAAAAGAAGCACTTGCACCATTGACTAGTACGTGGATAACGTTATCCACAAAACAGCAGAACAACTTTATCTCCATCGCCAAAAGATATCCGAAGCTCGATCCGCAAAAACAACAGTTGTTGCACTCGCGCATGGAAACTTGGAGCAAGCTGACTCCCGAGCAACGCACCCGCGCCCGGGAGAAATACAAAGCATTCAGCCGGGTTCCTGAAGAAAAGCGGGAAGCAGTGAAACAGATGGTGCGGGAGCAACAAACCCCACCGCAGGCCAGCGGGGTCGTACCAACAAATACCGGGCATTGAAACAGCACATCACCGAATTATCGTTTGCTTTCAATCGCGCCAACAGCTTAAAGCTCGTGATCAGGCGATAACTCCGCCCATTCATGCTTATCCCGGCTTACCGCCTCTCGGTGCGCCAGAGCATCCCCAGGGCTAACGCCAGAAACAACCAACTCATTGCCGTGGCGCTCAATAGTGGTGACCACTCGTTCAGCGCGCCCACGTTGGCAAACAGCCGACCAATGAAGTGGAAGCTCAATCCCAATACGATACCCATGAATATCTTGCCGCTGATGCCGCCGCTACGACGCTGATACGCCGAAAAAGGCAAGGCCAACAACATCATTACCAGCACAGCAAAAGGGTAGACCAGTTTGTTCCACATCGCGATCTCGTAGCGCGCTGTCTTTTGATGATTTTCTCGCAGGTGTTCGGTGTATTGGCGCAGGTTCCAGGCCGACATCTGTTCCGGCACCACCAGTAACACACTCAGGATGTCAGGGTTCAATGATGAATGCCATTCCGCGCTCGGTTTATTGTCGGTGCTGGCCGTCCGATTGACGAAGTTAGTTTGCCGCACGCCTTCCAGCTTCCAGCGCTGCTCGTCCTGATACAGTGCATGTTCCGCACTGATGATGCTGCGCAAATGGTAATTGTCATCGTATTCATAGATATTGACACCCATCAGTGACGTATCCGGCAACATCCCTTTGACATTCACAAAGCTGCGTTCGTCTTTCACCCACACGCCGGAGCGAAATTCTTTCGCGGAAACCTGCAGATTCTGCGCCCGCAATTTCGTCTGCTGCGCCAGGCGCTCACTGGGCGGAGCCACGAATTCGCCGCACAGGAAACACAGCACTACCAATGGCACACCAATCTTGATCTGCGCGATCATCATCTGCTTGAGCGAAACCCCGGAGCTGCGATACACCGTCAGTTCCGAATTGGCCGCCATCTGCACCATGGCAAAGATGCTCCCGATCAGCACCGCCACCGGAAACAGCTCATAGATATGTCCGGGGATGGTAAGCGTCACGAATAGCAGTACGTATCCCAACTTGTAATCACCGCGCCCCATCGAGTTCAGTTCGTTGATCAGATCAAGCAGGGCGAACAGCATGATGAGCGCAGCGAACACCAGCGCGATACTGGCATAGATCTCTCGCCGCAGATAACGGGTGAGCAGTTTCATCGCCTGAACCTCCGCCACGAATGGGCCGACGAGCGGTGGTAGAACAGCACCAGCAACGCCACGGCCATCAACAGGTGTATGCCCCACAGACCTGCTGCCGCACTCATCTTGCCGCGCCCCACCCAGGAATTGGTCACACTGATCATGTTGTTGTAGAACATGTAGATCACCATCGCGGTGATCAGGTTGAGCGAACGGCCGGCACGCGGATTCACATAACTCAGCGGGATTGCGAGCAACGCAAGAATCAAAGCACTGACCGGCAGACCGATGCGCCACTCCAGTTCCGCCACGTTCCACGGCGTCAGGTTCTGCAACAGGAATACTGTCGGATACGCCTTGAGGTTGGGCACTTCCTGACGCAATTCGGCCGGTTCGATGCGCATGGAGTAACGTTCAAACTCCACAATCTTGAAGTCTGCCTGACCGGGAATGCCCTCATAGCGCGTGCCGTTGAGCATCACCAGGAAGCGGTCACCGTTGGGCGCGGTCTCCTGATAACCCTCTTTGGCCACCATCGTGCCTTCTTTGCCGTTCTGGGCGGAACGCACGAAGATGTTCCCGACGCGTTTTTTCTGGGTGTCCACATCTTCCAGGAAGAACACCCGATCCGCCTGCTTGGATTCACGAAACGCCCCCGGTGTCGCCGCCGAAACATCGTCGCGGCTATCCAGCCTGCGCTTGAACTCGTCCGCCTTTGATAATGCCCAGGGCGACAACACCAAGCTCAACAGGGCGATCAACACCGTCACCGGAATGGCGTAACCCAGCACGGGCCTTATCCAGCGCGTGATACCGATACCCGAAGAAAACCACACCACCATCTCGCTGTCGCGGTAACTGCGTGTCAGCGTCAGCAACACCGAGAGGAAAAGACTGATAGAGAGCAGCACCGGCAGGTAATTGAGCGAGGTGAATCCCAGCATCGCCAGCACGCCCTCCACCGCCAACAGACCGCTGACCGAATCGCCCAGGAGACGAATCAGCTGGGTAAACACAACAATACCGAGCAGAATGGATGACACCAGCAAACCTGTGCTCGCAAACTCGCGCACCAGCGACCAATAAAAGATGCCGTGCTTGCACGGTGGCCTTTTTGACTTTAGTGGTGGGGATTGCGGATAATCCGGCATCGGGAAATATTTATGAGTTTATTGAGGAGAAGCGCGTGGAATTTAGCATAAAACAGGGCAGTCCGGAAAAACTGAAGAGCGGTTGCGTGGTAGTCGGCGTGTTCGACGGCGGCAAATTGTCGAAAGCTGCGCAAGTGCTCGACAAGGCCGCCAGGCATGCATTGAGCGACATCATCGCGCGCGGCGACATGAGCGGAAAATCCGCCGCCACCCTGCTCGTCCACAAACTTCCCGGCATCGCCGCCGAACGCGTGCTGCTGGTCGGTCTGGGCAAAGCCAGCGAGTTGAACAACAAGACCAGCCTCGACATATTAAGTGCAACATTCAAGGCGTTGAATGCAACACCGGCCAAAGATGCGGCATTGTTCCTGCTGGACGACAATGCCGGCAAAGATGCAGCATGGGCCGTCAAGCAAGCCGTGTTTGCGGCAGCCGAGCAGGCCTTCCGCGCCGACGGCATGAAGAGCAAGCCGTCCAAGGCTGCCACACTCAAGAACATCACCTTTGCCACACTGGACAAACCCGCACCCGCGCTGAAGACCGTACTCGACCAGACCGCCGCCACCGCCAGCGGCATGGCGCTGACCAAAGAACTGGGCAACCTGCCCGGCAATATCTGCACCCCCACTTACCTCGCCGCCAAGGCACTGGCACTGGGCAAGGCGCACAAGAGCATCAAGACCACCGTGCTGGACGAGAAAGCCATGCAGAAGCTGGGCATGGGTTCCTTTTTGTCCGTTACACGCGGTAGCGAACAACCGGCCAAGCTCATCACGATGGAATATTCCGGTGCGGCCAAAACCCAGAAGCCCATCGTGCTGGTCGGCAAGGGCATCACCTTTGACACCGGCGGCATCTCGCTCAAACCGGGTGGCGAGATGGACGAGATGAAGTACGACATGTGCGGTGCCGCCAGCGTACTGGGCACCCTGCAGGCTATCGCCGAGATGGGGCTCAAGCTCAACGTGGTCGGCGTGATCCCGACCTGCGAGAACATGCCCTCAGGCAAGGCCACCAAGCCCGGCGACATCGTCACCAGCATGTCCGGCCAGACCATCGAGATCCTCAACACCGATGCCGAAGGACGCCTCATCCTGTGCGACGCACTGACCTACTCGAAGAAGTTCAACCCGGACACCGTCATCGACATCGCCACGCTCACCGGTGCCTGCGTGATCGCGCTGGGCCATGTCGCCAGTGGCATGTTCGCCAACGAAGACAAACTGGCGAAAGAATTGCTGGCCGCAGGCGAGCAGTCGCACGACCGCATCTGGCAACTGCCGCTGTGGGACGACTACCAGCCGCTGCTGGACAGCAATTTCGCCGACATGGCCAACATCGGCGGACGCGCCGGTGGCACCATCACGGCGGCCTGTTTCCTGGCGCGCTTCACCAAGGAATACCGCTGGGCACACCTGGATATCGCCGGGACTGCCTGGAATTCCGGCAAGAACAAAGGTGCAACGGGTCGTCCGGTTCCGCTGCTAATGCAGTACCTCATCAATCGCACTGAAAAATAGATGTCCAACAAACTCGTCATTCCCGCGCAGGCGGGAATGACGGCATCTTATAGAGCCGCGTCATGACTAAAGTCGATTTCTACACCGGCAGTGAAGACAAGCTCAGAACGGCGTGTCAGCTAAGCCACAAAGCCATGCAGAACGGCCTGCGCGTGCTGCTGCACGCGCCGGACGATGCTGTCGCCCACAAGCTGGACCAGCTGCTGTGGCACTTCCCGGCCACGGCTTTCATGCCGCACTGCCATAGCCACGAAACGGATGCGTCCACAATGCCCGTGGTCATCGGCCGCGACGAGACCTTCCCGCATTCCGAGCTGCTCATCAGCCTGCATGACATCTGCCTGCCGTTCTTCAGTCGTTTCGAGCGCGTCATCGAGATCGTCAGCCAGGACGACGAGGAAGCCAGACTGGGGCGCGAGCGTTACAAGTACTACAAGGACCGCGGCTACGAACTGCGCCATTTCGACCTGCGCAAGGCTTGAAAGGCAGGATTGCGCCCCGCTGTATGGGATTGGTCAAAACTATTCCCATTGTTTTGTGTGTGCAATTGATGGGTATCGCTTTGCTCAACCCATCCTACAACTGCTCCCCTCCCCTGTATAATCGCGCCTTTCTGACGCACCCAACTCACCCGTAAAGACCGCAATGGAACTCGCAAAAAGTTTTGACCCGAAAGACATCGAAGCACGCTGGTATCCCACCTGGGAGAGCGCCGGATATTTCAAGGCCGGTCTCGATACCGCCAAGCCGGACAATTTCTGCATCCAGTTGCCACCGCCCAACGTCACCGGCACGCTGCACATGGGGCATGGCTTCAACCAGACCTTGATGGATGCGCTCACCCGCTACCACCGCATGAAGGGCGACAACACGCTGTGGCAGCCGGGCACCGACCATGCGGGCATCGCCACGCAGATCGTGGTCGAGCGCCAGCTCGATGCACAAAAGATTTCGCGCCATGACTTGGGGCGCGAGAAGTTTCTCGAAAAAGTGTGGGAGTGGAAAGAACATTCCGGCAACACCATCACCCGCCAGATGCGCCGCCTCGGCACCTCGCCCGATTGGTCGCGCGAACGCTTCACCATGGACCCGGCGTTGAACAAGACCGTCACCGAAACCTTCGTGCGCCTGTTCAACGAAGGCCTGATATATCGCGGCAAACGCCTGGTGAACTGGGACCCGAAACTGCACACTGCCGTTTCCGACCTGGAAGTGGTGCAGGAAGAAGAAGACGGTTTCATGTACCACATCCAGTATCCGCTGGCGGATGGTTCAGGCCATCTGGTGGTCGCAACCACCCGCCCCGAGACCATGCTCGGCGACGTGGCGGTGATGGTGCATCCCGAGGACGAACGATACAAGCACCTCATCGGCAAACAAGTCACGCTGCCGCTGTGTGACCGCACCATCCCCGTCATCGCCGACGACTACGTGGACAAGGAATTCGGCACCGGCGTGGTCAAGGTCACGCCCGCGCATGACTTCAACGACTATGCGGTGGGACAACGTCACAAGCTGGAGATGATCTCCATCCTCACACTGGACGCAAAGATCAACGAGCATGCACCCAAGCAATACCAAGGCATGGATCGCTTCGCCGCACGCAAACAGATCTGCGCCGACCTCGAAGCGGCAGGGCTGTTCGTCAAAGCAGACAAACACAAACTTAAAGTGCCGCGCGGCGACCGTACCGGCGTGGTGATCGAACCGATGCTGACCGACCAGTGGTTCGTCGCCATGAGCAAGCCGGGCAATGAAGGAAAATCCATCACCGAACAAGCGCTGGAATGCGTGGCGTCCGGCGAGATCAAGTTCCATCCCGAGAACTGGGTCAACACCTACAACCAGTGGCTGAACAACATCCAGGACTGGTGCATCTCACGCCAGTTGTGGTGGGGGCATCAGATCCCCGCGTGGTACGGCACGAACGGCGAAGTGTTCGTCGCGCATGACGAAGCCGAAGCGCGCAAGCTGGCTGACAAGGCCGGTTACGCCGGACAGCTTATGCGCGACAACGACGTGCTCGACACCTGGTTCTCGTCCGCGCTGTGGCCGTTCTCGACGCTGGACTGGGACATGTCCAAGCCGTTCGATGCGCAGAACCAGTTCGTCAAACAATATCTGCCGTCCAGCGTGCTGGTCACCGGCTTCGACATCATCTTCTTCTGGGTGGCGCGCATGGTGATGATGACCAAGCACATCACCAGCAAGATCCCGTTCAAGGATGTGTACGTGCACGGCCTGATCCGCGATGCGGAAGGCCAGAAGATGTCCAAGTCCAAGGGCAACGTGCTCGATCCCATCGACCTGATCGACGGCATCGGCATCGAAGACCTGGTGAAGAAACGCACCACCGGCCTGATGTACCCGAAGGACGCCGAGAAGATCGAGAAGCGCACCCGCAAGGAGTTTCCGGAAGGCATCCCTGCCTTCGGCACCGATGCACTGCGTTTCACTTTCGCCTCGCTCGCCTCGCCCGGCCGCGACATCAAGTTCGACATGCAGCGCTGCGAAGGCTACCGCAACTTCTGCAACAAACTGTGGAACGCCACACGCTTCGTGTTGATGAATTGCGAAGGGAAAGACACAGGGCTCGATGAGAGTCTGCCGCTGGAATTCTCGGCTGCCGACAAATGGATGATGAGCGAACTGCAAAAAGCCGAAGCCGAGATGGCGACGCACTTCGCCGACTACCGTTTCGACATGGCCGCCCGTGCTGTATATGAACTGGTGTGGAACACCTATTGCGACTGGTATGTGGAGTTGGCTAAGGTACAACTGGCACACCCTCACCCCAACCCTCTCCCCGGGGGAGAGGGGGCAAACGAGGAAATCAATTCTTCAATCCTTGCGCAGCAACGCGGAACGAGACGAACCCTGGTGCGCGTACTGGAATCCATCCTGCGTCTGGCACACCCGATCATTCCTTTCATTACTGAGGAACTTTGGCAATCGGTTGCGCCGCTCGCGGGGAAAATCCCCCCTAGCCCCCCTTTTACAAAGGGGGGTGTCAGTGCGGCAGCCGACTCAGTTCCCCACTTTGAAAAAGGGGGGCTAGGGGGGATTTCTTCGATCATGCTGCAGGTCTATCCCAAGGCCGACGCCAGCAAGATCGACGCTGCCGCCACCGCCCAGATCGCGCTGCTGCAGGAACTCATCAACGCCTGCCGCAGCCTGCGCAGCGAGATGAACCTGTCGCCCGCCGCACGTGTACCGCTGATCGCCGCTGGGGACGCCACCCTATTGAACGCACTCGCGCCCTACATCAGCAGCCTCGCCAAGTTAAGCGAAGTGCAGATCGTGAGCGAATTGCCCGAAGGTGATGCCCCAGTTTCCATCGTTGGCAACTTCAAACTGATGCTGAAAGTGGAAATCGACGTGGCAGCGGAACGCGAACGCCTGGACAAGGAGATCGCGCGTCTTTCCAACGAGATCACCAAGGCACAGGCCAAGCTCGGCAACGAGAGCTTCGTCGCGCGCGCTCCGGCTGCGGTGGTGGAACAGGAAAAGAAACGCATGGAAGAGTTCGGCGCAACGCTGGTGCAGTTGCAGGCACAGCGCAAGAAGCTGGGGTAAACACAAGAACCGTCATCCCCGCGCAGGCGGGAATGACGGCAGTTACCTGCGACGAATCAGAAAAATAAATTCGCCGTCCTGTTCCGTCGACGACAGCAACTCATTCCCGGTCTTACTGCAAAAATCCACAAAATCCTTGGGTGAGCCTTTGTCGGTCGCCACGATCCGCAGCACCTGCCCGGCATTCATCGCCGACAGCGACTTCTTGGCGCGCAGGATAGGCAACGGACAAGCCAGCTGCCGCACATCCAGTTCCACATCGAAGGCGTTGCCGCTCACGCGACGATCTCCCCGCCCGCGTGTGCCCAGGCGGTGATGCCGCCCTGCAGGTTGTACACATCGCCCAACCCCTGTGCAGCCGCGAACGCAGCGGCTTGACCCGAACGCCCGCCCATCTGGCAATAGAACACGGTCGCCTTCTTTTTATCCAGATCCTGCAAGCGCAGCGGCAAAAGATGCAAAGGCAAACAGATCGCGCCCGCGATGCGACCGCGCGCGATCTCCGCATCGGTACGCACATCCACCAGCTGGGCTTTGCCGCCGGAAATCAAATTGGGTAATTCTGCCACGGTAATATTCTTGAATTCAGCCACTTCTACTTCTCCACTTTCAACAAACAACACTACTTCCAAAATTCCTACTCTTCCTCTTCATGATCTTGCAGCAGACGCGAAATCCGCGTATTCGCCATCGACAACCGTTTCACCAGTATCCCCAAAAACGCCTCGCCGAACTGGAAGCGGCAATTCGCCGAACCGCGCGCCAGGACGTCCGGGTCGATATCGATCAGGGTGACTTCGGTCTTGGTGATCACGTCGGTCGAGCGCCGCGCGTCTTTGCCGGCCAGATACGCCATTTCGCCAAAGCAGTCACCCCGATGCAGCAGGCTCAGCAGCCTGCCCTGCTTCAGCACCCGCACCGAGCCGTTGGCAATGACAAAGAAATGCTGCCCCATATCGCCTTCGCGCAGGATCGTCTGCTCTTTGTCCACCTTGATCCATTGGCTGATGCGCAGCACTTCCCAAAGCTCGACGTCGCTGAAGTTCTTGAAGAAGCTCAGAGCCCGCAAGGTGTCGAACTTCTCGGTATCGAATATCTCGTTCTGCTGCGGCACGTTGTGGGTGATGAACGCCACCAGATCGCGGGCGAACTCGTCCCAGGTCTGGTAGCGTTTCTCCAGATCCTTGCTCATGGCGCGCAGCGCGATGGCATCCAGTTCGGGCGGGATCTCGGGCCGGAAGATGCTCGGCGGTTGCGGTTCCATATTCATGA
This sequence comes from Sideroxydans sp., assembly GCA_043744345.1. Taxonomy (GTDB): domain Bacteria; phylum Pseudomonadota; class Gammaproteobacteria; order Burkholderiales; family Gallionellaceae; genus Sideroxyarcus. The sequence continues at coordinate 3,453 of JAYTUW010000084.1, read as the reverse complement.
TCTGGTAGATCATGCTGTAGCTGTTGGCGGCTTCGTAGGGCAATTTACCCGTCAGCAAGCGGTACATGGTGACACCCAGCGAATAGATATCGGTCTGGTGCGTCAGCGGCTGCTCCTTGATCTGCTCGGGCGACATATACGCAGGCGACCCCACGCCGCTGACCTGCGTGCTCTGCTGGTTATCCACGACCGCCGCGCCGAAGTCCGATATCTTGATGTCGTTATCCCCGTGGATCAGGATGTTGGCAGGCTTGATGTCGCGGTGTGTGACGCCCTGATACTGCGCATATTCCAATGCTTTACAACATTTGTAGATGATCTCGGCGATATGCCCCAGACTCATCAGGTGGTCGACCTCTGCGTACTTCTCCAGCGTCTCGCCCTCGAAGTACTCCATCACCATGTAGTTCACCTCGCCTTCCATCACGGCGTCAAATATCTTCACGATATGCGGATGCGAGAGCTTTCCGGCAAGTGATGCCTCGGTGAGAAGCAGTTTGCGGTAGGCCTTGGCCCGGGTGGGATCGCGCAGAACATTGAGATTGAAGACCTTGAGTGCTACTTGCTGCTGGCTGAAGGGGTCGAGCGCAAGGTACACGGTGCTGGTCGCACCATGTCCCAAGACTTTTACGATCTCGTATTTTCCAACCTTTTCCATAAACTTGAAGACCATTGAGGGGCGCATTCTGCGTGTTAGCCGCGTTTGTGTCCAGAAGCCGCGACTTTTACAAGGAATTACAGCACGCCGAGGAACTGGACAAGTGCCGGTGCTATCATAACGCCCATGAAAAAATTCCTTTATTGCGCATTGTTCGCCTTGCCGCTCATCGCCCATGCGGACGGCCTGCCGGATCTGGGCGATATCTCCCAGGAAATGGTCTCGCCCCAACAGGAACGCCAGATCGGCGAGCAAAGCATGTTCCAGATTCGCGCCAGCTCAAGCTACATGGACGATCCCGAAGTTGCCGACTACCTCAATCAGCTCGGCGGACGTCTCGTGGCAAACAGTCCGGAACCCAGCCAGCCTTTCGAATTCTTCGCCATCAATGACAACGCCATCAACGCTTTTGCCATCCCCGGCGGCTTTGTCGGCGTCAATACCGGACTGATCCAGCTGGCACAGACCGAATCGGAACTTGCCTCCGTGCTCAGCCACGAAATCTCGCACGTCACCCAGCATCATTACGCGCGCATGATCTCCGGCCAGCGTTACGATTCCATCGCCGCACTGGCCACTATCGCCGTCGCCATCCTTGCCGCGCGCAACAGCGGTCAGGCATCCACGGCGGCTATCGTCGGCGCCCAGGCCGGCACCATGCAGCGCCAGCTCAACTTCACGCGCACACATGAAAAGGAAGCCGACCGTATCGGTCTCGACATCCTGGAAAAATCCGGCTTCGATACCCGCGGCATGCCTGCTTTCTTCGAGCGCATGCAGAAGGCCACCCAACTGGTGGAAGGAAACACACCGTCCTACCTGCGCACCCACCCGGTCACCCACGAGCGCATCGCCGATGTCGACGACCGCGTGCAGCAGATACCCTTCCACCTCGTTCCGGACAGTCTGGACTTCCAGCTCATACGCGCACGACTGACCGCCAAACAGAAATCGCCGCAGGAAGCCCTTGCCTACTTCGAAGCCTCTCTGGGCGAAAAGAAGTTCGGCAATCCCATCGCGCACCGCTACGGACTGGTACTGGCGTTGTTGCGCAACAATCAACAGCAACGTGCCGAGCAGGAATTCGCCACGCTGCACAAACTGGCCCCGCTCAATGCAACGATAGAGTCATTGGCCGGGCAGATCAAACGCCTGGACAAACAAGACAAGGAAGTCATCGCTTTCTATCGCAGCGCGCTGAAGAACTTCCCGCAGCACCACGCCCTGATCTACGACTATGCCGACGTGCTGGTGCAAGACCAGCGCTACAAGGAAGCACTCAAGTTGCTGGACGAGCAAGTCAACCGCGACGGTAACGACCCCAAACTCTACGAACTCCAGGCGCGCTGCTATGCGGCGCTGGACAGGCATCAGGAAGAGCACCACATGCTTGCCTACGTCCGCATCCTGCACGGCGATCTGTTTGGCGCGATCGACCAATTGAAGCTCGCCAAACAGTCCGGCAACGACTACTACCAGCTCTCCACCATCGAAACCGAGCTCAAGCAGTATCTCGAGATCGCCGCCGCCTATAACAAGAAGCGCTAATCCGCCGCGGGTGAAACCATGCGCAAGTTGAGCGAATACGTCGAGATGGCCGCGGATGAATATCTGCAGGAGACGGGCAAGGCCGAGCTGGACTCGCTGTGGATTGCGGAGTTCTTCCAGGATGGCGGAGTAATGGATGACCACCCCGCCCAGAACGTAGTCGGCTTCTACGCCCTGGTGCAGAAGATGCTGACAATCAAGATCGGACAAGCCGAAAGACTGGCCCGCCTGCAACAGGAAAGAGCCGGCCGCACAGCCAAACGCTAGCAACACCACGATTACCCCACAAGGCTGCCCCCCATGACCCAATCAAGTTACTGGTTGCTACGAATCGACAACCAACTCCTCACCGCAACCGGCAAGACCGGAGAAAGTCCATTTCTGAGCGGACAGGCAGTCGATTTCGGCAACCCCGCGAACGCCCTGCTGGCGGGCGAATGGCGGGGACTGCCTTGCTACGCCGCCGAACTGGCACAGATCCCGGCCAACATCTCCGGGGAATTAATCTCCGTGCGCGAACTGTTCAGCCTGATCAGCACCGAAGCCATCGCGCTCACCGTACGCGCCGTGTTACTGCTGGACTGGCAGAAGAATCACCGCTTTTGCGGCCTCTGCGGCACACCCAACTCGCGCAAGACCGGCGAGTATTCCATGCAATGCCCGGCCTGCGATTTGGTGGCCTATCCAAGGATATCTCCCGCCGTCATGGTACTCATCCGGCGCGGCAACGAACTGCTGCTGGCGCGCGGACACCGTTTCCGTCCCGGCATATTCAGCGCACTGGCGGGGTTCGTGGAAGCGGGAGAGACGCTGGAACAGTGCGCGGCACGCGAAGTGCGCGAAGAAGTGGGTGTCGAGATCGCCAACCTCAGATACTTCGGCAGCCAGTCGTGGCCGTTCCCGGATTCCCTGATGGTCGCATTCTTTGCCGATTACGCGGGCGGAACCCTGTCTCCCGATCCGGCGGAAATCGAAGCCGCCGACTGGTTCCCCTGCGATGCCCTGCCCCCGCTACCAGAACCGATGACGCTGGCCTGGCAAATGATCGAGGTGGCGCGCAAACAGCCGGTCTGATTTGCTGTAAGCGCCGATACCTCTTAGGTGCAGCGAATTCTGGACAATCCCGATAACCGGAGATGAAACGTTTCTATTGATGTTTCCATATTTCAAGACAGCGCCATAGCATCCAGAACGGAACTGAGCAAATGAACAAATCGCCGCGTCATTGATGAAACTACTGGTGAGAC
>JAYTUW010000083.1:0-14037 GCA_043744345.1 Sideroxydans sp. | reverse complement strand
GCTCATTGCTGTACTCAACATAGATTTTTAGATTGGCGTTAAGAGGCGGGTAAACCGGATTTATTTGCGCGCTAGTATAGGGATCAACTCCATCGCTACCGTATGCAAGAGTCCGCGCTACGTTTGTTACAAAAGCATCGGTGGCATCTACCGGTATATTAATCCAGGCATCTTTTCCGGTTTCATTTGCCAGCAGGCTAACATGCTCCCAAGGGCCACCTATACCCTGCCAACCATAGCCGTTCATTTTTGAGTAACGATTAAATGAAGGCCAGGTTGGAAGCGGTCTGTCTGTCCAATTTTTCTGCTGACTCGAGTTAGTAGCCAGAAAATCCATGAAGCGGATCACACTGAACTTGGCAATTAACGCCTTGATCGGATCGGTAAATAGTGTCGTCGTCGGGTATGTTTGAGTCGAGCCCGGAGAGATTGGGCGCATAAGTTTGATTGTGGTGACGCCAGTTCCCACTGCACTGGCATTGGTACGTTGCGTGTTAGCAAAAATCAGTGCCAGAGTTCTCGCAGCATCTGCGGGCGCAATCTGAAAATTCCCTGTACTTGTGTTTGTTGCCAAATCGTAAGTAACTGGGATAACCCCACCAGGATTTCTTGATACATTGGCTTTTCCATTGAATGAAAGGGAATACGTACCGTTCTTCTTTTCTCCGCTCCCCCACACGTAGAACGCAAAATCTTCAGTCGGCCAAAAATCAACCGGGTTAATTAGTGCGTCTACAGTTCCATTTTCGCTCGCCCCTGCCGCAAATTTTCTCGATGTCGAAATCGCATTCGCATAAAGGCGATCAATTTCGTAGTCTAAAGGTGCCGCAATATTAATCCCCATCTGGTTGGAGTTTCCCGCGCTACCAGAAACAGGGGAGAGAGATCCAGATTGGACATTGTTGTTTGTGGATCCACCGCACGAGACGATGCCAAAAACCGCCAAAACAATCACCGCGACAAAGCTGAACAGGGCTCTTAAACCGGCTGTTTTCTCAATCAACATGGCCTTATCCTTTAAAAATATTGGGGCTGAAATATATTTCTGCCTTTTAAAACAATGTGCTGTGCAAACCAGCCTTGGAAAGTGCTGATGCGTGCTGTCCCTGTTGGAAATGCAAGTAATCGAAATTTCATCGCATTCATTGGCAAAATTACCGAGAGCAATGAAAATATTTTGAACTGCGCGAACTGCCCGCAAATGAACAATTTGAACTACAGAAATCCAACGCTATTTACCCATATCATCTTTATGGTTAAAACATAGCATGTACTTGTACTTCCCGCAACTTGGCCTCTCGTAACACACGCAAAATAGTGTTGTTGGTGAGGAAAACCAGCGTCTTGCCGGACTCCGGGTCTTTGAAACGGATGCGCCGCAGCTGCTCGCGATCGTCTTGCGAGACTTAGAAGCCATGCAGCATGATGCGCTGGTAGCAGATGACTCCCGTGTTTCGATAACCGGCATCGAGTACACCCTGTGTGCATCCATGCAGTGTTTGGCACGGATTACGAAGAACGCTTCCACTTGATGCAATGCGAACAGACAACCGAAGTCCAGGGAACCCGATCCAACACTTAGAGCGCGCCCGCCTCGAAGGTCAGCATGTCCAGCACGTTGATCTCGTGGGTCTTGCCGTCGGAGATATGGATTAAAGCCGGAATGTTGCACCAAAGGCAGGCAATCCGCTTCCAGCCAAAGGCTGGGCGGAATTGACACCCGCGAGCAGCGTATGCGACTTGACTGCAGCCTTGGCGGTGTGGAACGGCGCCCATACTCAATCTTGGCTCGGAACTTTGTAAGTTACCCGGACACCACTGCCCTGTATCAGCAGTTCCTCGAATTGTCCGATCGGAACCGGCCTGCTGAACAAATATCCCTGAAAGTTTGTGCAACCCGCACTCAACAGCAACTGTCGTTGTTCCTCGGTTTCGACGCCTTCCGCGATCACATCCAGGTCCATGCTTTTTGCCATGGCGATGATGGTGCGCACGATGGCCTTGTCGCTGCTGTTGGTGGCCAGCTCGCGCACGAATGACTGGTCGATTTTGATCTGGTCCAGCGGTAGCCGTTTGAGGTACTGCAGTGATGAATAGCCCGTGCCAAAATCGTCGATCGAGAAGCTGACGCCCAGCGCTTTCAGCTGCCGCATGATGCTGATATCCAGCTCGATATTGTTCAGCAACATGCTTTCGGTGATTTCCAGCTTCAGGCGGGAAGGCACGATGCCGCTGCTGAACAGCTGGGATTCAACCTGGGAGACGAACTCCTCTGCGCCAAATTGACGCGCGCTGACATTGACGGCGAGTAGCAGAAAGCGCTTGTCGACATCGGCTTCCCAGGCTTTGAGTTGTGCGCAGGCGGACTCCAGCACCCACTGTCCGATAGGCTGGATCAGGCCGGTTTCTTCCGCGAGCGAGATGAAGGTGTCGGGGAAGACCAGACCGCGCTGCGGGTGGTTCCAGCGCAGCAGCGCTTCCGCCCCGATCGGCGTGTTGTCGGCATTTACCTGAATCTGGTAATGCAGGACAAACTCCTGCTGGGCGAGCGCCTGGCGCAGTTCGGCTTCCAGTGTGGCCCGCGCTTCCAGTGCCGCCTGCATGGCCGGATCGAAAAAGCGCAGCGCGTTCCGGCCTGCCGCTTTTGCCTCGTACATCGCGGTATCGGCCTGCTTGAGCAATTCATCCGCGCTGATATCCTGACTGAACAGGCTGATGCCGATGCTGCAGGAACTGTGGTATTCGAAGTCCTTCAAGTGATAAGGACTGTTGAGCGACTGCAGGATCTTCTCTCCCGCCGCTTTGGCCTGGGAGGCGGCGTGATCCGGTTCCGGGCTCAACCCTTCCAGCATGACCACGAACTCGTCGCCACCCAGGCGGGCGACTGTATCACCTTCGCGCGCGCTGGCAAGCAAGCGTCGGGCGATCTCGACCAGCAGCAGGTCGCCGACATCGTGCCCCTTGATATCGTTGAGCGTCTTGAAGTTGTCGATATCGATGAACAACAGCGTGGCGTGTCCCGCGTTGGTGTCGCGCGCGGCCAGAATATGGCGCAGCCGGTCCAAGAGCAGGCGGCGATTCGGCAGATTGGTGAGCGGGTCGAAGAAGGCGAGCTGATAGATTTCGGCTTCGTTGTTCTTGCGTTGCGTGATGTCGCTGAAAGTTGCCACGTAGTGGGTGACTTTTTTTTGCGCTCCTTGCAGTACTGTGCCTGCGGTGATGTTCAGCCATTCCGGGTAGATTTCCCCGTTCTTGCGACGGTTCCAGATTTCTCCCTGCCATTTTCCAGTTTCCCCAATGGATCTCCACATGTTTTTGTAGAACTGCGCATCGTGGCGGCCCGACTGCAGCAAGCGCGGATTCTTGCCCAGAACTTCCTCGCGGGTGTAGCCGGTCACTTCGGTGAACGCCGCGTTGACATCCAGTATTGCGCCCCCGATATCGGAAATGGTGATGCCCTCGGACGCGGTGGCGAACACGCTGGACGCCAGCTTGAGCTGGATTGACTGCGCCCGCAGCCGGAACAGGGCCAGCACGGCATAACTGAGCAGGATCAGCGTCGCGAGCAGCAAAAAGAATCGGTAAGCAACCGCGCGCTGTTGTTGCAGATCATAGTATTTCCGGTAGGAATCGGCCAGGGACAGATTGCCGCGATTGCTGGTCAGTTGCTGCACGATGCCCGGCATGTCCCGCTCGAACCGGTCGATCAGGCGTATGTGCTGTATCAGGCTGTCCAGGTGTTTTCGCGTGCTTGCGGGGAGATTGGCGGTCTCTTTTTGCAGGATGGTGATCGAGGCTTGCAGTCGGCCTTGCTCGAGCATGGCGCTATTGATGCGGTTGAGCAGCATGTACTCAACCAGTGCATCAACGTGCTCGTGTGCCACCGATCCACGGGGCCAGTCCCGCAACAGTTCGTCGCGCGCATGCGGCAGATAGGTCAGGGAATTCTTCAGCACCGCATTGCGTGATTTGAAGGTTTCCAATGCGTCTGCCTTGGACGTCAACTTCTGATCCAGCAACTGCAACTGCTGGACAAAGTCGGCCCTTTTGCGCAGATCCGAAGCAACGTCACCCTCGCGCAATTCGCGCCAGGTCGCCTGCATGTGCGCCATGAGTTCGTTTGCGCGGTCGTAGTTGTTGGTCAAATTGAAGTTCAGCTGCAGTACCACTTCGCCCAACCTGGCTTCATCGTTCTGCAACTGGCTGAAGTGAATCAGCAACGCATTATGGCGACGCAGATCGACCGGCTCGGTGAAAAAGAACAGAACCACCAGAACGCCCGCCGCCAGTGCGGCGGCTGTCATCCGGTACAGGTCGGTCTGGTCGTATATGGAATCGTGCAGTTTCATTGCAGTGGCTTGCCCGAGTATTCACCGGTCAGGGTGCGCAGAAAGGCGACAATTCTGTCCACTTCCGCCTCATTCAGCTTCTGGCCGAGCTGGTAGCGCGCCATGATTTGCACAGCTTCGGTAAGCGTAGTCGCGGAGCTGTCATGCAGGTAAGGCGGCGTCACCGCCACGTTGCGCAAGGTCGGCACTTTGAAAAAGTAGCGGTCCTGCTCCCGCTTCGTGATGTTGAAACGGCCCAGGTCGGTCTCGGTGAGATGGCCGCGCACCGCAAAATAATCTTCCATAATGCCCAGCTTCTGGTACATGTTGCCGCCGAGATTGATGCCCTGGTGGCAACTGGTGCAGCCGATCTGTCTGAACAGGGCATATCCGGCCTGTTCCTTGGCATTCATTGCAGTTGCATCCCCGCGCAGGAAGCGGTCGAAGCGGGAATTGGGCGTGATCAGGGAGCGCTCGAAAGTGGCGATCGCGTCCTTGATGTTTTCGCGCCGAATGCCATCGGGGTAGTTCGCGTTGAAGGCAGTGCTGTATTGCGGGTCTCTTGCAATCACGGCCAGCGCCTTGGGCCAGGTGCCGGCCATCTCTATGGGGTTTTGCAGCGGGCCATCGACCTGGTCTTCCAGTGTCTCAGCGCGACCATCCCAGAACTGGCGAAAATTGAAACCGCTGTTGAACACGGTGGGCGCGTTGATTCCGCCTATTTTGCCGCCGATACCGCGCGAAAACGGCAGGCGATCCACGCCGCCGGTATCGAGATTGTGGCAACTGGAACATGACACTGAGCCGTCGCCTGACAGCCGGGGGTCGCCAAAAAGCCGCGCGCCCAGTTCGACTTTTCGCTTGTCCAGGGCCATTTCAAGCGGCAACGGCGTGGCGATATCCGTTTCCGCTCCTGTTTGCATTTGGGGCGCTGCGGGAGTGATAGCTTCAGATGACGCGATCCAGTCCAGATAAACCCAGCCGGTGCCGGCCGCGAACAAGCCGGTTATTGTGACTGCGATCATCCATGAGTTGTGTTTGGTCATTGCGTTACCCCGATCCTAAGATAACCCCCACGTCTGGAGGATACCTCTGAAATCGGAGTAATCACAGTGGGAATTGCTGCCCGCCGAAGCTACATTCCATGCAGGGTTATGTTGCCGCGGCAATTTTTGCGCGGAAATCGCCGGTTATTTTTCCTGGATTTCGGAAGGATGATCCTCAAGGGTGGCCTGCGACCAGTCTGCCAACGCGCCCGCGCCCCACGCCGCCAGAGAGGCGAGTACAAACACCAGGATGCCGCGCGTCATCCCTTTGGGAATGCCCTGTTCATTAAGGAAGCGGTTGAGATACCACGCCGCGATGAAGAAAGCGAAAGTGGAAATGATCAGGTTCCACATGGAAGGAAGAGTCAGCATGGCGTGCTTTCGTGATTGGAATGCGGGATTATCCTGAAATGGCCGCCACATGTTACAAGAAGTATCCGGATATCCGTTAAAATCCCCAGCCTGAACACACGGAATATCAGCATGACCACGCACCATTACACCTTGAGCATTTCCTGTCCGGACCGTGCGGGCATTATCGCCGCCGTGAGCGGCTTCATTGCACAACACGGCGGTTTCATCGTCGAGGCGAGTTATCACACCGAACAGGAAGCGCAGCGCTTCTTCATGCGTCAGGAGATCCGCGCCGATTCTCTGCCATTCGACGCTGAGGAATTTCGCCGCCGTTTTCAGCAACTGGCGCAGGATTTCAGCATGACCTGGCATTTGTCGGATTCTGCACTGAAAAAACGCCTGGTCATGCTGGTGAGCAAACAGGATCATTGTCTGGACGACTTGTTGCACCGCTGGCGCAGCGGCGAACTGCAGGTGGACATACCCTGTGTGATCTCCAACCACCAGGACTTGCGCAGTTTTGTGGAGTGGCACGGTATTCCGTTTATCCATGTGGACATGACCGACAAGGCCGCGGCATTTGAAAAGATCGCCGCCCTTTTCGAAGAACACCGCGGCGACACAATGGTACTGGCGCGTTTCATGCAGATCCTGCCGCCCATGCTGTGCCAGCGTTTCCCCGGCCGCATCATCAACATCCACCACAGCTTCCTGCCGTCTTTCGTGGGTGCCAAGCCCTACCATCAGGCGCATCTGCGCGGCGTCAAACTCATCGGTGCAACCTGCCACTACGTCACCGAAGAGCTGGACGCGGGCCCCATCATCGAGCAGGACACCGTGCGCATCGACCATGGGGACACCGTGGACGACCTGGTGCGTTACGGGCGCGACATCGAGAAGACCGTGCTGTCGCGCGGCCTGCGCTACCATGTGGAAGACCGCGTGCTGGTGTGCGGTAACAAGACCATCGTGTTCCGTTGATTCAGGCTGTATATTTACCGTTACTTGTATAGGAGAAAGCCAATGAAAAAGATCCTGGGAATAGCTTTTGCAGCATTGCTGGCGGGAAACGCGGCGGCATTCGAACTGACGAGTCCGGATCCTGATGTAAAGACCGGCAAACCGATGACCAAGGCGCAGGAATACAAAGGCTTCGGCTGCACCGGTGAAAACCTGTCGCCCGCGCTGGAATGGAAGAACGCACCGGCCGGTACGCAGAGTTTTGCCGTGACCGTGTATGACCCGGACGCGCCCACCGGCAGCGGATTCTGGCATTGGGTGGTGTACAACATTCCGGCAACGGTGACCGGCTTGCCCGGCGGCGCGGTGGTCAAGGAAGCATTGCCCGCGGGTGCCAAGCAAGGGCGCAACGATTTCGGCGAGCGCAATTTCAGCGGAGCCTGCCCGCCGCCCGGCGATAAACCGCACCATTACATCTTCACGGTATACGCGCTCAAGGTGGACAAGCTGCATGTGCCAGAAGATGCCAGCGCGGCGCTGATCGGGTTCAATATCATGAGCAACCGTCTGGGTCTGGCCAAAATGACCACGACATTCTCTCGCTAAGGCTACTTAACTCGTTACTTATAAAGGGCATCTTCGGATGCCCTTTATAGTTTTGCGAACATGAAACTTATTCCCTGTGTTTTGCTCTACTACTCAGTGATTCGACTCTTTCCGACAATTCAAAACGCTATAACAAGATGCCGCTACCGCCAAAACACTTAGGGAAATATGCCATCCTGCGCCAGTTGGGCGATGGTGCCACTTCCAATGTATACCTCGGGCTGGGCGACGAATCGAGCGCCACAGTCGTCCTCAAGCAGTTCAAGAAAGTGTTTCAGTCCGATGTGCACAAGAACATGTTCCTGACCGAAGTGGAACTGGGTAAACGTATGGACCACAAGAACATCGTGCACGTGCAGGAAGCCCACTTTTCGGAGAGGACAGGTGCTTATCTGGTGATGGAATATGCGCAAGGGGTATCGCTGGACAAGCACCACAGTGTCGAGACACTGCTGCCCGTCAAACTGGTGCTCTCCATCATCGAACAGATCGCCACCGCTCTGAGCTATGCGGCAAGCATGGACATCGTGCACCGCGATGTGAAACCGGCAAACATCATTCTGATGCCGAATGGAACGGCCAAGCTGACTGATTTCGGCTGTGCCGTACCCAGCATGGAAATGGGTTCGGAAGTGGCGGGCAGTCTGGCTTATATGCCCCCGGAGCAGATCGAGGGCCTGGCGCTGGATCAGCGGGCCGACATCTACGCGCTGGGCGCGGTCATGTACCGGTTATTCACCGGCCATAACACGTTCGAGGCGGACAACCATTTCGATGCAAAGATCGCCATCCTGAACTTTCCGATCACGCCCATAGAGACTTACCGCAAGGATTTTTCAAAACCCCTGGCCGCAGTCATCGAGCGCGCCATGAAAAAAGATCCCGCCGATCGTTACGCCGACTGGGAAGAATTCATCCGCGAGTTTGGACAGGCGGCACACGCCATTCGCATGTCCGATGAAAAAGAGGACTTGTCGCGCGCTTTCCGCATGCCTTCGCGTGAAGAGCTATCCAAGCGCATGGCGGCAGACCACCAGTTCTCAAGCAGCGTATTCTCGCGCAGCGTCCTGTCCCGGTCTTTCGGGAAATAAAAAAGGCCTCTTGCGAGGCCCCTGATCTGTAGCTCACCTGCATTCAACGCAAAGTCGCAACATATTTCGATTCCGTTTGCACGGATACCGGGGTGACAAAACGCTCGATACGCTGCAACTGCGGATGCACCTCTTCCACACGTTCAGCCAGCTTGTGCAACTCCTCTGACTCGACCGTGCGCGCCAGCTTGATGACTTCCCGGGCGTAAGCAAGATCCGCGCACATCCATTCGACATCAATGATGCGGTTGATCTCGCGCCGCAACAGGACATGCATCCGGCCCGCCAGCGAAAACAAAATCTCTCCATTTCCGGACATTAATATTCCTCCTGGTACTCTTTATCCAGGAAAGCGCATCGGGAGATGCGCTTTCTGGTTCCTTGTATAGGTGATTACAGGTTGTAGGCTTTTTCGCCGTGAGACGTCGTATCCAGGCCCTCGCGTTCCGCTTCCTCAGTGACACGCAGACCGATGGTCAGATCGACGATCTTGTAGCACACGAAGGCGACCACACCGGACCACACCAGAGTCGTCAGGATCGCTTCCGCCTGTATCAGCACTTGCGGTCCGATCTCGGTGTCGACGATGGTGTTGTTCACGTAATCGGCGATACCGGTACCGCCCAGTTTCCAGGTGTTGAACACGCCGGTGAGCAGCGCGCCCAGAATGCCGCCGACGCCGTGAACGCCGAACACGTCCAGCGCATCGTCCGCGCCGAGCAATCTCTTCAGGCCGGTGACACCCCAGAAGCAGACCACCCCCGCCAGTGCACCGATCACCAGACCGCCGCCGATACCGACCCAACCGCCAGCCGGCGTAATCGCAACCAGACCGGCCACTGCACCCGAAGCCGCACCCAACAGACTGGGTTTGCCCTTCAACATCCATTCAGCGCACATCCAGCTCAACACGGCAGCCGCCGTGGCGATCAGGGTGTTGGCGAAAGCCAGGGTTGCCGTACCGCCCGCTTCCAGCGCGGAACCCGCGTTGAAACCGAACCAACCCACCCACAGCAGCGAAGCCCCGATCATGGTCATCACCAGACTGTGCGGCGCCATTGCTTCCCTGCCGTAGCCAACACGTTTGCCGATCAGGAATGCACCGACCAGACCCGCGATCGCCGCGTTGATATGCACCACGGTACCGCCCGCGAAATCCAACGCGCCCTTTTGGAACAGCCAGCCTGCGGTTGCGTTCGCGGCATCAGCGGCAGCCTGCGAGGTGTAGGCATCTGGACCCGCCCAGTACCAGACCATGTGTGCGATCGGCACGTAGGCAAAAGTGAACCACAGGGCCGAGAACAGCATGACGGCACCGAACTTCATGCGCTCCGCAAATGCACCCACAACCAGCGCCACGGTGATCGCAGCGAAAGTGGCCTGGAACACCACGAAGGAGAACTCGGGGATGACCACACCTTTGCTGAAGGTGGCCGCGTTAGCAACGCTGCCCGTGACCGGATCGAATATCCCGCTCAGGAACAATCTGCTGGTGCCACCGAAGAAGGCATTGCCTTCGGTGAAGGTCAGCGAGTAACCATAGACCGCCCACAGCACGACGATCAGCGCGAAGATGCAAAACACCTGCATCAGGATCGACAGCATGTTCTTGCTGCGCACGAGACCGCCGTAGAACAAGGCCAGACCGGGGATAGACATCATGATCACCAGCACGGTGGCGATCAGCATGTAGCCGGTGTCGCCCTTGTTGGGAACAGGCGCCGGTGCAGCTGCGGGAGCAACGGCTGGAGCGGCAACAGTAGCAACCGCTGCCTCGGCGGCCGGTGCGGCCTCGTCAGCAAGGGCTGTACCGGTCAGGCCGCACAACATGGCCAGCAGGGTAAATAGTGCAAATATTTTCTTCATCTCATCGCTCCTTATAGTGCTTCCGCGCCGGTCTCGCCGGTACGGATGCGGATCACTTGTTCAAGGTCTTGCACAAAGATCTTTCCGTCGCCGATCTTGCCGGTCTGGGCGGATTTTTCAATGGCTTCGATTGCGCTTTCCAGCTGGTCTGCCTTGATCGCCGCTTCCAGCTTCACCTTGGGCAGGAAGTCCACGACGTATTCGGCACCGCGGTACAGCTCGGTGTGGCCTTTTTGCCGTCCGAAGCCTTTGACTTCGGTGACGGTGATGCCCTGCACGCCGATGGCGGACAGCGCTTCACGCACTTCGTCGAGCTTGAAGGGCTTGATGATTGCAGTGATGATTTTCATATTCACTTCTCCTTAATTAGCGCGGGGCAAAAATGCCACTCATGCCTCACTACCGGTTCCCAAATGCATCAAGGTGCAACGACCTTGTCATGCGTATTGAGCAGAAACTGTGCCATCCCCGCTCACCGCGGGCTCGGGAAGGTATGTGGTGTATTTTTGGGAGGCATGGCGCACCAACCACATGCACGAACAGGAAGCTATGCACACAGGCGGTGCGCTATCCGGGCACGTCAGGAGAAGCGGTTGCCGAGCCTGCATATTCCGGTCGGCATATTGCAGCGAGAGTCTAGCGAAGGATTTTTTTCCAGGAGAACAGCCGGGTCGGTTGCCAACCCAGATGTTTATAGAAGCCAAGTGCGGGCGCAATGTCTGCATCGGCTACCAGCTGGATGCGTTTGGCACCTTTTGATTTTGCCCAATAGGTGAGAAAAGGGGTCAGATATATTTATCCCGCCTTCCCACGGTGCGCGGTGGATTGGAAAATCAATCTGACCCTTTTCTTGCTCCAAGTAAGTCAGGAACGCCTCGATCTCTTGCGCCCCCATCTCCTTGGGGTAACGCTTGCCGTGAAAGTAGATAAAGCGTTTAATCCAGCCGGAGTAAGCCTGCTCGGTTCGAATACTGTAATGCTTCACCCGCAACTTATCGCGGACTTGATCCAGTAATTTGGGAGGTTGCGCCGTGGTGCTTTTATCGGAAATATTAGGGGTTACCATAATTTCTCCCTCAACAAAAACAAGGCATTGCAAAACTGAAGCCAGATTTGACACCTCGAAGGTGCCTTTCTCGGCATTTTTTAGGGTGTCTACTTTACGTTAGACCTACTATGGCGATGACTCCAGAATCAATTAAATGGCTGCTTGATCACGCAGAGACTTCCTACAATGCGGAAATACAGAATACGGACAAAATCAGGGAAAGAATAAGCTTTATTTTAAGTTTAACGATCACGCCCGGCTTCGGTGTGGCTGCATATTTGGTTAGTAGCTTAAGGGGTGAAACATTCGCATTAGAGAATGTTTTTCTTTTTTGGATACCGCTGTTTATTTCTGTAGCAATTTTATTGATTTCCACTTGTTACGTTGCTTATGCTCTACTTAAAGGCTTTTATTATTCAAGGGTGCCATCCCCTTCTCAAATAATCCCATATTTTGAGGCCCACCCCGATCCAGATAGCGCGCTCCAAGATGGACATTTAGAACTACTTAAAGAGTACTCGAATTCCGTAGATCATAATTTCAAGCAAAACGAACATAGAAAAAGCAAACTCATACTAGCGCAGCGTCTTGCATTTTTATCGTTCGCCATTCTCATTTTATGCATTCCAAAATGGGCATACAATTTCACGCACAACGAACAAGACACCCAACCAGTTAAGATTATTTCACCAGTTCCCTTTCAATTATTCCAGGAGAAATCAATGTCAACCCCAACGGAAAGTAATTCATCATCAACAAATCAATCGGCCACTCAAACACCGCAAGCACCTGCTGCCCCAGCAAAACCCTCTCAAACGCAAGAAAAGCCTGCATTCCCTAAAAGCACGATGGCAATGGATTCAGCGCTAAAAGCCAAACCAAACTTTCCAGGAAGCACATTGGTTTTAGAAGCCTACGACCCATTGGCGGGAAGTAAAAATAAATCCGGAAAATAAAATTCGGTCTAACCCGGCAGTCAAGCGGGACGCTTAAGTCAAACGTTGGACGTCATAATTCACGATGCATATAACCACCATTCTCTTTGCTGCGATTCTTTGGCCCACCCTAGCCATGGCGCAACCCACAATTTCGGCTGATAGCATTGCTCAACGTATCACCGTCGACGGTGCAGAAAGGACCGTCGGTGCCATGTACCAAAACGGCAAGGAGTGGCGTCAGTTTCTTACGGCTGTTGCTGCTGGTGATGAGCAGTGGCTTAAAGTGGCAGTACAATTACGTTCGGGAACTGATGCCGGTACAACCACTCAGCTTCTCAATTCGATTGGTGAAGCACTGGAACATCAACCTCAAACGGTTCTGGAAATCGTAAGCCCTGCGCTTGGCATGGCTGGCATATGCGGAGCACCAGACGTCGATGACAAGCGGTACGATTCCTACTCTTTATCAACCAAAGCCATTGAGAAAAGGAAGAAGAAGCTAGGCGCTATTACTGATCCAGTTTTTGCCGAAGTTCGTGATCAATGCATTAAGCAACTAAATGATTCCAAGCGCGGGATTGCACGTTTCTATGGCGTCGCACATTAAGTGTCCGTCCAACCCTGCGCTCAAGCGGGACGCCGCGCAAGCGCGTCGCCCCTTAGCTTTACGTTGGGCCTCAATAAACCGAGCCATCATGCCCTCACCGAGCGAAAGAGCCATTCCATGAAACCACGCATTACAGTTATTACCCTCTGCGTTGACGACCTGGAACGGGCGGTACATTTCTAACGCGATGGTCTCGGCCTATCAACGCAAGGCATCATTGGCAAAGAATTCGAGTATGGGGCTGTTGCCTTCTTTGATTTACAGCCCGGCTTGAAACTTGCAATTTGGCCGCGTAAGAGCCTCGCCCACGATGCGGGAATTCCGATAGGTACTCCAAGCTCCACCGAACTCTCTATCGGACATAACGTCTTGTCCACTGTCGAAGTCGATGCCGTTATGGAGCAGGCAAAGAGCGCTGGCGCCGTTATCGTCAAGCCAGCACAAAAAACTTTTTGGGGTGGTTACGCAGGCTATTTCCAAGACCCAGATCGTCATCTCTGGGAGGTCGTGTGGAACCCACAGTTGCTGCCCGAAGATTGAGGCCCAACCCGGCAGTCAAGCGGGACTGCGCAAAAGCGCGCAGCCCCTTACTTTTACGTTATGCCTTTTACGGAGAAATATGAGCACTATTGCCGTTCGCCAAGCCGTCCTTTCTGACCTTGAGGCTCTTGCTCCTCTATTTGATAGCTATCGCCAGTTTTACGGTTGCGAGAGGGATATTCGCGCTGCAAAAGAATTTTTGTCAGCCCGCTTTAATCATGGCGAGTCAGTCCTATTCATTGCGTTTGAAGACAATGCACCTATCGGCTTCGCTCAGCTTTATCCGAGTTTTTCCTCAGTGTCGCTTGCCCGAACATTCATACTCAACGATCTTTTCGTTCATGAACAAGCGCGCAGGGAAGGTGTTGCCTCAAAGCTAATGTCCGCTGCCGTTGAATTTGCAAGCACCTTGGGGGCTGTTCGCGTCTCGCTATCTACAGCAACGACCAACGAAATAGCTCAAGCTCTTTATCAATCTGCTGGTTGGAAGCGTGATGAACAATTCTTTGTCTATCACTTTGCCATCCCGGGATAACCCGGCGCTCAACCGGACCTGTAACCATCCCCCAAAATAATTGACACCTCCCCCTAACGGAACGGAGGTGTTTCATGGCCAAATCAAGACCGCCCAAAGTGCGTCGCTACAGCATGCA
>JAYTUW010000082.1:0-52527 GCA_043744345.1 Sideroxydans sp. | reverse complement strand
CCGCCTGCATTTTTTCCACAGCATCCGCACCTTTGAGAATGCCGCCCGCGCCGATGATGGGCAATGCTCCATTCAATTCGGCAGCAAGTTGACGGATGACGGCGGTGGATTTTTCGCGCACGGGGGCGCCGCTCAAGCCGCCCGCTTCGTTGCCATGCGGCAGGTTCTCGACGCCTTCGCGCGACAGGGTGGTGTTGGTGGCGATTACTCCGTCGATGCGGTGTTTGGCGAGCAGGGCGGCGATATTTTTGATCTGTTCGCTGTCGAGGTCGGGCGCAATCTTTACCGCCAGCGGCACGTATTTGCCGTGCTGTTGCGCGAGTTTTTCCTGTTCCGCTTTGAGTTGCCCGAGCAATGCATCCAGTTCGTCGCCGCCCTGCAACTGGCGCAGGTTCTTGGTGTTGGGCGAGGAGATGTTGATGGCGACGTAGCTGGCGTATTGATAGACCTTGCGCAGGCCGATGAGGTAATCGTCCGCCGCCTTTTCGATGGGGGTGTCGGCGTTCTTGCCGATGTTGATGCCGAGGATGCCATTGAACCTGGCGCGTTTCACGTTCTCGACCAGCGCGTCCACACCGGCGTTGTTGAAGCCCATGCGGTTGATGATGCCCTGCGCTTCGGGCAGACGGAACATGCGCGGTTTGGGGTTGCCGGGTTGCGGGCGCGGCGTGACTGTGCCGATTTCGATGAAGCCGAAACCGAAGGCGGCCAGCGCGTCGATGACTTCGCCGTTCTTGTCCAGACCTGCGGCCAGCCCGACCGGGTTGGGAAAGGTCAGGCCCATCACGGTGCGCGGATCGTCCGCCGGGCGTTTGAACATCAGCGAAGTCATGCCGAGACAGTTGGCGGTCTTCAGGCCTTCGATTGTGGCATGGTGGGCGGCTTCGGCATCAAGTGCGAACAGGGCGGGGCGAAACAACTGGAACAGGGACATTACGGGTCTTTCTTTGTGACGACAGGGATAGGGAAGGTTTTTCTTTTGAATACTTCGCCGCGCGGTTTGCCGCGCCAGTTTTCGGCGACTGCATCGCCGATCTGCAGGCAGAGCAAACCGAACACGGCAAGACCGGCAAGCAGTTGCCAGGTGTCGGTCGCGAGATAGACGGAGCCGCCGCTCAGACGATATACCGCCAACGCGAAACCGCCGACCAGGATGCCGGAGGCTGCGCCAAGCAGAATTCGGCTCCAGTCGCCCTGCGCCAAGCCGGAGAATATGGTGCTCTCATTCCACAGCAATTGCAGCGCGGCAAGCAGCAGTAACGGGGAAAGCCAGAACAGCCAGCCAAGACGGTCGACCCAGATCGGGCCGAGCAGCAGACCGCACAGGGCAGTCAGCAGCAGTAGAATCGCCGCGGTTGCGGGTGGCAATGCCGGGAGTGCGAACCGGCGTGTGCTCAGCCGTGCCAAGCCAGCCAACCACAGGCGCGAGATCAAAATGACCGGCAGCAACGCTGTGCCGAAAAATGCGGAGAGCAGCAGCACCTGCGTATTCGATCCGGGGGTGAACCATGTTCCCGCGAACAGATTCAGATAAGCCATCAGCGTGCCGGTCATCGTTCCCGCCACGCTGCTCCACAACAGATAGTTGCGCTGCGAACGCAGCAGGCTGTGACCGGTGCGCCGGAAGGTGAGCGTGTCCAGCATGAGACTGAAAGCGAGTACGGCAAACATTGCAAGCAATGATGGTAACCACACTGCGCCTTCGACAGGCACCGGGGGAAACCATTCCTGCCCGGCGAGGGAGAGCGCGATAGGCGGCAGAAAAAGCAATGCGACTGCAAATGTGATCAGGCGGTTCAGCATGCCGAGTCCTTGCGCAGTATCGGCTGCCATTCGTCTTCCTGCAAACCCTGCAGAGGTTGGAAGTTGGCCTTGTAAGCCATCTTGCGGCTGTCGGCTATCCAGTAGCCCAGATAGAGATAGGGCAGTTGCAGCTTGCGGCAGAGTTCGATCTGCCACAGCACATTGAAGGTGCCAAAGCTGGCCTGAGGAACGGCGGGATCGTAGAAGGTGTAGACCGCTGACAGGCCGTCCTGCAGCACATCGACCACGCTCACCATGCGCAAGGTTCCGCCTTCACGAAACTCCACCAGCAGTGTGTCGACATGGCTTTGCAACAGAAAATTGCGGTATTGCTCGGGATTGTCATCATCCATGCCGCCATCGCGGTGGCGCGCCTCCTGATAACGGCGATACAACTCGAAATATTCCGGTTTATCTTTCAGCTCGTGCAGCGACACTTCCAGACCGTTGTGCTGCTTCACGCTGCGGCGCTGAGAGCGGGTAGGTTGAAAATCCCCGATCACTACGCGCACCGGCACACACTGGTGGCAGGTGTCGCAACGCGGGCGGTAAGTGAAGGTGCCGCTGCGGCGAAAACCATGGCGCACCAGTTCCGAATACACCGCGGTGGAGATGAGAAAGCTGGGCGTGGCGACTTGCGAACGCGCCTCCGGCTCCGGCAGGTAGCTGCACGGGTAGGGCGCCGTCAGATACAACTGGATCGAGGAAAGCGGGATGTCGTTGAGCAGGCTCATGCGCGGTTGGGTGTGCGGAGTAGGTGTCCAGTGTACCAATTTCCGCGATAGCGGAGAAAACCATATGCGGATTGTGGATGAAATGTCGGTGCAGACAGGAGTAAGGTGCTCTGCAAGTCCCGAAAAAGTGCAATAAAAAAATCAAGAATAGGAGAGTCGGTGACTGACCAACAACCTGAAACCGCGCCCGACAGAAGGCGGGTCATGTGGTTTGCAACGCTAGCCCATCTGAGCAGAAGCTCCAGAAAGCTCGCGTGGGCGGGGTTATGTCTTGTCCCACTGGTGTGGCTGGCGGATGCGGCGCTGGATTATTCCATTTTCGGTATCAGCGATTCGTTCTATAACTCGCTGCTGCATCCCGGCCCTGCCGACTTGTGGATGCGGTCGATGGCTTCGTGCATGTTCATCGTTTTCGGCATCTACGCTGCGATACTGCTGAACCGCTCAGAACGGGTGGAGCGCAAATTGCGCGCCAGCAATCAGGAACTGGAGCGGTTGAAGCTCGAACTGGAGCAACTGGTGGTGGTGGACCCGCTAACCGGCGTCTTTAACCGGCGCAAATTCCACGAGACTCTCGGTATGTCGATCACTTCCGCCAAGCGGCACCAGCATCTGTTCGCACTGCTGATGCTTGATATCGACAATTTCAAACTGATCAATGACCGCTTCGGGCACCAGGCCGGGGACGAGGTGTTGCGCATCGTTTGCACCCTGGTCGGCTCATCCATCAGAAGTGCCGACTTATTGTTCCGGGTGGGCGGAGAGGAGTTCTGCCTGGTGGCGACGGCAATGGATGTGGAACAGGCTGTTACTTTGGCCGAGAAGATACGGCAGGTCGTCGAATCCTATTCGTTTCCGGAAGTGGGCCGGGTCACCATCAGCATCGGAATCGCTTATTTCAGGGAAGGAGATACCCGGGAAGATATCTTCGCGCGGGCCGACGGGGCGATGTATCAGGCCAAGCACCGCGGCCGCAACTGCGTCATGTGCAGCGAGTAGAGGGTTACTTGAAGTTGATGTCGAAGTGCCACGGTGCCGCAATACCCGGCAGCCCGGTCAGGTGCTGAAGCTGCCGGATGAACTCACCGCGCGGGATTTCACGCGCACCCAGCGACGACAGATGCGGCGTGTTCATCTGGCAATCAATCATGCCGAACTTCCACCGCTCTAGCTGGGCGGAGAGGTGCGCGAGTGCGATCTTGGATGCATCCGGCCTGCGGCTGAACATGGATTCGCCGTAGAACATCCCGCCCAGAGACATGCCGTAGAGTCCGCCAACAAGTTCGCCGTCCACCCATGTTTCCACCGAATGCGCGAACCCAAGACGGTGCAGTTCGCAATAGGCAACGATCATCTCTTCGTGTATCCATGTTCCGTTGGCACCTTCCCGCGGGGCGGCGCAGGCGCGCATCACCTGCTCGAAAACGGTATCGGTGCGTACTTCATATGAGGTATTGCGCAAGGTCTTGCGCAATGAGTTGGATATCTTGAATTCTTCCGGAAACAGCACCATGCGCGGATCCGGACTCCACCACAGGATGGGTTCCCCCTCGCTGAACCAAGGGAAAATTCCCCGGCGATAAGCTCCCAACAGGCGGTCGGCAGAGAGATCGCCGCCCGCGGCAATCAGCCCGTTTGGCGAGCGTAGCGCCTGTTCAAGCGGGGGGAATGCGATATCTGTTCGCAGCAATGGAATCATATTGAGTAGTCTGGGATATAGACCTTTAGATATATGGTCACAGTCTCTGATTTATGCTTATATTATGACCTATACACGGCGTACAAACGCTGAATGCAGGGAGAGGCAATGTTGGGCATATTTGGCAAGAAATCTGATCACCCGCTGGCAGACATCAAGACGGCACAGCAGGTGCTGAACGATATACCCAAGAACGATGCGCTGAACACGGTCCAGGAAATCACCGGCTGGATCGAATCCATCCTTGAATTGGCAGAAGATTTTCGTCTCGAACACGAGTTTGCCGTACTGCGCATGTTCGACGAGGCCGCGCAGCCGCATGTGCGCAAGCTTTTGCGTGATTACTTCAGCTTCCAGCCAATCACAAAATTCCAGGAGAACCGTCTGTGGACGGTGTTGAGCGGTTTCTACACACAGTCCGAGCTGGTTCACTACGATGTGTTGGTCCGCTACCGTGATGGCGGACGCGGTGCGTCCGGCATAAAGCCCGACATGGCGACGCTGGGTGCGCGCGGTATCGCGGCACTAACCGGACGGTTGAAGATGTCCGCAGCGCGTTATGCGCTGGTCGAGCCCGTGCTATGGAGGCATCTGGCCGATTTTTACAGCCACGCCGAAACGAACGGCTATCAGGACACTCCGGCCATGATGTATCCCGGGGTGCCGGGCAGCAGTTCGGTGAAGCAAGAGTTCAGCAGTTTGCTGGTCTGGTACGGCGTGAGCGCCGGTGTGCAGAACCCGCTGCAGGAGCACATCACTGAACGTCTGGTCTCCTATGCCTGCAACGGGCTGCAAGTGGACGGGCGGTACAACGGCAGCGCGCTTTTCGTGTTCGATCTTGCCCAGCCCACGCCGCCCATGCGTTTGGGTACCGATGCAACGATACATCCGGCATTGCGGTTCTTTTCAGTGCCGGATGCGCTAAAGAAATTGGAGTCGCTTTCCAAAACGCTGGAAAAGGGCATCATCCCTGATGATGTGAATTTTTGCGGGGCGAAATATGACATTGAAATGGTGCGCGATATTCTGCGCCGTTTGACGGACAACCTGTCCCAACCGATGCCGACCCGGCGCAACCCTCGACGCAAGATCAGCGTCAACCTCAAAGTTGCGAACGGTTTTTTCCGTATGCTAGAGCAGGCGGATGCCGGATTGAATTTTTTCAATCCGGATTCGGCGGAGATATGGGACGTGGAAGATATCAGCACTACCGGTTTCCGTAGCGTGCTTTCCCCGGCCCGCGGGGAGGGTGTCAAGATTGGCTCCCTGATCGGCAGCAAACCCGAAAATGTCCAGACCTGGGGGGCCGGTATCGTGCGTCGCCTGAGCCGCGACGACAAGAATTTTCTTCACGTGGGTGTCGAGGTGCTCAGTACACAGATCGTGGGCATAGCCCTCACGGATCGCGCCCAGACATCGGATGAGGACATGCAGATCGCCATGTATCTGAATCGCCCCGGTGATACCAGCGGGGAAGCCTGGCTGCTGATGCGGCCGGATACATTTTCGCAGAACCGCAGCCTGATCATGGAGATGGAAGGCAAAGGTTACCTGTTGTTGCCGGTGGCACTGGTGGAAAGTGGCGACGACTACGATCTGGCGCGTTATCGCCGCATGGAACAGGAAGCTTCCATCGACTGACCTGTTATCCGGCCAGCTTCTGCGTCAGCCATTGTTCGATATCACGTATTTCTTCGGGACACACCGAGTGCGGCATGTTGTAGCTGTGCCATTCCAGTGTGTAGTCCTGCCGCAGTAATTCATCCGCCGACGCGCGCCCAAATGCATACGGGATCACCGGATCGCTTTTCCCGTGGGCCATGAAAATCGGTACTGACTTGGCTGCCGCGTCTGCTTCCTCACTCAACGTCTGCAGCAGCGGCATGTAAGTGGAAAGCGCCAATATTCCGCCCAGACTCTCCTTGTGCCGCAAGCCCGAGTACAGGACGACCGCGCCGCCCTGGGAAAATCCGGCGAGGAAAATGTGCTTGGCCGGAACACCGCGCCGTTTTTCCTGCGCGATCAGTTTTTCGACTTCGGCCAGCGACTCGCGCGTGCCGGCGAGGTCTTCGTTCCTGCCGATGCTGCTGGCAATGTCCGCCGATGCGGCAGCGGTGAAAATGTCGTACCAGGCGCGCATCACATAGCCGTTATTGATGGTCACCGGGCGCATGGGAGCATGCGGGAAGATGTAGCGCACGGGGACCGGCAGTTGCATCTCTTCGGCAATGGGGACGAAGTCCTCGCCATCCGCACCCAGGCCGTGCAGCCAGATGATGCTGTGTTTGGGGTTGGAGCCGGTGTCGAGCGTGATATGGGGAAGAATAGAAGTCATTTTCAATCGTTGATCAGAGTTAGAAGTGAACAGCCTTGTTTAGCATGTGCCCTAAGCTAGTGGGAATATATGCCGATACTGTGCGCAGGGTTATCGGGAAAACCAATTGGGGGAAGCATGAAACAACATATCACGCCGACTTCTGTCGAGAGGATCGTGCCCGAAGACGATTTTATCGTCTCCATGACCGACTTGAAAGGCATCATCACCTACGCCAATCGCATCTTTATAGAATTCTCAGGTTACAGCGAGGAAGAGTTGCTGGGCCAACAACATAACCTCATCCGTCGACCCGATTAGTGCAGGAAAAGCACCCGCACATGATGAAGGCGGCGTAGGTGGCCGACCCGGACACCCCGGATCAATCGGGCTCCGGGATGACCTCGCGCAAAACCTGGAACAATTCGCGGAAACTCTTGGGGGGCTTCAGCAGCTCCTTTTCCTTGAGTGCGTTGCGGATCAGGGTGCGCAGATGTTGAGCATCGGCTTCCGGAAAGGCTGCCAGCAGTTCGGTGAGCGCATCCGGCTGTTCCAGCAGGCGGTCACGCCAGTTTTCCACCTGATGCAGGTATGCCGTGTGCTGGCGTGAAACGCCGTTCCAGGCATCCAGTTTGGCCTGGATGGGAGCCGGATCCACGTCGCGCATCAAGCGGCCGATGAATTGCAGTTGGCGGTTGAGCGCGCCGAACTTGGTCATGCGCTTGTATTCCAGGATGGCTTCCAGCAGATTCTCTTCCAGAACAAGTTCCTTGAGCTTCTCCTTGGACAATTCGGTCAGTGTTTTGCCGAGGTCCTGCAGTTCGAGCATCTGTTTCTTGATCTTGGTTTTGCTGGGGGGGAGCTCTTCTTCCAGCTCGTCGTCGTGTCTTTTGCGGGTATTCATGGGGTCGGTAAGTTCAACAGATGTTGCTATGATAGCGCCTCCCGACGTCCCGGCCTTCCAAAATTTATGAACGACACAGTTTCAAAACCCTTCCACAGCGCCGATTCCCTGCAAGAACTCGCTTCCGATATCGTCCAATATGCCCGCAAACAGGGAGCCACAGCCAGTGCGGCCGAGGTGTCGGAAGGCTTCGGCCAGACCGTCTCGGTGCGCAATGGCGCGGTCGAGACCATCGAATACAACCGCGACAAGGGGTTGAGCGTCAGCGTCTATCTAGGCCAGCGCCGCGGCAACGCCAGCACGTCGGACTTTTCCAGAAAGGCCGTGCGCGACACCGTGGATGCCGCGCTCAATATCGCGCGCTATACCGCGGAAGATGACTGCGCCGGACTGCCGGACGCCGACCAGCTGGCCACCGAGTTCCCCGACCTGGACCTGTACTATCCGTGGAAACTTAGTGTGGAGCAGGCGATCGAGCTGGCGTGCGAGTGCGAAGAAGCCGCCTTCAAAACCGACAAACGCATCAATAATTCCGAGGGCGCCAGCATCAACATCAACGAGGGGCGCTTCGTGCAGGCCAACAGCCTGGGTTTCACGGGCGGCTATCCCAGCTCGCGCCACAGCGTCAGCTGCTCGGTGATCGCCGGCAAGGGCGACGCCATGCAGCGCGACTACTGGTACGGATCGGCGCGCAATCCCCGCCAGATCCTGCGGGTGGAAGACATCGGCCGCATCGCCGCCGAGCGCACCGTGCGCCGCCTGAATGCGCGCAAGATCGACACCATGCAATGCCCGGTCCTGTTCGAGTCGCCCATTGCGGGTGGCCTGTTCGGTCACTTCGTGGGCGCGGTGAGTGGCGGCAGCCTGTATCGCAAATCCTCGTTCCTGCTCGACCATCTGGATAAACCTGTTTTCTCAAAGAATATCCGTATCGACGACGTGCCCCACATCAAGCGCGGTCTTGCCAGCAGTGTTTTCGACGACGAAGGCGTGCGCACCCGGCGCCGCACCATCGTCGACGAGGGGGTGCTGCGCGGCTATTTCCTCGGCAGCTACTCCGCGCGCAAACTCGGCATGCAAACCACCGGCAACGCGGGCGGCACGCACAACCTTGTCGTGCAACCGGGCGAGCTGGATTTTTACGGGCTGCTGCGCAAAATGGATCGCGGCCTGCTGGTCACCGAACTGTTGGGGCACGGCGTCAATCCCGTTACCGGCGACTACTCGCGCGGAGCGGCGGGATTCTGGGTCGAACATGGCGAGATCCAGTATCCGGTGGAAGAAATCACCATCGCGGGCAATCTCAAGGAGATGTATAAGCACATCGTCGCCGTCGGCAACGATGTGCTGGTGCAGGGCTCGCGCCAATGCGGCTCGGTGCTGATCGAAAACATGATGGTGGCCGGGCGATAGTGGGAGCGGCGACGACCCCGTCGGCCATTTCAAACAATACTGCCGACGAGGACGTCGGCGCTCCCGAACGGCCTTATGCTTTATTGATGCCGGGTCAATAGTCAGGAATCGAGATGAGTACGTTGTCATTCCTCCGCGCCACACCAGCAGATGCACAAGCCATAACAGACCTGGTCAACTCCGCCTATCGCGGCGAAACCAGCCGCCAGGGTTGGACCACGGAAGCCGATCTGATCGACGGGCTGCGCACGACACCGCAGGAGATTTTGCAGCTCATTTCCGCCCCGGATTCGATGCTTCTGTTATGCCATCAGGGTGCAATGCTTGCCGGATCGGTCCATATCGAAAAACAGGGTGAGCAGGCGTATATCGGCATGTTCGTGGTGCGGCCGGATAGCCAGGGTGCGGGTATCGGCAAACACTTGCTGAAAGAAGCCGAGGCCCTGGCGGGTAAGGAATGGGGCGCGCATTCCTTCATCATGATCGTTATCACCTCCCGCCATGAATTGATCGCGTTCTACGAACGGCGCGGTTACCGGCGTACCGGGGAGTTGAGCGAGTTTCCGGTAAATCCGGCACTTTGGACGCCCAAGGTGGACGGGTTGAAGATGGAACGGATGGAAAAACGCGGCTAGGGATTGAGCTGTCGATATACCACCTGAGCCACCCGTAACAACTCCGGTTTCTCCACATTACCCGACAGCGCATAGCCGAACGGTCCGTCTATCCAGTAGAACACCCCGACGTTTTCCTCCCGCGCGTAACGGAAGGCGGTCTCCTGGTTGTCTGCCTTGTCGGTACGCACATACAGTGTCAGGCGCTGCCCGTGTGCATCCTGGTACATGAATTGTGCAGCCGGACCGTCGGTGCCGGGCAGTAGCCGACCGCCGACCAGTCCGTAACCCGTCTCTGCCAGATGCGGTACCTTGAGCGGAGAACCCAGTCTCTTCGAAAGCCAGGCCGTCAGATGAGCCTCCTGATCGGCACCCACTTCCACCGGGTGCCTTACTTCCGGGGTGTATACCGCATGCGCCAGTGCAGCCTGACGCGCCAGCGCCACGGATGAGGACGGGCCGCCATCTTGTGCGCCGTGCATAAACCACCCCAGTGTTGCGCCGATTGCCAGCCACGCCGCCACGGCGGCGTAGCGCAATTGCGGCAAAAACATGATCCAGGGTTGCCGTTCGGGTTTGGTTAATCTTTGGGGAATAGATTCGTTCAAAACCGGATCGAACAACATATGTAGTGCCGCGTTCTGCTGGCGATAGACTGCCACGCGTTCGGCATCTTCCGGATGGATGGCTAGCCAAGCTTCCACTCGGGCGTGCTGCAGCGCATCCAGCTGGCCGTCGGTGTAGGCCTGCAGGTCGGATTCGTTCAAGGTCTTCATCGTATTGTTCATTTCACCACCCTCAATTCCGGAGCGGCTTTGTCCGCCATGATCCGGCGCAGATGTTCGCGACCGCGCGACAGTCGCGACATCACGGTGCCCATCGGCACGCCCAGTACTTTTGCCACTTCCTCATAGCGCATTTCCTCCAGTCCGACCAGAAGCAGCACTTCGCGTTGTTCGACCGGCAGGCAGTCGAGGGCGCTTTGCAGATCCCTCACCTGCAGTCCGTCTTCCTGCGTGGCGCGCACCGGGAGGGGCAGTTCATCTTCATCCAGCGATTGCTGCGCGGGTATCGCGCAGTCGGCCCGGACATCGTTCGCGTGGATGTTGTGCATGATGGAAAACAGCCAGGCGCGCAGATCGCTGCCGCGCCGCCACAGATGGAAGCGGCCCCACGCGCGTTCCAGCGTGTCCTGCACCAGGTCGTCGGCACGGCCGCGTTCCCACACCAGCGACCGTGCGTAACGGCGCAGGCGCGGGATGTGCTCTTCAATCAGGCGGTCGGTTTCGTTCAAGTTGCGGCTCCGTTGCTTAGTAGCCTGTTCCGGTCATCAATTTCGGATCGATCTGCCAGACTTCGTCAACCAGTTTGCCATCGCGATAGACCAACGCATAGCGCACCTTGATGGAAGTCTTGCCTTTGAATTCGACGTTGGCAGTGACGGTCGCGCCGTTGGGGTTGGCGCTTTCCTCCAGTTTGCTGACGCTGACTTCAAGCGGTGCGAAGTTCTTGGAGAATTTGGTCCAGACCTCGCGGATCTTGTCGGCACCAATATAGGCGCCATCCAGTTTTCCGCCAACCCATTGCATGGTGGGGTTGTTGCCGTACTCTGTCATCAGTTGGTCGACATTGCCTGCGGCGATCGCCTTGAAATGCGCGGTGGCATCGTCGGACGGGGCGGCGGATACCAGGGTGGAAAGCGAAAGCAGGGTTGCTGCGCATAACGTGCGGGTGAATGTGTTCATGATAGCCTCCTGAAGGTGGGTGAGTTCGCGTGTTGCACTCATGCAAACACCTCGTTTGCCCCATTTATTCCGTGTCAGAACAAATATTTCAGAACACCGGTTCCGAAGCCAAATCATATCCAGTACGTGCTGTGGAAATATGCCTGGCATGCGTGCGTGGCGCGCAGATACAACGATGCTCAACGCGGCTTAACTGCCGCCGATACAGCGGCATCGCCCCGGCTGCACGGTTTTGCGATTGTGTCGGCCAAAGCGTCAATTCAGCCACCAGGGCTTTATGAGGAATATTCGATCCTTCCCGGAATATATGAGCTATCCGGTGTGTTTGCATAGGTGCAAACCCCAGTCTCATTTTCTGACAGGAGGCAATCATGAAGTCTCTCAACGTAATCCACCCGGCAATTCGATTTGGGATCACCCTTGCTTTCTTTGCCTTGCTATTGGGCGGATGTGGCGGGGGAGGTTATGGTTATGGCAATGGAGGGTACACAATGCCGGTCACCCTCACCAACATAACCGTTACTCCGTCCAGTGCCATTATCATCAGCGGAGCAACGGCCAGGTTGACGGCTACCGGCAGCTACTCGGACGGCTCAACGGCGGATATCACCACCTTGGTGATCTGGAACTCCGCTGCTTCTGCAACGGCAAGCGTGGGAATCAACACGGGCGTGGTGACTGGCAACACTGCTGGCTCCACAACCATAACCGCCGCCATGGGCACCGCCTTGTATGGTGCCATCGTTTCAGCCCCTGTCAGCACGACAGTGACCGGTGCGGCATTATCCGGCATTCTGGTGGCACCACTGACTGCGTCGGCGGCCAAAGGCACGACTACTGTCTTTATCGCCACCGGCAATTTTTCGGATAGCACTACCGGTAACGTTTCAGGCTCGGCAACATGGACTTCAAGCGACACTGCCGTAGCCACTGTCAATGCCAGCGGAATTGCAACCTCTGTAGGTCAGGGTAACAGTACGATAACAGCGACTTTGAATGGGATTGCCAATACTGCCGTGCTGACTGTTTTTTGATTCATTGGTCGCGCTTTGCTTGTTTGGGGCGCAGGCGGGCTTTTGTCCGACCTGCTCCGAAAGATCCAACGCCGTTCAGCGCGGCTCGATCTGCCACAAGTGTTGCGACACCGAGAACCACGCACCCAGCCATCCTAGATAGGCGGAGAACCCCAGCAACGTTACGCTGTCACCCAGAGAAAGATGCTGCAGGCTGAAGTTGCTTGCGTAAAGCTGGGTGAGGGCATCGACCTGGTGGTTGAGCAACTGCAGGCTGATCGCCACCAGCAGCCAAGCCGCAATCCCGCCCAGCAAACCCTGTGTGAGGCCAAAATACAGAAAAGGGCGGCGGATGAAGGCATCGGTGGCGCCGATGAGCTTGGCCACCTCGATCTCTTCGCGCCGGGTGAGTATCTGCAGGCGGATGGTGTTGAAGGTGATGGCGATCAGGGCGAAACTCAACAGCGCCGCAAGGATGACCACTGCCATGCGGCCGAATCCCAGCAGCGCTTCCAGTTTGTGTACCCAGGCCGAGTCGAGCTGCACATGCTCGAAGTGCTGCCAGGTCTTCAATTCTTCGCGCAGTGCTTCCAGTGCCTTGAGATTGCCTTCCTTGGGATAGACGATGAAAGCGTCCGGCAGCGGATTCTGGGTGAGCCCGCCAATGACGTCGGCCATGCCCGTGCTTTGCTGCAACTTCTTCAACGCCACTTCGCGCGAAACATATTCGATACGCTTGATGTTCGGGTGCTGCTTGAGTTTTTCGCCGATGTGCTCGATATCGCCCGCACCCGTACCGATGGCCAGAAAAACGCTGACCTGCGGTGTGCCCGCGATCTGCGAACCGAGTGCCTGCACGCTCTTCAGCAGCACATAACCACCCACCGGCAGGCTCAGCGCGATGCCGATGATGAGGATGTTGAGCAGTGTCGCATTGGGGGTGAGCAACAGGCGGCGCAGGGTGAATTGCAATACGCGTAAATGTTCGATTAGTGTTTTCATGCCTGTCCTGAGCCTGTGGAAGCGGCCTGTAACTCGCCTTTCTTGAGATGCAAGGCCCGTGCCGGGAACTGGCGCAGGATGCTTTCGTCGTGGGTGGAGATAAGCAGCGTGACGCCGACCTGATGGAACGATTTGAAGATATTCATGATCTCGTTCGAATATTCGGCGTCGAGGTTGCCGGTGGGTTCGTCCGCCAGCAGGATGGTGGGACGGTTGACGATGGCGCGGGCGATGCACAGGCGCTGCTGCTCGCCGCCGGAGAGCGCGACGGGATTGGCTTTTTCGCGGTCCAGCAGCCCGACCTTGTCCAGCGCCGCGCGTACGCGTTTGGCCGCCTCGCGATGGTCGAAACCGCAGATCTGCAACGGCAGCATCACGTTGTCAAAAGCGTTGCGGTCGAACAGCAGTTTGTGGTCCTGGAAGATGAGGCCGATGTTGCGGCGCAGGGCGGGGATAGCGGCGGGCTTGATGGAACGTATGTTCTGCCCCTTGACCAGCACGCCGCCGCTGCTGGGGCGCTCGATGGCGGCGACGAGCTTGAGCAGCGTGCTCTTGCCCGCGCCCGAATGGCCGGTGAGATACACCATCTCGCCTTCGGTCACGTCGAAGTTGAGATTCTTCAGCACTTCGTGTCCGCCGGGGTAACGTTTGTAGACTTGGTTGAATTTGATCATGGGTCAGGGGTTTGTTGGGGGCGGCAGGTGCCGCGGCTCATTCATGGAAACGGATTATATTTCTTCCTGCCTGTTTGGAACGATACATCGCGATATCGGCCTGCTTGAGGAGTTCATCGGGCGAGGTTTCCTGCCCGGTAAACAGGGCGACGCCGATGCTGGAGCTGCAGAGATGGTCGATGCTGCGAGAACCGGGTTGTTCCCCGAGCTGGAGGGCATAGGGCTCGGCCAGGGTGGCGCGGATCTTTTCGGCGACCGCTGCAGCCTGGGCGGTGGATTCGTCAACATCCCCGGTGAGTTCGCTCAATATCACGATGAATTCGTCGCCGCCGAAGCGGGAGACAGTGTCCGTCTCGCGTACGCAGCGGCTGATGCGTTTTGCGACTTCCACCAGCAGCAGGTCGCCGACCGCATGCCCATGCCGGTCGTTGAGTGGCTTGAAGTTATCCAGGTCGATGAACATCAGGGCGCATAAATATTCGTTGCGCTTGCTGGAGGCGAGCGTCTGTTGCAACCGGTCGTGCATCAGGCGGCGGTTGGGCAGATGCGTCAGCGGGTCGTAGAAAGCCAGGTTGTGGATCTGTGCTTCGGCCAGCTTGCGTTCGGTGATGTCGGTTCGGATGGAGATGTAGCGGGTAGGCTTGCCGTGTTCGTCCGTGAAAGGAACGATGGTGCTATCTACCCAGTACAGTCTGCCGTCCTTGGCACGGTTGCAGATTTCGCCTTTCCAGACCTGGCCTGACGCGATGATGCGATACATTTCGTGAAAAAAATCAGGCGTATGCGCATCGGATTTCACGATCCGGAAGTTCTGGCCCAACAGTTCCTCGCGGCGATAACCGCTGATGTCGCAAAATCGGTCGTTGGCATAAGTGATCGTGCCGCGCGTGTCGGTGATGGTGACGATGGCATGTTGGTCCAGGGCGAATTTCTGGTAGCGTAATTCGTCCAGCGCGGTGCGCAGGCGTTCTTTCTCAAGCAGGAGTTCCGACTCGGCCTTGTCCCGCGCCCGTCCGTCTTCCGCGGCGATGCGCATCTGCACCAGATGCAGCATGGCATAGGCGATGAATTTTCCGGAATGCGCCATCATGGTGAATTTTTCATGCGGCGACGTGGAGTAGAGCATGCACAGGTCGGACAGGAAAAGCAGCACGCCCATCAGCGCGAGCCCCTCGAACAGTCGATGTTCATGACGCTTGTGCCAATACGCGGCAATAACGCCTGCCCAGAGCAGCAATAACGGGACTTGTGTCGGGCGCTGGATACCGAGTATTCCGGTATCCACATAGCGCGGCAAATAGAGCGATAGCGCGAACAATCCCAGGGAAACAACTGTCATGCCTGCGGCGAATACGAAGGGGGAAAGTTTCGCATCGCGCTGAATCAGCCAATAGGCCCACGCCATGGCGAGCGGCAGCACATAGGTGGAGGGTGGCCAGGTGGCCGGACGCAAAGTGCCGGAATAATTCTCTATCCACGAAAACCAGCCGTCCCACTCGATGCCGATCAGGGCGTGCAGCAACTCGGTTGCAGCGGCAAACCCGAATCCGATGACCAGATAGTTGCGTATGTTGGGACGGATGGCGTGACGTTCACCCAGCAGGAACAGCGCCAGCAACATGGACAGAATGGCGTTGCTGCTGTCCAGTCCCAGATGCAGGTGAACGAACTTGTTTTCACCCGTGTTCCAGAGCGCGCCGATGATCAGGGCATAAAGCCCCAGAAACCCAAGGAAGGTATTGAGGTTGCGGGAGCGTTCGGCGGTAACGTTTGTCATTACATCCTCCCCCTTTATTGTTATGTGGTGACTCGCGAAGAGCGGCTAACTCTCCAGTCCAAGCAGCGCTGAGATGAAGTCTTCGGCAACAAAGGGACGCAGATCGTCCAGTCCTTCGCCCACGCCGATGAAGCGTACAGGGATAGGGTGGGCCTTGGCAATGGCGGCGATAACCCCACCCTTGGCGGTGCCGTCTAGCTTGGTCAGTACCAGTCCGGTGACATCCAGCGCATCGCCGAAAGCCTTTACTTGCGACAGCGCGTTCTGGCCGGTGTTGGCGTCCAGTACCAGCAGCACCTCGTGCGGTGCACCGGGCAATGCTTTGTCGATGACGCGCTTCACTTTTTTGATTTCTTCCATCAGGTGCGCTTGTGTCGTCAGGCGTCCGGCGGTGTCCGCCAGCACCACGTCGATGCCGCGTGCTTGTGCCGCCTGCACCGCATCGAAGATCACTGCCGCAGCATCGCCGCTCTGCTGGGCGATGACCGATACGTTGTTGCGCTTGCCCCATTCCATGAGCTGTTCGCGGGCGGCGGCGCGGAAAGTGTCGCCTGCGGCCAGCAGTACCGACTTGCCCTGGTTCTGGAAATGCTTGGCCAGTTTGCCGATGGAGGTGGTCTTGCCCGCGCCGTTGACGCCACACAGCATGATCACGAAGGGTTTGTGCGGGCCGACATCCAGCGGCTTCTCGAGAGGTTGCAACAGCTTGAGCAACGCGTGCGCCAGCGCTTCCTTGAGCTGGCTGGCTTCGGTCAGGCGAGCTTCTTTTACCTGGCGGCGTACATCTGCGAGCAGCGAACGGGTGGCGTCCATGCCCACGTCTGCGGTAATGAGAATGGTCTCCAGCTCTTCGTAGAGGTCTTCGTCGATCTTGCCGCCGGGAACCAGCAGGGCAGTGAGCTGTCCACCCGTGCGCGCCAGACCGCCGGTCAGACGGGTCAACCAGCTTTTCGATTCGGCGGTGGCGGGAGTCTTTTTCAGGAAGCTAAACATGCAAGAGTATTCGGGAGTGAATGAAATGTCGCATAATGCGCCTTCATTTTAAGCCGAATCGCGCATCCATAGGGTAGGGAAATGAGAATCCATTTAGTCGCAGTTGCGCTGTTGTTGCAGATTTCGTCCGTGGCGCAGGCGGAAGTGTATGAAAAGACCCTGGGCAACGGCCTCAAGGTCATCGTCAAGGAAGACCACCGCGCGCCGGTGCTGGTACAGCAGGTCTGGTACCGGGCGGGCAGCATGGACGAGCGCACCGGCACCACCGGCGTGGCACATGTGCTGGAACACATGATGTTCAAGGGCACCAAAGAAGTCCCGCTCGGGCAGTTCTCCAAGATCATCGCGGCCGCAGGCGGGCGCGAGAACGCCTTTACCAGCTACGACCACACCGCGTATTTCCAGCAACTGCACAGATCCAAACTGCCGCTGGCGATGAAGCTGGAGTCGGACCGCATGCACAATCTGCAGATGGCGAAGGCGGAGTTCGACAAAGAGATCAAAGTGGTGATGGAAGAGCGCCGCTGGCGCACCGACGACGAGCCGCGCTCGCTGCTGTTCGAAAAACTGATGGCGTCCGCCTATCAGGAACACCCCTACCATAACCCCATCATCGGCTGGATGACCGACCTGCAGAACATGACCGATGCCGATGCGCTGGATTGGTACAAGACCTGGTATGCCCCCAACAATGCCACGCTGGTGGTCGCGGGTGATGTCAAGGCAAGCGAAGTGTTTGCACTGGCCCAGAAGTACTACGGTGGCATCCCCAAGGTAAAGTTGCCGGTGCGCAAGGCGGTGGACGAAGCGCAACAGCTGGGCATCAAGCGCATCGTGGTCAAGGCGCCTGCGGAACTCCCGTATCTGGTCATGGCCTGGCACGCGCCCACCCTGCGCGATGCAGAGAATGACTGGAAGCCTTACGCGCTGGAAATATTGACGGGCGTGCTGGATGGCAACAGTTCCGCCCGCTTGAACAAGGCGCTGGTGCGCGAACAGCAAGTGGCGATGGATGTGGGCACGGGCTATGACAGCATGGCGCGCGGACCAACCCTGTTTGTGGTGGAAGGCACGCCGCGCGAAGGCAAGACCGTGGGTGATGTCGAGCGCGCGCTGCGCGAACAACTGGAAATGCTGGTGCGCGATGGCGTGAATGCCGAGGAGTTGCAGCGTGTGAAAGCCCAAGTCACGGCAGGCGAAGTCTACAAGCGCGACTCGGTGTTCTACCAGGCCATGCAGATCGGCCAACTGGAAAGCGCGGGCCTCTCGTACAAAGCCGTGCCGGTGATGTTGCAGAAGCTGCAGGCGGTCACGGCTCAGCAAGTGCAGGACGTGGCGCGCGAGATATTCAACGACGACCATTTGACGGTGGCGACACTCGATCCCCAGCCGCTTTCCGATAAACCCAAGCACAAACCGGGAGCAGCCCATGCTCACTAGAATCCTGTCTATCGCAGTACTGATGTGTGCGGCAACAACCGCATTCGCCACGCCCCGTATCCAGCACTGGCAGGCAGCCAGCGGCGCCAGGGTGTATTTCGTCGAAGACCATGACCTGCCGATGCTGGATGTGGCGGTGAACTTTCCCGCCGGCAGCAGTTTCGATGTGGCGGGCAAAGTGGGGGTGGCAAGCATCGC
Source organism: Sideroxydans sp. (assembly GCA_043744345.1). Lineage (GTDB taxonomy): Bacteria > Pseudomonadota > Gammaproteobacteria > Burkholderiales > Gallionellaceae > Sideroxyarcus. The sequence goes on along the minus strand of JAYTUW010000082.1, from coordinate 34,204 downwards.
GTTCGGCATGCTGGACCTCGGAGCGCAGGATCTGAGTGAGGATCAGATCGCCACCCGGCTGGCCGATATCGGCGCACAACTGGGTGGGCAGTTCGATAGCGACCGTGCCGGGCTGACGCTGCGTACTCTGAGCAACGCAGCAGAACGGGATGCGGCGTTGTACATCCTGGCGCGCTGCCTGCAGCAACCCCTGTTCCCGGATGCGGTGCTGGCGCGGGAGAAAGCCCGCCTGATCGCGTCACTCAAGGAAGCCGAGACGCAACCGGAAAGTATCGCCGACAAGGCTTTCGCCAAGGCGGTGTTCGGCGTGCATCCCTACGGATGGCGCACCGAAGTGGCCGATGTGGAAAAGATACAACGCGCCGAACTGGAGAGTTTCTACCGTGCACACTACAGCGCGAAACACGCGGTGGTGGCGCTGATGGGAGATATCACCCGCGATCAGGCCGAAGACATTGCGATGCGCCTGACCGCCGGTTTGCCCAAGGGAGAAGCCTCGGCTGAAATTCCGCCGGTGCTGATCCGCATCCAGCCGAGTGAACAGCGCATCGCGCATCCCGCCAGCCAGAGCCACATCATGATCGGCACCCCCGGCGTGGCGCGCAACGACGAGGATTATTTTCCGTTGTACGTCGGCAACTACATCCTGGGCGGCGGCGGTTTCGTCTCGCGCCTGATGAACGAGGTGCGCGAGAAGCGCGGCATGGCCTACAGCGTCTACAGCTACTTCATCCCGATGCAGCAGCCGGGGGCATTCCAGATCGGCCTGCAGACCAAGAAGGAGCAGGCGGACGAATCGCTGAAGGTGGTACGCCAGACATTGCGCACCTTTGTCGACAAGGGGGTGACCGAAAAAGAACTGGTCGCCGCCAAGCAGAACATCATCGGCGGTTTCCCCCTGAGGATCGACAGCAACAAGAAGATCATCGACTACCTGGGAGTGATCGGCTTCTATGAACTGCCGCCGACCTATCTGGACGACTTCACCGCCAAAGTGGACAAGGTCACGACCAAACAGATCAACGATGCGTTCAAGCGCCGCATTGATCCGGATGCGCTGGCGACCGTGATCGTCGGGGCACCCGAGGCGGTTGCGGGAAAATAATGAATAATGGGAGCGCCGACGTCCCGTCGGCCGGATTATTGAAACAGGCCGGCGAGGACGCCGGCGCTCCAGGAGAACGAAATTAACAAAGTTCGCATCATCGGCGGTACCCACCGCAGCCGCCTCATCGAATTCCCCGATGCCGAAGGATTGCGCCCCACGCCGGACCGGGTGCGCGAGACTCTGTTCAACTGGCTGGGGCAGACGCTGTATGGAAAGCGCTGCCTGGACCTGTTTGCGGGCAGCGGGGCATTGGGGTTCGAGGCCGCCTCGCGCGGTGCCGAGCAGGTGCTGATGGTGGAAAATAATCGGGCTGTCTATAAGGCCTTGCAGGACAATTCCAAGAAGCTGGGATTGATCAATGTAGCCTTACGTTGTGAGGATGGGCTAAAATTCGCCCGGCAAGATAATGGCTTGTTCGATGTGGTCTTTCTGGATCCCCCTTTCAAGAGCGATTTCCTGCCCCAACTGCTGCCTTTGCTGGAGACCAGTTTGGCGCAGGGCGGGGTGGTTTATCTGGAAAGCGGAACGACATTCGAACCGGATGAGTCCTGGAATGTGCTGAAACAGGCCAAGGCGGGCGCAGTGCACTATCAATTATTGGAACGCAAATGAGCATGACCAAAGTGGTCTACCCCGGTACGTTCGATCCCATCACGCGCGGGCACGAGGATGTGGTGCGCCGCGCCGCCGGACTGTTTGGCGAAGTGGTGGTGGCCGTTGCGGCCAGCCGCACCGCGACCCTGTTCACGCTGGATGAGCGGGTGGCGATGGCGCGCGAAGTGTTTGCCAAGTTCGACAACGTCAAGGTCGAGGGTTTCGACAGCCTGTTGATGAACTATGTGCTCTCGCAGAACGCCCGCGTGGTGCTGCGCGGACTGCGCGCCGTATCCGACTTCGAATACGAGTTCCAGATGGCAGGCATGAACCGCACCCTGCATCCCGATATCGAGACCTTGTTCCTGACACCGGCCGAGCAATACACCTTTATTTCCGCCAGCATCGTGCGCGAGATCGCGCGCTTCGGCGGGGATGTCAGCAAATTTGTTTCGCCCTTGGTCATGGCGAAACTCGAAGAAAAATATCAACGTTAAGGAGAGTAAAAATGTCACTAATCATCACCGACGAATGCATCAACTGCGACGTGTGCGAGCCGGAATGTCCCAACGGCGCCATCACGCAAGGCGAGACCATTTACATCATCGACCCCGCAAAATGCACCGAGTGCGTGGGTCACTACGACACGCCGCAATGCGTGGAAGTCTGCCCGGTCGACTGCATCCCGCACGACGATGCGCATGTAGAGTCCAAAGAGCAATTGCAGGCCAAGTACGAAAGACTGATGGCAGAGAAGAAGTAAGATTCTCTGTGGTCATTGAAAAGCCCGCGCAAGACGCTAGCCGTTCAGTTAAAGTGTTGGGATGTTTAGCTGAAACTTATGCAACACGAAACCCCATTGTGTCTAATTGATGCAATGGGGTTTCACTCCAAAGGCGACACAGATTTTTAGCGTAGCACTTTGAACCAATACCCGAGCTCTCGGGTATATCCAATCTAATTACTAAGCATTGTCATGCCTGTTACCCGAAACAGTCATGACCAGGTTTGGTCTTCAGCTTTTCAGCGTCATGCTGAATTGGAGCGCCTAGCTCACTAGGCAGAACGAACAACCACCAATGAATTGATGGCGATATATCAACCGCCCAAGAGGTATCTAACCATCCTCTGGGGATGGCTCTCTCTTGGTCTTTAAGGAGAACAAATGAGTGCCAAGAATGGAGAAAACTTTGACATTACGGACGGTAAAAACAAATACGAACCATGTCCAAAATGTGGAACTGAATATGACATGGCCATATCCTCGCGAGGTGGAATCCATGTTGTATGCGGCGAATGTGGGCATAAAGGGAAGTCATTTGAATATGACCCGCACAACCGCACGGCCGCAGATAAGTTAGCATTTGACGCTTGGAATGCGGAATCAAGATGTGCTCAGTCGCAAACTGATGCATAATTTAAACCTCAAGCCCCTCCCTTCGTAATGAAGAGAGGGGCTTTTTCACGGGATTCCGCTATGTGGCAGCTCATGCACAAAGCGTTAGGATGCAGCCGCTCTTCCTTCACGACGAATCACAAGGGTAACAAAGTACTCCATGAGCGAAATCGATTTGAGACTGTTTCCAATCGTTGCGTACCCTGTGTCATGACCATGAAGGATTTCATGCCTGTTCAGTGCATCAGGGAAGTTGACGCGTTTTGAATTGGATGCGGTTAGTCCAGAGGGCTCGCGAATTGGCAGAAGAAAAACATCTGCAAATGGGTTGTCGATCAACGCCTCAGTTGCAGCCCGAACTTTCTTGGGAATCCCATCTTTTGTGCTGTATAGCATGACCCCAAAAGTATCTAAGCACATGCCCTCAACTTGTATGAGAAAGACTGGGATAGAGAGTGCATATTGGCCAGCGATATGGGCGTCTATTGCAGCAGAAATGATCGCTGCCCGCGCTGGGTAGGCATCACAGGCGCGCACTTTGATTGCATCCAACTCGCTACCGATCCAATCTTCCATATATCGGTCAATCCTCTGAAAATCACCAGAATCAATCCAAGTTTGGAATGTCCGAAGCTCAGAGATGCCCATCTCTCCAGAAAAGTACCACCCGCGCTCGGCAAGTGCACGTATCGTCGGACGTAGTTCCTCGGGAAGGCGCCGAATCCCTTCTATTGCCAACGCGATTTGGGGAAGGAGAGGTGTAAATGCTTTGTCAAATTGACGAGCGACTTCTCCCATGTTTTTTTGAAATTCCTGCATCACAGGAGTTATCGACTTCGCAAAGTCGTTGAGCCAGTCGGTGACGTCTGAGGGTGGATATTCTTTGCTCATATGAATTCCAGATTAGCGGAGGCGATGCGGATCGTTGGTCATGCCGGCCAATCCGCCGGCATGACCAACGCATTTCCCTAGTGTGAGGCTATGGCCGCTTTTTTCGCAGCAGTTCTCAGGGACAAGAACTCACCTATGGAGCGATCGCGTGACAACTCCTTTTTGATGTTGGCCACTGTCACTTGTCCAGAATCCAGTAGACCTGTCATCTCGTCCTCCCACTTCACCAACCGATGTTTACGCGGGAAGTCGGTGACTTCTTCGAAATTCTTGGCCTGTTTAAGTGCGTTTTCAGGTTGCATGACATAGAGGTCGCTTGCTACCGCCACACCATGTTTCCCTGAAACGGACTTCACGCCCAGAATAGCGACAACAAGCGCGAGCAGAGCTGCTTCGTCATTGAGACTGCCAGCCCGTAACGCATTCATAAACACGTCACCAACGTCGCTGCCGTAGCTTCCAGAGATTAAAAGAACATCCTTACCAAACTTCAACATCAATTCCGAATCAGTGTAATTCGGATGAACGATCATCCGCCGATACCCTTGATCGTATGCACTTTCAACGGAAGGCAAGAACGGAAGCTGCCTGATGGCTTCCGGTACCTGCCAATCCTTGGCCGGCGTCGAGCGGTGACGAGGCATGATGCGGGCAACTGGACCCGCGTGTTCCGTCAACGCAAGCGAAGCCGCTACAAGATCATTGGCCCAATGGTCGCTGATTATGGACGACCCGAAAAGCAATAATCCTGAGTTGTGTTTCGCGATTGCTTTCTTCAGTGGAACAAGCACCGTGGGAGGAATGGCATCAACGGTAGCTATACCCCGAATACGCGCAGGGCGCGGGCGCGGATTAGCAAATTGTTCACGTCGCAGCATTTCACCATCTTCACTCACCATTCCAAGCAATGCTGTATCGCAGTCGTCTCCTTCCGGCTGTTTGGAACGGACCATGAGTTGAACATCCTCACACAGGGATTCGGGGGTTGGGGTGTCGACCAAAACAGCTACGCGATGTCCCGCATTCAGCGCGTCCAGGCAGGCCATTTCCAGGCGACTCGCACTATCGCTCCATGACTGCTGGTCCAACTCAACCGGTCCGAGAACGATAAGCGTGCCGCTCGGAACTCGCGAAAGTCCGCTGGACCACAAGCCTCCCTCTCCCAGATCGATACTGCTATCCCAGTGATTACCCGCCCGCTCTGCATAGATCAGGGCTCCATCGGTAGCCTCTTCATAACGCGCGAGCAGTGCATTGATGGCATTCTGGGATGTCGTGACATATACGCCGGGAACGGAGCCGGATGGCCAAATCTGTGGGGCGCGATTATTCTTTTTCGCCTCCGGCAAACTGACAGCCGACAATATTGCTTGCGGTGTGAAATCCAGCTCGAACTTCTTTTTCAGCCGGAACGCCAAGCGGCTGGTGGATGCGAGGTCAACTTCGCAAGCGGTCACCCGATCAGGGAAGGCCTGAACTTCTGGCCAATTTCTCAAGCCCGGCAATGCTGCAACCAAATCGAGCGATTGGCTGTGGTTAACTGTGTGATTATTTTGCTGCAGCAGGTCGCGGACAAGACCTGCAATCAGCTTCAATTGCTGAATGTCCATTGTTTTCTCCTCGGGCGATATTTCCGGTGCACGCTTTGCGGGCCGCCCACAGAAAAACAAAGGAAATGGGATTTGGTCTGCGAATATTCCGTCTTCGTCATACCCAACTGGGTGCGTGCGGCAGGTGACGGTCACCTGCGGCCACTATACACGCGCCATTTTTTTGAAACAAGCCCAAGTGGATTATTCCATCACTACAACGCACCTACTACCGCCGGAAAAAGATGGTCAAGCCGAACCTTCCAGTTCCATAAACCAGAAATCTCCAAATTTGGCCCAATTGAATTGGTAGTCCTTTTTTAGCACGATCGAGACATCCTTCCCGCCGACTGGTACACTCAAATTGGCTCCTGAAATTGAATGACCATTCGAAATATCATAAGCCCAGCATTTGCCGCTTTTGGTCTTGGGATTCACGAATCGTTCCAGATCGTTCATTACCAGGGCAACACCTCGGTCCGCGATGTTCAGGGATACATATTCTTCCAGAATGCCGATATCTTCATACACGTCTTTCATGAAGATGTCGTGTGCGCCTCTCGTACCGCCAGACGATGCGATAGTACGATAGCACTTCATTTCAATGGCAATTGACGACTGGCCTTGGCCTGACTCGCCTTTCAAAAGAATATCAATCTCATTTGTTCCACGATTCGTTCTTACTCCCGTTTCCAATTCAATATCTGCCACTTCATGGGCGGAGTGGCATGTGAGCGGAAGTAGCTGGCGGAGGATGTAGGCGTATTGAAGTTGCATGGAGGCTTCTTTGTTGACCGGAATGGTTTTGCCGCCAACTTTCCGTGCAAATATTTCCCATGCTGCGGTCACGGCATGTCTCAGTCTCTCTTCATGTGTTGATGCCGTAATGAACTTGGCCATAGCGTTTGTTTGAGTATCAACGAAAAAAAGATCACTGCCGGCTTATCGAAAGAGAAGCAAACGAGTGGTCAACGTGCATAACTCGCATATCCGGATATGAAGTTTTCGAACAGACAGTATTCACCTCTGAATGCGAGTTGCACCATGCAAGGCAAGCCGTTTCTGTGTTTTCCAAGGATGATCTCAGCCATTCCTCGATCCGCCGAGTCCGGGTTGTACATTTCGTCCCGGTAGATGAACAGGATGATGTCTGCGATGTCTTCCAGCATGCCGATATCGCGCAGATCGCGCATCACCGGCCGTTTGTTTGGCCGCGTTTCCACCTCGCGCCCCAGCGGCGAGGTTAAGATCACCGGTACTTTCATCTGGAGCGCCATTTTCTTGAACTGCCTGACTTGTTCGCACAACTGCATGTTGCGGTCGTATGCAGAGGCAAAGCTGCCCACGTCGAGAGATTGCAGTCCGTCCACAATGATCAAATCCGGAGCAATCCCCTTTTGGAAGAGCGTTTCACCTATCGCAGCTGCGTTCCAGCCCATTGCAAGCGGATCCATGACATAGATGGACGAGTCGTTCAGCCTGGTCAACGCGTTGGACATGCGTTGCCAGTCCTCATCCTCCAGATTCCCGGAGCGAAGCTTGTGTTGATCTATTCTCCCCGACGCACAGAACAATCTTGTGGCCAGTTTGGTGCCATCCATTTCCATGTTGAACAGGGCAACGGTCTTGCTGGATTCGCAGGCTACATGCTCGGCCACATTGAAGGTGAATGCGGTTTTTCCCATACTGGGACGACCAGCGACAATCACAAGATCACCCGGCTGCAGTCCAGAGGTGACAGCATCGATGTCGTCGAAACCTGTGGCGAGTCCTATCACATCACTCTGCACGTCCTTTGAATATATACATTCAATCTGCTCAACGGCGTTCGTCAGGTGCTCGCATATGTAACCTGTAGACGTCGAGTCTTTTGCTCCGCTACTTGCCCGTTCGCTCAGTTCATCCTGATAGGCTTCAATACTGCATGGCCCTGTGATCGCCATTAGAGAGCGCGATGCCCTGCTCGTGAATTCACTAAACCCGTTCTCGTTCTTCCGTCTCTTTTTTCCATGCGCGAAATGCGGCCGAACCGTTACGCGTTCTTCATCCGGCATATTGGATAAATCTAGAACAGGGCCGTCATTGCTTTCAACTTCTTCCGGCGTTCGAAACAATCTTCTCCGCGCGGTATGGGTGGCTTCGTTAATCGAGACGTACAGGATTTCTCCGTTTCTGAACTTCACTGCACCAACACAGTTTTCCATACTTGCCTTTCAGATAGTGTCCACGTCAAGTTTGCCCAGCATCGCTGCGTTTAGTGTTGCGGCGCAATGCTGCCACTGAACTTAATGGCGGCAGTTCTTAATTCGTCAATAAGGCGGAGCGTGTGCGCCTCACCGGTTTGGGATAAAGAGAAATGGACCAGCAATTGGCCTAAACCAGCCATCAGGACTTGTGCTGGTATTTCTGGATTTTCCTCGCCGAATGCGATCATCACATCAAGTAGACGGTCATTGAGTTCCTGGGCTTTCCCTTGTAATTCCTGAGGTGTCATCATGTACGTTCCCATGCCTCTGTTAATTGCTGCTATGCCGGTGCCTGAGTCGCCGCTTCCGGATAAAGCTCAGGCAGAAGGAACTGCAACGCATCGAGTGGAAATGCAATCTGGACTGGTGCTGTATGTCCCTCGCTTGTAACCAGTCCGGTCTCGATCAAATTGGATAACAGCGATCGCGCCGTGCGTTCACCCAATCCGGTCATTTGCTGAAATTCACCGCGTGGAGTGGGGCCGGCCAGGAACATGTGGAAGAGAGGAACAATGGCTTCTTCACGTATTCCCTTGTTGAACTGAGAACGAAAGATTACTAGCGCCGAGATTCGTGCCTTCATTTCGTCCAGACTCAACATCTTGGTCATGAAACTCACCTGATCCTCGGCGATGGCAATGAACCATTCGCACCATTCCCAGAGCATCTTCTCGCTCAAGTTTCCGCGCCCATCCAGATCTCCTTGGCGATGATTGTCTGCCGCATGGAGTTTCGCGTAATAAGTATCGCGGTTTCGCGCGAGACCGCGGCTCATTGACCACAGACCAGCGCTGATAGGCCAAAGAGCACAATGGGTTTGCAGCCGCACGGAGCGGCCATTGCCGTCATGGAAAGGATGCACCCATGCCGCCCGGTGGTGTGTGGAGGCTATTCTGATCAGGATGTCGTCCAGGGACTGGTCGCGCAAATACACTTCATCCATCCGGGCAAGAAAGTCCGGCACGGATGACCAGAGCGGTGGTTCGTGGCTGCCTATCGCCACTTGATCCCTGCGTAGCATTCCAGGTTTGACGACGATGCCGTCAGTCGTGGTACGGTCTGCGGTGGATAGGCGAACATAGAGTTCTTCATGGGCTTGCACCAGAAACGCAGAACTCAGTGCTTTTTCGCCTTCGGCAACCCGTTGTTCCAGGATGCGCTCAGCATCAATATGCGCCAGCGCCAGGCGTTGCAGCTGCGCGACGTCAGGTTTGTCTGAAAAGTCCTTGCGTAGCGCCCGTGCAATGTTCAGCGGATGAGTACTCTGTCCCTCGATCCGGTTGGAATAATAGGAATTCATTGCCCGGACCAATTCGCGCAGACTTGCAATGGTCGTCGGATGGGCTCTGCTAGCCAGTTGGAATGACTTTTCCACGACAGCCCGCGTGCGCGTGCGCAGGTCGTCCAAATGCTGTTGAGGCAGCAAGGGTTCGAACTGTCGCGGATGTGTGTATTGCGCGATTGTTTGAGGTTTTTTGCTTAGCATAATTGCCGGTTTAGTTGCCAGATGAGCGAATAACTAAATTCCTTGTAAATCAATTGTCAATGTATCAATTAATTCAGCAATATGCAAACACTTTGCCGGTTTCTGTGCCGGCTTCGCCAAACACCTCAACTCATCTGCTTTTCTTTCCCCGCTTGAAAATCAATCCATGTCTTGGTAGTCTGCTTGCAGGCCGTCTGAGCCCAACCTGCCACCGGGTTAAAACAGACTTTTCCTGCATTGTTTTGCACGACCTTCAATCCGGTCGATGCGTAATCGGTGGACATCGACTAATTTGATTGGAGGCCATCATGGCATCAATTCCTTTATCTGTACCTGCACTTGCTTCACTGAAGAAATCCCTCCGTACCGAGTATCCAGATGTTCGTTCCTCTCATATCACTGAGGCGCTCGCTTCTGCGCTTGGATACAAATCCAATGCTGCACTTCTCGTTGATTTGGCAAAAACCGGGGTCTCATCTGACTACTGCTTATTGGATGATGAAAGCTTCGATAAGCGGCTTCAAGAGTTTGGCTATCCAGCCGACATGGAATTTAGCTTTGAGTTGCTGATGAATCCAGTACCCGAACTCGTTTCTACGAGACCTCTATCATCTTTTGATATTGAGTATCGTACTGAGCGGGAGCGTGCCTGGCGCAACTTGATGGTGTGCACTATCAACGAAGGGCTCCGCCTGAAGCTCTTTACACTACACCCAGAGAATTACAACTGGGCACCGCAGGAAGATGATCAAGTTCGGCGAGAGGGATTGATATTTGATTTTATGCTCCCCAACGGTTTGTCGGCACGCGGGTATGTCGGCGATGCAGGATTTGGTGAGTTGTCTATCCATGCCGCCGTCCATCCCACTGGCAATTCAATCTCAGCATTCAATGCAGGCTTTGCAGCTGGCGATGCCTTTGCTGTAAGTTGGTTGGAACGGGAAAAAGGTGCGTGGCTGCAAACTGCTACAACGGAGTTCAATTGCCGCAAGCCTTTGTTAAAGCCACTTGCTGATATCGAAGTTCGTCCGCGTGGGTTTGGGGATCGGGGGAAGGTCATGTAGTCCAGTATGTGGTCAAGGCATTGCCCTTAATACCCTGCATCCACGAGTATGGGGCTTTGCCTTGATTAATAGAAAGCCCACAACCAGAAGCCGTACGCGCAGCGCCCAGCGTGATGACTAAGCTGCTCCAGCCGCACTGTGTTTGAGAGACTGCGTCATCATTGCACTTAGCATCTCAGTTTCAGTAATTGGGGCATCTCCAGGTATTCCAATGCGGGCGGGAAGAAATGAAGAACGGCTACTGATGAGGGCCTGCAACCTTGGTTCGATTGATACCGCATTAGTTAGTGCGGAAAGAAAATCATGGTCGTGATGCGTGTAGCTTGTCTTGATTACAAAACCACCTGTAAGGTTTTTGTGCTTCATTGAAGTCTCTGCGATGCAAACCACGTACAAATTCGGAAGAGCACGATACAACTCGGGATCAAAATTATGCGTGAAATGCGTAATTGATCCGCCGGCATTAAAGAGGCAGTGAAACAGCAAAATGCTTACCCCTCCCTTCTGAGCGTCTTTGGTTACGACTTGCGGCACTAATACCTCCTTTGTGTGGATACCCAACAGCTATTGGATGGAAGCACTATTAAGCCAGTCCTTTCCGATCCAAGTGTCGCCGCAGATAATCGGAAACACAAGCAATCTGAAATGGTCTGAGGTTTTTTTCTAGAAGTGCTGGTTATATTCGACCCAAAGGCACATTTAACGACGCTTAGGGACATTAGTCAAAGCGCGATACGTTTTTAGAAACTTATCAACATCAACTTCTAACGCATCGGCAATTTCAAGAAACTCAGTTAAATCAAGCCGACGTTCACCTCGTTCAAATTTAGAAACAAAACTTTGAGGTTTTCGCAATTTCTTTGCCACCTGAACCTGCGTCATTCCAATCTGTTTGCGCGCATCGACGAGAAGGTCGCGAAATATCTGATATTTGGAAGTATGTAGGGTGCTTGGCATTGCCCATCGTAATAACCTGTTGTGGCATATCCCAAAACGGGTTATTGTTTAACCTGTCACGCAATAAGCAGGCGACGAACTAGCTAATCGCCATTCATCGGATCAGTTTGTTTGTGGCCAAAAATATTGCTGCAAGCACTTTGTTAAACGCACGAGGGAATAATGGGCAGCAACAGTGAAAGAATGTTCAGTTTCGCTGAGTCAATTGGAAAATTAGGTATTTGCGCCAGGCTTGCGCTACTCATGCTCTCTGTACCAGCCATATCTGGATGCGCCGGCCTCGGGGGCAGCATCCCACCAGAGCAGATGGCAAAACTGGCTACCGTAGAATGCGCTGATTTCTATTCGTTGCGTTCCGTAGACTCTGAGAGCGTTGGCGTATTCCAGAACTCAGTCAACGTGCCTGCAGGCATTCACAGCGTCGAAATATCAGCGAATTGCGGTAGCGGCCGCTGCCCCAGTGCGATTTACCGGTTCAATGCCAAACCGGGCTATCTCTACCGACTCTTGCCGAGCAATTCCATCGCCGTGCTGGACCGCAATGACCGGTACCAACGCAAGGTAGATGAGCTCCATCCTGTTAACCAGGGTGGGGTGTTTGTCTACGTTACCCGAGAAGAACAACAGGACTATGCCCGGAATGCTATCAATCAGGCCCAGGCAGCCAGAACAGCCCAGATCGAACGCAGACGGCAGAATTTTCCCTTGATCAGAAAGGTGGGCACCAGGATCTGCCAACCCCAAGGCCAGATTCTGTATATCGGCTTCGTCGAATCATTTACGGACGAAAAGCTGCGGATCCGCGTGGCCGATGCTGTCGTGAATGAGAACCACAACGCCCACCTTGGCGATTTCACCCCGAGCGTCATCTGGGATTCTCCACTGAACTGGGATTTGTGCGAATAGTTGACGCCCGGCTGCCACGACCGGGCACATCGTTCGACGCATCCTGCTTCGAGCAATGACAGCGTGGCCTAACAAGACGAAAGGTAGGACTGGAATGCATAAGGGGCTATCAAAATTAGTGTTGCCGTTCATGATTGGCGTAACCGCTTTGTCAGGCTGCGCCATGATGGGAGACGGGATTCCTCCCGAGAAACTGGGTGAATATGCCCAAGTCGTTTCGCGCATCGGTCTGCGCGGCAGCAATATGGATACGCTGCCCGATGCCCGGCGCGGGTTTGAGAACACTGCCAACATTAGTTGGGTCAATGGCAAGTCCATCTTCCCGGCCAGAGAAGCCTTGAACGTGCTTCCGGGCGAATATGAATTCCAGGTGGGCATAGGCTGTGACAACACTGCCACCTGCAGGCCCAGCCAACCCTACAAGCTGATTGTCAAAGCGGGATACCGCTACGTGCTAACCCCGTATTCCGTCTACGTCAGCGACAGGTCTGTACCAAGAAACAAGGCTACGGAAACGGTATATAGCAAATAATCATTGAACCAGGCTTCGCAATAATCTCGACGATCAATGCGGTACGATAACTTGTGGGCGGCGAATTGCATTCGTATTGTCTGCAACACGCGGGTGTACATGACTTCCGCCGTCGCGGACAATCCTGATTCGATCCGTTGAAGATTGTCGAGATCAAGCATGACGAATACAGCCAATCAAGCTTTAAACGAATTAATCCCAGAATCGTTGGATGACATCATTAGGGCCAATAGAGACGAGTGCTCCCTGAGCCTTTCAACTGTCCATGATCTTGCTGAACTGCCAATGATCGTTGAAGTGGTGGCCAAACAAACATCAGTCCGCGCCAAGTTGAATAATTGGCGCTTCGTGTGCCTGGACAACGGTAAAAAGGCGCATTTGCTAACGGGCATCCACGTAGCTCGAAATTGCGTATGGTCAACTTCAGTCGTCGTAGCCGTCGATCTGGAACATGGCCTTGCCCTGACCAGAAGTGGCAGCATCTATCAGCTGGGTACAAAAGGTGAAGGTGAGCCGGAGGCCGACATCCTCCTGCACATCTGTGCCCAATTCCATAAATGGGGTATCGGTCAAATGTTAGGTGTGCCGCATATTTTCTACTAAGTACAACGCTGCCGGACTGAAGAATGCTTGAAGCCTAAGTTATAAATTGTGGCGCCAGTCCCGAATGCCTTAATTTGTGATTTCTCTTCATCACAAAATGCCTTATAGTTAATTGGAACACTCTACAGACTATTTGTAAGGCACTTGGCATATATGGCGCGAATGGAATTTGATCTCAAGGCAGAGTTAATTTCGCTTGGCGCAAATAATGACGCAATCCGGTTGCTCTACGAACCAAGCTACCGTCTGATCAACTACATCGATCTAATCCAAAACGGGCAATCGCATTCCCCAGAGCGAGTAGCGGTCGATGCCGTAGTTGAAACTCATGGACAACCACTACTGTATGCCGCCAAACTCGCAAAGTTTGCAAAGGATCCAGCTATTCGCGATGCGCAGGTTAAAAAGCTAAGCCATGAACTTGCCTGTCGAGGCAGTGGCTCTTTCCTCGCACTTGTAGACCCAGATATTGTTTCCATTTACCACAATACACTGCCAGCCAATTCAGTTCGATTGAATACCATCACGCAGCAGGACAAGGCTCGCCATCTCTTTATTCCAGATTTGGCTTTACGCATCCAGTCGGATGAGCTGACGATCCATGATTTGCTATATGTCTTGTTAAAAGAGGCCGCGGACGGGCTTGCTAGATTGCATGTGCTTGGAAAGGATGGCGCGTTATCTCTCATGAGGTATGCACTATTTTCGAAAATGCAGATTGATAGCGGTATGCGGACTTTCGAAGCGGAATATCCTGAGACACTTAGGATGCTTTCTGAAATTCTTGATCGACATGCAATCAATCTTGCACATGTACCTGCAGTAATTCTGACGGAAGTGTTTGATAGGTTAGTTAGTGGGCGTTGCACTCCACACATTATTGCAAAATACATGTGCGATCAGGCGTTCCCCGGCATTTCAAACATACCAGTCGATCAAGCGCGCATTCTTGATCCTTGTGCGGGAGCTGGCACTTTTCTCGTCTTGTGTTTCAAAAGGCTGGTTGCGGAACACTGGAAGGCAAATGGCGCCAGACCGAACGCGAACGCAATACAACGAATACTGAACGAACAAGTTCGGGGCTACGATACTAATATTCAAGCACTAAAATGGGCAGAGACATGTCTCTATTTGACAGCATTCGAACTAGCTATTGATCCACCTGCGCTTGCATTTATGCCATTGATAGGCAAGGTTCTCGTCAGCATTAGCAAGCCGTCGCCGCTGTTAGAGAGTCTTGATCCGGCAATCGACGAAAGCCATGATAAGCAATATGACCTTGTTATAGGTACGCCACCTCGGACGCCGTGGACGGGAGTGGGAAGCAATACCATGAACAAGCAGGCCAACGAGATCATTCGGCAGATCGCCTTTAAGCGGGACCCAGTTGGCCTTGCAAGGATTGCGCACGGTTATAGAAATGCCAACAAGATGCCTGATCTCCCATACATGTGGCGAGCGATGGAATGGGCGAAACCCGATGGCATAATCGCGCTTTCCATGCACGCCCGTATCGTGTTTAACCGGTCGGATGCGGTCTCGAAGAATAGGGATGCCTTATTCAAGGCTCTTCGCATCACCGGCATCCTCGACGGAACCAAGCTAAGACATGCCGATATCTGGCCGGACAGCCGGGAGCCGTTCTGCTTGATGTTCGCCATAAATCGCATACCGAGCAGCGAGGATATATTCCACTTCATTAGTTCTGAAGTCGACTACGGATATAACGAGAGATGTCGAATGAGAATTGACTATTCCAATGCGCATCCAATCCAGTTCGCCGTATTGGGTAGGAAGCCAACGCTTTTGAAAACTCTCGCGCGCGGGAATATTTTGGATGCGGATGTTATGCGTCGCATCAGTGAGATCAAGACAATTTCGGTACGTGCCTATTTATCCAAACTGGGATTGCCCCACCACGGCATGGGGTTCAAGCTTCCAAGTAATGGACAAGAAGGAGATGGAAGGTATCCAGCGTTGAATTTATGTCTTAAACCTTATCTGCGAGAAGTTAGAGCTCCGACCTATTTCTTGCAACTTTCCAATGTAAGGCAACATCTTTTACACCGATATGTGTGCCGCCCATATAACCCTGAGGTATTTAAAGGGCCGATTCTGATAATGCGCACTGACTTGCGGCCGGATCGCGACAATGGTTGCGGCATTTTTGCTTTTGATGATATTCCATTCAATGACTCATTTTATGGATACTCGGGGCAGGGGCATCCACGGGGTGAAGTGGTTGTCCATTACCTCTATGTACTGTCTTACTCGCAATTTCTGTACTACACAGCAATTGTTGGTGGCACCCAATATGGTGTAGAACGGGACGTTTTTACAAAGGAAGATTTTGACCAATTTCCATTGGTGCCATTAGAGAAATTATCTGCTGAGCAAATTGACGAGCTGACCAGGATATCGAGTGAAATCAGGTGTGGTGGCCGCCCATGGGAAAAAGTGGATGACTGGGTGGCAACGGTATATGGGTTAACAAAAACTGATCAGCAAATAATTGCGGACACGTTGGAGCATGCAATGCCATTTTCCGGCCACAAGAACCGTTCACACGAAAGACCGACGCGGGACGACATCGATGGTTTCTCTAGTATGTTGACTAAGCTGCTAACTCCATTCTTTGCTATGACAGATGAAAAAATCAAGGTGGCGCGGCGAGAGCAGAATTTCTATTCTTGGGTTTTTCTGGATGTATTCACAGACAGGATCGATCCCAATCCGAACAACAACGACATGCGAATAATATCGCACGCCTTAGCTGATAACGAAGGCGCAAGCGTGGTCAAGGTGAAGACAAAGGAGGGACATCTTGTATTAGGCATCCAGGCTCAACGCAGATATTGGACTCAATCTCATGCCAAAATGCTCTCTCTGGATATCTTGCGGCATAGCAGCGAAACTTTTCCGGTGACAGCAGAATGAGCCATCAAGGATTTCTTACCCGCATTGCGAATATCGACCTTCCGTATCCTCCCATGGACACAAGGTTGGTGCTTGGGATAGAAGAGGGAATTCGCGTCGCTTGGGCGAGGCTGCTTAACGACCCGGCGAAACATTCCTTTATGCTCAATTCCGACTGTGATGAGATTGATATCACTGTTGATCTGGAGCTCGAATTGGATAACGTCCTCCTTACAAATGCCTGTGCCTCTTTCACGGATTTGATTTTTGCCGCACCAACGCGAGGAGGTGAAGCTGTAAATTTCAATGGCATGAAATTGGAAACACGACCAGATCTTGTTTTTTGTCTGAAGGACAGGAGACCCGGTATTGAAATTAGCAAATACGATGCAGTTTTTGCTGAGTGCAAAATTGTGTTCAATCATTCAAGCCGAAACGTGGGTTACTACGTTAAAAGCGGGCTTAAGCGTTTTCTGGATGGCGACTATGCCTGGGCGATGCCACATGCATTGATGATTGGATATGTGCGTACCTTGCAGGAATTGCCGGATCCTTTATGCGATTTTTTCCTCAAGAAGCGCACAAATGGGAAAATAAATAGTGAGGTTTTCGAACTACAAGGGAAACCGGCCTTGTGCAAGCGATCCAATGCTCGCAGGTTATACCGTGTCTGTCGCACGGTTCATCGCAGGACTTGGAGCTATCCCCCCGATGGCAAACGTAAGCCAGGTGATATCACCGTCCGACATTTGTGGTTAGAAGTCTAACGGGGTGAGAAGTTGATAATTTCATCGTAGCCGATCTTCGCCTTTGCTAATCCAAGCCGCATTGCCGGAGTCTTCTTATCTTCTCCAGCAACAACGTAGTTGTAGTACACCCTGAATATCATTAGCAATTTCATCGCCACCTCAGGATTGTAAGGACTGTAACCAAACCATGAGCGTCCATGTGCGCTTGACGTGACGATTGGTCGTTCGAATAATGAAACCATCCGTCGTACTTGCATGAAGAACCGATCTATAGAATGCAAGCTCGCCTTTGAGTAGAGGTGAGCAATGTGGGCTGGTGCATAATCACCATAGTCCGTCAGATAACAGATAGCCTTTTCCGGTTCGCTCATACTAGGAAATGGATGCAGCAACCAGCGATCACTCCACTTGCCGATGGAGGACATGTGATGCAGACGATCTTGAATCAAATGCATTTCAACCTCGCTGTCACTTAGTCCCGGATATTTATTCTTGGCGTCGTCGAATTCACTACGACTGGTAGCTAATGCCTGCCTTCTTTCATTGACCGTCAATTCCTTATTAATTCGCACATAGAAGGCATCTGCTTTGCGGGCTTTTACGTCCTCACAAAATGCAGATAGACAGGCGGCCCGAATCCCTGGCTCCTGGTCGAGAAAGAACCGCACTTTTTCAACACCACCGAATAGGTGTTTAAGATAGAAGAAATGTCCGTAGAGCGTGTATTCAGAATGCACCTGCATTCCCTTGGCTGGCAACGTTGTGTCGAATGTCTGCGAAAGCGGAACTTCAATATCCACTCGATCCATAAGGGTGTCATAGGTTTCTGCCACGTCATTTGATACATCCTTCATTCGAGCAGTACGCTTTTTCATCCGCTTACGTTGGCGTATGTAATCCGTGTAATCTGATTGAAGCCAAAGCCTTGCGTATCGGCGAAACGGATAGCTAACTGCGTGGTCATTTCGAGCAATAGCGTCCGCCTCAACTTGTGCAGGATCCAGTGAAGGGTCAAAATCGAGATGCATGCCGAACACATATCCACTGGCATGATCTGCACTTCCGACAGCATGCATGATTACATTTCGCTTATCGTGCTGATTCGACCAGTTCACCGTATAGTCCTGTCGATCCACCGCTATATAAAGGCGAGGTATATTTTTCCCTTCGAGTAACGGCCGCTCGTAGGCTGCTACGAATGCTCTACATTGCCGGAAAAAGAAATCGACACGCTGATACAAAGTCTCAGGATGGATGTCAGCTACATTGCATATGCGTCGCATTGGGGATTTATTCATCAACAACCTAAAGATCAGATTGTTCTTGTCTGAATGACGCTGGCGTATCGTGGACTTGGAGGAAACGGCGAAAGTCTTTTTGCACGCCTTGCACAGGTAGCGCTGCGAGCCAGACGGCGTGAGGCCGAATGATTGATAGTATCCCTTGCTGGTAGTTACCGGAATCGAGTGATTAGCGCATTGGGCATCCGGACATGACGGGGCTGGCGCCGGAACCAAGTCAGAAAGCAGCCTAGATAATTCTTCAGATATTGCTTGGTTGCTTTTGATAGGTGGGAATTCATTACAGAGGAGACACTTCAGGACAGGTGCGCTGGTGCCGCCACCGGTTGAAGTGTAGTGGTCATGCCCGGCAATTACTTTCTTTCGTCCAGGAAGATAATCCAGAGCCGGAACCCCATAGTTTTGACAGGCAGGGTTTTTGCAATAATTTACTTGAATTCCTTCGACCTCAGGTGGAATTCTTGCTGGTTTGAGTGCTTTGAATTTTGTCGCCAAAAGAAAAATCCTCTTATGTCATAAAGACATAAGAGGATTCTACGCCGAACTGCTAATTTTCCAACACTTTAACTGAACGGCTAGCGCAAGACGCGGGTTTTTTTATGGTTGTCACGCTTCAATTTTCATTCCTACAGGAGTAAGGTGGTCCGAAATGAGTTTGTGAATGCAGTACAAATACAGGTGATTGCCCCATGAATTTCAACACTATCCGCACTGCTGTGATCCGTTTTTCCAGCGCCCCTATCCTGGTATTTCTGGGGATTATTTTTGCGATCATGTTTTTCGGGAATTTGCTGATAGGCAATCTGCATGAGGGGATCAAGCGGGATTCGCAGCGTTACATTGCGGCCGTGGGAACGCTCAAGGCAAGCCAGATACAGGACTGGATGGCCAGTCGCCAGTACGAGGCGAGCATCCTCTCCGATAATTCCTATTTCGCGAATGAAGCGGCAGTGTGGCTGCGCAGCGGCGGGCGCGATATGGCCAAAAGAAAACAGCTCATCGAGCGGTTGAACGTACTTCTGCGCGGGCAGCACTTTCGCAGCATTGTTTTGTATGACGCATCCGGCAGGCCCAGATTGAGTTCCGGAGAGACCGCGGGGGATGCCCCGGAAATCGGGGATAAAGTGCGCCGTGTAGTTGCTTCGCGACAAGCGGAGTTTTCCGATC
This sequence comes from Sideroxydans sp., assembly GCA_043744345.1. GTDB lineage: Bacteria > Pseudomonadota > Gammaproteobacteria > Burkholderiales > Gallionellaceae > Sideroxyarcus. Next base: position 14,699 of record JAYTUW010000082.1, on the reverse strand, counting down.
TGCACCGTCACCCGGATTCGTATCTGCCGGTTGGCCTGGATTTGATCACCCCCCTGTTGCAGGGCGATATTTGTTTTGGCGCGCTCTATCTGGTGGAAGATCCCGAAGTTGAACTGTTTTCTTTGATCCAGCTGTGGCCGGGGGAGAGCGAATCGGCCGAGACACAACTGGTTCGTACCGACGGAAAGGATGTGCTGTTCCTCAACCGGCTCCGGCATCACAGTGAACCGCCGCTGTCATTCCGTGTGCCTCTGGACACGCCGAAGCTGGCCGCCGCCGCCGCCCTGAACGGGAAACTCGGGCTGATGGAAATGATGCGGGATTACCGCGGCAAGGAAGTGCTGTCTTATGCCACGGCGATCAAGGGAACCCGCTGGGTATTGATTTCCAAGATTGACGAGGATGAGGCGTATTACCTGGTCGAGCAGGTGAAGCGAGCCACCGGTTTGCTTGTGCTGCTGGTGTTCGGGCTGGGAGGGGCATTTTTCTGGCAATGGTATCGTCGCCAGCAAGCGGCATCAGACGCTGCAATTCTCAGGTTGAGGGTGCGGGCCGACAATTTGCAACTGGAAGGCGAGAAGCGGTTCCGTGCGATCTTCGAGCACGCGGCGCTGGCCATGGCGCGCAATTCGCTGCAGGGCGGCTTCATGGAAGTCAATGATGCCTGGTGCCGCATGTTCGGTTATACACGCGAGGAAATGCTGGCCGGACAGCTCGGTTGGCAGCAGGTCACTGTTCCGGAGGACATCGAGTCGGGGAAGGCGCTGGTGAAAAGCCTGCTGGACGGGGAAGCCGAGATGTTCAATGTCGAGAAGCGCTATCTGCGCAAGGACGGCAGTGTTTTCTGGGGCAGTCTCGAAACGGCCCTGGTCAGAAACGAGTACGGCACACCCGAGTACTTTATCGTGGCAATACAGGACATCACCGAACGCAAGCGTGTGGAGACACGGATCACAGAATCGAATGTCCTGCTGGCGATGGCGCTGAATGCGGCACAAGAGGCCTTCTGGGAATGGGATCTGGTGACCGGAGAGGCGAAATTTTCGCCCGAATATTATGAGATGCTCGGCTATGCGCCCGGCGAGTTCCCGGCGAACCAGCAGGAATGGCTTTCCCGGATTCACCCGGACGAGCGGGAAGCGGTGCTGGGCAAGATTCGGGAAGAGATGGCACTGCACCAGGATATGTATGTCGCCGAATACCGGATACGCGCCAAGGACGGCCGTTACCTCTGGATACAGGGGCGGGGAAAATGTATCGCTTTCGATGCCGGGGGGTGTCCGACCCGCATGGTTGGCATCAACCTGGATGTCACCGAACGCAAGAAGAACGAGTTGCAGATCAGCTTTCTCGCCTATCACGACAAACTGACCGGATTGCCCAATCGCACCCTGTTCTTTGACCGATTGTCGCAGGCAATGTCCCAAGCCAGGCGCAGCAACAATCTGGTCGCGCTGCTCTACCTCGATCTGGATGGCTTCAAGCCGGTGAACGATGAGTTCGGCCATGATGCGGGCGACGAGGTGTTGAAGATGGTGGCGCAACGTATGCTGGCCTGCGTGCGCGGCGTGGATACCGTTGCGCGTTTGGGTGGGGACGAGTTCGCAGTGATACTCGGCGGTCTGAATGACCCCAAGGTGGTCGAAAGCGTTGCGGAAAAAATATTGCAGGGCTTTGCGCAAAGCATGACCCTGCCCAACGGCATCGATTGCCGTGTCGGGGCGAGTATTGGCATCAGCATGTTTCCCAATGATGGTGCCGAGATGGACCGGCTGCTGGCCTCGGCCGATGTCGCCATGTACGACAGCAAACGCCGCGGCAAAAACACGTTCACATTTTTCGGCGGAGCCGCTCCCGGGAAATCCGGCAGCAGCGAATGGGTTGTATTCGAAACCGCGCACCTGGTCGGGGTGGGCAAACTCGACGAGGAGCACCGCAACTTGCTGCGCTTGCTGAACCGACTGAACGATGCCTACAAGCAGGGTTCCGATCAGGCCGCCATTGAAAGGCTATTCAACGATCTGCTGATGGCAACGGCGCAGCACTTCGACTCCGAGCGCCACTTCATGGAGCTGTACGACTATCCGGATCGCGAAAAACATATTCACGAACACGAAGCTTTGGTGCAGGAAGCGTTGTACCTGAAGGGCCATCTACATGACGGCGGCGAGATTCGGGCGCTGCAGTCGATCAAGGACTGGTTGCTCGGCCATATCACGCATGCCGACAAGGCGCTGGGGGCTTATCTCGTGGCGCACGGTGCAGAGTAATCAGCGCTGACAAGCGGGGCAATAGAAGCTGGAACGCTGCCCTTGTTTGATTTGCTTGATGCCGGTGCCGCACACCCGGCAGGGTTCTCCCGCACGCCCGTACACAAAATAGCTCTGCTGGAAATAGCCGCTGCTGCCGTCGCTGTGCACGAAGTCGCGCAGCGTGCTGCCGCCCTGTTTGATGGCTTCCTGTAATACTTGCCGGATGTTCTGCACCAGCTTTTCGCATCTTGGCAGCGAGAGTTTATTGGCAGCCAGTTGCGGGCGGATGCCGGCGCGGAACAGGGCTTCGTTGGCGTAGATGTTGCCCACGCCCACGACCAGGTGGCTGTCCATGATCGCCAGCTTGATTGCGATGCTGCGCGGGCGGGTGGCCTGATGCAGATATTTACCGGTGAAATCCTGTTCCAGCGGCTCGGGGCCAAGTGCGGCCAGCAAAGGGTGTTGCGCAACATCGCCTGTATGCCACAACACCGCGCCGAAGCGGCGCGGGTCGCGCAGGCGCAGCAACTGGCCGCCGTCCAGCGCCAGGTCGAAGTGGTCGTGTTTTTCGGCGGGCGTGCCGACAGGCAGGATGCGCAGGCTGCCGCTCATGCCCAGATGCAGGATGAGCGTGCCGTGGTCGAATGCAACGAGCAGGTATTTGGCGCGGCGTTGCAGGCCCCGCACGGTTTGGTCGCGCAGCAGGGCAGGGAGATTTTTCGGGATGGGCCAGCGCAGTTTTGGGTTGCGGATGGTGACGCCGGTGACTTGTCTGTGTTCGAGGTGCGGCGAGATGCCGCGCAGCGTGGTTTCTACTTCTGGCAGTTCAGGCATCGCCTAGTGTTTTCTGCGCCACCACTGCAGTGCGCCCAACACGACGAGCAGCAGCGGCAGCAGCACCAGGAAACTTACGCTGAGTATGGAAAGCAGGTTCTTGCTGAGCGCGATCTGGCCGTCTTTTGCGGCATGCGGCTGCACGGTGATGAGCCGTTCCTCGTCCGCCAGCCAGTTCACCATGTTGATGCCGAAGTCGAGATTTCCGCCGTTGCCGGAATAGACATTGGCCAGGAATGCGCCGCTGCCCACCACGATGATGCGCTGTTCGCGGTCGTTCACGGTGCGTTGCAGCGTGACGGCCAGATTGGCCGGTCCCGGGATATCGCGGTTCTTGTCCATGTGTTTGGCGATGCCGTGGTCGCTGACCCAGCCCTGGCCCGCGCCTTCCACCAGGGTGTGCGTCTCCCAGTCATCGCTTTCGTCAACGCTCAGTGCGCGCGCATCCGGGAATACGGTGATGAGGTCGAAGTTGCGCGTGACGGCATGCGGCGGATATCCGGCACCCAGCGTCCAGTTCAGCGGCGCGTTCATGTTCTGTGCGGCGGGGTCAATCACGATGCCGGGCAGGATGTTCAGTGACAACTTCTCGGCCAGCGGCTCCAGTCCGCGCAACGGTTCTGCATCCACCAGCCACAGCAGGTTGCCGCCGTTCTCGACGTAGCGCAGCAGTTTTTTCACCTCTCCCGGCAGCAGCTTGATCTGGGGGTGGGTGATGACCAGCATGCTGGCGTTGGACGGCACGTCCTGAGCGACGGTGAGATTGAGGCTGCTGGTGCGGTAGCCGAGCTGTTTCAGGCGTGAACCGAACTCGCCCAGGTCGTGGTTGGCGATGCCGTCGAGTTTGCGTTCGCCGTGTCCGGTCAGGTACATCAGCAACTGGTCCTTGTTGTGGGCCAGCCGCAGCAGGGCACCGGAAAGCGACTGCTCGTTCAGGGTGGTGAGGTGTTCGCTGCGACCGGCGAATTCAATCACCATCTCGCCGTTGCCTTTGATGGAAGCCTTGCGCATCGCCTCGGCATCCTTCACCGGATCAACGAAGGCGAGCGAGATGTCGGGCTTGTAACGCTGGTAGAGCGAGACGAATTCGCGGATGAACTTGCGCATGTCGCCGAGCTGGGCGTCCTGCTCGGTGGCGTAGACCGTGATCTTCACCGGCCCCTTCAGCATGGACAGCGCTTCCACACTGCCCGGTTCCAGGCTGTTCAGCGCGTTTTGCGTGACATCCCACTGTGCGGGGTAGCGCGAGGCGAGCTGGAACAAGGCACCGGCCGCCGCGAGGACCAGCAGCAGTATCAGGATGCGTTGGAGCAGGGGCAAAAAGCGTCTCATGAAGCGGTGCGCCTTTCGTTGTTCAGGTGGCGTATTGTCAGCAACAGCAGGGTGGAGATGAACAACGCGAAGTAGATCAGGTCAGCACTGTTGACCAGCCCCATGTTCAGGTTCTGGAAATGTGCATTGGGCGAGATAGAGCGCAGGAAACTGCGGTTGTCGCTGGCGCTCAGTTCCAGCAGCCACAAGCCGAACGACAATCCCAGTGCGCTGATGGCGGCGATGATGGGCTGCCTGTTCAGCGCCGAGAAATACAAACCCAGCGCCGCATAGCTGGCGGCCAGCAGCAGCACGCCCAGAATGTTGGACAGGAGCAACCCGATGTCGGCATGCGTGCCCAGCAGCAGCGAGGCGAGCATGAGCGCGCAGCCGGCCACGATCAGCACCAGCATCAGCAACAGGCCGAGGTATTTTCCCAGCACGATATGCGTTGACGAGACGGGCGCGGTGAGCAGCAGCACCCAGGTCTGGTTGCGGCGTTCCTCGGCGATGAGGCGCATGGTGAATAGCGGAACCAGCATCATCAGCATCAGGGCCAGCATGCTGCACACGGGTGCTGCGACGGCGATGGTGGCACCCGGCGCGTTGTCGAGCTGCGCCAGTTGCGCCTGCACCTGCAGGTAATCGTTGATGCGCCCGAAGTAGAACCAGGCGAACAGGAACTGCATCAGCGCCAGCATCCACCAGGTGGACGGTGCAGAGAACAGGCTGCGGAACTCTTTTTTGGCAATGGTGAGGATCATGCGGAGGCGGCCTCCGGAAATTGAAGATCGCGAAGCATCGACTGCCCCCTTGCCCGCTTGAGGTTGGTGGGGGAAGCGGTCACGGCGAATCGCTGTTTCATGGTGCAGTTTCCTGATGAGACTGTTCGGTGATCTGCAGGAACGCCTCTTCCATGTTGCCGGTTGCCAGCATTTCGGCGCTGCTGCCGCTGTAGATCAGGCGGCCTTTCTGCAGGATGATCACACGGTCACACAGGCTTTCCACTTCGTTCAATAGGTGCGTGGAAAGGATCACGCTGCTGCTGTCGCCCAGTTGCCGGATCAGGGTGCGGATGTCGCGTATCTGTGCGGGGTCGAGGCCGACGGTGGGTTCGTCCAGCACCACCACGGCCGGGTTATGGATAATGGCCTGGGCAATGCCCACGCGCTGCTGGTAGCCTTTGGACAGCGCGCCGATGATCTTTTTGCCGCAGTCCAGCAATCCGCAGCGCTGTTTGGCCTGGGCCAGAGCATCGGCCAGTTTTGCCGCGGGAATGCGATGCAGCCGGGCGGCGAACAGCAGGAAGTCGTCGACGCGCATATCCTTATACAAAGGAGGGTGTTCCGGCAAAAAACCGATGCAGGCTTTGGCTTTTTGCGGCTCCTGCAGCATATCGTATTCGCATACCTCGACCCGTCCGCTATGCGGAGGCAATGCGCCTGTCAGCATCTGCAACGTGGTGCTCTTGCCCGCACCGTTGTGACCGAGCAGGCCCAGTACTTCGCCGCGGCGCAATTCCAGCGAAACGCCGTCCACCACCACGCGGTTGTCGCGGCGGCGTGTCAGATCGTAGGCACAAAGGGTGAGGGGGGCGCTCATGTTCCAGGATGGTGTTTTGCATGGGTTTGCTGGGCGGAATATAACCCAATACCCCGAACTACACCAAAACCCTTGGCCTGATTCGCGCGGGTCTATTTTTCTCGGGTAGAATCGTGCATACGATGACATACAAGACATTCCTTACTATCCACCGGGAACAAGGTTTGAGAACGCTTTGGACACACCCTGCTTTGTTTGTATTGCTCTCCGCCTTGAGCGGCGGGGCGGCGGCATCCGAAATCGCGGTGGCGAAGGATGAGGCGACTGGTGCGGTGTCGAAAGTCGCCGTGCGGGATGTTCCTTCCGAGTGGGGGACGTTATTCCAGTCCCAGCATATAGATGCGCTTATCAAACGAGCTTCCATAATCCATCCGGATGCGACGGCGGTACAGGCATCACTGCAGAGGATTCAGGCTTATCCGATTGTTAAACAAGGGTATTTTTACCCCGCGGTAGTCGCCGGGGAGCCGCTTGTCAGTCCGGAGGATGGCGAGGTGCTTGGCACAGCAGGCGTTCAGGAAGCCGGGCCTGGCAATTTCAGTTTTCGCAGTGCGCAATTGACGGTCGGATATGCACTGGGGGGCAAACTGTCCACGTCAGAACCCGGCTCGATGCAGGCACTGATGCAGCGCGACGCGGGTTTGATCACGCTCGCCTCCAATGTGGCAGCTGCGGCCATACAGGAAGCAGCGTTGCGTGCGCAGATCGACGCGCAACTGGCTATCGTGGGGGTGAACCGGCAGTCGCTGGAGATCGTGCACAACCAGCTCAAGCTCGGTTATGTGTCTGAAGAGGAAGTGATGCAACTGGAGCTGGGTGCTGCGCAGGCACAGCAGGCGCTGGGGCCGCTGCAGCAGCAGTTGGAGCAGACAGGCGATCTGCTGGATGAGCTGACGGGCAATGTTCCGGATGAGGACGACGCGGAGCGATTCACAATGGATGCCGTGCATCTGAATCGCGAGTTGCCGCTGAGTCTCCCGTCCAGACTGGTTGAACAGCGTCCGGATGTCCGAATGGCTGAAGCGCGGCTGAATGAGATCGGTGCGCAATACGGTGTGCATGTTGTCAGCGCCTTGCCGCGCTTCACGATCACGGCCGCGACCGGTGGCAAGGATGCCTCGCCCCGCTGGATGCTGAAGAGCGGGGGCCGTTTCTTTGACCCGAAAGGCAATGTCGCGCAGATTCTGTTCGGGGCAAAAGCGTTGCGGGCCCAATCCCGTGCCAACCGGCAAATATTGGAGCAGGCTGGGGCACAGTACCGCAGTGTGGTGATGGCTGCCTTGCAGGAAGTGGCCGATACGCTGGGTGTCATGGCTGCGGATGAAAGGGCGCTGAAAGCGGCTACCAGGGCGGCCCTGACAGCGGGCGGCAAGGGCGAGCAAATGCGCAGGCAATACGAATCCGGTTCGGCGGATTTTCAAACCCTGCTGGTCGCCCAGCAGAACGAACAACTTGCGACCATCAATCTGGTCCGGGCCCAGAGTAACAGGGCAGGCGACTCGATAGCCCTGTTGCAGGCGCTGGGTGGACGCTGGTGGAAGCATTAAGGTCCGGATTCGGTGGAGCGCAGGCTTCAGCAAACCAGCCGGACATGTTTCTTGAGTAACCCGCACGCGGAAGCGGGCAGGGGATTGTCCCGCGCGGGCTGAGTTCGGCTAATATGGCGTCTTGCCCCGAATCAAACCGACATGATGAACTTTTCCACACGTTATCCCACCCTTGCAATGTTTCTGTTGCTGGCCGCCTGTGCCCACATGCCGCCGGCAACAGTCGATGCTACGCCAACACCGACACCGACACGCAAAGCCGATCTGGAACAGATCGAAGAGACCCCAAAACTCAAATTGCCCAATGTGGCATTGACCGACCGTTTGTTGTATGAATTCCTGCTGGGCGATATCGCCATGCAACGTGACAAGCCGGAACTGGCCGCGCAGGCTTACCTCGATCTGGCCAAGACGACCCGCGACCCGCGGGTGGCCCGGCGTGCAGCGCAACTTTCATATGAGGCGCGCCAGTTCGACTCGGCGGTGGAAGCCTTCAAACTGTGGCAGGAGTTGGAGCCATCCTCGCCTTTGGCCAAGCAGATGCTGCTTTCACTGCTGTTGAGCGGCGGCAAGTTGCAGGAGGCGCGGCCTTATCTGGACGAAGTCCTGAAGGCCGATCCCGCGGGTGCCGGGCACACGTTTGCCAGCATTTATCCGCTGGTGGCACGCTCAGCCGAGAAGCCGGTGGTGCTCGAATGGATGATTCAGACGACTCATGCCTATCCCGCCGTGGCGGAAGGACATTGGGCGGTGGCACAGGCGGCCCTGGCGGCGGGCAAGAATGACCTTGCATTGGCGGAAGCCCATCGTGCAGTCACCTTGAAGCCCGATTGGGACATGGCCGTGGTGTTTGAGGCCGAGTTATACCTGAACAGCGAGCCCGAAAAAGGTCTGGCATTGCTGAAAGACTTTTTGCTTGCCCATCCGGAAAACCGCGATCTGCGCCTGTTCTATGCGCGGGCGTTGCTGGGCCAGAAGCAATACCCGGCGGCGCGCGAAGAGTTCCAGCGGCTGCTGAAAGACCGTCCCGACAGTGCGGATCTGGCGTTTGCCATTGCCCTCATCTCCATGCAGATGGGCGAATATGCCCGGGCCGAGCAGGAGTTGCAGCAGGCACTGAGCAAGGGTGGCAAAGAAGAGAGCACGGTGCATTATTACCTCGCGCAACTGAACGAGGCGAAACACAATGACGCGACGGCGCGCTACCACTACCGCCTGGTGAAGGACGGCGAATACGTTTACGCCGCGCGTCTGCGCGAGGTGGCCCTGCTGGACAAGGAGGGCAAGATGTCCGAGGCACACGAGGTCTTGCAACGCGCCGTGGCGACTACCGATCTGCAGCGCGCCCAACTGGTCATGATAGAAGCACAGCTCTTGCGCGAAGAAAAGAATTACGTGTCCAGCTACCAGGTGTTGGCAAAGGGGTTGGAGAAGTTCCCCGAGAATCAGGAGCTGCTATATCAGGCGGCCATGGCTGCGGACAAGCTGAACAAGTCGGATATTTTCGAGCAACTGATACGCAGGTTGATCAAAGTCGCGCCGGACAACGCGCATGCCTATAACGCGCTCGGATACAGTCTGCTGGACCGCAACCAACGCATCCAGGAAGCCATGAAGCTGGTTGAAAAAGCCTACAACCTGGCGCCGGACGATGCGGCCATCATTGACAGTATGGGGTGGGGCAATTACCTGCTGGGCAATCTGGACAAGAGTCTGGAATTCCTGAACAAAGCCTACACGAGCAATCCAGACCCCGAGATCGCCGCGCATCTGGGTGAGGTGTTGTGGAAACGCGGTGACACGGACGGGGCGCGCAAGGTCTGGACGGAAAGCTCCAAAGCCAATCCCGATAACGACGCACTCAAAGCCGTGATGAAGCGCTTCATCCCCTAGAGATGCGCCGTTTTCTTCCGCTGTTGTTTCTGCTGCTTGCGGGTTGCACTTCGGTGCCGCTCGCGGTGCAGCGACCGGCCCAGGCGGATGCGCCGTTCGCGTTCAACGGGCGCGTTTCTGTGAAACATGGAGAACAGCGCGACAGCGCGGGCGTGCGATGGGTACACCGGGCGGACGACGACGAGATCCTTCTGCTCGCGCCGCTGGGGCAGACGGTTGCGCGTATCCATCGCGACGGGGACATGGTTACACTGGAGGCTTCGGGCAAAAGCTATTCCGCGCAGGACATGGAGACCTTGATGCAACAAGTGCTGGGATGGCAACTGCCGCTGTCCGGCCTGCGCTACTGGGTAACCGCCTTGCCCGCTCCGGAGGGTGAGTCCGGCATTGAACGCGAAGCAAACGGGCAAGTCAGTCTGCTGCGCCAACAGGGTTGGGAGATCGCCTACTCGCGCTATGCGGCGCCTGCGGCGGATGCGCTGCCACTCAAGTTGAACCTGAAGCGCGACGGCATGGAGGTACTCTTGCTGATCGACGAATGGGAAGCGCAATGACCACGCTGACCTGTCCGGCACCCGCCAAACTCAATCTGTTCCTGCATGTGGTCGGACGCCGTGCCGACGGCTATCACCTGTTGCAGACGTTGTTCCGCTTCATCGACCTCAACGACACCCTGACTTTCACCCTGCGCTCGGATGGCGAAGTGCGTCGCGTCAACGCGATCGAAGGGGTGCCGCCGGAGCAGGATCTGTGCGTGAGGGCCGCGCGCCTGTTGCAGCAGGAGTCCGGCTGCAAGCTTGGCGTGGACATCGCCCTGGAAAAGCACATCCCCATGGGCGGCGGGCTGGGTGGCGGCAGTTCGGATGCCGCAACAACGCTATTGGCATTGAATCGGTTGTGGAGTCTGGGTTTGCCGCGAGAGCGCCTGATGCGCATGGGATTGAGCCTGGGAGCGGATGTGCCGGTGTTTATCTTCGGGGAAAACGCCTTTGCGGAGGGAGTGGGCGAGCGTTTGCAGGCCTATGAGCTGCCCGAGGCGTGGTATGTGGTGCTGTGCCCCCCCGTCCATGTGCCCACCCCGCAGATATTCGCCCATCCGGAATTGACACGAAATACGATTTCGATGACAATGCGCGCCCTTCCGAACGGGTCAGATTATCGGGTGGGTGCCCAGCCGGGGCTAAAAAACGATCTGCAGACAGTGGCTTGCAAGTTGTACCCGGCAGTGGCAGAGCATCTGGCATGGCTGTCGCGGTTCGCAACCGCGCTGATGACCGGATCCGGCGCATGCGTTTTTGCCGAATTTGCCACGGAAGTTGAAGCACAAGCGGTATTGCAGCAGTTGCCGTCGGATATGCGCGGATTTGTCGCGCGCGGCCTGCAGCAGCATCCGCTGAAAGATTTTGCAGCAACAGAGGCTGTTTGAAGTTTGGAGCGAAGCTGCTCTGGATCGCCTCTGGTAAGTTCATTGGGGAGTCGCCAAGTGGTAAGGCATCGGATTTTGATTCCGACATTCGTAGGTTCGATCCCTACCTCCCCAGCCAGATTCTTAAATCAAGTCGTGATGGGCGTTCGCGCCCATTTTAACTTTGCGAGGTACTCATGTCCGGCGACATGATGGTCTTCACCGGCAATGCCAATCCCAAGCTCGCGCAAGAAGTGGCGAAGCTTCTGCACATCCATCTTGGTCGCGCCACCGTAGGTCGTTTCTCCGACGGTGAAGTGATGGTCGAAATTCTGGAGCATGTACGCGGCAAGGATGTGTTCGTGCTGCAGTCCACCTGCCAGCCGACCAATGACAGTCTGATGGAAGTGATGGTGATGGTTGACGCGCTCAAGCGCGCTTCCGCTGCCCGGATCACCGCAGCCATGCCGTATTTCGGCTATGCCCGCCAGGATCGCCGTCCCCGTTCCGCCCGTGTGGCGATCACCGCCAAAGTGGTGGCAGACATGCTGGTCGGTGTCGGCGTCGACCGCCTGCTGACCATGGACTTGCACTCGGACCAGATCCAGGGCTTCTTTGATATTCCGGTGGACAACATCTACGCCGCGCCCATCCTGTTGTCCGACGTCTGGAAGCAGAACCACAAGAATCTGATCGTGGTATCGCCCGACGTGGGCGGCGTGGTCCGCGCCCGCGCGCTGGCCAAGCGCCTGGAATCGGATCTGGCCATCATCGACAAACGCCGTCCCAAGCCGAACGTTGCCAAGGTGATGAATATCATCGGCGACGTGGCAGGCCGCACCTGCATCATCATGGACGACATGGTGGATACCGCCAACACCCTGTGCGAGGCGGCCAATGCCCTGAAGGAAAAGGGTGCCGAGAGCGTGATCGCCTACTGTACTCACGGTGTGCTGTCCGGCCCGGCGATCGAGCGTATTGAAAAGTCGGCGATCGACGAACTGGTCGTGACCGACACCATCCCGTTGCGCGAAGAAGCGCGCAATTGCAAACGCATCCGCCAACTGAGCGTGGCAGAGCTGATGGCGGAGACCATGCGCCGCATCAATGCGGAAGAATCGGTCAGTTCGCTATTTATGGATTAAGGATTTGCGGTGGCCGTTTTGGTCGTCGCGCAACCCGAAGCTCACTGGTCGCGGCGAGCTTCATTAGAAGTGGAGAAGTAAAATGGCTATTGAAATCGCAGCAACAACACGTAGTGCGCAAGGAACGGGTGCGAGCCGCCGTCTGCGCAAGACGAATCGCGTTCCCGGCATCGTTTACGGCACCGGCGAAGCGGCAATGATCGAACTCGATCACAACACACTGTATTACGCACTGCGCAAGGAAGCGTTCCACGCTTCCGTTCTGTCGCTGGATCTGGACGGCAAGAAGCAGGACGTTCTGCTGCGCGACTTCCAGATGCACCCGTTCCGCCAGCAAGTGTTGCACATCGACTTCCAGCGCGTCGATGCAAAGAAGAAGATCCACATGAAGATCCCGTTGCACTTCATCAACGCCGACATCGCTCCGGGCGTGAAGACCGGCGGCGGCATCATCAGTCACGTGCTGAATGACTTGGAGATCACCTGTCTGGCAGCCGATCTGCCCACGGCGATCGAAGTGGACCTGTCCACGCTGGATCTGGGCCACTCCATTCACGTGTCCGACATCAAGCTGCCCAAGGGCGTTGAAGTGGCGGGCCATCACCACGCCAGCGATGCCGTGGCGACGGTGCAAGTGCCACGCGGTCACGTTGAAGCCGCTGCCGAAGCCGCTGCTTCCGAAGCAGCCTCTGCCGCTTCAACCGCAGCCGCTGCCCCTGCAGCTGCCGCAGCGCCTGCAGCCAAGAAGTAAACAGCATCAGGAACAACCCGCCATGCCATCTAACGGTGCATGGCGGGTTTTTTCATTATGAGCGAAGCAATCAAACTGATCGTCGGGCTGGGCAATCCCGGCAGAGAATACGAAGCCACGCGCCACAACGCCGGGTTCTGGTGGGTGGACGAGTTGGCCCGCGCGCATAACGCAAACTTCAAGACCGACAGCAAGTTCCACGGACTGGTCGCCAAAGCCAATCTGCACGGGCATGAAGTACACCTGCTCAAACCGCAGACCTTTATGAATGTCAGCGGTCGAGCTGTCGGGGCCCTGGCACTGTTTTACAAGATATTGCCGGACCAGATACTGGTGGTGCATGACGAGCTCGACCTGCCGCCGGGCAGCGCCAAACTCAAACTGGGCGGCGGCCACGGCGGGCACAACGGGCTGAAGGACATCATCGCGCATCTGAGCACCAAGGATTTCTGGCGCATGCGCATCGGTGTCGGGCATCCCGGCGACCGTGCGGAAGTGGTGAACTACGTGCTGAATGCACCGCGCAAGGAAGAGCAGGTATTGATCGATGAAGCGTTGCAGCGAGCACAGGATGTCGCGGCACTGATCATCGAGGGAAAAATGGAAGCAGCGATGTTGAAGCTGCACAGCAATTAACCAAGGAAACAACCATGAGTTTGAAATGCGGTATTGTCGGCCTCCCCAATGTGGGCAAGTCCACCCTGTTCAATGCGCTGACCAAGGCGGGCATCGCTGCGGAAAATTATCCTTTCTGTACGATTGAACCCAACGTCGGCATCGTTGAAGTGCCCGATCCGCGCATGGACGAATTGGCGAAGATCGTCAAACCGCAACGCATGCAGCCCGCCATCGTCGAGTTCGTCGATATCGCAGGTCTGGTTGCGGGCGCGTCGAAAGGTGAAGGTCTGGGCAACCAGTTCCTCGCCAATATCCGCGAGACCGACGCCATCGTCAACGTCGTGCGTTGTTTCGATGACGCCAACGTCGTGCACGTGGCAGGCAAAGTCGATCCGCTCTCCGACATCGAAGTCATCCTCACTGAACTCGCGCTGGCCGATCTGGCCGTGGTGGAGCGCACTATCCAGCGCGACGGCAAGAAAGCCAAGTCCGGCGACAAAGACGCGCAGAAACTGGTCGCCATCCTGGAAAAATTGTTGCCGCATCTGAACGAAGGCAAGCCCGCGCGCACGTTCAACCTGAGCGATGACGACAAAATCATCATCAAGCCGCTGTGTCTGCTCACCATCAAGCCCGCGATGTATGTCGGCAACGTGCTGGAAGACGGCTTCGAGAACAATCCGCACCTGGATAAATTGCGCGCGCATGCCGCCAAAGAGGGCGCGCCTGTCGTTGCCCTGTGCGCCAAGATAGAAGCCGAACTGGCGGATCTCGATGATGCTGACAAACTCGAATTTCTCGCCGACCTCGGCCTGGACGAACCCGGTTTAAATAAACTAATTCGCACCGGCTATGACTTGCTTGGCCTGCAGACCTACTTCACCGCAGGCGTGAAAGAAGTGCGCGCCTGGACCATCCACAAGGGCGACACCGCTCCGCAGGCTGCGGGTGTCATCCACACCGACTTCGAGAAGGGCTTTATCCGCGCGCAGACCATTTCCTTCGCCGACTTCGTCGCTTGCGGCGGCGAAGCGGGCGCCAAGGAGAAGGGAAAGATGCGCGTCGAGGGAAAAGAGTACGTCGTGCAGGACGGTGACGTGATGAACTTCCTGTTCAACGTGTAAGCAACGACGCTAGTCTTTTTCGGCGGGTATCGTCAGGTGCTCGGCCATTGCCGACGTTCGACTACCCTGCTGTATCAGTCTGCAATGCTGCGGTTTGTAGACAGTAGGACTGGTGGTATTCATATCCGCCGACCAATGATTGGCCGTCTATATACGTAACGCCTCGACAACCAGTTTGAACGCGGGCGATAGCTGTCGACGGCTCGGGTAATACAGG
>JAYTUW010000081.1:0-4077 GCA_043744345.1 Sideroxydans sp. | reverse complement strand
CGGCAATCCGGGCATCCTGTTTGCCCCGATTCAGGTTCGAGTTGTCGCTTTTGAGCGGCAGGCAATCGGTGGTGCCGCACTCGGACAGAAAGCGCGTGTGCTGGTCAGCCCGGTAGAGGTGAATATTGAGCCCGCCGCCGAGCAGGTTCGAGTGTGTGTAGGTCAAGATGCTCTGATTGAATTCGTTAAACTCGGTTTGCCCGCCGGGTGTTTTTCCCCTGACGGAAGTGTCCGTTAATCCGAGCGCACGGTTGCCTACTTGCTCGAGGTAGTTGCCTTTGCCGCGCATCAGAAAGCGGCTTGAAGTTACCGACAGCCGTTGTTCACCATTGCTACCAAAATTGGCGCCAAGTTTTGCGAACAAATTCTTGGTCTCGGAGTCGTTTGACGCCCCGCTCTGCCCCATGCCGATCGCGCGGCCGTGAGCGTCGTACTCCATGCCGCGATCAGCGGAGGATGTCGCCACCAGCACATCAAAGGAATCGTTCTTGTGCGCCGCGATGAATCCCACTTTCCAGCCGCCACTATCATTACGAGCTTGCGACTCGTACTGCGACGTCAAGGAAAATTCGTTGCCCATCTTGGTTGGGGTCTTGGACAAATAGTTGATGATGCCGCCGGACGCGCCGATACCTTCGGACGCAGATGGTCCGTTGATGACTTCAATGCGTTCGATAATTCCCAAGTCAGTGAAGACACTGGTGCGGTTTCCTTCGCGCAGCGGTATGGTCTGGGGAACACCGTCGAACAAGCGAAGGGCGGTACGTCCGCGCAACGTTTCTCCATTACTGGCCATTTGCTGCGTAGCCTCCGAATAACCCGGCACCGTCCGTGCCAGAATCGCGGTCGCGTCCTGCGTCAGCTTCAGTGTCTCAACAATCTCTTCCCTGGAAATCACCGTGATTGCGCCGGGGATCTTGTCAACCGCCTTGGCAGCGCGGCTGCCTGTGGTTACGGTGATAGTCTCGATCGATTGGGTATCCTTGCCATCTTCTGGCTTCGCCTTGGCGGCTTCCTGAGCAAGAGTACCGGAGGCGATCGTTGCAAATAGCAGCGCCGACAATGTAGCCGTGACAGTGCCTTTCATTTTGGGAAGTGTTTTCATGGTTGTCCGAGAGTTGTGGTTATGGTTAGAAGTTCCTTCGGTCACCTATCACTGGTGTTTCGAAGGTGCCGAATAGACAGCGGTGCAGAAGCTGAATGTGTCTCAAGCCATTCTTATGGTTTCGGCGAGTCTGGGCGCATTTGTTAGAAATAAAAACTATTTAAAGGCATATTCAGAACATACTTTTTGTTTCTTTAACGCATCGCCAGACACCACAACACTTCATGCATTCGATACAAGGTTCCGGGTCAGTTTTCGAAGGGCGGAGGCAAAAAAATTCAATTGTGAAGCCGGGTGAGCGGCGTGAAAAAGGCGCGACAGACTTGTTTGCAAACGGCTTCAAGAGTTCGGATTCGCCGCCAGGTTGCCTTCGAACAAGTCATGCCTACCGTTGGATGATCAAACCCTCAAGAGACTCTGGCGCTGGCGGCGGAAAAAACAGGCTGCCGATATAGCCGAACACGATGGAAATCAGAATCGCGATCCCGAGGTAGACAAATGGATGCACAAGATTCACGGACCATGCGGCAAAGGTCAACACAATGCTGGCGAACATGCCAATCAAGACGCCCTGCCAGTTTGCTCTCCGGCTAAACATGCCCAAAGTGTAAGCACCGCCGAAGCCGCCACCCAACAGTCCGTACATTTCGAGCGCCACGTCCAGATATGAGCCAATGTTGTAGCGGCTGAGAATGAGCGCCAGACTAATGCCTATAACGCCAGCAACGACCGTGACAAACTCGGCCAGACGAATGCTTACCACCTGCGTTGGATTCTTCGCCAGGCGTTCGTAGAAATCCACCGATACCATCGTCGCGACGCTGTTCATAATGCTGGAACAGGTCGCCATCGATGCAGCAAAAATACCGGCGATCATCAAACCCGTGACACCCGCCGGAAGCTCGGCTGCGATGAAGAGAGGAAAGGTCGCATCTACCGACAGCAGCGGATTCATTCGTTCCGGATGGTTCTGGTAAAACACCCATAGCCCCGTGCCGATAAGATAGAACAACCAGGCACCGGGGATAATTATCGCCGCAAACAACCAAACCGATTTACCTGCTTCCTTGTCGGACTTGGTCGTAAATACGCGCTGCATCAATACCTGATCCTTGGGGAAAGTCAGCACAGTTTCCATCAGGACGACAAAGACAAAGCCCCAAACTGTCGCCTTGGTCAGATCAAAACTCCAGTCGAGCATCTTCATCTTGTCTGCTGCTTCCGCCGACGCGACAATATCCCCCACGCCGCCATCCAGCTTGAGTGCGATGAAAACCAGTGCGAACATCAGCCCGCCAACCTTGACGATCAGTTGCAGAAAATCTGTCCAGATCACGGCCCGCATGCCGCCCAGCGCGGTATAACCTATCGTCACCAGCCCCATGATAAGAATGCTCCACACCATGTCAAAGCCGGTAATGGTCGCGATCGCCAGCGAGGGCAGGAAAAGTATGATGCTCATGCGACCGCCTAGGTGCAACACGATGCACATTGCGCTTGCCATCATGCGCACCAAAGGATGAAAACGTTGCTCCAGATAGTCGAAAACGGAAACCAGTTTAAGGCGGCGAAGCATGGGTACGATCCAGATCGCGACAAAGACCAGACCCAGCACCCCGATCAGATTGCCCATGAGGTATTGCCAGTTGGTGGCGAAGGCTTTGGCGGTCGTTGCGATATAGCCGATGGAACTCGTACTGGTGACATATAGACTCACCGCGGCAGCCCAAAAAGGGATCGTCCGGTTGCCGACGAAAAATTCGGATGTCGATTGCTTTTCTTCGCGCCAATAGCAATAGATGCCGATGCCGGCGATGGCGAACAGATATACGACAATCATGACCCAGTCGAGCGGGCGCAGCAGCAATTTGCTCCCTTCAATCTCCGAAAGATTGAATTCCGCAGTTGCGGGTGCCTGCGCTGTATGCTCCCAGATGATACCGTTACCCAAACTGGAGCCGCGCCGTACTTCTGCGCCAATGACGTCTCCCTGGGTTGAGAACGCATTTGTGATGGTGTGATAAGTGATGAGTTGCGAAGCCTGCGGAGTCGACGCAGTCGAGTTGATACGGACGAGGAAAAACAAATGTGCCTGGCCTGTAGCACGTGCCGCACCCTCTACAACAAAACCGGGCAGCGTACCCTTCCGGCTCCAGCCTGTGACCGGGGTCCAGCGCCATAACAGGTCCCCCTTGTCTACAGCCTTTCTGGCTGTGACGAAGACCGCCGAATCCTGTGCGACCATTGAAGTGACTTCGGATGCAAGCACTGCTGGTGCCGGGAGAGTGTTCCATGCCGGCTGCGGTGCTGCAAGATCAATCGAGATCCACTGCGTCGTTCCATCCGGCGTGACACCAATCAGATAAAGGACGCCGCCAAGTACCGCACCTCTAGCGCTTGCCATGGGCACGGAAAGCGGCGGCAAATTCTTGGCGGGCGGGATTGTTGCGTCGGGATATATTTCAACCCGGTCGATGCCTTGCCCGGCGCTGGTTTCAAGCAGCAGGTACGGGCGTTGCCCATTTGTGATTGCGCCAACGATCTTCCCCGAAGGCTGCCAGGCTATCAGTACCCACTCATTGCGAGCCTCGTCAAGCCGCCAAAGCTGATTGCGCTGAACGATGATGGGCCGCCCGGACGCGGTAAATATGAGCTCCGGCGAACCGGAAAATGTGGGCAGAGCTTTGTTCTTGATGGATACGAGGTTTTCTGCACCCGCGTAGCCGACCAGCGCGCTCAGCAGGGCACAGGCTAAAAATTGCTTGAAAAATCTAGGCATGATGTTCCATGGGCTCATTCGTAGAATATGTATGAATTGACGCTCTAACAAATACGTGAGAACGGCAAACTGACTGTCGCAGGCAAAGCCATGTTTGAGCAATCCTTGAAACGCTCATGCGCGGCGATACTTCACCCCGCTTCGTGGAATTTCCCGGTCCGCGAGCGATGCGAGAGCTGGGGTTAGTCAATAA
>JAYTUW010000080.1:0-4096 GCA_043744345.1 Sideroxydans sp. | reverse complement strand
CGGCCTACGCGATCTGGGCACTGGCATTCAAGCGCACCAGCGACAACACATCGCGCCCGATACCCGCTGCGCGCTGGTGGCTGCTGGCCGCGTTAATGGTCGGGCTGTTGGCGCTGCTGTTGCGCCAATGGGTGCCGGTCGGCAAAGAATCCTGGGGGCTGCAGGTCGGGTATTTCTCGTCGTACATTTTTCTATTTGCGCTCGGCTGTGTGGCATCCGGCCCGCGCTGGCTGGAACGCATCACGCGCATGGAGGCCAAGCCATGGATGATCGTGAGCCTGGTCGCGATACCCATGCTGCCAGTCGCATTAAAACTGGGCGGTGGCACGGCTAATTTCGCGACTGGATGGTCGTTCGCTGCAATCAGCTACGCCCTCTGGGAGCCTTTCGTCGCGTGGGGAATCATCGCCGGATTGCTGTGGCTGGCACGCGAACGCTTCAACCAGCGTCACCCGTTCTGGCAAGCGCCTAGCGAGCGTGCATACGGCGCATACATCGTTCACCCGCCGATCATCGTGGGCATCGCGGTCGCGCTGCATGGCTGGGAAGCGCCGCCGATGGTGAAGTTTGCTGCCGTGGCGGTGTGTGGCATTGCGGGGTCGTTTGCGGTGGCGGGATTGTTGTTGCGGGTGCCGGGGGCGAGGCGCGTGATTTAGCCGTGGCGGTGATGGCGCGCGAGGTGTTAACTTGGCGGTGCAGAAGCATTCGTCGTAGCCTGTAGCAGACAGCGGCTTCAATTATTGAAGCAGGCAAACACCAGCATCGACGGGCTTCGCAGGGCGAAAGCGGCTGGAACGCCGCACCAAATGGCGATCCACGTTCAACGCGTTGGTCATGTCGCGACTGTCGATACCGAAACGTGGACGCCGATTTGTTGCTAACATAGACACATAGACGTTTATGCGCTTTGTTCGCGAGGAGGCCAAATGGAAACAGAAACGCTGGTACGGTGGACAGTCAAGGTATCGAAAGATACCGATGTGTCGCTTCGCTCGTTTCTGGCGCAGCGCGGCACCAAGAAGGGCGATCTATCCAAGTTCATCGAGCAAGCCGTGCAAAAGGCAGTCTTCGCCCAGACCGTCGCGGATGTGCAGGCACGCAACGCAAAAAAATCCGATAAGGAGATCGATGCGGCGATCAACGATGCATTGCGCCATGTTCGTGCGGAGTTGTGGAGTAAGCCCGGTGACAAATCCGCCGCGAAAAAGAAAAAGTCCTAGCTCGCCAGCATGCGAGTCGTTTTAGATACCAACGTATTGCTATCGGCCTTCTTCAAGATCGATTCGCCGCCGTATAAGCTTGTGCAAGCATGGATGGATGGCCGCTTCGAGGTGGTGACAGGTGCCAGCCAGATCGAGGAAGTTGTTCGCGTCGCCCGCTACCCGCAAATCCGGCAGCTGCTGGAGCCTGCCGAGATTGGCTGGCTAGTCAATCGTCTGCGTGATCGCGCCGTCGTCTTGACGCGATTACCCAAAGTTGATGTTTCTGCCGATCCTGCCGATAATTTTCTATTCGCGTTAGCGCAGGCAGGTGGAGCCGACTATCTTGTATCCGGGGACAAGAGCGGCGTATTGGAGATTCGGCGGCATGGCGCATGCCAGACTGTCACCGCGCGGCAATTTGCCGCTTTGCTGAAACAGTAAATCGACCATACCCGACCATGTCCGACAAAAAACACTCTCTGCAATCCGGCATTCGCGACAACCACTTCCGCGGCAAATTAGGTGACTACCTAAAGTCGCAAATCAAGCCAGGTAGCCAGCTATTCGTCGTCTCCGCCAACTTCACGATCTATGCCTATCAAGCGCTGAAGGACAATCTTGATGCGATAGGAAATATGCGTTTTCTATTTGGTGATCCCAGCTTCCTCGAAATTCTCCACGAGGAATTCATGGTGCCCAATGTTGCGCCGTGTTACGCAAATAATCAGGAGAAGGGAACCCCATGAAATTCGTTTTCAATCTAATGGCAATTGCATCAGGCCTCATAACACTGGCCAGCAGCGCTGCCGATTTACCTGATGCAAAGAGTCAGCCTGATGCAAAGCTGAGACGCATTGGATTTGTCGCAGGTGCTGGCGGATTCGAAAAAATGGCAATCACCAACAGGACGTTCTTCGATGCCCTTGCCGAATCTGGCTACGTGCACGGAAAAACGATGAATGTTGTCTTTCGTACGGCTGAAGGGGATATGGCGAAAATGCCTTCACTGGTCGAGGATGTTCTGAAAAATGATGTTGAGATTCTTGTGGTGTCGTCCTCACCTGGTTGCGCCGCCGCGAAGTCTGCCACTACATCGACACCGGTGCTATGCATTTCCGTTCAGGACGATCCGATCAAGGCGGGCCTTACGTCGAGACTGTCCAATCCGCAAAGCAATGTCATTGGTGTGTACAGTTTTCTGCCCACCGGCATTTCCCAGCAACTCAATTTGATCAGTCAACTTGTGGGCAAACTCACCACACTCGCAGTTCTCTATAACCCGCAAAACGCGACGCACGTCAGGCTGCTGACGGAATGGACGAGTGTTGCGACTGGAAAAGGTGTTCGCCTGGTGCCAATGTCGGTCACCCGGGCAGAAGACCTTGATGCCGCGATCACGAATGCGCTTAAAGAAAAAGCGCAGATCGGCATTGGACTGTTGGGGCCTGATACCTACGCCATCCGCAAGGAAATCGCGGAGCGTGCAAGGTCCCATCGATTTCCGATTGTGATGGACACGCCGGGTGGATATACCGACATGGGTGGTGTTGCAACGGTAGGCGTCAACATTGTCCCGTATTACCGCAGGGGTGCTGTGGAGCAGATGATTCCCATGCTGCAAGGAAAGCGCCCCAGCGATCTTTCGTGGATCGGCCCAAAACAAGTAGATGTGACGGTGAACGAAGATGTGGCGCGATCATTTGGTTTGACTGTCCCGACGGTGCAGAAGTAGGAAAAAGTTGTCGGACGCTCATGACACTATCTTAAGCACGTCGTCCCAGCGAAGGCTGCCATGCCCACTTCCGTGCAACACGCTTCACCTGTCATTTCGAACCCGGTTTCATCAGGTAAGAAATCTGCTGTTGTTGTGGCGTAATACAAAAGCACAAAAGCAGATTTCTCACTTCGTTCGAAATGACAGCGGTGTTTTTTCTTAAGGTAGCGCCATGAGTGTCTGGCCCCATTTATTGCTGACGCATGAACACTGAACGCAGGCGGCTGACTCTCGCATTACTGGTCTCCCTGCTGATTCACTCACTGCTGTTGAGCTTGACCTTCGGCGGCCAGGTGCTCGGGCTTCCGGATTTCGCCTTTCCCTGGCGAGAGCGACGGATCGAGGCGCCCGATCTGCGCGTTGTGCTCGTGCCGGCGCAGGTTACGGCTGCAGAGCCGACGGGGTCGTCAGCCAAGGCGCCGCCGCAGCAGGCGTCAATCGAGCCTACTGTTGCCGGTGGGCCGGCCCTGACACCACCCGTGCCCTCTGCGACTATCCTGGGCCGGGCGGCAGAAGTGATTCTGCTTAAGGACAAGGCCGAGCCAGCGCCAGACATTGCGACCGGTGCGGTTGCCGCGAAAACGCCGTTGCGTACCGAACTGTCCGGTGACGCGGCGGCCAAACCGATCCCGTTGCCGGAAGTGATCGCGGTGGAGCAGCCCGACAAGGCCACCTGGGTCGTGCCTGCCGCCACACCGGAACCGACGCCTGTTATCGCGGTTGCGCCAAGCGCACCAATTGCGCCGGGTCTGGAGACCGTGACGCCGGCACCTCGAGACGTTGGCGAGGTAGCGCAGAAGCGAGCCGAACCCGAGGTGCGGGAGCGAGTGGTTGAAGTGGCCAGGCTTGATCCTCCGGAGCGCGAAGTACAAACACAGCGACAGCGACAGGCGGATCAGTTGGAAGCAGCGCGGGTTGAAGCCGCGCAACGGGAGGCCGCTCGTCAGGAGGCGGCGCGCGTCGAGGTCTTGCGACTGGAGGCGCTGCGAGTGGAAACGCAGCGCCAGGAAGCCGCGCGAGTGGCGGCGGCACAGCTGGATGCGGAGCGTCAGGACGCAGCTCGCAAGGAGACAGCGCGCGCTGAGGCTGTACGACTGGA
The DNA here is from genome assembly GCA_043744345.1 of Sideroxydans sp. GTDB lineage: Bacteria > Pseudomonadota > Gammaproteobacteria > Burkholderiales > Gallionellaceae > Sideroxyarcus. The sequence continues at coordinate 21 of JAYTUW010000080.1, read as the reverse complement.
AACCCAGCGCCGCACAGACGC
>JAYTUW010000079.1:0-14795 GCA_043744345.1 Sideroxydans sp. | reverse complement strand
AATGCTGCGTGCCGTTATCAACTACACGGAGGGAAGCGCAGTGGATGTTTCCATTACGCCCTACACCAACCTGGCGGCCGGTTTGGCTGCGTATCGGGTCAAGAAGAGTGCAGCGACAGATTCCAATGCAATTGATGCAGCCAATCAGGAGATTGGCAATTGGCTGGGATTCAGCCTGACTGCGGTCAAGCCGCGGGACATCACAAATGCCGCAAATGTGGCGTCGGTTGCCGCCGATGATTATTCCTATGGTTTGATTGGCGCGGCGATCTCGTCATGGACAAAGTACGCAGCTGCCAAAAATGGACAGCAACATGCAGTACTTAGCTCAATAGCATTTGCAGACAGCATGTATCAGGATGTGGTTGCCGATGGCTTGCTGGATGGCAACGGGCTGGATGCCACTGGCGCGGTCGTACCAATCACTTTCGGCAGCATCTTGCTTTCCAGAGATGTATACAGATACGCGCTTGCTGCCCATATTGTCCAGATTGCGAACGACACTACTGTGAATAAAACCGGCCTGACCGAGTCTGCCGTATTGCCGTTTGCGAAGCGATATGCAGCCGATACCGGCTCTATCTGGAACGCGGTTGCGCCGCTTCCTTTTACAACTGGTCGCCCGACCATCGCTTTTACCATTCCTGTACTGAATCAGGTCTTGCGTGGGCCTGCAGTACCTGTCGCCGGGATAGTTACTTCTTTTGGCACCGTGGACTCTGCAACCCTTTCTGCTGACAACCAGACGGTTGGTACGCAGGTGGCAACTTCCAAGCCTACCTTTAGTTTCAATTCAAAGAACTATGGGGATATTAGCCATGTGCTCAAAATCTCAGCAGTTGATTCATTCGGAATTACTGCCAGTCAATTTCTTACGGTTGCTGTAGACAACACGACACCCACTGTCGGGGTTGACTTCACTTCCCCACTCGCAGGGAATACGGTGCGCGGCCCATCGGTGACTGTGTACGGCAACGTGAGTGCGGGTGCTGGCACGGCTGCTTCAGCCACGTTGAGCTTTGACGGCAATGTTGTGGGCACAGCAGCAAACCCTAACAGCCCGACATTCACTTTCAACTCCATTGGATACTCAGGCTCCCATACGCTCACGCTTGATGTAATCGACTCATTCAATATCCTTACCAGCAAAACGATCGCCGTTACCGTGGACAATACAACGCCGACTGTCACTGTTGCATTTAGCTCACCCACCGCGAATGGCTGGGTTAGTGGCACCACTGTTTCTGTAAATGCTAGCGTAAGTGGCGTAGGTGTACCGGCTGCATCAGCAGCATTTAGTATTGATAATGTGGGGGTAAGTTCAACCACACCCAATCCAAACAATCCAACCTTTAGCTTTAATTCCAAGAACTATTCGGAAGGCGTTCCTCATACACTCAAGATCGACGTAGTGGATTCGTTCGGCATACTGGCTACTCAATCGCAAACAGTGTATGTGGACAATGCACCACCAATCTTGGCTACATTATCTACAGTAAACCTTTTTGTAATCTCTGGTACAGCGAGCGATGTGGGGAGCGGCATTTCATTTGTACGCAATTTGAACAATGGGGCAACCGTGGTTCCTGATGCAATGGGAAACTGGTCTATGAACTACCCTATTCCTGCTGTTGGCATTGCGGTCCTTCTTGAGGTTCGAGACAATGCTGGTGTTTGCAGTTCGTACACTGGGACTGTTTACCACGCAACGAATGCGTTATTCCCCCACTATAGTTGGGCTCTGACTCAATCTGGCTATTCTTGCTAAAAGTATAGGCGGAAAATCAGAATTTCTCACCAGTTTTTCCATTTTTATGTTCGGTCATTTGCTTGCATCTGTTGGTTGCAATTGAAATTAGACGAACCTGGCAACATGTCTGATTGAATCTGGTGACAACACAAAATCGGGATGAAAAGTAGGACAGGAAATACAACGCCGCCACCCGATGTATCCCGAGTTTTTCGTTGCGGTCAATCCTGGAAATCTGTGATTTCGTGCCAAAGTACCTGAAACACCTCACCACTGTGTACCCGTCAACCACGCACACAGCAGAAATCTAACCCTCGCATACTCGCAGGCACAAACCGCCCCGCTACGACAATTACTCGCCCTTTCCTGCCGATCGCCGCAACAGTTACGCCGCCCGCAAACTCCGTTATGATTCCGCATATGTCAGCCAATACCAACCTCCTCGCCCGCAGCCTCTCCGCCGTCTGGCATCCCTGCACCCAGATGAAGCGGCACGAAACGCTGCCGCTGGTACCCATCGCCCGCGGTGAGGGGGTTTGGCTGTATGACCTGGACGGCAAGCGCTATCTGGATACGGTGAGTTCCTGGTGGGTGAACCTGTTCGGGCATTGCAACCCACGCATCAACGCGGCACTCACCGACCAGCTCGGCAAGCTGGAGCATGTGATGCTGGCGGGCTTCACCCATGAGCCGGTGGTGCAGCTTTCGGAAAGGCTGCGCGAATTGGCCCCGGCCGGACTGGGACATTGCTTCTATGGTTCGGACGGCGCCTCGGCCACCGAGATCGCGCTGAAGATGAGCGCCCACTTCTGGCGCAACAGCGGCAAACCCAAGAAGACGCAATTCATCAGTTTGCAGAACAGCTATCACGGGGAGACGCTGGGGGCGTTGTCGGTGACCGATGTTGCCCTGTTCCGCGACGCTTATGGTGCGCTGATTCGGCAGAACGCCACGGTTCCCTGCCCGGACTGGCGCAATGCAGAGGTGGGCGAAAGTGCGGAGAGTTTCGCCCTGCGATGCGCCGAGGTGCTCGAGACGCATCTGCAAAGGCATCACGAGCACCTTGCCGCTTTCATCATCGAACCGCTGGTGCAGGGGGCGGCGGGGATGGCAATGTATCACCCTATATATATAAGTAAGGCGCGCGAGTTGTGTTCTCAATATGAGGTGCATCTCATTGCCGACGAGATAGCCGTGGGCATGGGCAGGACGGGGACCTTGTTTGCGTGCGAACAAGCCACCCTCTCCCCCAGCCCCTCTGATGAAACGACTAGCCAATCGACTAAGCCCGCATGCGGGCAAGTCGCTGGTTATCCCGCAAGCGGGAGAGGGGTGCGCGACAGCGCGGGTGAGGGGATTTCCCCCGATTTCTTGCTACTCTCCAAAGGCATCACCGGCGGCTACCTGCCGCTTTCCATCGTGATGACGACGGACAATATTTACCAAGCCTTCTACGCCGACGAGACCGCGCGCGGCTTTCTGCATTCTCATTCCTACACCGGCAACCCGCTGGCTTGCCGCGCCGCGCTCGCCACGCTGGATATCTTCGCGCAGGACGACGTACTCAATGCCAACCGCGACAAGGCCGCGTTCCTGAACCGCATCGCCCAGCCCTTGCGCGATCATCCCAAGGTGGCGAACTTCCGCAACACCGGCATGATCTGGGCATTCGAAGTCGATACGCCGCATGCCGATTTCGCGCAGCGCTGCTTCTCGCTCGGGCTGCAACACGAGTTGTTGTTGCGCCCGATGGGCAACACGGTCTATTTCATGCCGCCGTATGTCATCGGCGAGGATGAGATGCAGATGCTCGTCACGCGCACCCTGACCATCGTGGACGCACTGACATGAGATTCATTTTTTCCCTGCTGCCCGTCCTCTGCCTGATTGCCCATGCGCAAGCAGCACCGCTGCCCGGATCAGTCCGCGACGAACTGAAAAAAGTTGGCATCCCGCAATCCGCCATCTCGGTCGAAGTGATCGAAGTTGGCAAGCACGTGCCGCTGATCAACATCAACGCACAACGCCCGATGAATCCGGCTTCGACCATGAAGCTGCTCACCACTTACGCCGCACTGGATATGCTCGGTCCGGCGTACACCTGGAAGACCGAGGCCTGGATCGACGGCGAACTGAAGGACGGTGTACTCAACGGCAATTTGATCCTCAAGGGCTACGGCGATCCGAAATTCACCATCGAGCAATTCTGGCTGTGGTTGGGCGAACTTCGTGCACGCGGGCTGCGCGAGATTCGCGGCGACCTGCTTCTGGATCGCAGCTACTACGATCTGCCACCGCACAACCCTGCCGAATTCGATGACGATCCGGTGCGCGCTTACAACGTCGGCCCCGATGCACTGCTGATCAACTTCAACACCCTGCGCCTGCGCTACATGCCTGAAGGGCTTGGTTTACGAGTCGTCACCGAGCCTCCGCTGGACGGCGTCACGCTGGACAACCAGCTGATGCCCAATGGAGAAGCGGTGAATTGCGACAACTGGGACGACCTGTTTTCTGTGCAGCCCAACGGTGACAGCGTCGTTTTGCAGGGTGACTACCCCCTGGGGTGCGGCGAACGCGAGCACAACCTGAGCGTGATGCCGCATACCCGTTATGTGGGCGCGATATTCCGTGCCGTGTGGAAAGAACTCGGCGGCACGCTGCACGGCACAGAACGCGACGGCGCAACCCCCGGCAATGCGAAACTCTTCTCAACGCACCGTTCCGACCCATTGGGTCTGATCATTCGCGACATCAACAAGTACAGCAACAATGTCATGGCGCGGCAACTGTTCCTGACGCTGGGCGAAGCCCTCCCCCTGTCTGCAGAGGCAAGCACGGCGCTCTCCGGTGCTCAAACCGCATTCCCCGAAAAGTCGGAGCGCAGCGGTCACATGAGTATTGAACGCAGCATCCTGTCCATGCAGAACTGGATGACACGCAAGAAATTGCATTTCCCGGAAGTGGTGCTGGAAAACGGGGCAGGCCTTTCGCGCAAAGAACGTATCAGTGCCGAAAGCATGTCGCTCTTGCTGCAAGATGCCCACGATCACCCGTTGAATGCCGAACTGCAGGCGTCCCTGCCGATACTGGGCGTGGATGGTTCCGTGAAAAAACGCCTCAGGGACAACCCCGCCGCCAGTCACGCCCATCTCAAGACCGGCACTTTGGAAGGCGTAAAAGCCATTGCAGGTTATGTTCACTCGAGTTCCGGCCGCGAATGGATCATGGTTTTTCTCATCAATCATCCCCATGCCAAACGCGGTCAAGCAGCCCAGGATGCCCTGATCGAGTGGCTGGCGCGTAAATAGTCTGGAAACCCGGATTCGACTCATCTGCTCAAGTACTCAGTCCGTATAGTCCATTTGGACTGTTTACACGCCGGGTGGAAGCAATAGAAAATCTGCCTGAGCCGAAATTGATCGGTCGACGCCCTCAATTCCCAAAGGAAAACAATCATGAAAAACAGAATTCTCGTTGCTGCATTGCTTGGCAGTATTTCTCTCGGCGCTCAGGCCGAAGGTTTTGCGGGTGGGTCGATCGGCCTGGTGGGCAACCCGAACTGGGTTGATGACGCCAACAAATCAATGGTTGCCGCCGGCGCAACCTCTTCCAAAACAGAACAGAATTCCGTCAGTGCCAGCTTGAATCTGCGCGGGGGATATTGGCTGAACAGCAATTTCGGTGCTGAAGGCGGCTTCATCAGCGTAGGTGAAGCCAAAGGAACCATCACCAGCACTGGTTCGGGCTTTGCAGGCACATCAACCTATAGTTACACCACAGGTGCCTTGTACGGCGCCGCACTCGGCGGAATCAAGCTCGGCAGCAAAGGTACGCTTTATGGCAAAGTTGGTCTGTTCAGCGCTTCAACCGAACGCAAGGGCACATCCACGGTACCAGCTATTACCCCCTCAACCAAAAAAGCTTCCAGTACCGGCCTTATCTTCGGCGCCGGCTATTCGCTCCGTGTGATGAACCACCTTTCCATCCGCCCCGAACTCACCATCCTGAGCGGCGTCAAGTTCAGCAACCTCGATGACGCAAAACCAGATGACAAGAAAACGCTGACCCAATTTTCGATCGGTGCGGATTACGTATTCTGATCAAACCAGTTCCGACTGTTGCAAACAAAAAGCCGGGGTCAATCCCGGCTTTTTATATTCCTGTATTACGAAAATCTCTAAAGCCCCAACTCGCCCCACATCGCATCCACTTTCGCTTTCACCTCGGCACTCATCACGATAGGCGTGCCCCATTCGCGCTGCGTCTCGCCCGGCCATTTGTTGGTGGCGTCCAGCCCCATCTTGCCGCCAAGGCCGCTGACGGGCGAAGCAAAATCGAGGTAGTCGATGGGCGTATTCTCCACCAATAGCGTGTCGCGTACCGGGTCCATGCGCGTGGTGATTGCCCACATGACCTCTTTCCAGTCGCGCACATCGATGTCGTCGTCCACCACGATGATGAATTTGGTATACATGAACTGGCGCAGGAAACTCCAGATGCCGAACATCACGCGCTTGGCGTGTCCTGCATATTGTTTCTTGATACTCACCACCGCCATGCGGTAACTGCACCCTTCCGGAGGCAGGTAGAAATCGGCGATCTCGGGGAATTGTTTTTGCAGCAGCGGCACGAATACTTCGTTCAGCGCCACGCCCAGCATGGCCGGTTCGTCGGGCGGTTTGCCGGTGTAAGTTGAGTGATAGATCGGATCGCGGCGCATAGTGATGCGCTGGATGGTGAACACGGGGAACTTGTCCTGCTCGTTGTAGTAACCGGTGTGGTCGCCATACGGTCCTTCCAGCGCAGTCTCGCCGGGATGGATCACGCCTTCAAGCACGATCTCGGCGGAAGCGGGCACTTGCAAATCACTGCCCAAGCACTTCACCAACTCGGTCTTGCTGCCGCGCAGCAAACCGGCGAATTGGTATTCGGACAATGAATCCGGAACCGGCGTCACTGCACCGAGAATGGTCGCGGGATCGGCACCGATCACGACTGCGACCGGATACGGCTGCCCCGGATTCTTTTCGCAATGATCGCGAAAATCCAGCGCGCCGCCGCGATGCGCCAGCCAGCGCATGATGACCTTGTTCGGCGCGATCACCTGCTGGCGATAGATGCCCAGATTCTGGCGCGGCTTGTTCGGGCCGCGCGTGACTACCAGTCCCCAAGTGATGAGCGGTGCAACATCGCCGGGCCAGCAATGCTGGATGGGTAATCGGGAAAGATCGACATCAGAACCTTCCCACACGATTTCCTGACAGGGTGCAGACGACAAGACTTTTGGCGACATCGTCAAAACTTGTTTGAGTATCGGCCATTTCTCCCAAGCATCTCTTAAACCTTTGGGCGGCTCCGGTTCTTTCAAGTAGGCGAGCAGCTTGCCGACCTCGCGCAGCGCGGCAGTAGATTCCTCGCCCATACCCAAGGCCACGCGGCGCGGTGTACCGAACAGGTTCGCAAGCACCGGGATCGTGTGTCCGACCACATTCTCGAACAACAGTGCCGGCCCTTGTGCGCGCAACACCCGATCGCAGATCTCGGTCATCTCCAGATGCGTGGAGACGGGCACGGTGATGCGCTTGAGTTCGCCGATTTTTTCTAGTTGCGATATGAAATCGCGCAGGTCTTTGTATTTCATTTCAGCATCCCTTCAGGGGTCTGGTTCCCCTCTCCCGCATGCGGGAGAGGGGCTGGGGGAGAGGGTTCTGAAATAACCGCCAATCGTATTTGCTCCAACACACTCTCCAACTGCCGCATGACTTCATTGTTCCAAAAACGTAACACGGTGTAGCCTTGGCTCTTCAGCCATGAATCGCGCCGCAGGTCATAATCAACTTGCTCGGAATGCTGCCCACCGTCAATCTCAACAATCAGCATCCGCTCCACACATACAAAATCCACAATATAGCTGCCAATTGGCTTTTGCCGCTTGAATTTCAAACTATGAAACGGTGCGCCCGCAAGTGATACCACAGCCGCTGCTCGGCAGTGGTTTGGCTTGAGCGCAAAGTTTTGGCGTTATTCAACAGGCCGCTATCCACCATAGCCCCTCTCCCCTACCCCTCTCCCACGCGTGGGAGAGGGGACGTTCAATACAGTTTTGCTTCTCCCTCCGGCCGTGTCTTGAAGCGCTTGTGCAGCCAGAAATACTGCTCCGGCATCTCCAGCGCACGTTGCTCGATGAATTCGTTCATGCGTCGGGCATCGGCGATCTCGTCGCCGCTCGGATAATTCTCCCAAGCCGGATAGAAGGTCAGCACATAACCCTGTCCTCCCGGCAGCATACGCGTGATGCTGGGCACGATCTTCGCACCGGTCATCTTGGCGATGCGCGGCACGCTGGTCATGGTGGCGGCGGGCACGCCGAAGAACGGGATGAACGCGCCTTCGCGCACGCCCTGATCCTGATCGGGCGGATAGATGAACGGCATATTCTCCTTCATGCCCTTGATGATGGGACGCAGGCCTTCCTGGCGCGCATACAGGCGCTGGTTGCGGAAACGGCAACGCTTCTGCAGCAACAGATCGGACAGGTACTGGTTTTTCTGCTTGGAATACATGCACACGGTATCCACCTGCTGCGCGATCCATTGCCCGCCTGCGTCCATGCCGACGAAATGCGGGGTGAGCAGGATCATCGGTTGGCCCTTCACCGCTTCGAAGTGTTCGACTCCTTCGATCCGGATCAAGGAGTTGATGCGCTCCGCACTCGACCACCACAGGATGCTGCGCTCGATCAGGCCGCGCATGAACATGCGGAAATGGGAGCGCAACAATTTCCTGCGCTCCGCCTCTCCCATGTCGGGGAAACACAACTTGAGGTTGATGTCGCCCACCCGGCGGCGCTCCGCCGCCAGCGGATAGGCCAGCGTGCCCAGCGTGTTGCCGATGGCGACGATGACGCGGAACGGTAAAAATTGGATCAACCAGAAAACGAATACGCCGAGACGAACGATCATGTCACAGGCCTCTCTGAATAAGGAATCGTCTGCGCCATGATCGTTTCCCTCCCTTGCAGGGCGCGTTTCGGCATAGCCGAAACCGCTCGCAAGGCGCGGAGCATGCTCCACGAAACCCCTTGTTCGCCCCCCGCCCCCCCTCTGGTAGAACTACTAGCCATTCGACTAAGCGGCAAAGCCGCTAAGTCGCTGGTTATCCCATTGGGCGAGGGGTACATGTGGAAGCTTTGCTGATTCACGTTGACCAACATCAATGCTCCTTGCTTGTGTCCGGCGGCATCGTCCCGCGCGGGACTTTGTAACGGTTATAACTCCACAGGTACTGCTCAGGGTGCTGGCGGATGACCTGTTCCAAGGCGACATTCATCTGGGAAGAAGAACGAACAACCCCGGGGGCGAGGGGAGTGAAATGCAGCGCATAGCCCGCACCACCCGGTAATCGCTCGCTGACACACATTACGACTGCCGCCCCGCTGGCTTCCTCCAGTTTGCCGATCAAGGTGATGGTGTAGGCGGGACGACCGAAGAATGGCGCCCACTCGCCTTCGCCGTTGCCCGGCGCCTGATCCGGCAACACCCCGATGACTTGGCCTTTCTTGAGCGCCTTGAGCAACTGGCGCACACCGCCCAGGTCGGCGGGAGCGAGTTTCATCTGGCCGCGTTCGCGGCCTTTGTGCATCAGCATATCAAGGAATTTCCAGCGCGGCACCCGGTACATGCAGGTCATCGGCGTGCGCGCCGCGATGTACAGGCCGATGACCTCGAAGCAACCGATGTGGGGAGTCAGCACCATTACGCCCTTGCCCTGTGCCTGCGCCGCTTCGAAATACTCCCAGCCATGACAGTGCCTGACGCTGGCAACCACCTTGTCTAAAGGACGCCGCCACACCCAGGGCAATTCCATCACGCCCTTGCCCATCTCGCGGATGTTGGTGTGCAACAGATTTTTCAGCTCGGATTCGGAACGCGCCAACCCGGCCTTCTGCAAGTTATCGCGCAGGCGGAACGAATATCGCTTTGAAAACAGATAGGTCAGCCAGCCGAATAGCGCGCCGATCCGGTGCAATACCGACAGGGGCAGTCGGGCCAACACATCAAACAGAATAACCATTCAAGAAAACCAATCAAATCAAGGGGGCGGGGATTTGGTATACTGCGCGCCCATTTAACTACTGAAGCAGCAATCGGAGAGCCATGAGCGAATACTTTTTTACATCCGAATCCGTGTCAGAGGGCCATCCTGACAAGGTCGCAGACCAAATTTCCGACGCCATCGTTGACGCGATTCTAGCGCAGGACAAGCATTCACGCATCGCCGCAGAGACACTAGTGACCACAGGTCTGGTCATTCTGGCCGGGGAGATCACCACCACCGCACAAGTGAATTTCGCCAAGGTGGCTCGTGAAACCATCCGCCGCATCGGCTATGACGACCCGAACCTGCGTTTCGACGCGGACGGTTGCTCGGTGCATGTGTGCTACGGCACGCAAAGCCCGGACATCGCCCAGGGCGTGGACAAGGCCTACGACGACACGATGGATCAGGGCGCGGGCGACCAGGGACTGATGTTCGGTTACGCCTGCCGCGAGACCGATACACTGATGCCGTTGCCGATCTACCTGTCGCACCGTCTGGTCGAACGCCAGGCGCAACTGCGCCGCGACGGTCGCCTGAGCTGGCTGCGTCCGGATGCGAAGTCGCAAGTCACCATCAAGTACGTGGATGACAAGCCTTTCAGCATCGACACCGTGGTGCTGTCCACCCAGCACGCTCCCGACATCACGCTGGAACAGATCCGCGAAGCGGTCATCGAGGAAGTCATCAAGCCCGTGTTGCCCAAGGAACTCATCAAGGGCGACATCAAGTATCTGGTGAACCCGACCGGACGCTTCGTCATCGGCGGCCCGCACGGCGATGCCGGCCTGACCGGGCGCAAGATCATCGTCGACACCTACGGCGGCGCAGCCCCGCACGGCGGCGGCGCGTTCTCCGGCAAGGATCCTTCCAAGGTCGACCGCTCTGCGGCTTATGCCGGTCGCTACGTGGCGAAAAACATCGTCGCTGCCGGTCTGGCCGACAAGTGCCTGGTGCAGATCAGCTACGCCATCGGCGTGGCGCAACCCACCAGCATCATGGTCACCACCTACGGCACGGGCAAGGTCTCCGACGAGAAGATCACCGCACTGGTGAAGAAGCATTTCGACCTGCGCCCGAAAGGCATCGTGCACATGCTCGACCTGCTACGCCCGATTTACCAGAAGACGGCTGCTTACGGTCACTTCGGCCGTGAAGAGCCGGAGTTCAAGTGGGAAGCCACGGACAAGGCTGCGGCATTGCGCGCAGACGCAGGTTTGTAAAGATGTAGGGTGGGCACGAATTTGTGCCCACGTGAAAGGAAATCGGTGGGTTACGCTACGCTAACCCACCCTACCAATTCCCTCTTCCGAGGGGCGCTGCAACAGCAATAGCTGTCAGGCTCGGAAAAGTGGTTCAAAGATTCAACGGCGCCCATTCATTAACTTACCAAATGAATGGAGTGCAATATGTCTAAAGACTACGTTATCGCCGACATCAACCTGGCCTCATGGGGCCGCAAAGAGATCGCCATCGCCGAAGGTGAAATGCCCGGCCTGATGGCCATCCGCGAGGAATTCGCCAAGACGCAACCGCTGAAAGGCGCGCGCATCACCGGCTCCTTGCACATGACCATCCAGACCGCCGTGCTGATCGAGACGCTGAAAGCGCTCGGTGCGGATGTGCGCTGGGCTTCGTGCAACATCTTCTCGACGCAGGATCACGCTGCCGCAGCCATCGCTGCGGGCGGCACGCCGGTGTTCGCGGTCAAGGGCGAATCGCTGACCGAATACTGGGATTACACCCACCGCATTTTCGAATGGGCGGACGGCGGTCTGACCAACATGATCCTGGACGACGGCGGCGATGCGACCCTGTTGCTGCATCTCGGCGCGCGCGCTGAACAAGACGCCTTGCTGATCAGCAAGCCCGGTTCGGAAGAAGAAACCTGTCTGTTCGCTTCGATCAAGGCCAAGCTCGCGCAGGACAAGACCTGGTACTCCAAACGTCTCGCCGCTGTGAAGGGCGTAACCGAAGAGACCACCACCGGCGTGCACCGTCTGTACCAGATGCATGCGCGCGGCGAACTCAACTTCCCCGGCATCAACGTGAACGACTCCGTCACCAAATCCAAGTTCGACAACTTGTACGGCTGCCGCGAATCGCTGGTGGACGGCATCAAGCGCGCCACCGACGTGATGATCGCGGGCAAGATCGCCGTCATCGCCGGTTACGGCGACGTGGGCAAGGGTTCGGCACAAGCCATGCGCGCATTGTCGGCTCAGGTCTGGGTCACCGAAATCGACCCCATCTGCGCGCTGCAAGCCGCGATGGAAGGCTACCGCGTGGTCACCATGGAATACGCCGCCGAACACGGCGACATCTTCGTCACCACCACCGGCAATTTCCACGTCATCACCCATGCCCACATGAAGGCGATGAAGAACAACGCCATCGTGTGCAACATCGGCCACTTCGACAACGAGATCGACGTTGCCTCGCTGGAGAAATACCAGTGGGACGAGATCAAGCCGCAAGTCGACCACGTCATCTTCCCCGACGGCAAGCGCATCATCCTGCTAGCCAAGGGTCGTCTGGTGAACCTCGGTTGCGGCACCGGCCATCCGTCGTACGTAATGTCGTCTTCGTTCGCCAATCAGACCATCGCCCAGATCGAGCTGTGGATGGAGCGCAACTCTGGCAAGTATCCGGTGGGCGTTTACACCTTGCCCAAGCACCTTGATGAAAAGGTCGCGCGCCTGCAGCTGAAGACGCTGAACGCGCAACTGTCGACCCTGACCGACCAACAGGCCGCCTACATCAACGTGCCAAAGGAAGGGCCTTACAAGGCCGACCACTACCGTTATTGATAGCCAATAGCAGGTATGATGACCGGGGGCGGACGTCATGTTCGCCCCTGTTAACTTGTTAAACGAAAAAATGCTGCTACGACTGCTACTCATCTGGACACTGAACTCGCTGGCGCTCATCGCCGTGGCGAACTTCGTCCCGGGTATTCATGTCGACGGGTTCATGGCCGCTTTTGTCGCGGCCTTTGTGCTCGGCCTGGTCAACACACTGATCCGTCCGGTCTTTCTGGTGCTGACATTGCCGGTCACCCTGCTCACGCTGGGACTGTTCATCTTCGTCATCAACGGGCTGATGTTCTGGTTCGCGGGTTCCATCCTGCGCGGATTCACGGTCGACAGCTTCTGGCACGGTGTCATGGGCGCAGTTCTGTACAGCATCTTTTCCTGGGCGCTGAGTTCAGCTGCCTCGCAACTACTGGTGAGAAAACATGAGCACCCCAAAGACACCGATCAGTTTTGAGTTCTTCCCGCCGCAGACGCCTGAAGGCACCGAAAAGCTGACCGCCGCGCGCCAGCGACTGGCCGTACTCAAACCCGAGTTCTTCTCCGTCACTTTCGGCGCGGGTGGTTCCACGCAAGACCGCACCATGGACATCATCAAACAGATCCATGCCGAAGGTCACAGCGCCGCACCGCACCTCTCCTGCGTCGGCAGCACGCGCGACAATATCCGCGCCCTGCTGTTCGCCTATAAGGACATGGGCATCAAACGCATCGTCGCCCTGCGCGGCGACTTGCCATCCGGCATGGCCAGCATCGGCGAGTTCCAGTACGCCAACGAGCTGGTGTCGTTCATCCGCGCCCAGACCGGCGATCACTTCCACATCGAAGTCGCCGCCTATCCGGAATTCCACCCGCAGGCCAATTCGGCCCGCGAGGACATGCTCAACTACAAGCGCAAGATCAACGCGGGGGCCAACTCGGCTATCACGCAATATTTTTACAATGCCGACGCCTATTTCCGCCTCGTCGACGAGACGCGCAAGCTAGGCGTCACCGCCCCCATCGTGCCGGGCATCATGCCCATCGTGCGCTTCTCGCAACTGGCGCGCTTTTCCGATGCCTGCGGCGCCGAGATCCCGCGCTGGATGCGCAAGACCATGGAAAGCTACGGAGACGATGTTGAATCGGTACAGGCATTCGGTCTGGATGTGGTTACCCAACTGTGCGAGAAACTGATCGCGGGCGGTGTGCCTGCTTTGCATTTCTACACGCTGAACCAGGCCAAATCCTCGATAGAGATCCTGAATCGACTCGGATATCGTGCATAACCTGCATCAATCCCCTCTGGCTGGGGTGAGGGACGTGACAATGAAAATCTTTTGGTTGCAATCCACCAACCCTCATCCCCAGCCCTTCTCCCGCCTGCGGGAGAAGGGAGAATAAAGCGAAGACCCAATGAAAGCACCCGAACTCTTATTACCTGCAGGCACGCTAGACAAAATGCGCACCGCCTACGCCTACGGCGCAGATGCGGTATATGCAGGCCAACCGCGTTATTCCCTGCGTGCGCGCAACAACGAATTCAAGCTGGAAGAGTTGGGCATCGGCATCCAGGAAGCGCACGACCTCGGCAAAAAGTTTTTTGTCGCCAGCAACCTGATGCCGCACAACGCCAAGGTGAAGACCTATATGGCCGACATGCAGCCGGTGATCGAGATGCAACCGGACGCACTCATCATGGCCGACCCCGGCCTGATCGCCATGGTGCGCGAACGCTGGCCGGAGATGCAGGTGCATCTCTCGGTCCAGGCCAACACCGTCAATTACGCGGCGGTCAAATTCTGGAAATCGATGGGCCTGTCGCGCGTGATCCTGTCGCGCGAAATCTCGCTGGATGAGATCGAGGAGATACGCCAGCAATGTCCGGACATCGAACTCGAAGTGTTCATCCACGGTGCGCTGTGCATCGCCTATTCAGGCCGCTGCCTGCTTTCCGGCTACTTCAACCATCGCGATGCGAATCAGGGCACCTGCACCAATTCCTGCCGCTGGGATTACAAAGTCGATAACGCCGAAGAGACCGGCACAGGCGAGATCGAGAAGATAGACTTCGATTTCGACAAGGCGCTCAGCGAATCCGAACTGTCCGAATGCGGCAACCAGCCGCGCCATCCGCTGGCCGACAAGGTCTA
>JAYTUW010000078.1:0-4120 GCA_043744345.1 Sideroxydans sp. | reverse complement strand
GACGCCCCCGGCTGCTGCGGCGGCACCAGCTCCGGCTCGACCCAACAAATGGCCGAGTTCATCACCTTCTCCAACGACGTCATGATCGAAGGCAAACCGGCTGTGCGCAATGACGATCAAATGGTATCCAATTTGAAGAACACACCGCAGCAGCCGCTGGTGCAGCCGCCTGCAGGCGAAGCAAAGGCAGGCAAGGTTACAGAACGTGAAGAATTTGCTCATCTTGTGGTGTTGATGGATGCGGAAGGAAATGTATTAACCGATCATACCCACCGAATATGGATGGGCAGTGAAGTCGTCACGGAAGGCAAAACCGACGCGAATGGCGCAACAAAAACAATAACCGCAGATTCCGGTAACCATGCGGAAATCGAATTACTCACATGGTGAGATTGATGAATAGCAGGCCGATGACATTGGAGAACCGCATATGAACCGCCAACTCAACTGGGTACTCTGCTTAGCCGTGCTGTTGACCGGCTGCGCCGGGCTGGGCGACGACTACGTCAACGATCGCACTTACGTGCCGGGTCAGACCACCCCGCAACTCATGGGTAAAAGTCAGCGACTTGAAATCGTCCCCGTCGCGGGCCGCCCCTGCGAACCGGCCAACATTTACTTCATCGACGAAGCCAAAGGCGTGCGTCAGCTGGTAATTGACTGGAACAAGTTGATCAATTACACCATGCCGCGCAAAGGGCACGACGATCTGGTGAAGCGAATCCAGAAGGCAGGGCAGGCCTGCCCGATGCCCACACTCGTCGAATCGCACCATAGAGAAAGCTTCTTCCGAGACAGCAACAGACATTTCGATAACTATGCCTTCATGCGCTATTGGCTGGACGGCGACCTGATCCACTTGCAGGCTCGATCCTTCGGTTTTGAAACAGACCCGCAGACGAAACAGATTATTGAGGGAAATGGGCCAGATTCAACAATAGATCCACAGACAGGCCAGCTCCGCCTGAGCCCGGCGGAAAGTTTCAGCTTTGATTTGTGGGGTATTAGAATCCGCTGGCACAACCCGAGTGGAGAATACGTACCCTACAACGGCCCGCTCGCCCCGCCTCAGGTGGTTTACCGCATCGACGACCACCGGAATTTTGAGATAGTGCCGTATGATCAATATCGATGCGGTGGGCGGCTGTACTACAACGACACGGCCAAGGGTATTCGCACCAACGTGATGCCAGTTAATTTGGGCGGCGACACATTCATCATCGACGCCGCCAATGACCAGTATCTGGTTGCGCCTATCTTGCCTAGCAGTTCGGGGTGCCAGAGCGGGGGCGGCGACAAATGTGCAGACCGTCTGTATTACTCAAAAGATGCCGGGCGGACTTGGCAAGTGAACAAGCCACGTTTGACAAATTCGAGCGGTGACATTCATTTGATTGGCGATACGGTTTTTTATGCCGGGCAACGTGCAAAACTTTCCGCGTTGGTGAATGGTGATAGCGCATGGGTCGAGTTTTATTTGGTCGGAAAGAACGCATTGCCCACCATTCGCAAAGCCCCCATCGACACCGAATTCCACTACTGCAATCGAACAGACGAGAAGGAATAACAAATTATGAGCGACGAATTCAGCACAAAGACACCCGTCAAGCCCAACAAGGGCAAAGCCCAATGGGTAAAGGCAGAATATGTGAATACCAAGACGAACAAGGACGAACGCCTGCACACGCACAACATGACAGTGCCTTACCTCATGCCCGGCACCACCCTCTTTGTACATGGCGTGAACTCCGATGGCGAATGGTACAAAGATGCAGCCGATCAATTCTGTGCCGGGTTGAACAAGCGGCTGGGGCGAAAAGACCTCGATAGCGGCGAGTTTATACGCGAGAAGATGAGGTTTACTGGCAGAGATAAAGAGGGTCAGCAGCGGGCGCGTTCCCCCATCATCCCCTTCTACTGGGGCTACAAGATGCAGCCCGGCGACGATAAAAGTTACCCCGGCATCTACCACAAGGCAGACAAGTCCTGGGGGGGCGGGCCGTTTCAGAACGGCACCAACAGCCTGCTGCAATTCTGGCAGCGCGGCTTCAAGCGCAGACTGCTTGGCGGCATTTTAGACCTGGAAGCGATCAATCCCGAGATCGACCGCCAGTTGCAAGACGCACCGCCGCGCTCTTACTACATCCACGCCGCCAAGCGGCTGGCCAACCTGATCGACACCATCCGCACAGACTTCCCGGACGAGCCGCTCAATGTTGTGGCGCATAGCCAGGGCTGCCTGGTTTCACTGTGCGCCATGCTGTACGTAAAGAAACGCGCACCGGATACCTTGATGATAAACAGCGCGCCTTATTCCTTCGGCACCCAATTCACCGACAGCCTGACCGCTGCCGGAAGCGATGCGGACGTGCAAAGCGAGGAAGCACGCTTTAATACATTCAAAGCGATTGCCGAAAAAATCGCCAAAGCCAAAACCGAATACCAGCAAGGTGCCGAGAAAAACGCCGCGTGCGCCAGTGACGACGGCAAGGGCTGCACCGTCATGTATACCCATCACGAACCCGAGCGTGCGGTCTGGCAGGGCCAGATTGGCACGGGAAAGATCAACGCGCAAGGCGGGAAATGGCACGAAGACGACCTCACCAGCCGCGACAACCGGGGCAAGCTGTTCGTCAATTTCAACCCGCATGACCGGGTGATTGGTGTGTCGGCAGTGGAAGGTATTGGCTGGCGCGGCATCCCCAAAGAAATACTGGACAAACTGCCCGGGAATGTTTACCAGCGGGTGTTTGTTCGGAATAGCGGAGTAAAGGTTTTCAATGATTTAAATGATTTGCCTGCTGTGGGGGGCAAGCAAGGCTACTGGTTCAACTTTTTCATAGAAGATGTTGTTTATGAGAGCGCGCCCGATAACAGTTCCCTGCCGCGCCCCCCGACTTACAAAACCTTCGACGGTAAGAAAGAAAGCGAATTCTGGGACCCGGCCCCCAACAAAGCAGCAGGCATAATTAATGTACAAGGCACGCCGGGAAAGCGTGAACGCGTCTGGATCAACGCACCTGTCGTGCCTGTACCTGCAATATTAAAGGTTGATTTCGACCAGGGTATGATCCAGTTTGATGGTCTTCAAAGCGGCAAGGAGAGCGAAGAGCAACAAGAAGATTTTGAGAACTTCAAACAGTTCTATGTCAAAGCAACCATCACCGAACCCGGCCACGGCCCGCACGGGCAACCGGTCAGACGCGAAGAAACGGATGCCGAAGTTTTTGCGCGTCTGTCGAAATACGCCAAGCTGAAAGTAAATCAGACCGACCACGGTCAAATACTGCGATACGGCAGCGATAAAAAGCGCGATTCGGCACGCCCGGTCGAACAGGTGTTGAGCTACGATCTCACCGTAGGGCAGGGCTATGCATTTGGCGATGCCGATTACTGGCAATACCTGCTCGATCTGGCCGACTGGAAGGTGAGCGATCCGTTCTACCGAAACGAGAGCACGACGATTGTGCCGGGTAGCTATCCGACAGGGCTGGATTCCACAACGCGAGCGCGGCCCACATATGAACGCCTGGGTTCGACCAGCGATTCTGCGCTGGACGGTGGGTGGGCTGCAACAACGACGAAAAAAACCAACCCATAAACTGGCAGAACCAGCCACTAAAATGGCAGAAGCAACCAAAGCAGCAATCAAAAAATCCGTCATCGCCGAAGCCCACTGCCCGTTCCTGGGCGGTGTCGATGCCGGATTCTTCGGCAAAAAAGACATGTCTGAAGTGGTTGGCCACCACAGCGCACCTTGCCGCGATGTGTAAAAAACATGCAGGCCGCTTCGGCAACGACCTCATGGCGCTACTCGCACTCAGCCAAAAAGCACCGTTAAATATCCCGCCGGAAATCTGGCGTGCGCGTCAGCAACAACTGCTCGCCGACACAATGGCCGCACCAACCGCAGCCCAACCCGCCCAGCCCGCGAAAGCCCGCCATGCATGACCTGAACAACGAAAGCCCCTGGCAAGCCGCACTCGCACCCGGCTACAGCCACAAGCGCGAACAACTGGCTGTCGTCATCATCAAGGCGGGCTACGCCATCGACATCGAAACCGGCGCGCTCACCCCGCTCAAAAAGAAACCGGTTATCGAAGCCGCCGACCAGCACGAA
>JAYTUW010000077.1:0-15051 GCA_043744345.1 Sideroxydans sp. | reverse complement strand
TCCGGCGCGCACGGCATCATCGCGGCGTACGCCACCATGGGGCTGAACCTGAGCCAGGCCGAAGCGCGTGCGCTGCTGCCGGACATTCGTTCATTTTCAGAACGCGCCAAGCGCTCGCCTGCCGATCAGGAATTGTTGTTCCTCTATCAACGCTACATCGGGCGCCAGCCCAGTGCGACGCACTAGGAGCGAGTCATGGAAAATGTGATCAGCACCGCGAACGTGATACCCAAGCCGGAGAAGCCATCGCTGCTGCGTTTGCTGCGCGAAGACGTGAGCTGCGTGTTCCAGCGCGACCCGGCCGCGCGTTCGCGTTTCGAAGTGCTGACCACTTATCCCGGCGTGCATGCCATCCTCATGCAACGCATCGCGCATCGCTTGTGGAAATTCGGGCTGCGCTATCTGGCACGGTTGCTGTCCTGGTTCGCGCGCTTTATGACCAATATCGACATCCATCCCGGTGCGACCATTGGGCGGCGTTTCTTCATCGACCACGGCGCTGGTGTGGTGATCGGCGAAACCTCCGAGATCGGCAACGATGTGACGCTGTATCACGGCGTCACGCTGGGCGGCACCACCTGGAACAAGGGCAAGCGTCACCCAACTCTGGGCGACGGTGTTGTTGTCGGCGCGGGTGCCAAGATATTGGGTGCGATCACCCTCGGCGAGAATGTGCGCGTGGGTGCCAACTCGGTGGTGGTGAAGGATGTGCCGCCGCACCGTACCGTGGTGGGCATCCCGGCCAAGGTCGTGCTGCGCACCGAAGATGCGAATGCCGACAACATCTACGGCATCAATCTCGACCACCATCTGATCCCCGATCCGGTGGGGCGCGCCATCGCCTGCCTGATGGAGCGAATAGAAGTGTTGGAAGGCCAGTTGCGCAAGCAGGGCGAGCCGGTGGAGGGGCAATGTCGCACTTGTGATGCGGATGATCTTTGCGGCACGGAAGTGGCGCGCGTCCTCAGAAGGGAGTGAATCATGGATCTGCTCGATTTTGAACAAGCCGAGTTGTACTTTGATGAGCCGCTGGCGCAGGATGTGTCGCGACTGCTGGCGGCTGCTGCGGACAAGTATGGCAGCGAGGAATCCGAGAGCCTGTTGCTGCGCGCCAGCATCATGGCGCCGCAACACCTGATGGTGCTGGTCGCACTGTACCGCTATTACTTCTACCAGCACCGTTTTGAGGATGCGTTGCTGGTGGGGGAAAGTACATTGGCCGTGGTGGGACAACGCCTGAATTTTCCGGATACCTGGATGTACCTGAACGAGGCCAATCTGGGTGAAGGCGTGCTGCGCTCCATGGGGTTGGTGCGCTTCTACCTGATGGTGCTCAAGGCCACCGGTTACGTGAACCTGCGTCTGGGTAATGTCGAGGTCGGGCAGGCCATGCTGGAAAAACTGGTGGAGCTGGACAGCCACGACCGCATGGGCGGCAAAGCGCTGCTGGATGTGTTGTACCAGTCGATGAATACCGAAAGTAAATTTGATAGGAGCGGAAAATGGACGAACTTACACTAGACGAGGCCATGGAAGACCTGGTTTCAGCCGAAGATTTTCTGAACTACTTCGGCATCGAATACGATCCGTCCGTGGTGCAGGTGAACCGCTTGCATATCCTGCAGCGCTATCACAACTATCTCGGCAAGGCGACTTTGTCGGAAGACGAGGCGGGGCGTCGTATGGTTTACACCACGCTGCTCACGCAGGCGTATCAGGATTTTGTGAAATCCGACGCCCTCACCGAGAAGGTGTTCAAGGTGTTCCATATGCACGAACCGCAGGTGAAGTTTGTGCCGATCAGTTCCATCACGGTGAACAAGAAAGATGCTGCCTAAATACGAATTCGGCGACGAAGTCCGCATCATTCGCAATGTGCGCAATGACGGCACTTATCCGGGCGTGCCCACCGGCACGCTGCTGATTCGTCGCGGCACCACCGGGTTTGTCACCAACGTGGGCACTTTTTTGCAGGACCAATTGATCTACACGGTCAACTTCATCGAGCTGAACAAGATCGTCGGATTCCGCGAGGAAGAGCTCATCAACATCGGCGATCCGTGGGTGCCCAGCAAGTTCGAGAGTCGCGAGAAGGTGCGCAGCAAGATCACGCTGGCCGTGCGCGGCGAAGTGCGCGTCACACCGGGTATGGAAGGCGAGATACTAAAAGTATTTCGCGATGAGGGTGCTGGCGTGCTTTACCACGTGATCTTTCACGATCAGGTACTGCAGGTTCCGGAAGCTTCACTGGAGGCGACGAGGGTCTATGACGACGAGGAAACCAAAAATGCCGCAGCTCATTGAAGCCGATGTGGCCTATCTTGCGCTGAAGGCCGCGCAGAAACTCTACAACAAGGCGACTGCCGCATTGCAGCCGGATGAAATCGAGCGCGTGCAGAACATGGCACAGCAGCAGCACAAGCTGGAAGCACGGGTGCTGGCAACTCCGGAGGCGCGCGGCGTGATGGTGCCGCCCTCCAGCCTGGAAGCCGTGATGCAGGAGATACGCGGGCGTTATCCGACGGAGGGGGAATTTGCCGGTGATCTGGCAAAGAACGGACTGGATGAAACCGCTTTCGCCATTGCGCTTGATCGCGAGATGAAAGTGGAAGCGATTCTGGAAAAAGTCGGGACACAGGCGGCGATTGTCAGCGATATGGACGTGGAGTTGTATTACCAGTATCACCCGGAACAATTTCGCCGCCCCGAGACGAGACTGGTGCGTCATATCCTGATCACCGTCAACGAAACCATCACCGAGAACACGCGTGACGAAGCGTCCAAACGCATCGGCGTCCTCGCCACCCGTTTGGCAAAGGAGCCGCAACGCTTCGAGGAGCAGGCGCTCAAACATTC
Organism: Sideroxydans sp.; assembly: GCA_043744345.1. GTDB lineage: Bacteria > Pseudomonadota > Gammaproteobacteria > Burkholderiales > Gallionellaceae > Sideroxyarcus. The sequence continues at coordinate 12,195 of JAYTUW010000077.1, read as the reverse complement.
CGAATGCCCGACCGCACTGGACGGCGGCAAACTGGGCGATCTGCCGCGCGGCAAGCTTTTCCCGGTGCTGGATGAAGCGCTGTTCGGATTGAAAGAGGGCGAAGTGAGCGGTGTACTGGAGTCCGAACTGGGTTTTCACATCTTGCGTTGTGACAAGATCACAGACGCGGGCGTGCTGGGTTACGACCAGGCCAGGCTGCATATACGCAAGCTGCTGGAACAGAAACGCAAACGCGCCAGTCAGCAGGCTTGGGTCAAGCAATTGCTCGGGGCGAAGTGATCGCAGATCATCGGCGCAATGCCGGTGTCGCTACGAACGCGGAGTGTTGAAAGACAATGATCCCAGCGTCTGGTTCACGGCGTACTGGGCATTGAGAACGGCATAGTGTGCTGCTTCCGCACTTGTGCTGCCGGTGAATCCGTTCAGGAATGCACCGTTCGTTGAACCAAACAAGCCATTGCTTCCGGATACTCCGGTCGGATTGACCAGCGAGAAGATATCCGTATTGGAAGTGTCCTGCGACGAACCGGAGATCAGCGAACTCAGCGTTTGAGTGATGGCGTATTCGACGCTGAGGAAGGCGTCTTGCGCCGACTGTGCGGGTGTGGCGGAATTGTTTGTGTTGCCGGGTGCTGTTTGCTGGAATGAACTGAGCAGATTGGCGAAACTGTAGTTGGTGGTCGATGCCGAGTTACCGCCCAGCGAAGCCAAAGTGTTGATCACGGAAAGCTGCGCGGCGGCAGATTGCGCCAATGCCGCGTTGATTTCGCTTTGTGTCGGTATGCCGGAAATAGCTGACATTTTGTCGCTTCTTTAAGTTTGTTCAGATCGTAGATTAGCGAGTTCAGTCTACTCTCATGCGAAGTCTACAACTCCTCGGTTTAACAGAATGTGCAGTGATTGTGGTCGGCAGAGCTGATTACGACTAAGCTCGGAAAGGTTTTTCGAAACGAGGAAAGATATGTGGAGTTGGCTGGTACCTTGGTACAGGTTCCAATTCTCGCATTAAGGGTTGATAATTATCATCGCTTCATATAACCTTACTTAAGGGATGGATATAATGATATTGCGTACAACGTGTGGAATATCAGTTGTCCATTGATTTGGTAAGTTCGGCAAATGATTCGAAAGGCCGTCTTGTTTCAAACCCCTTTTTGTTGACGAGCCAAGTCTCATTCGTGATCAAAAGGTGGCTATTTTGGTGCAGCAATGCACGCAGTTGTAATCAAGAATCACATTCTTAAATTGCCATACTTCCAAACAATTCATTTTCATCTCATGGCGAAACCAGTTGGCTGCCCCAACGGGAATGTTCAGATATTTCAGAGCGCTCCAACTCGGCGTTAAGATTGAATACACACACAATACGTCCACGATGCAGTCACCAATTGCAGTCATTTACCGGCTAAATCAGGTTGTTTCAGGCCTGTATCCGGGATGCACCCCCCGTTCAATTGCATACAGATTGGGTGCTTTGGCCCTGGTTGTTCTCAAGATAAACCGGATCCATCAATGGTTGCTTCGCAACAAAAATAACAGTTGCCTGAGGGATGAAGTGCGGGATTCATCCGGAGTCTTCGTTGCAATTCTGCGACCTTATGTCAACAAGAAGTGGACTGTAGAAAAAAGGATGGACGCGCTGGAGCAGCACTACCGCGCGCTGGAGGTAAAAGGACGCCTGCTTGCATTCAACGAGAAGCAATACTTCGACTTGGTCAAATTAGGGCCGGAATATTCGGATCTACGAGTGGTGGTGGACAAACCCAGATGGATGCGGAGTGAGGGAGAGATCGCCGTGAGCCTGTTCTGCCGGAATCACAGGATTTACACCGCGATGCTCTTGGTCACTGGAAACACGATGGACAAAAGATTGGTGGTCGGTGCGATACAAGGATGGGGAATGCCGCACGCCAAGGATGTCTATGTGGAACTTACACATACACTTCATGGTTTGCGGCCCAGGGATCTGCTGATTAATGTTCTGAAGATTGTGGCGGACAATCTGGGATGCTCTGAAATCCATGGCATTTCGGATGCGTGCCACAAAAGCAGTCATATGTTATCCAGAGCAACCAAAACAACCGGTTACGATGATATCTGGCTAGAGTACGGCGGAAGTCTGAACACTGATGGTTTTTTTGTAATTTCAACCAAGTTGAAGAAGCGTGAGCCAGCCGATATTCCTTCCAGGAAGCGGGCCCAGTATCGACGCAGATACGAATTAATCGACGAAATTCAAAGGCGCATTAACCACTCTTTTGCCGCTAACGAGAGGGTTCTGGTGAATCACTGCCACTTGGAAAAAATGGCGGAAGCATCCGAAAGATTCGGTGTGCTGTTTCAGATAGTATTTTTTTTGTTCCACGGTTTCACAGAGGTGGCCGATCTGGGAGGTTTTTGGACTGTCGCCAGCGCTTGCTAAGAGCATCGAGAAGTTGCACAGCAGTTCTATCTGGCGACAGCGCGCTCCGCAGGAACACGAAGTCGCACGTCAGCCTTTGATCAACGCCAGAGATAAAGTCGGCCAGTACGTGATGATCAGCACGGCCAGCAGCAGGATGGAGACGAACGGCAGTACGGAGCGGAAGATTTCCAGCATCGGCCGGTCAAAACGGTACATGGAGATGAACAGGTTCATGCCCATGGGCGGCATCAGGTAGGCGATCTCCATGTTGGCCAGGAAGATGATACCCAGGTGCACCGGATGGATGCCGTAGCCCACGGCGATGGGCAGGATCAGTGGGACCATGATAACCAGCGCGGAGAAGATGTCCAGCATCATGCCGAGCACGAGCAGGAACAGATTCAGCAGCAGCAGGAAGGTGTAGGCGTTGTCCACGTGGCTGCGGATGAAGCCGAACAGTTTGGCCGGGATCTCGGCGTCGAGCAGGTAGTTGGTGGAAGCCAGCGACATGCTCAGCACGATGAGGATGGCGCCGACCAGCACCATGGACTCACGCATGATCTTGGGCAGGTTGGTCCAGGTGATCTCGCGGTGGATGAGCACCTCGACGATGAACACGTAGATCGCCGTCACGGCGGCCGCTTCGGATACGGCGAAGTAGCCGCTGTAGATGCCGCCGAGCACGATGAAGGGCAGCGGCAGTTCCCAGCCCGCTTCGCGTACTGCGGCCAGCGCTTCGCGTCCGCTGAACGGCTGGCGCGCGGCTTCCTCGCCGCGTTTCTGGAACAAGCCGTAGATCGACAACATCACGATGATCAGCAGGCCGGGCAGGATGCCAGCCAGGAACAGGTCGCTGATGGAAACCGGCACACCGATGTTGAGTTGCTGTGCCACCACGCCGTACAGGATGAGCGGCAGCGACGGTGCAAACAGCAGGCCGATGCTGCCCGATGTCGTGACCAGTCCCAAACTGTAGCGTTCCGGGTAGCCCGCCTGCTTGAGTGCGGGATAGAGCATGCCGCCCAGCGCCACGATGGTCACGCCGGAGGCCCCGGTGAACGCGGTGAACATGGCGCAGATGACCAGCGCCACCGCCGCCAGCCCGCCCGGCATCCAGCCGAAGAAGACATTGGTGATGCGCACCAGACGTTTGGGCGCATTCGATTCGGCCAGCAGGTAGCCGGCGAAAGTGAACAGCGGGATGGCCAGCAACACCGGCATCTCGGCGAGGCGGTAGACCTCGATGATGACCACGGTCAGGTCCACACCGTCCAGCGCGAAGTTCACCATCACGCTCGCGGCGATGACCGCGAACAGCGGCGCGCCGAACAGCACCATGGCGACGAGCGCGATACCGATCAGGGCGAGCATCATTTGACCGCCTCGCGCCCGCGGGCCTGTTGTATGTGATGCCAGAAGCGCAAGCCGTAACGCAGGGCGATCAGGGTGAAGCCCAGCGGCAGGATGAGTTCCGCCACCCATACCGGCAGCGAGCCGAAGGCCATCTCGCCGGATTCGCGGGCACTTTGCATGAAGCGCAGCGATTGCCAGGCCAGCACCAGGCACACGACCAGCGTGAACAGGTCGGTCATCGCAACCACGCCGGATTTGACACGGTCCGGTAGCCAGCGCGCGATGGCGTCCACATGGATATGCTTGCCTTCACGACTGGCCGCGATGGCACCCAGCAGCGCCACCCACAGCACCAGCAGGCGCAGCATCTGGTCGGCGCCGAAGATGCTGATGTCGAAAAAATTGCGGAAGAAGATCTGCGCGGCGGCCAACCCCACCATCAGTGCCAGCATTCCGATGAGCAGGGCGTTCTCTGTCCAGGTGACGATCTTGACCAGTCTTACGACAGAAGGATGAAAGTGTCGCGAATCCATGCCTTAACGGACGGAAGGTTTGCGGCTGCGGAACGTTTCAAGATTCGAACGCAGTTCCTTGATCAGGTCGGCAGAGAACACACCCTTGTCGCTCAGGCGTTGTATGGTCTGGTCGGCCGCGGCGCGCAGTTTGGCCACTTCGTCCGGCGGCAGCGTGACGAAGGCGATACCCTGTTTGCGCAATGCTTCGCGCGCGGCGTTGTCGTCGATGCGCGTTTGCTTGTTCATGCCCGAATACACGCGTTCCATCACCTCGCGCACGATGGCCTGATCGGCCGGACTCGCGGCAGTGAACGCTTTCTTGTCGATGGCCAGCGCCCCGAAGATGGACATGGAGGGCATGTCCATCAGGTATTTCACTCTGGTATGCCACTGCAGCGCGATGGCGCCGGTGGCGGTCGCGCCTATGGTGGTGATGAGTCCGGTCTGCAGGCCGGTGAGCACGTCGGTGAGCGGCAGCGGCAGGGTCGGTGCGCCCAGTGTCTCGAACATGGAGCGGCTGATGTCGTCGCCTTCCGGTACCCAGATCTTCTGGTTCCTCAGGTCGTCCACGCGCTGCAACTGCGAGCTCGAGAGCAGATAGGCAAAGCCGCCGTCGGTGATGCCGAAGGTCACAAAACCGTGGTCTTCGATGCCCTGCGCGATCTTCTTGTCCATGCGCGAACGCACGTAGTCCAGTTCCTCATAGGAACGGAACAACATGGGCAGACTGTAGATTTGCGCTTCCTTGTAGATGTCGGCCAGCGCGCCGCCGGTGAGCGCACCGCCCTGCAATTGTCCCGCGCGGATCTTGCGCAGCACGACGCGGTCGCTGCCCATGCTGCCGCCCGGATACAGCTTGATGGTGACACGGCCTTCGGTGCGTTTCCCGATCTCTTCCGCGCCTTTGCGCAGTTCGATCATCCATTGCGTGCCGTCCGGTGCGAAGGTGGCGATCTTCAGGGCCTGCGCCTGGGCGGGGATGCTCGATACAATCAGCAGGACAGCAATTACCAGTGAAAACAGTGAACGCATTTCTTTTCCTTAATTGAAGAGTGATTGCCCGAACTCTTACTAGAAGTAACTTTCCGCGCTGTCCAAAAGCTCTTTGGCCTGCCGCTTCGCCAGTACATTGCTCAGCGTCAGCCCCGGTTCCACAGCGTCCGTGTCAAGTACTTCCCGCAGCAGCCGGTCATGCAACTCTCTGTCATAAATGATGCGGGCATAACGGCGCGCGTATTCTACCTTCGCCATCAGATCGCGTCCTGCCGAAAGTTTTACGGCACGCTCGAAATGTTTCAGCCCCTCTTCCGGTTTTCCGCCCAAAGCCGGGGGGAGCAACGTGGCGAAGACGCCCAGATACAAATGGCCCTCGCCGTGGTTGTAGTTCTCGTCCAGTTCGACGGAGCGCGCCATGGCCGCCTTCACCTTGGCCAGATCGGCGATCGCATTCCAGTCGCTGCTGTTAGCCTGTATCCAGCCGGCCCAGGCCGTGCCGCTGGTGTAGAGCAGGGGCACATCGTCCGCTTTCAGGGTGGCGATGGCGGCGGAGAATTCCTCGAACGGCTTGTCCAGAACATTGCATAGCTTGGCATCATGGGCACACAGCGCCCGGTCGCTGTAGTCGCGAGCCTTGCGTGCCAGGCGCTTGGCGCGCTCCGGTTCTTTGACAAAGGCGGCCGCGTACGCGCCATATAACTTGCTGCCCGCCAGCAACATGGATTCATTTTTCGGATCACCTTCGATCAGGCTGTCCACCAGCAGCAGGTAAGAGGGCATACCGGTCTGCACCGTTTCCGGGTCGTCCTGGTTGAGGATGGCGCTGGAAAGATTATCTGCCAGCTTCCCGGTGGCGGACGAGACCAGGCTGGAGCAACCGGACAAGGCAAGCAAAGTGAGCAGGGCTGGAATCAGTCGGGGAAGTCGCATGGCTGAGTAAGGGCAAAGCAGATTAAGGAAGCGGCATTTTCCTTGGTTTCGGGTACAAGCTCAACCGGTTGTCAGATGCGTGTGGCATAAACCCAGATTATCCATTCGCAAACCAGCCCCCTCTCCCGCAAGCGGGAGAGGGTTGGGGTGAGGGTTTGCGGTGGGAATCCACTTTGAGTGTGAGTCACAGACCCTCATCCCCAGCCCTTCTCCCGCTTGCGGGAGAAGGGAGAGAAGCGACTTCGGCTAATGGATTATCTGGGTTAAATGCTCTTTTGCAGATGAATCGGTTAGGGAACCCGTATCCCCGGTCATCTAGCCGGTTGGAGCGATCCGTGTTCAAGGAAAAGATAGCTGATCTCTTCCAGTGAGTCCTCGATTGAGTACGGCAACATCTTGGCAAAGATGTCCAGCAGGACGACCGCATTGACAGCGGAATCCTTGACACCGATGGTGCGTAGGCGTGCCGCCATTGCCGTATTGACAACGCGGATCTCGCCATAGATCTGCTTCAGGTTGTCCAGTTCCATATCGGTAGGCAGGTTCCGCCTGTGCCTGAAGTATTGTTCCAGCAGATAGGTTGAAACGACCCTGAAGATGGTTTCTTCCTGGGTGGCGAACGGCAGGTGGTAGCGTGCCATGGGCTTAAGGAAATTCATATGCGGGCAGCCGCTGGTCGCCATCTCCAGGCCCATCAGCGAACTCACGGCGCGTTGTGCCGTGGTGCTCTTGATGACGGTTCTTTCCGGAGTGGTGACTTCCATTTTGACTTCGTCGTAGGAAAGCACGTTCCGGCATGTGGATATCAGCCTGACGAGACTGACCGCAAGCGGGCAGTGGGCGTGCAATTCTGCGCGCAAAGGGCAGTTTGGACATTGGTGAAAATCCAGTCTGCTCCACTCTGGCGGAGAGGCGGAGTCATCCGGAAGGGATTTCATGCTCCTTTTGTCTATCCTGACCTCGATCAGCTCTTCCCGGTTGTTCGGGAAGATGAACCGGTAACCGATAACCAACGCCTGATCCATGCGGCCTCCGAAAGAGTTCAAGTGGAACGAGTTGCAGTTGCGGATTGTAGCGTGTCTTGCCCGGAGCGCCGGGTCGCCTTACTCGCGATAAGACTCGTGATTGTCGGGAAGCGCCAGGTCGCCGCGATGGAATGCCGCGATAATATCTTTCGCTTCTGCGACGCGTGCCGCCGGCACGCGGATGCGTATGCCTCCCACGGCGATAGCCCACAGCGAATTCAACTGCACAAGATTCGAATCCGCCACGACAGGCGGGATGCCCGCCGCTTCCAGACAACCCGCAAGCAGGAATGCATCGATAGGATTGAAGAGCTGCGCAACGGTTTCAAAGTCCCCCTCGTAAGGTTCGTTCGCTTCAGGTGCAGAGGAGAGAATTGCGGGCAATGCGAGACCGCGTGAAATCAGTTCCGCATAAGCGAGGGATCGTGCGACATCCGTCAAGCTGCCGGAGCTGCAACGATGCAACAGTTCGCGATCACTAATGTCGTGAAAATGTCTTTCGAGGGAGGCTGTGTCATTTTCCATAAGGCGATATCGAATCCCACTATGGGCGTCATGCTATCTCACTTCAAAGAGTAGGGGCTGACAGATCGAAAATAGCGGAGTAGGATAAAAATCCGTAATTCTTCCTTAACTACTTTGAGGAGTTAATTATGTCCAAGTCCCAGCATTCCACCCGAGAAACCAAAAAGAAGCCTTTGATGACGGCGAAGGAAAAGCGCATGGCGAAGCACGTTAAGAAACATAGTAACGATACGCCCACGCTGCTCCATGAAGAGATCCCTCTCGTCAAACACTGATTTTCGTTTGGTTGTCCAAAATCCAGCCGGGCTTCACCGGAACGCAGGTTTCGTAGATCCCGCGTTCCGGCTGTTGCTGGTTGAGGCTTGCATCCGGCCTTTTTCGGCATGTGTTACCCCGCCTGTCCGTCCGCTCGCGGCTGCACATATACCGGCAAATAGCGCAGCACCCAAGGGGTGAAGCAAGCCAGCTGAGGCCTGCTGCGGCGACATACAGCCAGTATCCGTTTTGGCCGGGCAGCATGTCCGCCAGCACGCGCAAAATGGCGACCAGCTGTATACCCAAGAACATGAGCATGACCGGTTTGTCCAATTGCATGGGGAGGCCGGAATGGCCGAGCGTCACGCGTGTACCCAAACCGATCAGCAACGTGGCAAAGCAGCCGATGGTGAGCGCATGCTGCGGCGCCAACCCCCAAGCGTATGACAGATGCAGGCCGCCCCGGCTGGACTATTGAGATTTCCTAAATTCATGACAAGCGCCCTTCCAGTGCAGGCACTTTATTCCCTGCTCCCGCGCGCGGGAGAAGGGCAGGGGATGAGGGGCGTTCAGCCTTTACAAAAGCAGTTTCAACACACGAACCCTCACCCCCAACCCCTCTGGTGGAACTACTGGCCATTCGACTAGGCCATCAGAAAACAATAGCCAAGTCGCTGGTCATCCCGCCAGCGGACGAGGGGCTCGATGTTGTGCTCCGAATTTGTCATGAAATGCGGAAACATCAATTAAGATCGCTGCAACTGCACGAGGACGAAACTCATGATTCTGGTATCACTGGTATTTGCCGCCGTGCTGGGCATGGCGGGTGCGTGGCTGCTGCCCTGGGTCGGCGACTTGCCGCGTGCCGTGCATGTGCATCTCGCCTTTGCGCTGGGCGTGATGCCGCTGATCCTGGGCGCGATGACGCATTTCGTGCCGGTACTCACGCGCACGCGCGCCGCGCCCCGCGGCATCGAAGCGCTGGCCGTGCTGGCATGGTTCGGCGGCGCTTTCATCGTCGCCAGCCTCATCCCGCTATTGCCGGAACACTTCCGTTATGTCGCTGCGCTGCTCGCGCTGACCGCCTGCATCGCCCTCACGGCTTGGCTGCTGTTGCGCGCCAAGGCAGCGCTGGGCGGCGCGCATCCCGGATTGCGCTGGTATCTCGCCGCGTTGCTCTGTCTGGCTGCGAGTCTGCTGGCCGTGCTCGCCATGTCGCTGTGGCCGCAGCAGATGCTGGCCCTCAAGCGCCTGCACCTGCACCTCAACCTGTTCGGCTTCGTCGGCATGACCGCCGTCGGCACCCTGCAAGTGCTGCTGCCCACCGCCGCCGGACATCCCGATCCGCATGTCACCCAGCGGCTGCGCACCGACCTGCCAGCCGTACTCGGTGGCACCGTGTTGATCGCGACAGGCGCCGCCTGGCTGCCGCTACTGTCATGGCCGGGATTGCTGCTGTGGTTGATTCCATTGATCCATTTGCTGCGCACATGGTTTGCGCATTTCCGCATGGAGATATTCCGTCTGCATGGTGCAACCCCTTTGCTGGCGTCGGCACTGGTGGGTTACACCATCGCGCTGATCGCGGGTGGCGCGCATGGCGGCGGCATTGCGGATGCCACCGGTGTGGCGCACCTGTTCGTCTTCTCTTTCCTGTTCCCGCTGGTCAGCGGCGCGGCGGGACACTTGCTGCCGCTGTGGCTGCGACCGGGACAGCAAACGGACTGGCATGCGCAGGCGCGTCGGCGGCTGACCTTCGCAGCGGGCGTACGCGCTGTGCTGTTCATCGCAGCAGGTGTGCTGGCGTTGGCGGGCTACAGATGGGCAAGCTGGCTGGCGCTGGCGGCGCTGCTGCCGTTTGCGTTGGCAGCGTTCAGTCTTCTGCTGGGGAGAAGAGGCGCTTGAGACGATGGGGATCGGCTGATTTCAAGTGGCGGGACTTGTTGTTTGAACAATCGTATCGGCGGCAATGGTCTTCAAATCGGCCAAAGCGGAAGAAATGAAACGATCACTACGCTTTGAAAAGCGGATAGCTACTTGATAAATTTCCATGACAAAAGTGTTGCTGCCGCTATGAAGCTGACCCTTTAATGGTCAGGCCTCCTTGAGTTGCTTGATTGCGGTTGTCGAAGTCAGCACCTGCATCTGGCGAATGGCGATTTCGTTGAGTCGTTTAAGGCGGTCTGCTTGCGACAAGCCCATGTGAATGAGTTCCGCATTCATGCTTTCGATGTTGGCAAGCACGAGCAACTGCTCGATGGTGGCGTAGTCGCGCATATTGCCATCGACGCCAGCGTTGTCGTCCCGCCATTGCTTTGCCGTTTGCCCAAACAACGCGACATTGAGCAGGTCCGCCTCACTGGCATAGGTGATCGCGGCTTGAGCGGCGGTGATGGCCGCAGGAATCAGGTGGGTTTGAATGGCATCGGTATGGATGCGGTAATTGAGCCTGGACAAGGTGCGATTGAGGTTCCAGGCAAGCGAGAGGCGCTGATTCTCGTCTTGCTTGAGGCGCTGGAACTCCTTGATGAGATAAAGTTTGAACTCAACCGAAATCCAGGAAGCGAATTCGAAAGCGATGTCCTGGTGTGCGTAAGTGCCGCCGTAACGGCCCGCACTAGAAACAATGCCGATCGCACTGACTTTGTCGATCCACTGCCTGGGGGTCAACGTGAAGCTATTCAACCCGGCCTGCATTTTAATTCCGTCGAATTCGACGGAATTAAAATCCGGGTTATTGAGCCGCTCCCATATACCGAGGAATTCCACCGTATTGCGGTTTCTAAGCCAGTTGCGCACAAGATCGTCGGAGCGGTCGGCATTCTTGGTACGCGCTATGTCAGTCAGGCAAATAAAACTGCCATCTTTTTGCGATAAAACGGCGATGGCGGTTCCCTGTACATTGATTGTCGCTGCTTGGGCTTTCGACACATTCATCTCCCCAACTGCAAATTGGCTCTACGAGATGGTAGAGAACGAACGTTCTGTTGTCAATGAGATTGGGAATGAAAGGTCTGCGGCGAATGTGAGGCTGCTGAGTCCGCCAGTGCAATACGGGCGGGGTGTGTGATTGCGTAAAATTACGGCGAGCGTTGTCGTCAGATTTTTTAGGGGATAGGGCTGCTACTCGGCCTTAGCGGAAACTCAGTAAAGAAGTGCGCTGCGTCTGCAATGTGACACGCAGGAGACATTCGTGCCTGCCCGTACTATTATGCATATGCGGACGAACAAAACAGCGATGGCTCTAATGAATCAATCGGTCATAGAACGTATCTTCACCTCACTATTTTTAACGGTATGGACCGGTGGATCCGTCAAATAATTGTAGGGCCTCACAACTAAAGTGAGAAGGATAGCGTACATGACTAAAGCACTCGTTAGTGAACAGCGTCTTATTGATGCAATAAATTTGGCACTTCTGCATGACTGGCCACACAAGGACTGCCGCTGTGAAGTTGTGGCCTTACGGAAAGTGGAATACCCGGAAGGAAACTGGGAGGTTGCGTCTACTAGCATGGACGGCGCGAACCTTTTGCATGCCGAGGAATGCGAGCTTCTCATGGGAAGAGTGTTAAATGAGCTGGTTGGGAAATATGACGTTCAGTGGGCAATGTAGTGCCGCCCAACCCGTCGTTCAAGAGGGGCTCGCCCAGAAGCGGACGAGCCACTTAACTTTACGTTAGACATATAAGAATGGAGAGTGGGGTGAAATATCTTATTTTAATTATCGTCTCCTTGGCTACTGCCGGCTGCGCTACTTCAACAAAAGTAAAGTACGACATAATCAGCGAGCCACCTCACGCTCCAGTGGATGTCAACGGTGTAAATATGGGGACAACCCCAACAAATGCCACTTTAGAGTGCAGCAAAAAGTGGGTGGGCGTTATGAATTCGCCCGATGGCTGGGAGAATGCTTCAGGAAAATACGAGGTCACGGCTTATCCCCCGAAAGGTTTCGAAGGTCAATCTCAGACAAAAAATATAGATCCTTGCCAATGGAAAGGCCAAGGTAACCCATCAATACAGTTCGACCTAGGTTTGGAGAAAGTAGCTCCCATACAAAAAATAGAAATTACAACTAAGAATGCCAGCGATAAGCCGGGTATTCCAAAGCAATTGGAAGCATTAAAGACTCTTAGAAATTCTGGAGTAATAACAGAAAAAGAATATAAGTCTAAGGTGTTGGAGTTA
>JAYTUW010000076.1:0-4324 GCA_043744345.1 Sideroxydans sp. | reverse complement strand
TTTGGCCGCGCCGCTCGCCTTGCAGGCCAGCGCCTCGTCGATCACGGCGCGGATCGCATGGCAGGATTCCGGCGCCGGGATGATCCCTTCGGCACGGGCGAACTGGACCCCGGCCTCGAAGGTCGCGACCTGCGGCACCGCCAGCGCTTCGAGCAGACCTTCGTTGAGCAGTTGCGACACCAGCGGCGAATCGCCGTGATAGCGCAGCCCGCCCGCGTGGATGCTTGGCGGCATGAAGTTACTGCCCAGGGTGTACATCTTCATCATGGGTGTGAATCCGGCGGTATCGCCAAAGTCGTAAGCGTAAGTGCCTTTGGTGAGTGACGGGCAGGAGGTCGGTTCGACCGCAACAAGGCGGATATTTTTCCCCGCCGCTTTGTCGGCAAAGAACGGGAAAGCCACGCCGCCGAAGTTGGAGCCGCCGCCGCAAGGTGCAAACACCATGTCCGGGTAATCGCCTGCTTTCTCGAATTGCTTCTTGGCTTCCAGTCCGATGATGGTCTGGTGCAGCAACACGTGGTTCAGCACCGAGCCCAGCGCGTAGTTGGTGTCTGCGCGTGAAGCGGCCTCTTCCACGGCCTCGGAGATGGCCATGCCAAGCGAGCCGGGATTGTTCGGGTCTTTTGCCAGCACATCGCGTCCGGTTTGCGTTTGCATACTCGGGCTGGCGAATACTTCTCCGCCCCAGGTCTGCATCATGGAACGGCGGAACGGTTTCTGGTCGTAGCTCACGCGCACCATGAAAATACGCACTTCCAGCCCGAACATCTGTCCGGCCAGCGCGATGGATGAGCCCCATTGTCCGGCACCGGTCTCGGTGGCGAGACGTTTGATACCGACTTGCTTGTTGTAATACGCCTGTGGGATGGCCGTATTCACCTTGTGCGAACCGGCAGGCGAAACGCCTTCGTATTTGTAGTAGATCTTGGCCGGGGTGCCGAGCATGGCTTCCAGCTTGTGCGCGCGGAACAGCGGCGAGGGACGATACATGCGCAATGCTTCGCGCACCGGTTCGGGAATGGGTATCCAGCGTTCTGCCGAAACTTCCTGCTCGATCAGGGGCATGGGGAAAATCGGCGTCAATGCTTCCGGGCCGATGGGTTTTCCATCCGGACCCAGCGGAGGGGTCGGCGGGTTGGGCATGTCGGCGACGACGTTGTACCAATGCTTGGGGATATCGGATTCGTCCAGCAGAAACTTGGTTTGCGGCATGTTTTCTCCTCACTGAGCTTTATTGTTGAAAAACCTTGGCCTAACGGATGCGGCGGCCAGTTTACTGCACGTGATATGAAAGTGTAGCGGAAGCCCTCTATTCACTACTTGAATAGTCGGGAAAAAATGCCTGTCTTTTTGTTCAGAAAATCTGGATTTTCGCGCAAAAACTCTTTCACAGGCCCAACAAAGTCGGCGTCATCATGCTTGAGGTGATCAAATAGCCATTTGGCCATCAGCCCCTCGACTTCCTTGGAAATATCATCACCGTTATTGAAGCGGACAAGGAAGTCGGCCATATGTTTGGTGATCAGGGTGTGGGATTTCTTGTGCGGTTTGAGGAAGGGATAACCTACTTTTTCCTGCAGATCCTCTTCAAATGCGAAATGGAAATGCGTGTAGTCGACGACCTTCTTGATCAATTTACTGATCTCTTTGCGCGAACGGCCGCTGGAATGAGCGTCCAGAAACTCTTTGACGTAGTCCATGATCGTGCGGTGCTGCTCATCTATCACATCGATTCCAAGGTTGAACTGTTCAGACCATACTAATGATTTCATAAGACTCCCCCGCGATATTTCTTCAAATAACCAATCAACCAAACAGGCGGGCAAGCACGCCTTTCTTCTTTTCGACACCGTCCTTCTGCTTTTGCAGATAGACCTTCACCGACTCCACATAATCCGCATCGTCGCGCTTGATGTGGTTGAACAACCAGGTGACCAGCAGGCTGTTCAGTCCTTTTGTGATGTCCTCACCCTTGTCGAAACGCGCCTGATAGTCTGAGACACGCTGCTTGAACAACTCATGCACCTTCTTGTGCGATTTGGCAAACGGGTAGTTCGCCTCATCCTGCAAACTCTCTTCAAAGCCAAAATGGGAGATGGTGTAGTCAACTAACTCGTTGATCAGGTTGCCTACTTCCTCGCGCGAATGACTTTCGATACGAACATCATCCAATTGGTTGATGTACTCGACGATACGGCGATGTTGCTGATCGATCACCTCGATGCCCACGTTAAGCTGATCAGTCCACACGAACTTGGCCATTTTTGTCCCCGCCAGAATATGCAGTGCCTATCCACAGAAATTCGCACGAATAGTATTGACTTATAAGGGCCGCATCAAGCATTCAATGCCCGCATGCTAAAATCCGCGACCTTTTATCGAGTTACCGCACCATGAGCCACCCAAAGCAGTCCATCGAACAACTTCTTAAACAGCGCATCCTGATTCTGGATGGCGCCATGGGCACCATGGTGCAGCGCCACAAGCTGACCGAGGCGGACTATCGCGGGGAACGCTTCAAGGACTGGCATAAAGACCTGAAAGGAAACAACGACCTGCTGGTCATCACCAAGCCCGAGGTGATCAAGGGCATCCACCGCGAATACTTGGCAGCGGGTGCGGACATCATCGAGACCGACACCTTCGGTGCCAACGCCACCACGCTCAAAGCCTATGGCATGGAGTCGCTAAATTACGAGCTGAATGTCGCCGCCGCAAAACTGGCGCGCGAGGCTTGCGATGAATTCGCCACAGCGGACAAGCCGCGCTTCGTCGCGGGCGTGCTCGGCCCGACCGACAAGACCGCGACCATCTCGCCGGAAGTGAACGACCCGGCCGCGCGCAACATCACTTTCGACCAGTTGGTGACCGACTATGCCGAAGCCACGCGCGGCCTGATGGACGGCGGCGCCGACACTATCCTCATCGAGACCATCTTCGACACGCTGAACGCCAAGGCCGCAATTTTCGCGGTGCAGCAGGTGTTCGAGCAACGCGGCGAGACGCGTCCCATCATGATTTCCGGCACCATCACCGATGCCTCCGGCCGTACGCTTTCTGGTCAGGTCACCGAAGCGTTCTACAGCTCACTGGCCCACGCCAAGCCGCTCTCCATCGGCCTCAACTGCGCGCTGGGCGCGGAAGAACTGCGCCAGTATGTGGAAGAGCTGTCGCGCGTCGCCAACTGCTATGTGAGCGCACACCCGAATGCAGGCTTGCCCAATCCGCTGGCCGAATCGGGCTACGACGACACACCCGAGAACATGGCCGGGCAGATCAAGGAATGGGCGCAAAGCGGCTTCCTCAATATTGTCGGCGGTTGCTGCGGCACTTCGCCTGCGTTCATCAAGGCCATCGCCGAAGCGGTTAAAGATATTCCGCCGCGCAAGATTCCAAGCAATCCGGTTGAGTGCCGCCTGTCCGGCCTGGAGCCGTTCAACATCGGCGACCGTTCGCTGTTCGTCAACGTCGGCGAACGCGCTAACGTCACCGGCTCGGCCAAGTTCAAGCGCCTCGTACTCGAAGGCAAATACGACGAAGCGCTGGAAGTCGCCAAACAGCAAGTGGAAACCGGCGCGCAGGTGATCGACATCAACATGGACGAAGCCATGCTGGACGGCGAAGCCGCCATGGTGAAGTTCCTGAATCTCATCGCCTCCGAGCCGGACATCTCCAAGGTGCCCGTGATGATCGACTCCTCCAAGTGGAGCATCATCGAGGCGGGGCTGAAGTGCGTGCAGGGCAAGTCGATTGTGAACTCCATCTCGCTGAAGGAAGGCGAGGAGAACTTCATCAAGCATGCCAAGCTGGTGCGCAGCTACGGCGCGGCGGCGGTGGTAATGGCGTTTGACGAGAAGGGGCAAGCGGACACGTACCAGCGCAAGACCGAGATCTGCAAACGCAGCTACGACATCCTGGTGAACAAGGTCGGCTTCCCGCCTGAAGACATCATCTTCGACCCCAACATCTTCGCCATTGCGACCGGCATCGAAGAACACAACAATTACGCCGTGGACTTCATCAACGCGACCGCGTGGATCAGAAAGAACCTGCCCTACGCCAAGGTCAGCGGCGGCGTGTCCAACGTGTCGTTCTCCTTCCGCGGCAACGAGCCGGTGCGCGAAGCGATCCACACCGTGTTCCTGTATCACGCCATCAAGGCGGGCATGAACATGGGCATCGTCAACGCCGGACAGCTCGGCGTATATGAAGAGATACCGAAAGACCTGCGTGACGCGGTGGAAGACGTGGTGCTCAACCGCCATCCCGACGCGGGCGAGAAGCTGGTGAAGTTGGCCGAGACTGTGAAGGGCGGCGGCAAGGA
>JAYTUW010000075.1:0-15720 GCA_043744345.1 Sideroxydans sp. | reverse complement strand
CCATCACGATGTCGTAAGGCACCTTGGCCTCAGCCAGCAACACGTTCATGTGGCCTGGCATACGACCGGCAACCGGGTGGATACCGAAGCGCACATTGACGCCCTTTTCGCGCAGCACCTTGGTGATTTCGTAGACTGTGTGCTGGGCCTGTGCCACCGCCATGCCGTATCCCGGCACGATGATCACGTTCTTGGCTTCGCGCAGCAGTTCTGCAGTCTCAACCGCGGTAATGGATACCACCTCACCCGCCGGTTGCGCATCACCGTCCGCCTTCTTGGCCGGCTTGCCGCCTCCGGAACCGAACCCGCCCGCAATGACGCTGATGAAGTTGCGGTTCATCGCGCGGCACATGATGTAGGACAGAATGGCACCGCTGGATCCCACCAGCGCGCCGGTAACGATCAACAGGTCGTTGTTCAACATGAAACCGGTCGCCGCTGCAGCCCAACCGGAATAACTGTTGAGCATGGACACCACCACCGGCATATCGGCACCGCCGATGGCCATCACCATATGAATACCGAACAACAGAGCGATCACCGTCATCACGGTCAGGGCAATCATGCCCGCACTGATCGTTTCAGCGTGCAGGAATTGGTAGCCGAATACGATGACAACCAACAGGCCGATCAGATTCATGAAGTGGCGTCCCGGCAGCAACAGCGGCTTGCCGCCGATCTTGCCCGCCAGTTTGCCGAAGGCGATGAGCGAACCGGAGAAGGTCACCGCGCCAATCAGAATGCCCAGATAGACTTCGATCTCGTGGATGCCCTTTTCTGCGCTGGACAGATTCAGTGCCGCCATCGGGTCGATGTAGTTGGCGAATCCGACCAGGCAGGCTGCGAGGCCGACCATGCTGTGCATCAGCGCGACCAGTTCCGGCATCTGCGTCATTTGCACTTTGCGAGCGGCATAGAGTCCGACGCTTCCGCCCACCAGCATTGCACCAATGATCCAGGGGACGCCGGCCATCGAAACGCGCGGGCCAAACACCGTCGCCAGCACGGCAAGCGCCATACCTATCATGCCGTAGAGATTACCGCGACGCGACGACTCGGGGTTGGACAGACCACCCAGGCTGAGGATAAAGAGAATGATCGCACCGATATAAGAAACAGTTGCCAAGCTTGCAGACATATTATTTATCCTTATTTGCGGAACATCGACAACATGCGTCGGGTAACGGCGAAGCCGCCGAACATATTGACCGCAGTGAGCGCGATACCCACCACCGCCAGCCAGCGTATCCAAGCATCCGGACGATCAAGCCCAACCGACAGCGGCGGCGCGATCTGCACCAGCGCTCCGATGGCGATGATGCTGCTGATCGCATTGGTGACGCTCATCAGCGGCGTATGCAGGGCCGGCGTGACGTTCCACACCACCATGTAACCGACGAAACAGGCGAGCACGAACACGGTGAAGTGTCCCAAGAACGCTGCCGGTGCATAAGCTCCGATGAGCAGGAACAGCAACGCGGCAAAGCCGAACATCACTGCTGTTTTGGTCGCCGAAGCCGGAGCACCGCCGCCGCCATGGCCGTGTGCAGGCGCCGGGGCAGGTTTCGCCGCAGCGGGTTTGACCGCGGCTGCGGGCAACTTGGGGGCAGGCGCAGGCCAGGTGACCGCGCCATCCTTGATGACCGTCAGGCCGCGAATGGCGTCGTCTTCCATATTGACGTTGATGATGCCGTCCTTGGTCTTGCACAACTCCTCAGTCAGACGGAACAGATTGGTTCCGTACAACGTGGAAGACTGTTTGGCCAAACGGCTGTTCAGGTCGGTGTAGCCGACGATGGTCACGCCATGCTTCACCACTGCCTGACCCGGTTCGGTCAGTTCGCAATTGCCACCGCGTTCAGCGGCCATGTCGACGATGACACTGCCCGGCTTCATGCTCTGCACCATTTCGGCAGTGATCAGCCTTGGCGCGGGCTTGCCCGGAATCAGCGCGGTCGTGATGATGATGTCCACTTCCTTGGCTTGCTTGGCGTACATCTCGCGCTGTGCCTGCTGGAAGCCTTCGCTCATCACCTTGGCGTAACCGCCGCCTCCACCGCCTTCTTCTTCATATTCGACTTTGACGAATTCGCCACCCAGGGACTTGACCTGGTCGGCCACTTCGGCACGCGTGTCGTTGGCGCGCACGATGGCGCCCAGCCCTGCGGCAGTGCCAATCGCAGCCAAACCAGCCACACCGGCACCGGCGATGAACACCTTGGCTGGCGGAACCTTGCCCGCAGCAGTGATCTGGCCGTTGAAGAAACGACCGAAAGCGTTGGCGGCCTCGATGACGGCGCGGTAGCCGGCAACACCGGCCTGCGAGGTCAGTGCGTCCATCTTCTGGGCGCGGCTCAACATACGCGGCAGACAGTCGATGGCCAGCACGGTGGCTTTCTTCGCTGCCAGTTGCTGCATCAATTCCGGATTTTGTGCGGGCCAGATGAAGCCGATCAAATTACCGCCTTCACGCAGCAAACCGACTTCCTCTTTTGTCGGGACGCCTACTTTGAAAACGATGTCGGATGTAGCCCAAAGCTTGGGAGCACCAACGATGATTTCCGCACCTGCCGTGCGGTATGCATCGTCACTGCAATTTGCGCCGTCTCCGGCACCGGATTCGACCGCGACCTTGAAACCGAGCTTGATGAGCTTCTCTACGACTTCCGGCACTGTCGCAACACGCTTCTCCCCTGCGGCTGTTTCGCGCGGAATTCCTATCATTAGAGCCATGTAGTCTTCCTCTTAACGTTATTCTTAAAAAACGCCCGGGTGACCGGGCGCGAATTTTTTTCTACAAGAACTTCTTCGCCGATTATATACGAGCTTTTTACTCAACTGCGCAGCATTGTTAACGCAAAATTCACCTTGAATTTGCCATGCAAGAACTGATTACTAACTACATGTATAAAGGACCAAATATGGAGGCATCCAGCTTTTCACTTGGTCCGGAAAGGCCGTCAATCTCCTTACTATAAATATAGTCTTGTTCGAGATTCGCTGTGACAAAACGTACATACATCAGCCTACGTCCGACAATCTTGTCGCTTCACGACTTCGTGCACTTTGCCATACATCCTCAATATTCCACGTTCGCACCTGAACCAACCTTTTGATGAATATGCAAATAAACACAATTCAGACAAAGTACTCTGCACTCTCGGAGGTGCGGTCGAAGAGGGAAAAGTCGATTTGTCCTGATTGCTCGACAAGGCATTCTGCAAAGAGCGTGCCAACAGCACGGCAAACGACCGCACTTCCATTTTTCCCGATGCCAAACTGCACGTTCCTGCTAATACAATATTTGCGCTAACCAAAAATATAGGCACGCTATGCGTGCCTATGATTTAAATCAGATGCTGCCCGTTAGACCGCGATCTTCTTGCACTCGTCGTAACACGCGATACATGCGTCCTTGCATGCTTTGCACTCCGGGTGTTTTTCAGTCTTCTTGCACTCATCCTCGCAGGCTTTGCACACATCCATTGCCACTTTCGCCAATTGCGGGAGCGATTTGGAATCGGACAAGGCCAATTGCTGCAAAGCCGTGCAGATCGCCGCGGCCTGGCTGGAAGACTGCGCGCAGGCGGCCATGTCTTTATCTCCCTGCCCCATGAGCACGATACAGTGTTGCAAACAGGCATTCGCCTTGAGAACGCAATCCGCTGCCGCAGCGATCAGCCTGTCGTTGCGGCCTGACTTGTGGTCATGGACCATGCTCATATGGTCATGGTTATGCTCGGCGGCAAACACATTGCCGACAGCTGCAGTAGCAGCCAAGGCGGAGGCGCCCAGTATCAATTCTCTGCGATTCATGTCATTCCCCTCGTGTTGGTTTGGAAAGCGTCAGCAGTTTACTTCAACCGTATCACCCATGTCATGTGCACAAAGTCGCGCAAGTCATTGCCTGTTCCCCATCAAGGAGGACTCGAATTCCGCCAGAGGCAAAGGTCGGCCGAACAGGAAACCCTGATAGGCATGGCATCCGTGTCGTTCGAGGAATTCGCGCTGCGCTTCTGTCTCCACACCCTCCGCGATGACGTTGAGCGCCAGTGCATCGCTCATTGCGATGATGGTCTGGACGATAGCCGCATCGTTCACATCCGTAGCGATGTCGCGCACGAACGAGCGGTCGATCTTGATCTGGTCCAGCGGCAATTGTTTGAGGTATTGCAACGACGAATAGCCGGTACCGAAGTCGTCCATCGAGAAACTCACACCCAGCAATTTGAGCTCGCGCATCTTGATGATGGTACTTTCGACATTTTCAAGGACGACACTCTCGGTCAGTTCCAGCTTGAGGTGCGAGGGCTTGGCGCCGCTTTCAAGCAACACCCGCTGAACACGCGGCACAAAATCGGGGTGACGGAACTGCTTGGCACTGACGTTCACCGCCAGCGTCAGGTCCCGCGTCAGCGCGCTCCCCTGCCATGAACGCAGCTGCTCGCATGCAGTCTGCAGGACCCATATGCCAACTGGAACTATCATCCCGCTCTCTTCCAGCAACGGGATGAATTGAGCGGGACTGATCAGACCGCGCGTCGGATGCTCCCAGCGCAACAGCAGCTCCGCTCCCACGGCACGGAGAGAGCTATCCACCTGAATCTGGTAGTAGGGAAGAAACTGGCGGCCCTCCAGCGACAACCGGAGCGCGGTTTCCATCTCCGCGCGCGCCTCGATAGCCGATTGAGTCGCCGGATCGTAGAAGCGGATGGCGTTGCGCCCCGCTGATTTGGCCTGATACATGGCGATGTCGGCAAATTTGAGCAGGTCATCGACGCCGTCTTCGTGTCCTTTGAACATCACGATACCGATGCTTGCACTCGTGTGGTGCGTTCGCCCCTTGATCTGGTAAGACTGATTCAGCGCCGCCTGGATATTTTCCGCCACCCGTTCCGCATGGTTGGCTGCTTCCTGTTTGTTGTGATCGAGGGTCTCCAGCACCACCACGAACTCGTCCCCGCCCAGCCGCGCCACCGTGTCACCGTCCCGCACACAGGAGGAAAGCCGCGCGGCCACTTCGATCAGCAGCAGATCGCCGATCTCGTGCCCCTTGGTATCGTTGAGCGTCTTGAAATGGTCCAGGTCGAGAAACATGATCGCGCCATGCTGCGAATTTCGCGCCCCCACCGCGAACGCCTGATGCAGCCTGTCCATCAACAGGCGGCGATTCGGCAATCGCGTCAACGCGTCGTAAAAGGCCAACTGGTGGATCTGCTGCTCGGTCTTCTTGCGCTCGGTAATATCGAGAATGACACCGATGATCCCGGTCGGATTGCCGTTACTGTCCTCGATCCGCGCCTTATGGAAGACCACGTCGTGTAACGAACCGTCGGCATGCTTGACACTTCCCTCATACACTTGCACCCCTTTCGGGGCGACCAGCAGATCAAGATCCTTGTCGCGGTAGCCGTTGGAGAGCGGCTGCGGGGCGATCTCGAACACCGTCTTGCCGACAATCTCCTCTTTTGTTTTTCCGAGAAATTCGGCAAAAGCACTGTTGCAACCCGTGTAGCGCCCCTGGGCGTTCTTGTGGAAGACCGGGACCGGCATCGTTTGCAGCAGTGATTCCGCGAACACTCCGCTTTCAAGCAGCGCGGCTTCGTGCACCTTGCGCTCTGAAATATCAAAAAAGGTCGCGACCGCCCCGCTCACCTCGCCGGCCTTGATGACGGGATGGGCCCAATACTCGACCGGGAAACACGTCCCGTCCCTGCGCCAGAACACTTCGCCATCGACACGGATATCATGGCGTTTATCAAACACCTCGCACATTTTGCATTCGTCTTCCGGATAGTGACTCCCATCCGGTCGTGAATGATTGATGAGCCGATGGATACGTTTTCCGACGATCTCGGAAGGATCGGCATAGCCCAGCATCGCGATCCCGGAAGCGTTGATAAAAGTACAGCGTCCCTGGATATCCATGCCGTAGATCCCCTCGGCCACCGAGTCGAGCACGCGTTGCAGCGCCTCGTGCGATTCCCGCAGCGACTGGGTCATCTCCTCGGCTTGCCGTTCGGCGCTCAATTGAAGTTCACGATGCACCTGTGCCAATTCGGCCAGTGCTCGTTCATTCTGTCGCGCCATGCGCTGGTCAAACAGCGTGGCAAGGATGCCGCCACCGAACCAGAACAGGGAGGTGACCGACACCAGCATCGCCAGGATATTCGGTTCTATGGTTGAAGTTGCCGCGGAACAAAAACTGCCCGGTTGGATGTGCATGCCCGACACCGCAGAATAATGCATGCCAGCGATCGCGCCTCCCATGACCGCCGCGCCGAGTACAAAACGCGGCAGCAGCGGCAGCCTGATTCGCTGCCCCTGGTACATCATGAGCAGAGCGCCCCAGGACGCGATCACAGCGATCACGACCGAAAGAGCGAAGACCGCAGGATCGTAACTGATGGACGGTGACATCTTGAGGGCAGCCATGCCGGTGTAGTGCATCACGCTGATACCGGCTCCCATCACCAGGCCGCTTACGAACAGTCGCAACGCACTGATATGCTCTTTGCGCAACACCACGAAGCCAAACAATGCGGCTGCGACCGCGGGCACCACCGACAGCAGCGTCAGCAGAAGATCGTAGGACAGCGGGATCGGCAGGTGCATGGCCAGCATGCCGATGAAATGCATGGACCAGATCGCCGTACCCAGCGTGAAACTGCCGATGATCATCCACCACATCGCCGCCGCCCCGTTGTGTTCCCGCATGCGCTGCGCATGGGTGAGCGCCGTGAAAGAGCCAACCATCGCGACAAGTACGGACAGAACGACCAGCGATATGTTCCAGGAGATGGGCACGGTTATTGGGTCAAAAATTTACGCGAGCGTAATCCTAACCCAATTCAGCCAGCCGATTTTCGGAATTGCTTCTACTTTCCGGTGATGGTCAAAAACGAGAGTTTGGCAACGCCCGCCTTTTGCGCGATGGCCATGACCTGCGCCACCCGGCCGTAATTGACAGCTTCGTCGGCCTGTATCTGCAACTGAAACTGGGGATCGACAGCCCGGGTCTTCAACAACTCTGCCAACCCCTGGTCGCTGAGGTGGGCATTTTCCATCGAGACCTCGCCCTTGGCATCAATGGCCAGACTGACCTTCTGCAGCTTGTCGTCATGCACCACCGACTCGGTCTTGGGCAGGTTGATCTTGAGCGACTGCGGCGCCAGCAGCGGCGCGGTGATGATGAACACCACCAGCAGCACCAGCATCACGTCCACCAGCGGCGTGACGTTGATCTCGCTCATCATGCTGCTTTCCTGCGAAGAATTGTTTCCGAAGCTCATGGCAACCTCACAGCTTGAAATCGTGCTTTTGCGCCAGGCGCATGAAGTCATGCGCAAAATTCTCCAGATCGGTCACATGTACTTTCAGCCGACGCAGAAAGAAGTTGTAAGCCAACACGGCGGGCAATGCGGTGGCAATACCGATGGCGGTGGCGATCAGCGCTTCGCCGATGGGACCCGCGACGATATCCAGCGAAGCCGAGCCGCTTTTACCGATGTCCTGCAGTGCATGCATGATGCCCCACACCGTACCGAACAGACCGACGAAGGGCGCGGTGGAACCGATGGTGGCCAACTCCGCCAGACCGCGTTCGTGAAAGCGCTGGATATTCTGCAGCTGTTGGCGCAATTGGCGCTCCAAAACCTCATGCGGCGCTCCCACGTGTTTCAAGTCATGCTGCGTCTCGCTCAGGGTCTTTAACTCGGCGAACCCGGCTTGTGCCAGTCGGGCTATGTCGCCCTGACTGCCCTGCGCGGCCTTTTCCGCTTCGCCCCACTCGCGCACCGACCAGAATTTGTCGTTGAATGCCCGGTCGTCTTTTTTGCCTTGCCATTGCTTCCACAACTTGAACAGGGCAACGGACCATGTCGCTATGGACAACACGATCAGGAGAGCCAGCGTGCCAAATACAATTGGGGAGTTGACTGAAAATAAGTTGTTCATGCTTCGCTACCTTCCAATGAAAATTTGATCGGGACCAAGAACCGCTGCGTGACAGCCTGACCGAAACGGCGCGCGGGAGTGAAGCGCCAGGTCTTCACGGTCTGCAACGCGGCGTTATCCAGAATATCGTAACCACTGCTCTGATGAAGTTTCACGTCACCGGCTTTTCCTTCCGCCAGCACCTCGACGTCAAGCACCACCTTGCCGTGATAGCCCATGCGGCGTGCCACCATGGGATACGGCGGACGCGGGTTGTTCAGGTAATCGGCCTTGTAGTCGGGCTCGGCATCCAGCACCACAGGGGAAGGCGGACTGGCCGCTTGTTGCACCGGCGGTGCCACTTCCTTTACCGCGGGTTCTTCTGACGGAACCGGTTCGGGATCGCGCGGCTTGGGTTTGGGTTGCGGAATGACATCAGCCTGCTGCATCTGCATGTTGGCAAAGGAGATAGACATCTCGTTGACCAGCACAGCCGGCGATTCCGGCTGCAGCAAATAGGCGGCAAACACCAGCGAGTGCAGCAAAACCACCAGTCCGACCACAACGATCCGCTCGTGCAGCGGAGATATCTCCGGCTGGGGCGAAAAGGAGTACTGCATGGACATGAAAGGGCTCAGTGAAAGTTGAATGACCGACATCCTACCAGTGCCTCAAAAGGTGACCAACTAAAGTATCCAGCCCACGCCGCATTGAGTGCCCGTGAAATACCGGCACTTGGTGGAAAACCCCAAGAAACCAAGCAGTTCATGGATGACGACGCATTAGCTGCACAGTCAAACCACCAACAATATCCGGCGCAGTCCGAGCATGATCAACACAGCCGCAGCACCCCACCTTATCCAGCGCGTTATCCAGTCGCGATTTTCGCGCAGATTGCTGCCAAAAAGACTAATCAGGGGTAATAGTATCAGTAGCGGGGTAAGTGCCGCCCCCAAGCCGAACGCGACTCCGCTCGCCATGCCCCACTGGATGCTGCCTGCCGTCGCACACACAGCCAGCAGCGATGCCAGAGGCGCACACGGCGTCAAACTGAGGGAGAAGCCAAGCACGAACGGAGGCGTGATTTCTTTGCCGCCTGCCACGCCACACGGCACATGCGCCCTGGAGGATTGCAGCAACCAGATGCCCGCCAAGATCGAGGCTGCGCCGATCACGAAATTGCCGGTGCCGCCACGCATCACTTGCGCCAGCCATGTCCCCGCGCCCGATGCAACCGCACCGAGCATGGTATAGGCGAATATGCGTCCCGACACAAACAGCGCCGTATCGCGCAATGCCTGCAGTTGCGATCCGCCACGCCCCAGTACCCAGGTCCCCATGAACGGCAGGCAAGTCGCAGTGCATGCGGTCAGTCCCAGCGACACGCCGAGAAGCCAAACTGCGAGGAACGAAGTCGGCTGCGACAGCATGGCCGGATTCAGAAGATCATCCATTTTCGGGCTTGGCCTTGGCGAGGATGGGGATAGTGCGCTTCTTCGGCATACCTTCCGGCGATTCCAGCTTCACGCGGTTCTTGTAATACTCGCGCGAAGAGCCAAACAGCCTGAATCCGAAGAACTTGATCTGAATCACATCGTCGTCCGGACAGTATTCGACACAGCGCCCGCACAAGGTACAGTCCTCGTGAAAAGCCTTCTTCCCGAACTCGGCACCGATCTCATGGATGTCCATCGGGCAGGCTTTTTCGCACACGCCGCATTTCGCGCATTTCTCGTGCGCATCCTTCTTCACCAAGCGCATCGGTGACAACTTCTGGAACAGGGCATTCCAGGACAGCAACGGGCAAATGCGGCAGAAAGGCTGGCGGGCGGCCAGTGCGGCGATGATAATAAAACCGAACATCGCATTCCCCAGCGCTCCCAGCGCGAAGTTCACGGTGGTTGAAGTGCGCACGGCGATCTGCTCTGTATCCGCAGTCAGCAAAGTTGTCGCCAGGCGCGACGGACATACCTGGCAAAATGGATCGCCGGCTTCGTTTGGCGTCACCCCCATCCCTGCCAGCAAGGGGACCCCCAACACCAGTACCAGCAGCATCAACCATTTCACCGGTCGCACCCGGCCCACATTCGCAGGTGTAAAGCGGTTGAGCGGGCGGCCGACACGTCGCCCGATGCGAAACAGGAGTTCCTGCACCGTACCCATCGGGCAGACCCAGCCGCAGAACATTTTGTTGAGGAAGAAGAAGAACATGAAAAATACGCCCACCGATATCACCACCGGGATGAATACCTTGAATGTGACCTGCTTCGCCTTCACCAGTGCCTCGCCTACGCGGTGATGCAACAGGTGCTGATTGACGATGAGAATGCAGTGGTCACCGGTCATTTTGTCGTAGGCACAGGACAATGCGGGCAATGACTGCGAGATGCGATCCACGGTGTAACTGCCCAACAGGGCGCCGCCGTAGACCGTGACGAACAGCATGAGTATCTGCACCGTGAAGCGGGCACGCCCCAGTGTCGGGAAAAGTCTTCTAAGCATTGTCGCTCTCCCCGCTCTTCTGGTGAATATGGCGTTTGCGTAACAACGGCACCGCCCCCAGCATGCCGAGCAGGGTGAAGCCGGCCCCTATCGCGAGGCTGCGCTGATCATAGGCGTTGGGTCCATAGCTGCTGTTGAATGCGGTCAGGTAGTGCTTGTCCCCGTCAGCATATTCTGCTTCCAGCACGAAATCCGCACCGCGCCGCATGCCGTGGTTGTGGGCTGCCCCGTCTTTCATCTCTTCCTCGGCCTTGAAGTCATCCGGTATATGCACCTTGATCACCCCCTGTGCATCCGAGATGAACTCGGCCATGCTGCCGTTTGAAGTCTCCATTTGCACCGTCTGCGCGCCCAGTGGCTGACCGTTGAAGCGCACAATGAACATCCAGTCTTCATTCGCGCGATAGCGTGAATGCTCGCGCGGGAAAGGTTGCGGAATGATCTCCAATTCATGCTTCAGCTGCATGAACATGGCAATCGGATTCTTCGCACCGCGCTCGCCGTTGTAGTACACAGCAGAGGCGATGCGTACACTGTTGCCCTGTTCCTCGCGTGCCGACAACCAGTGGAAGCCACCGTTGACCGCGTTATCCAGCATGGCACCTCCCATTTTCATCTCCAGTTTGCGGTGCGCGCCGTCTTCCTTCAGATTGTTGGACCAGGTTTCGATGCTCGCCGCCACGATATTCTGCGGCATGACGACTGTCTGCATGGTTTCGCGGCTTTGGCCGCTCACCCTTGTTTTCAGGGTCGGATATAGTGTCCAGGAAGCAGGCTTGCCCATACCCTGCATCATGGCGGCATGGTCGTGCCCGCCGGACATCCCCGTCGACGGTTTGCCTTCCGTTGCTGCCGCAAAGAGCGGTGCCGCCACCAGCAACAGACCCAAATTCCATTTGCCTTTCATTACGCAGTCCTCCCTGTCACAGCTTGAGCGCATAGCTCAACATGATGATGCGGGGCGATGCAGCGGAATAAGTCACCACGTTCGAGGTGTTCTTCGCCACTTCCATCGCATAACGCTTGTCGGTGAGGTTTTCCATGCTCAGATTGAACAGGTGCGCACCTGTCGCATAGGCCAGAGAGCCGCTGATCACACCGCGATAACCGTCGTACTTCATGCTGTTGGCATTGTCGGTAAAATAGGCTCCGGAATAGTTCGACTGAATACGCGCACTGAAGCCCGAATCATCCTTGTATCCGGCAAAAAAACCATAGCGGGTCTTGGCAATGTACGGCAACTGATTGCCGTCGCGCACCGCGTTGGTCGCCCCCACCGGTTCGCTGAACGTGGTGTAGTGGAAATCACTGAAGTTGTATTGCCCGCCAACCTCGATGGTGTTGGTGAGCATATATCCACTATCCAGCTCCAGCCCCTTCTTCTTGGTCTTGCCCGCGTTGACGAACAACTGCATTCCGCCGGTGTTGACACTGACGATCTCGTTGCTGAGTTTGTTGTCGTACACCGCGACATTGCCGAACCAGGCGTCCGCCCGGGCTTTCATGCCGACCTCGTAATTGGTCGAAGTCGCCACTGTCAGGTTCGGGTTCGAAGTGATCTCGCCATTGGAGGGCAACTGGTTGCTACGGCCAAGAGAGACGTAGATATTGACCGCTTCAGTCGCGCGATATGTGACGCCAAACCGGGTGGAAGGCAGGTTGTAGGTCTTGTCTGTCTGGAAGCGCCCGGCACCCGCCACATAAGTAGCGGTGGCGAAGTTGAACCTGGAAATCTCGTTCGTTGTCATCGAGAAAGTGGACTGGTCGAAACGCATGCCCGCATCAACCAGCCAACTATCCGACGGGCGCAACGATTCCTGCAGGAATACGCCCTTGACGGTATCGGTATAGCTCTGCTGGTTTGCCAGGGCCCCTTTTTCATCGGAGAGAGTCGACGTCAGCCGTCCACCGCCTCCGACTGTCACATCACGATACTGATACTGGCGCGAATCCCCGTTGCCGACCTGGCGCAGCGTCAAGCCCGCGACCAACGATCCCGGAATACCAGCCACACTGTGCTTGAGCTGGCCTTCGATATCGGTGCCGAAGGTCCTGGTCCAGTCGACCGTATCGTTGATGAGACCGGTGACAGGGTGATAGTGTTTCCACAGATTCACGTAGAAACGCGGCTTGAAAGTCCAGTCACCGAGCTCTTTCTCATACTTGGTGTTGAACGACCATACCCGCGAATCGCGCTTGGAGTTCTTCCAGATACCCGCCTGGGTGGTCTGCGTCCCTGTGGCAAGGAAGTTGTTGAAAGCTGCGGCATCCATCCCGCCCGGCAACTGCATCTGTGAATTGGCGTAGGTCAGTTCGCTTTCCAGCGTGGCTCCGGCATCCAGCAGCAGACCATGCTTGAAGCCGACCTGCTTGGAGTCGGAGACATTCCGCACGCGCCAGGGATTCTCCTGCTTCCGGATGGAAGTCGTCACCGCCAGCGCGTTGCTGTCGTTGAGCATACCGGCATAACGCAGGTGCACGTTCTTGGCTCCCTGCTCTCCTGCTCCGACACGCGCCACGTTTGCGCCCT
The DNA here is from genome assembly GCA_043744345.1 of Sideroxydans sp. Taxonomy (GTDB): domain Bacteria; phylum Pseudomonadota; class Gammaproteobacteria; order Burkholderiales; family Gallionellaceae; genus Sideroxyarcus. The sequence continues at coordinate 2,753 of JAYTUW010000075.1, read as the reverse complement.
TGTCGAAAACGGATTTGGAAATGATCTGGATCGCTCCGCCGAACGAGCCGGTACTGTAAATATTGCCCGGCCCCTTGGTCACCTCGACCCGCTCGATGTCCTGCATGTCGATGAAGTCGAGACGGGTCAGACTATCCGGATCCGTCACCGGTACGCCATCGCGCAGCACCATGATCTCGCGTACCCCGTAACTCGCCTTCACGCCGGCACCGCGAATGAACAGTCGCACATCGGAACCGCCGTTCTTGCTCTCCGCCTGCACGCCGGGGATCCCTTCGAGGGCCTCCTTCAGGTTGAACATGCGCTTCTTTTCGATCTGTTCTTTTCCAACAACCGAGATTGCCTGGGGTACCTCGCGCGTGGAGCGGACCTCGCGTGTCGCAGTGACTGACACTTCATCCAGCAACTTCTTGGTCACTCCACCGGCAGGTATCGTTTTTTCAGCAGCCGTCGCTGTATTTCCAGTCTCCGCCGCAGACGGTACAGGTGCTACTTCCGCATGGACCTGATTGACGAACGATATGGATAGCACGAACGGCAGCGCGCTCATGGCAACGAGTTTCTTGTTCATATACTCCCCTGTTTTTGATCATCGATAAAACGGGGCGAATACTAATTAGCAAACCCGAAAGTGGGAATGTGACAAATTGTCGCGCGACAATATGTCGCACCCCCGGAGTGAGCGCGAACGAAACTCGCCGCCCCCTCGGGGTGCAGCACTTGGCAAGGCTAGGGAATTGAAGCTATCAGGCAGCTATACGACTGATTGGAGGTGTGTTCTTTATAAACGCCAAATTGTGCTGCGCCTCGCGCTCGAGCGAGTGTTCGTTCAGCATCTCTTTCAGCACTGTAGCGACCAGTGCCGTCTCGAGTTGGCCGCGATGATCCCTGGGCAGAACCGCCATGCGCTCGATCTTTCCATCCGGAGTGATACGTACGCACCCCACTGCCTCCCCGTTTTGATTGAGTGCCAATGCGTGCCTGCATTGTCTATCCATGGCATCTGCCCGCATTTCGGTCGGACTCAGGATGCCGCACATAAGCGCGGCTTGGCGCACTTCCAGCAACAGGGGTGCACCTTCCTGCCAGGCAACGCAGTGCAAAGTGTATAAGTTGTCCAGGTTGTACATATCGACCTCCACACTTGAAAACAAAACACTTCGGTTGAAACAAGAGAAATTGGCCCAACGTCACATGAGCAGCAAAATCAGCAGAAAGAGACTTGTATCGCTGGATCGGAGATGCGAAATCTAAGGCCAATGTGGCCAAATTGGAATGCGTCATATTGTCGCAGCCCCATTCCCCTGTAACAGCAAGGTCGGTGCTGCACCCGCCGGTCTGAATACATCCATCCGGTATAATCCCGCCATGTCTTCCATCCAGCTCCTCCCCGACCTCCTCATCAACCAGATCGCCGCCGGTGAAGTCATCGAACGCCCGGCCTCTGCACTAAAAGAACTGCTGGAAAACAGCCTGGATGCGGGAGCGACAGAGATTGTGGTGCAACTGGAAGGGGGCGGCATCAAACGTCTGGTGGTGCGCGACAACGGCGGCGGCATCGCGCCGGAACAACTGCCGCTTGCCCTGATGCGTCACGCCACCAGCAAGATCGCCTCGCTCGACGACCTACAACGCGTCGCCAGCATGGGATTCCGCGGCGAAGCACTGGCCAGCATGGCGGCCGTGGCACAAGTCACCCTCACCAGCCGCAACGCCGAAGCTGCTCACGCGTGGAAGATTGAAGCCTCAGACGGGGCGCAAAGCGCCGCCTCTCCTGCCGCCCATTCACACGGCACCAGCATTGAAATTCGCGAGCTGTATTTCAACACCCCGGCAAGGCGCAAGTTCCTCAAGAGCGAAAGTACCGAATACGCCTGGTGCGAAGAGACCTTCAAGCGCATCGCGCTGTCGCGTCCCGATGTGGCGTTCTCGTTGCAGCGCGACGGCAAGAGCGTGTGGCAATTCCCCAAGCAGGACCTGGCGCAGCGCATCAACGCCATCTTGGGCAGCGAGTTCGGCCAGTACGCCGTCAGCGTCGAACGTGAGGTCGGCCCCCTGCATCTCTACGGCATCGCCGCCCTGCCCGCCTACTCCCGCTCCACCCGCGACGAACAATACTTCTTCGTCAACGGCCGCTTCGTGCGCGACAAGGTGCTGATGCACGCCGTGCGCCAGGCCTATCAGGACATCCTGCACCACCAGCGTCACCCGGCTTTCGTGCTGTTCCTCGATATGCCGCCGGAGCAAGTGGACGTGAACGTGCATCCGGCCAAAAGTGAAGTGCGCTTTCGCGAGAGCCAAGGTATCCACCAGTTCGTGTTCCATGCCTTGCAGGATGCGTTGGGTGCGACGATGGGAGGAGGCTCCACCGTAGAAAGTGCAACATCTGACCGGAATGACGGTGCTACGGGATTCAGCCAGCAATCAATGTCCTTCAGCGCCGCCCAACCCCAAGCTGCCTACAAGTTGTGGGAAGAATCCTCCGCGATCCGCGAACAGGAAACCGGCACCGTAGGATGGGTTGAGCGCAGCGATACCCATCAGCGATCGCGCATAAATCATGATGGGTATCGGCCGCGATGGCCTCAACCCATCCTACGCAGATGCGCTGCCCAGCGCCTTGCGCAATTCACCTGTCACGCGCGATGCTTCCGTCATCATGAAAGAGATGTCGCTGTTGGTCGTCAGAAAGCGCGCGCCCTTGCGGATGAACTCCATCTGACGCGCGAGGTTGCGGTCGCCGCCGACGCCGG
>JAYTUW010000074.1:0-58086 GCA_043744345.1 Sideroxydans sp. | reverse complement strand
GCAAGCGCACCCTACGTACTAGGCAACTTGTAGGTTGAGCGTAGCGATACCCATCATTTTTCAATATTGGCGATGGGTATCGCTACGCTCAACCCATCCTACGTGCTACAACTGATTTCGTAGGGTGCAATAAGCGTAGCGCATTGCACCGGATGTTTAGGCGTCGCACATCCGGCGCAATGCCCGTTGGTTATTGCGCCCTACGCGGGCTGGGTTCATTGGCTGCTTCAACGTAACCGAACCTTCGACAAGCTCAGGTCGAACGGCGGAGTCATTCGGTAGATTTCTGAAATCCTTCATCCGCTACCTCAATCCCGCGTAACCCGAATCACTTCTTCCAGCGAAGTATTGCCGGAAACCACCCAGCGGTATCCGTCGTCGCGCAAATTCAGCATGCCGTTCTTCATCGCGTAATCGCGCAAATGTTGTTCGCTTTCGCGCGAGTGCACCATGCTGCGCAGGGTTTCATCCACTTCGAGCAATTCGTAGATGCCGGTGCGCCCGCGGTAGCCGGTCTGGCTGCATTTGGGGCAGCCGACGGGGCGGTAAATCACGTCCGGTTTGCCGAAGCGGGACAGCAGCGCGAGTTCCGCATCGTCCGGCTTGTAGGCTTCGCGGCAATCCGGGCACAGGCAGCGCACCAGGCGTTGCGCCAGCACGCCGACGATACTGGAAGACAGCAGGAACGGTTCCACGCCCATGTCGGTGAGGCGGGTGACGGCGCTCACGGTGTCGTTGGTGTGCAGCGTGGCTAAAACCAAATGTCCGGTGAGGCTGGATTGCACGGCGATCTGCGCGGTTTCCAGGTCGCGGATTTCTCCGATCATGATCACGTCCGGGTCCTGGCGCAGGATGGCGCGCAGGGCTCTGGCAAAGCTCATGTCGATGCGCGGGTTGACCTGGGTCTGGCTGATGCCGTCGAGGTCGTATTCCACCGGGTCTTCCACGGTCATCACGTTGGTGGTGGTGGCGTCGATGCAGGATAGTGCCGCATACAGGGTCGTGGTCTTGCCGGAGCCGGTGGGGCCGGTGACGAGCACGATGCCGTGCGGTTGCGCGGTGAGGCGCAGCATGGCTTCGAGCGCAGTCGCGCTCATGCCGAGTTTTTTGAGGTCGAGGCGTCCGGCTTCCTTGTCGAGCAGACGCATCACCACGCGTTCACCGTGGCCGGTGGGTAGCGTGGAAACGCGCACATCGACGGGGCGACCCGCGAGGCGCAGCGCGATACGGCCGTCCTGCGGCAAGCGTTTTTCGGCGATGTCGAGGTCGGCCATCACCTTGATGCGCGACACCATGGCGGCATGCAATGCGCGGTGCGGTTCGGCGATGTCTTTGAGCGATCCGTCTAGGCGAAAGCGCACGACCGAGCGCGTCTCGAACGGTTCGATGTGGATGTCCGAGGCGTTGTCGCGCACGGCCTGTGCCAGCAGCGCGTTGATCATGCGGATGACGGGGGCATCGTTTTCGGATTCCAGCAGGTCGGCGGATTTGGGTAGGTCGTGCAGCAGCATGGAGAGATCCATGTCCTGCTCGGCATCATCCAGCAGCGTGGCGGTGGATTCGTCGGCTTGCGAATAGGCGTCGCTCAAGATGCGTTCGAACTCTTCGGCCTCGACCAGTGTGGCATCGACCTGGAGTGCCAACTGGCGCATCACCTCGGCAATGGCTTCCGGTTTGGCGTCGCGGCGCACGGCCAACGCGGCGCGGCCGTTGCAGTCGGTCAGCACCACGCCTTGCGCTTTGGCGAAGGTGTAGGGCAGGCGACGCGCGGCGCGGCGGTTGATGTTGGTCTGGGTCACGGCTGCTGATTCAGTTGATCGAGTGTCGTTGCAGCAGTCGGGGCGCTGGCGGGACTTGCGGCTGAGGGCTCGCTGGCTGCCGGCGTTACTTTCTCGGGTTTGGGCGGCAGTGCCTTGTCCTTGCTGTCGTTGGGCATTACCCAGTTGTCCGGCAGGCGAGCTTCCTGCCGCGTCTTGCTCATCTGATCGTAGCGTTCGTCGGAAATCTTCTTGTAGCCGTCCGACTGATACATGATGTAAGGACGGATGAACACCATCAGGTTGGTTTTGGAGAGTGTTCTGGTCTCGTAGCGGAACAGGGTGCCGAGCAGGGGGATATCGCCCAGTAGCGGTGTCTTGCTCTTGCTGTTTTTTACTGAGTCCTTGATCAGGCCGCCCAGTACAACGATCTGGTTGTCATCCACCAGAATAGTGGATTCGATGGAGCGCTTGTTGGTGGTTGGTCCCGCCGTGGCGTTCGCGGAGTCCACCACGTCGGATACTTCTTGAAATATCTGCAACTTTACTGTGCCGCCTTGCATGATCTGCGGCTTGATCTTCAGCGTGAGGCCGACGTCTTTGCGTTCTATGGTCTGGAATGGGGAGGCGGTGGTGGCGGAACCGGTCTGTGCATACGATCCGGTCACGAACGGCACGTTCTGGCCGACCACGATCTTGGCTTCCTCGTTGTCCAGCGTCATCAGGTTGGGCGTGGACAGGATGTTGGCATCGGTGTTGGTTTCCAGTGCGTGTGCCAGCATGCCGAGGTTGAGTATCGATACGCCGCCCAGCGTGGTTGTTCCATTCACAAGACCAATGTTCAGACCTTGCGCAGTCGCGGCAGCCGTGGCCGGGCTTGTTGCCATGCCGATGATGCTGGTACCGCCCGAACCGAAATTGGTGCCGCCGATGATGTTGGTGCCGCTCTTGTTAATGCCCGTCATGTTTTGCCATTGCACGCCCAGTTCGCCGAGTTTGTCAGTGGTCACTTCGACGATGAGTGCCTCGACGAAGATCTGCGGACGGCGCACATCCAGTTTGTCGATGACGGAACGCAGGTTGTTATACACCGGCTCGGATGAGGTGATGATGAGCGAGTTTGAAGCGGTGTCGGCCTGGACCATGCCCCCGCCGGAAGGAGAGCCGCTGTTGGCGTTCTGCTGCATGTTGGCTTGCGGTGCGGTGTTGGTCTGCGCGAGCGCCGAAGTGTCGCCGCTCATCACCGAGCGCAGGGTCTGCGCGAGTTTGGTGGCGTCCGTGTTCTTGAGCTGCACCACGTGGATGTTGCCGGGCACGTTGGCGGCACTGTCCAGCTTGGCCACCAGTTCCTTGACGCGGGCGATGCGGCCGGGATTATCCGAGCGCAGCAACAGGCTGTTGGTGCGGCTGTCCGCCACCAGCACGAAACGCTGGTTGTCGTCGCCGCCCGCAGCCGGTGCCGCCGCTTCCGGCATCAGCTTGTTGATGATGTTGGCGAGGTCCACGGCGGATGCATGTTTGACCGGAACGACCAGCGGTGCATCGGCATTGGGCTGGTCGATGGAGTCAATGAGCTTCTCGATGCGTTTCACGCTGCTGGCGTAATCGGTGACCACCAGCGCGTTGCTGGACGGGTAGGCCACCACCACATTATTCGGCGCGACCATGGGCCGCACGATATTGACCAGTTGCGAGGCGGATTCATATTTGAGGATGAATACGCGGGTGACGAGCTTGTCGCCGCGGCCCCCGGCCAGCGAGTCGACGTGCAGTTTCGCGTCCGCTTCGGGGATGATCTTGGTGACGCCCGCCGATTCAACTGCGGCATAGCCCTGCAGGCGCAAGGCGGAGAGCAGGATGTCGTAGCCCAGCGCGGGCGAGACGGGCGTGGCGGAGACTATATTGATGGTGCCTTTCACGCGCGGATCGACCAGGAAGTTCTTTTTGGAGATCTGCGAGATGGCGCGTATGACTTCCTGGATGTCGGCGTTGACGAAGTTCAGCGAGACCAGTTGCTCTTCCGGCTGTTTTTCCGCATGACCGGGTGTCGCGATGAGAAATGCCAGGCTGCATATCAGCAGGGTTCGTCGCACGATGCTCGTAATCAATGTCTTCCCCTTATCAATTCTTGTTGCTGCTGTTGCAATATCGTTTGCTGTTCCGGTGTGAGCTGGTCGAGCAGTTGTCCGCCGGCCGGCGGGATCGTCATACCGCGCACTTGCATAGGTGACGGGGCAACCGGTGTGATTCCGCCCGAGGCAGCGGGCGCCTTGCCCAGATCAACGCGTTGTTTGACGCCGTTGCGCTCCAGAATGACATGGTCGGCATGCGTCTCGACCAGGCGAATGCCGGGAGCGACTTCGCTGCCCAAGCCCACGCCGAGCTGGCCGGTCTCGGTCATCATCACAGCGAAGCCGTGGTCGCGGCTCGCGAAGATGCCGATGGGCCGGATGCCGTTAAGCGAGGCGGCCGAAGTGGTCGTGACGACCGTGCCGAACAATTGTTCAGCCTGTGACGTTTGGGCCGCGACGGTGGTTCCGGGAACAGCATGTTCGGCGGGTGCGAACAGCACCCAGACATGTTTTGCCAGTAATAGCGTCGCCAGCAGGCCACCCCAGAGCGGCCAGTTCATCCAAAGTCTGGCGGGTGCTGCAAAGACCTTTCTACCCAATGACATGCGTCATCCCTTGTATGTGGAGGGCGAATATAACATACCTCGCGAATGGCGGATGCAGGCAGGATGGACTATTGATTCGTAAGGACCAGTGCTTCCGAGCAGCTGTCACGGGGGTGTGAGAAAGCTGGGAATCACGGTATGCAGGAGCGCCGACGTCCCCGTCGGCCAGGTTAACAGTCCTGCTGACGAGGACGTCGGCGCTCCCATCTGCGTTGATGCCGAATCGATACTTGGGACAGTCAACTCCGAGCCCTGATGAACAGAACAGCACCACCGCTCAACGCCATTGCCCAGACAATGGCAGCCCCGGCGGGCAGGTCGAACCAGACGGAAAACAGCAGTCCCAGCGCGTAACCGGCGATGCCGATGGCAAAAGCATGCAGATAACGCCGTTTCGGGTGCCGATGGGTGGCCAGTGCGGGCACGATCAGGCTGGCGAAAACCAGGTAGATACCGACCAGTTGCACCGAGGCGGTGATGGCGACGGCGAACAGTGCGTAGAACCCGAAATCGCCCAGCCGTCGGCGCAAACCTTTCCAGATGACGAGCAGGGCGGCCGTGAGCAGGGCGGTGGCGACGAGCTGGGTCTTGGTCACCCACAGTACCTGCCCGACCAGCAAGTCTTTCAGGTGCTCGCCCGCATGCACGTCGCGGCTCATGAGCAGGATGCCCAGGCTGGCGGCGAGCACGAAAGTGAGCCCGATATAGGCTTCTTTCACGTCCGGCGCGCTGCGTTCTATCCAGGCCAGCAGCGCCGCGCCGCACAGCGCACTGGTGACCGCGACCAGTTGCACCAGCAACGGCTGGGCGGTGAGATCGAGCAGTTCGGCGATGACCACGCCCAGCCCGGCGATCTGCGCCACCGCGATGTCGGCGAAGATCACCCCGCGCTGCAGCACGCGCATGCCGAAGGGAATGTGCGTGGCGAGCACCAGCAGGCCGGCGAGGAAGGCGGGGAGCAGGATGTCGAGTTCGATTGTGTTCATGGTTGGTTCCAAAATTACTTGTTTTGAGTCTTATCGCCCCTCACCCTAACCCTGATGGAGCAACTAGCCATCTGACTAAGCGAGCAAACTTCGCTCGCTAAGTCATTGGTTATCTCCCGCTTACGGGAGAGGGGACAATTGCCCCTTCTCCCGCAAGCGGGAGAAGGCTGGGATGAGGGTCGTTGAGCGGTCGAGATTTATTTCAATCCCGCCAGCAATCTTGCAATGGTGTCGTCGAACAACCCATACAAATCCTTGGCCGCATCCTTGCCACCCACCGTGTACGGCAATTCCACCGCGGTGATATGCGCGCGCTGCGCTATCCACTCGGAAGGCCGCCCATCCTGATAAGCCGCGCGCAACACCATTTTCGCCGGATGCTGCTGCAGCGAATTCAGCACCTGCGACAGATGTGCGGCACTGGGTTCCATGCCGGGCTTGGGTTCCAGCGTGGCCACTTCTTTCAGTCCCAGCCATGCACTCAAGTAGGGGAACCCCTGATGCTGTACCACGACCGAGACGCCTTTGAGCGGCGCAGCCTGCTGTTCCCACTTGGCGATCGCGGCACGCCATTGTTGCGTGAAGGCCGCCAGGCGTCTTTGGTAGTCGACCGTGTTGGCCGGATCAAGCTGGATCAGGCGCTGGGTGACGGCATCGGCCACGGGCAGGAAATTGCGCGGGTCGGTCTGGATGTGCGGGTTGCCCATGGTGTGTACATCGCCGTCGCCGCGGTCCAATCTGGTCGGCACTTCCAGCATGTGTACTACCGAGGCCGCCTCGAAATAGCCTGCACCGCCGGGCTGTGCTTTGCCGTTGCCGGATTCGCGCAGCACCACGGGCAGCCAGGCCATCTCCAGCTCGGCACCCGTACACACCACCAGATCGGCGCGGCGCGCCTTGGCGATCAGGCTGGGACGCGCCTCGATGCGGTGCGGATCCTGCAGTGCGCCGGTGGCGGTGTAGATGCTGACTTTGTCTCCGGCGAGTTGCTGCGTGAGTGCTGCCCACTCGGGTTCGCAGGCGAAGATGTTGAGGGCGTGGGCTTGGGTGCCGAGCAACAGCAGGGAAATAGTAATTAGAGTTTTCTTCATGTCAGTATCCTTTCCGATTCGTCATACCGGCGAAAGCCGGTATCCAGTGTTTGTATCAAACATGCAGTTGCATTTGTCAGTGCGATGCACGGGATTTGGTTAACTGTCTGGATACCGGTCCTCACCGGCATGACGGCGTTGTTCTTTCAATACTGGTGAGCGCCATGCGCCCCCAGACTCATGATGTATTGCACGAACAGATGGTTGTCGGCCAGACCTTGCCGCGAGTTGTCGCGCGCCAGTTGCACACGGAAACGCGAGAATTCGCTCGGGCTGTAATCCGCCATCCACGTGATCCGCGACGGGTGGAACGCGTAGTTGGCGATCACGTTGCCCGCATTCAGCGCGCCGACTTGCGCGGCACCCGGATCAAGCCGGTCATAACGCAACCCGCTGCGCCAGCGCGGCATGAACTGGTACACGCTTTGCACATACCAGCCGCTCTGGGTGACGGCGTAGGTGTCGGTACTGTTCGCACCGGTGGTGTCGTAACTCAGGTCACCGTTCAATCTGCGATGGAAGTATTCGCCCTGGACTTTCAGGTAACGCTCGCGGATGTTGCCGTTGGGCGAGTATTTCCACACGGCATCCAGCCCGACGGTGCGGCTGTCACCGGTGAAGCTGTTGCTGATGTTGCCCACGGAGCTTGCGGCATCCTGCTGCCGGGTCTGGTGCAGCGACAAACCGGCACGCCAGCTCTGCTCGATGCCGATGTCATCGCCCAGATGCGCGAACAGCACACCCGCGCCGCTGCCGTTCTTGGTGCGGTCGGTGCCCGGGTAGCCGCGTCCCTTGCCGATCTCGCCACCCACTTCGAGGAATATGTCCGTGGGTGCCAGCCATTTCAACTGCACGCCGTCCTCGCCCAATTGGTTGTCCCATAACACGGCATACACCAGCGGCTGGTCGGTGAAGTCCCAGGCGTGGGCGTGTTGCTCGTTGAGGTACCCCAGACCGGAGAAGATGCGCCCGAACTTGAGGTTCAACCCGTCGCCCAATGATGTGGTCTGCACAAAGGCGTTCTCCACGCTGATGCCGCCAGCCGGGTCGAGCGCGAGCGCGGCGACACCGCGGTATTGCGGGTCGATGTTGGCCGAGATGCCCATCTCCGATTCGCCAAGATTGAAACCCTGCTCGTGCCCTGGATTGGGATTCATGGCAAAGCCGGTGGCGGGAATGGCGGGGTCGCGTTGCAGGCTGCCGTAGGTGCCGGAAAGGATGAGCGAGAAGGCGGGATTGAAGGCGGCTTCGCCGCCCGATTCGGCAGCAAAAATACCGGGGGAATGAATCAGCAATGCCGACAATGCGGCACACATAAAAAAAGATTTGAACATGGATCGCTCCAACAAAATCAGTTACCAAAGCTCATGCACTATTGCGGGAGCGGCATGCTCCCAGAATAACGCGCGAATATGACAAGCAAATTATGCGGGCAGCGGAGGTGCTCGTGCCGCAAACGCGGCGAACGCGACGGAATGGAAAGAAAAGGAATGAGTCGTGTGTGTCGCCTCAAAAGTTGAGGCGAAATCGAAATGGATATGCCCGACACCGACGGCACTGCCGATCTGCGCGTAGGCCGCGCACAGGTCGCAATGATTGTCGTGCGGCAGCGACTGGTCCTGCGACTGCTCCGCCAGCGTGTGCGCGATGCCGTGTGTCACCGCGCCTTGCTGGGCAAACAGCAGGGCGAGGACAAAAAACAGTGGCAGGAGATAGCGTGGGTGAGACATAGGGGGAACCTTAACAAAGCTCCGGGGGCGCGGCAAGCATTGTTGTGGAGGGCAAAATAAAACCGCCCGCGAAGGCGGGCGGTTTGGGGTGAGTCAGCAAACGGATTACTGAATCTTGCGGATGGTGTGATTTCGCCAATCTGCAACATAGAGAGTGCTATTGAGATAAAGAATGCCGACAGGCTGGTAGAAGCTGGCATAAGCTCCTGTTCCATCTGAGGTCCCATGAATGTTTGAACCAGCCAAAGTGGTAACAAGGCCTGAGCCGATGACAACTTTGCGGATCGTGTGATTGAGGGAGTCTGAAACAAACAGGTTGGTGCCATCCGAGGTAAGTCCGGCCGGAAGATTAAAGCGAGCAAAAGTTCCTGTTCCATTGGCTGTGCCGGCAGGATAGAGGCCTGCTGACGACGCGGTGGTGCTGATCCATGAACTTCCTGCCAAGGTCGATACCATTTGCGTTGAAACATTGATTTGACGGATGTTGTGATTGCCCGAGTCCGCTACGAACAGGTTGGTCCCGTCTGTTGTGATGTCGGCGGGGGCGTTGAACATAGCTGACGTTCCAGCAGCACCCGTGCTATAGCCGGGTCCGCCAGTTGTTCCTGCAAAAGTGTTAACAATGCTATTGGTCAGATCGATTTTGCGGATGGTGCTGTTTCCAGCATCTGTCACGTAAAGGTTAGAGCCAAGCTTTGTAACACCAAACGGGCCGTAGAAAAGTGCATTATTTGATGTGCCATTGCTGACCCCGGAAGCGCCCGTAAGGCTACCAAATGGGGTGCTGACTTGTTGTGAGGCAATATCGATTTTGCGTATGCTGTTATTGCCCATATCTGCAACATATAGGCTACCTGTGCCGTCATAAACAATGCCGCGCGGGGTGTTGAACAAAGCCCCTGTTCCTTGTCCGTCCGAAACCCCAGAGGCTGCGGTAGTAGAGCCAGCAAAAATTGTTACCGCGCCAGAAGCTATGACGATCTTGCGAATAGTATTGTTATATTCATCGGTTACGAATAGGTTAGTGCCGTCAGTTGCGATATTGGCGGGATATTCGAACCGGACAGAAGTGCCTGTGGCTGCAGAGGAATTGGGCAAACCTGGCGTGCCAGCCAATCCGGCAATAGTACTCACCAATCCAGTCAGCGATGGTGCTGGAGTATTGTTTCCGCCGCTGCTACCACTGCTGCCGCCGCCACCACACCCAGCAAGTGCCAGTGTGACAATGGCGCCGATTCCGATACTGAGTTCGCCCAATTTACGCAAATTGTTTCCGATATTCATCTTGCACCTTTCAAAGTTTGTTTTTGCATGCTATTGACCGTGTTTCGACTGTGGATTTTACATGAGACACAAGGGAGGAGTGATGAATGGTCAGAAAACGATGTGCGTAACTGAGTTGCACTGCCAAGTGCGTAACATTTGACTGCTATTCGCTTACCAGCTTATCCGTAGAAGTAAATATCCAGGTACGAGTGATGCTGAGGATGTCGGTATCCCAGCGGATGCCAGTTGGGAATGGTACGAAGGGGGCGAATTTTACGATTCGAACTGCGTCAATTTGAACGACGGCTTATACCTGGGCTCTTATCTTTTTTGGTCGAGCCTTTGATGATTCTTCAGCAGGAATCGCCAAAGCTTCGTTGAAAAAACCCATCCGAGGCGTTGCAAAGGGGGGATGCCTTGCTACGCCTTGAGATGCAACTCAAGAAACTCTCGGGTCGCGCAGATGTTCAGCCGTCAGATCAGCCAATCTTCTGGTCTGCGAGTCCTGCACCTGCTCCCACGCGAAACGCCATTCCCAGTTGCCCCAGGCCGTTCCCGGCAGGTTCATGCGGTGTTGGCTGTCTAGTCCCATGACATCCTGCAGCGGAAAGATCACAGTGTCGGCGGCGGAATCGGCCAGTGCTTTCATCATGTCCCAGTGGATTTCCGCGCCGTCAGTCTTTAAATAGAACTTCGCATAGTTTTTCTCGTGTTCTCTTGCGGTATTCCACCAGCCAATGCTGGTGTCGTTGTCGTGCGTGCCGGTATAGGCCACGGTGTTGGGCACGTAGTGGTGCGGCAGGAAGAAGTTGCTGTCGTTGTCGCCGAACGCGAACTGCAGGATGCGCATGCCGGGCAGGTCGAAATCTTCGCGCAGCTTGATCACTTCTGGCGTGATCAGGCCGAGGTCTTCGGCGATGATGGGCAGGTGCCCGAACTTCTGCCGGAATGCCTCGAACAGTTCCTCGCCGGGGCCATCGACCCATTCGCCGCCGATGGCGTTCTCGGCACCGGCCGGTGTGGCCCAGTAACTGGCGAATCCGCGGAAGTGGTCGATGCGGACCAGGTCGAACAGCCGGAAGGCCTGCGCCAGGCGTGCTTTCCACCACGTGTAATGGGTCTGTTTGTGGGCGTCCCAGCGATACAGCGGGTTGCCCCACAATTGTCCGGTGGCACTGAAATAATCGGGCGGCACACCCGCCACGACGATGGGGTTGCCGGCGTCGTCCAGCTCGAACAGGGTTTGGTATTCCCACACATCAGCGCTCTGATAGGAGACGAAGATGGGCACGTCGCCGATCATCCTGATGCCGCGCTCGTTGGCGTATTGTTTCAACAGCAACCACTGCCGGTAGAAGTTCCACTGGCAGAATTTCCAGAACGCGACTTCTTCCGCATAGCGCTGCCGGGCATCGGCAAGCGCGCTTGGTTCGCGCCGCACCAGTTCTGCCGGCCACTGGTTCCAATTGCGGAACTGCTCGTGCTTTTCGATGGCCTTGAACAACGCGAAGTCGTCCAGCCAGTGTTTCTCCGATTCGCAGAAGGCGAAGTACTCGGTGTGGCGGCTGCATTCCGCTGTGGAAAAGAAACGACGCGCGGCGGTTTGCAGGCGCTGCATGCGATAGGGTTTGACCACATCATAATGGACGCGCCCGGCATCGAGTTTCGGGCCGGGCACCAGGTCGTCGGCAACCAGCCAGCCCTGCCGGGACAATTCCTCAAGGTCGATCAGCAGCAGGCTGCCCGCGAAAGCGGAACTGCTGGTGTAGGGCGAGTTGCCCTGGTCCGATTCGCCCAGCGGCAGCATCTGCCAGTAGGTCTGTCCGGCGCTGGCCAGCCAATCCACGAAATGATAGGCGCCCGTGCCTAAGTCGCCGGAGCCAAAGGGGCCGGGCAGTGATGTGGGGTGCAGCAGGATTCCGCTGGCTCGAGTAGAAGTCATATTCAGTTCTCGATAAATCGACGAATGGGGCGAGCCCGGATGGTGCCACCCGACTATTCTACTTGGGTAATTGCAAGCTGCGGAGGAAAAATGGTTATTCGCTTTCCAGCTTATCCGTAGAAGTAAATATCCAAGTGCGCGTAATACTCAGCACATCGGTGTCTTTGCGGATATCGGGCGGGAATGGCGCGAAGGGGGTGGCGAGTTTCACGATACGGACGGCCGAGGCGTCGAGTATGCGCTGGCCCGAGGGGCGGTTGACTTCGATGCTTTCCACGCTGCCGTCGGAGCGTATGGAAACGGTGAGGGCGAGTTTGCCGTAGATCTTCTGGCGGCGCGCCATTTCGGGATAGTTCAGGTTGCCGATGCGTTCGACCTTGGCGCGCCAGTCTTCAACGTATTGGGCGAAACGGTATTCCTGCGTGCGCGCGCCGATGAATTTGCGCCGCGGCAGTTTCTCGTACATGTCCATGCTCTTGTTGATCTGCGCTTCCAGGCGCGCAATCTCAAGCGAGCGTTTCACCAGGTCGCGGCCGTTGGCCCCCGAGTTTTCGCGCTGTTGCTTCTGGGTCTTGTTCTCCGCCACCGAGTAGTCGCTCTTGCTGCGAGTCAGCAGGCGTTTTGTTTCCTGTTCCAGCTGGCGCAGGCGCTGTGCGGCCTGTTCCGGGGTGAAGCGCTTGCCGTCGCCGAGTACGGGGAAGGGGGTCTTGATGCGGTGTTCCTCATCGGTGTTGCCGCCGCCCTCGAGATTGCTTTGCGCGTACGCGGTGGCGTTGTTCGGGCGGTTGCCGGATTTGCTGTTGACCAGCGTCACTTCCAGCGGCTGGTTGACGACGGGGATGTGCCTGGAGGCGGGCACGACGAAAGCGATGCCGAACAGGACGAAGGCGTGCAATCCGAACGAGAACGCCATTGAGAGCGACAGGCGTTGTTTAGGCTGTTGCAACACAGTGGCGGACGGGTATTTCATGCGGTCACTTCCACGTTGGCCTGGTAGCGGGCTTCGAAATTCAGATCAAGCAGGTCGACCGAAACGATTTCCATCGTCACTCGGGTATTGGGCGGGGTTTCGGGCAGCGACGGGATGCGTCCGATCAGCGGGATATTGGCGAGTTTGACGAGATTCTCGCGCAATACATTGGCTTCGACTTGTTTGACATTCTGTTGCAATAGCCAGCGCAGGCACCAGTAGCGTTCCATGTCGCGCTGGAACTCGTTATATATAGTATAGGCAGCGTCAAAGCTGCTCAGGATAGCGAACAGAGTAGTGTCGTTCCGGGCATAGACCGGCACTTCACCGCGCAGCACGCTGATAATCTGGCGCTGGTTCACCAGGTCGACATAGCGGCGCAGCGGCGAGCTCGACCAGGCGTAGTGCGCAACACCCAGGCCCTGGTGCGGCGCGGCGATGGTGCTCATCTTTACCTTGCCGTTGTTCTGCGTGCGGTAGATGCCCGCCACATTGTTGTCGTCCAGCAGCTTGCCCCACATGCTGTTGGCCAGGATCATCAGTTCGGACACGACTTTGTCGATGGGCGAACCGCGCAGGCGCTGGCCGATGCTGATGCGATCATTTTCAACATTAAAGGTGTAGTCGATCTGTTGCGTGCTGTTGTCGGCGGATTTGCCTCGGCCGGCTTCCAGCTTTTGCGCGAAGTCCCACAGCAACTTGAGTTCCGGCGCGTAGGTGTAGTCGAGCTTGCCCGCGGCCAGCGTCTCCTCGTTGAACAACGGCTCCAGCGTGTCATGGCGCAGGTTGGCGGCAATGTGCAGGCGTTCGAGGCGGCTTTCGCTGTTCATGATCGCCAGCGTTTCGGCATCCGCCTCCACATACAGCGAAAGCGCGGGGCAGACCTTGTCCGCGCACAGGGTGAAGGCCTGCACCACGTTGTCCGGCAGCATGGTGATCTTGTCGCCCGGCATATACACGGTGGACATGCGCTGGGCGGCGATGGCGTCAATGGGCGAACCGGGAGCAATGCCCAGCGTGGGCGCGGCGATATGCACGCCGATGCGCCAGTTGCCGTTCGCCAGTTTTTCGATGGAGAACGCGTCGTCGATTTCGGTGGTGCTGGCGTCGTCGATGCTGAAGGCGTTGACGTTCGCTAGCGGCAATTCGGGATGTTCTTCCACCGAAACTTCGGGGAATCCGGTGCCGCGCGGGAAGTTTTCGAACAGGAACTTGTTCAGGTGGTAGTCGTGCGTCGAGGGCAGCGCGCCGCACTTTTCCAGCAGGTGCGCGGCAGACAGGTGCGTGGCGGCACAGGCGGCTTCAAGCGCTTTGACTTCGAGGGTGTTGCGATCCGGCTTGTACAGGACCATGGATAGATGCTCGGCGAACTCGGCGGGCATCTGGAAGTTGCCGAGCTGTTCGGTGTAGCGCGCCTGCAGTTCGGCTTGCAGGCGCTTCTTTTCCACGCTGGCGAGCGCGGACTTCAGCGCGTCGGGCGGGGCGGCCTTGTAGCAGCCTTTGCCCTTCTTGTAGAAGTGCATCGGCGACCCATGCAAACGGATCAATGCCCCTGCCGCTTCGATGGGGCTGGGGGTATGGCCGAAGTATTCCTGCGCCAGCGTGCCGAATTCGAATTCGTCCGGCGGCGAGGCTTCCCACAGGAAGTCCACGTCGATGTCGGCGGCCACTTGCTCCGCCTGGGTCAGGAATTCGGACATGCCGGGCTGGGCGAAACGCAGCATCACGTTGGCCGATTTGATCTTGCTGCGCTTGCCGTGGGTGTTCTCGACCTGCAGGGAGGTGGTGTTGTCGGTAAGGATATTGCCGACCTTGAAACCGCCGTCTTCTTCGTAAAATATGTTCATTGGGGGCTGCTGAAAAAATTCCGGCGGATTATAACCCGCCGCCCTGTCGCTGAACTTCCTTCATGTTAATCTGTCTCCAAGAGCACTGCCTGAAGAACGGGCGGGCTCATTAACTACACGGGAGAGTAAGCATGAAAACAATTTCAACTTTAATCATGGCGGGCTGTCTGGCATGCGCCGTACCGCTGGTGCAGGCCTGCGATATGGATCATGAAGGCGGCTTTGGTGCGCATTCCTTGAAGGACATGGACAAGAACGGCGACGGGGCGGTCAGCAAGAAAGAATTCGACGCATTTCATAGTGAACACTTCAAGGAGCTGGACGCCAATCACGACGGCAAGCTCACCCAGGAGGAAATGGACGCCGGACATATGAAAATGGCGGACAAATGCAAGGTGAAGATGAAAGATAAATGCGATGTAAAAGGCGATAAAGGCAATCAAAGCTTCGATAGCCGTTTTGAAGAGGTCGATATCAACCACGATGCCGCCTTGAGCAAGGATGAGGCCGAGATCGGCATGCCTATGTTATTCAAGCACTTTGATGAAATCGACAGCAACAAGGACGGTAAGATCAGCAAGGACGAGATCGCTGAATACATGAAGAGTATGCACAGCAAAATGCACGGCAAGCCCGGCGAAGGCATGATGAAGCGCGACCAGTAAGCAATAGAAGCACCGGTACAAAGCAGACAGGCCAGCTTTTGCTGGCCTGTCTGCTTTTGCGACTACGACGCTTACTTGAGTGAGAGGATGTAGGTGATGGCGACTTTAAGATCCTCATCGCTCACCGTGGCGGGCGCCGGTGCCATTTGCACGGTTCCCCAGTTGCCGCCCCCGCCTGAACGAACCTTCTTTGCCAGGGTGGCGACTATGCCCGGGGTGCCCCTGTATTTGGCCGCGACATCTTTCAGTGCGGGCCCCACAAGCTTTTTATCTACGGTATGACAGGCGAAACAGCCGCTTTTCCTGAGCAGGGCTTCGTCGGCCAGGGCGTTGCCGGTCAGTAGCAGCCCGGCGGAGAGGATCAGCAGATGGCGACATTTCATGGGAGGCTCCTTTGCGATTGATAAACCGAATGTGGGGATTATAGCGGCAGATTCCCGCATTTCCTGATGCTTGTCGAGGCGTTGAGCGCGGGCGTTTTGGTCAATGTGTCGCGAAATGTTACCATCCGGCTTATTGAGCATATTCAGGGAATCACCATGGCCGGCCACAGTAAATGGGCGAACATTCAACACCGCAAGGGCCGTCAGGATGCCAAACGCGGGCAGATCTTTACGCGTCTGATCAAGGAAATCACGGTTGCATCCAAACTGGGCGGCAGCGATCCCGATATCAACCCGCGCCTGCGTCTGGCGATGGAAAAGGCCTACGACCAGAACATGCCCAAGGATAACGTCGAACGCGCCATCAAGCGCGGGGCGGGCGAAATGGAGGGCGTGGACTATATGGAGCTGCGCTACGAAGGTTACGGCATCAACGGCGCGGCGGTGATCGTCGACTGCCTGACCGACAACAAGACGCGTACGGTTGCGGATGTGCGCCACGCGTTCACCAAGTATGGCGGCAACCTGGGAACCGACGGTTGTGTCGCTTTCCTGTTCAAACATTGCGGCCACATGATCTTTGCGCCGGGTACCGATGAAGATGCGCTGATGGAAGTGGCGCTGGATGCGGGGGCCGAGGATATCGTGAACAACGACGACGGCAGCATCGAAGTGATCACCTCCCAGCACGACTTTATGGCGGTCAAGCAGCGTCTGGAGGCGGCCGGGTTCAAGCCGGAAATGGGCGAAGTCACCATGCGTCCGGAAAATGAAGTTTCGTTCACCGGCGATGATGCGGTGCGCATGCAAAAACTGCTGGACGCGCTGGAAGACTGCGATGATGTGCAGGAAGTCTTTACCAATGCGGTGCTTGAGGAATGATGGGACAAGGGAAGGGTAAAGGGGAAACGGAGAAGGGCAAAACCTGTCCGCGCCGATGAGCCGCCCTTCCCCCGTCCCCTTTCCCCCTTCCCCAATACGCATTTTAGGCATCGACCCCGGCCTGCGCATCACCGGCTTCGGTGTCATCGACAAACAAGGCCAACATCTGCACTACGTCGCCAGCGGCTGCATCAAGACGCCGGACGGCGAGTTGCCGGAGCGATTGAAAGTGATCCTGAGCGGGCTGGGTGAGGTCATCGCGTTGCACAAGCCGGAACAAGCGGCGGTGGAAAAAGTGTTCGTGAACGTGAACCCGCAATCCACCCTGCTGCTGGGGCAGGCGCGCGGTGCGGCGATCTGCGCGGCGGTGCTGGCGGATTTGCCCGTTGCGGAATATACCGCGCTACAGGTGAAACAGGCGGTGGTCGGCAACGGCCATGCCGACAAGGAGCAGGTGCAGGCCATGGTGCAGCGCTTGCTGAATCTGTCGGGTGCTCCAGGTCCTGATGCGGCGGATGCGCTCGCTTGTGCAATCTGCCATGCCCACAGTGGCATGGGGCTGGGCGCTTTGGCGACCAAAGGATTTCGTGTACGAAATGGGAGAATGGTATGACGCAACCGCTGGAACCGACGATAGCAGCATTCCAAAACCCGCTCGCCCGCTACGTGGCTGCGACCCGTCCGCCTTTCCTGACGGCCAGCTTGATGGCGTGTCTCGTCGGCCTGGCGACCGCCTGGCGCGGGGAGTTTTCCTTTGATATTGCGCTCGCGCTGGTGACGCTGTTGTTCGCATTGCTGACGCAGGCTGGCGTGAACGTGCTCAACGATTATTACGATGCGCTCAACGGCACGGATGCGCAGAACACCGAGCGCGTGTTTCCCTTTACCGGCGGCAGCCGCTTTATCCAGAACGGTGTGATGACAGTGGCGCAGATGCGCAATTATGGTTTTGCGCTGTTCGCCGGCGTGGCGCTGGCGGGATTGTGGCTGATGGAACGTTCCGCACCGCAATTGATGTATGTCGGGCTGGCCGGGCTGTTCATCGGTTGGGCCTACTCCGCGCCCCCGTTCAAACTCAATAGCCGCGGGTTGGGGGAATTGTGCGTGGCAGGCGGTTTCCTGGCGATCACGGTCGGCACCGATTTCGTGCAGCGCAGGAGTTTTGACGCCGCTCCCTTCATTGCAGGTTTTTCGTATGCGCTGCTGGTTGCCAACCTGCTTTACATCAACCAGTTCCCGGATCGCACCGCCGATACAGCGGCAGGCAAGCTGCATTGGGTGGCAAGATTGCCGGTGAATTCCGCGCGCTGGGGCTATGCGCTGGTCGTGGCGCTGGCCTATCTGTGGCTGGCGGCGAGCGTGTTGTTGGGCTGGTTGCCGATGCTGGCGCTGATCGTCTTCCTGGCGTTGCCACTATCGGTCAAGGCGACCCGCTTGCTGTTCCGGAATGCGGCGCAGCCCTGGCAACTGGGCGGCGCTATCAAAGCCACCATCGCCGCGATGATGACGCACGGAGCACTGCTGTCGCTGGCGTTGATCCTGACAAAAGGAAGCACATGATCGGAAGACTGAGCGGCATCCTGCTGGAGAAAAACCCGCCGCAGATACTGCTGGACGTGCAGGGTGTCGGCTACGAGCTGGATGTGCCGATGAGCACCTTCTACAACTTGCCCGCGCTGAACGAGAAGGTGGTGCTGCACACGCATTTCGTGGTACGCGAGGATGCACAACTGCTGTACGGTTTTGCCACGCATGAAGAACGCATCGCGTTCCGCCAGTTGCTCAAAATCAGCGGTGTCGGCCCCAAACTCGCGCTGTCGGTGTTGTCCGGTCTTTCCATTGCCGACCTGGCCGCCGCGGTGGCGAACAAGGATGCGGGCCGCTTGACGAAAATCCCCGGCGTGGGCAAGAAGACCGCCGAGCGACTGTTGCTGGAATTGCAGGGAAAATTCTCCGTGGGTGTTGCAGGCGCGACACAGGGGGAAAGCGTCGCTTCGTCCGGCGGCGACATCGTCAATGCGTTGCTGGCATTGGGTTACAACGAGAAGGAGGCGGACTGGGCGGCCCGGCAGTTGCCCAAGGATGCAGATGTCTCCGGCGGTATCCGTCAGGCGCTTAAGTTATTATCCAAAGCATGATCCACAACGACGATCTTTCCGCCGCACCCCGCATCATTTCTGCCGCACCGGCATCCCCGCAGGAAGAGGCCCTGGAACGCGCATTGCGTCCCAAGCAGCTCGACGAGTATGTCGGGCAGGAGAAGATTCGCGGGCAGTTGGAGATATTCATCCAGGCGGCGAAGAAACGCAAAGAGCCGCTCGACCATGTGCTGTTGTTCGGCCCACCCGGGCTGGGCAAGACCACGCTGGCGCAGATCATCGCGCGCGAGATGGGCGTGAACCTGCGCCACACGTCGGGGCCGGTGCTTGAGCGGGCGGGCGATCTGGCCGCGCTGCTCACCAACCTCGAACCGCACGACGTGTTGTTCATTGACGAGATACATCGCCTGTCGCCTGTGGTCGAAGAAATCCTGTATCCCGCGCTGGAGGACTATCAGATCGACATCATGATCGGTGAAGGCCCGGGGGCGCGTTCGGTGAAGATCGACCTGCCGCCGTTCACGCTGGTCGGCGCGACCACGCGCGCCGGTATGCTGACCAATCCACTGCGCGACCGCTTCGGCATCGTGGCGCGCCTGGAGTTTTACACGCCGGAAGAATTGCAGCGCATCGTTACGCGCTCCTCCGGCTTGCTCGAATTGCCCATCTCGCCCGACGGCGCGCTGGAGATTGCCAAACGCTCGCGCGGCACGCCGCGCATTGCCAACCGGCTGCTGCGCCGTGTGCGCGACTACGCCGATGTGCGCGCCGACGGCAACGCCACGCGCGAAGTGGCGGATGCCGCGCTGACCATGCTGGACGTGGACTCGCGCGGGCTGGATGTGATGGACAGGAAGTTGCTGCAAACCGTGATCGAGAAATTCATGGGTGGGCCGGTGGGCGTGGATAACCTCGCGGCCGCCATCGGCGAAGAACGCGACACCATCGAGGATGTGATCGAGCCTTACCTGATCCAGCAGGGCTACCTGCAGCGCACGCCGCGCGGGCGCATGGCGACGGCGAATGCGTACCAGCATTTCGGGCTGGTACAGGCGCAAAGCGGGAATAACAAGGGACTGTGGGATGAGTAAACACAAAGTCTTTGCCTGGCCGGTTCGGGTGTATTTCCAGGATACGGATGCGGGCGGCGTCGTTTATCACGCCAGCTATGTGAACTTTATGGAGCGTTCGCGTACTGAGTGGTTGCGCACGTTCGGCCACACCAATTCGAGCCTGATGAAAGATCTGGGCGTGGCTTTTGTGGTGCGTTCGCTCAAGCTGGAATACCTGAGGCCCGCCGTGCTGGACGATTTGGTCTCAGTCACATCGCAGATCAAGGAGATCGGGCGCAGTCGATTGCTTATCCATCAGACGGTACTGCGCGGTGAGGAGTTGCTGGTTGAAGGCGAGGTGAGTCTGGTGTGTGTGGATTTGAAGGCTTTCAAGCCGGTGAGTGTGCCGGACGCGTTGCGCAAACAATGGGATTAAACATATGGATCTGATTCAGGACTTGTCGTTCATTAAGCTGGTTGCCGATGCCAGCCTGCTGGTGCAGTTGGTGATGGGGCTGCTGTTGCTGGTGTCGCTGATGTCGTGGTGGTACATCTTCCTCAAGCTGTTTGCGGTACGTTCTGCAGTGTCGCAGACGCGCGAATTCGAGGATGCCTTTTGGGGCAACCCCAACCTGAACGCGCTTTACCAGCAGGCGAACAGCCAGTCGAGGCACGATATCGGCGCGCTGGAGCGCATTTTTGCGTCGGGCTTTGCCGAATACGTCAAACTGAAAAAAACGCACGGCGTGGACAGTGCGGCGGTCATGGACGGGGCGCGCCGCGCGATGCGCGCACGCTACCAGCGAGAGATGGATCATCTGGAATCGCATTTGTCTTTTCTGGCCACGGTGGGTTCGGTCAGTCCTTATGTGGGGTTGCTTGGTACGGTGTGGGGCATCATGAACGCATTCCGCGGGCTTTCCAATGTGGGGCAGGCGACGCTGGCGCATGTTGCGCCGGGCATCGCCGAAGCGCTGGTGGCGACAGCGATGGGTCTTTTCGCGGCGATCCCCGCGGTGGTGGCCTACAACCGCTACGCGCACGACGTGACCCGATTGGCTTCGCGCTTCGAGAGTTTCATCGAAGAATTCTCGAATGTGCTGCAGAGGCAGCCATGAAGAGGCGAGAGACAGTGGAGGGGCAAAGTGAACTATAGCCGCCGCGCCTCCCATCCACCGATGAGTCAGATCAACGTCGTGCCGTATATCGACGTGATGCTGGTGCTGCTGGTGATCTTCATGATCACCGCGCCGTTGATGAATCCGGGGCAGATCGACCTGCCCAGCGTGGGCAAGTCGCTGGCGCCGCCGGTGGCCCCACTGGAGATCGTTATCAAGAAGGACACCACGCTAGTGCTTCGCGACCACTCCAAGGGCGGGCAGGAGTCGCCGGTATCGCGCGATGAGCTGGCCGGTCGTCTGCAGACGAGCCTTAAGAAGAATCCCGAGCAGCCGGTGGTGGTCTCGGCAGACAAGAACGTGCGTTACGAAGAAGTCATCAATGTCATGGATATGCTGCAACAGCAACACATCAAGAAGATCGGGTTGCTTGCCAAGAGCCGATGAGCGCAACACTGAACTATCAGGAGCCGTATCGCATTTCAGCCGGAATTCTGGCGCTGGCGGTGCATCTTGCATTCTTTTCGCTGCTGTATTTCGGAGTGCGTTGGCAATCCCGGCCGCCGGACGCGTTCATGGTGGAGATGTGGGAGGATATGCCGAATACGGAGGCGGTGGCGGAACAACAACCTTCTCCCCCGCCAAGAATTGAACCAATATCCCCTCCCAAGGTCGTAGCCCCTGCCTTGCCTCCGGCAAAGGCCGATATCGAGTTGCGCGACAAGAAGCACAAGAAAGTGGAAGTGAAGGAAAAGCAGTCCAAGAAGGACAGGGAAAAAGCCGCGGCCAAGCAGGAAGCTGAACGCAAGGAACTGGAAGCGTATTCGGAGCGGCTCAGAAAGAATGAGCAGGAGCGGGTCCAGGCGGAGCAGGCACGGGTTCGTGCCGAAGTGAACATGGCGACCAGGGTGCAGGTCGAACGTTATCAGGACATGATTCGCAGCAAGATACGGCGCAAGATGAAGATGGTCGCCGATGTGCCGGAGAATGTGGAGGCGGTGTTCAAGATTACGCTGCTGCCGGATGGCACGGTGATGGATGTGGAGTTGAAGAAGAGCAGCGGATTCCCCGCATACGACAACGCGGCGGAACGAGCCATCCGTTTGGCAGACCCGTTGCCGATGCCGGCCGAGGTTTCATTGCAGATGCTGTTTCGCGAGTTGAAGTTGTCGATCAGACCGTAGGAGAAAGTGTATATGCGTTTTTTGGGGGCTATCGTTTTGCTGTGTGCGGCACTTTCTGCGCGGGCTGAATTGACGATCGAGATTACCGGGGCGGGCGAACATCAGGTTCCCATTTCAATGGTGCGGTTCGCCGGGGAAGAAAAAATGGTGGGGCAGTCGATCAGCAGTGTCGTTTCCAACGACTTGTTGCGCACCGGTTTATTCAAGTTGATAGACCCGGAAGGCAAAGCTCCGCATGAGCCGGAAGAAGTGAATTACGTCGAGTGGCCCGGTGTGGAAGCGTTGCTCATCGGCAAGGTGCGTTCGCTGGACGGCGGGCGGGTGGAAGTGAGGTTCCGTCTGCTGGATATGGTGCGCCGCACTGAGTTGGTCGGTTTGGCGGTGACCGCGAAGGCCGAGCAATTGCGCGCAATCGGCCATCGCGTTGCTGATCTGGTGTACGAAAAATTGACGGGCACGCCCGGCGTCTTCAGCACGCGCATTGCTTATGTGAACCGAGAGTCCAAAAAATACCGACTGGTCGTGGCGGACAGCGACGGTTTTGGAGAGCAGACCCTGTTGGCGCTGAACGAGCCGATCATGTCGCCGGCCTGGTCCCCGGACGGCAGCCAGATTGCCTATGTGAGTTTCGAGCGCGGGCATGCCACTGTTTTTGTACAGTCGCTGGCAACGCGGCAACGCTCCGTGCTGGCAGACTTCCCCGGGAGCAACAGTGCACCGGTGTGGTCGCCCAACGGCAAGTTGCTGGCAATGGTGCTGAGCCGCGATGGCAGTTCGCAGATCTACACCGTGCGTGCCGACGGCACTGATTTGCGCCGCATCACTTTCAGCGAGGCAATCGACACCGAGCCAAATTTTTTGCCGGATGGGAAAACATTGCTGTTCACGTCCGATCGCGGCGGTAGCGCACAGATATATCGTGTTCCGGTGGATGGCGGAACCGCGGAGCGTTTGACATACGAAGGCAATAATAATTTTTCACCGCGGGTGAGTCCCGACGGAAAGAATTTTGTGTTCTCGCACTTCATCGGCGGTGTGTTCTATATCGCGGTGGAGGATTTTGAGAGCAAACAGATGCAGATATTGACCAGTGGAGGTTGGGAGAAAAAACCGAGTTTCGCACCCAACGGGAAGCTGGTCTTGTTCGCAACGGAGTCGCAGGGTCGTGGTATATTGGCGACCGTATCCAGCGATGGTAGGGTGAAGCAAAAGATGGTCGCTCAGCGCGGTGATATACGCGAGCCGATTTGGGGACCTTTCCTGAAACAGTAAATAAATGGAGATCACGATGAAGAAGATTTTTTTGAGTATTTTATTGGTTAATCTGCTGGCCGCCTGCGCGAGCGATGTGCCAAAGGAAGAGGTCAAAGAGCCCGCGACTCCCGCCGCTGCTGAAGCACCTGCGCCTGCTGTTGCCGAAGCCGCACCGGCCGCCGCCCCCGCTGTTGAGCCCGCGCCCGTCGCGGCCAGCGCCGATGCTGATCTGACCAGCACCCGCAGCATTTTCTTCCCGTTCGATGTGGATGTCGTACAGGCAGCTGATCGCGCAACAGTTCAAGCACATGGTGCATATCTGGCGAAGAACAAGAGTGCCAAAGTGCGCGTTGAAGGCAATGCCGACGAACGCGGTAGCAGCGAGTACAACCTGGCGCTGGGCCAGCGTCGTGCCAACAATGTCAAGAAGCTGCTAATCCTGTCCGGCGCAAAATCCTCGCAGATCGAGACAGTCAGCTACGGCGAAGAGAAGCCGCGTTCCAGTGGTCATGACGAGTCCTCATGGTCGCAGAACCGCCGTGCGGATATCGTAGCCAAGTAGGCGTTTTCATGCGTTTCTGGTTGCTGACCTTTTTGTGCGTGCTGAGCAGTTCCGCCGCGGCGGGACTGTTTGCAGATGACGATGCGCGCAAACAAGTGAAGCAACTGGAACAGCGCATTGCCAAGCTGGAGCAAACGTTGTCTTCTGCGGAGGCTGAAAAAGAACAATTCATCCGCTCCACGCTGGATCTGCAGATGCAGATGGAGGCGTTGAACACTGAATTGCGCAAGTTGCGCGGGCAGAACGAGGAGTTTTCGCACAACCTGCAGGATGCTGAGAAGCGCCAGAAGGATTTTTACGTTGATCTCGATACGCGTCTGCGCCGGGTTGAAACGAACGAAGCATCTGCCGCAGCCTCAAACTCGTCCGAACGCGCCGATGGCACCAAGGATGTGTCGGCAGACCCGGTCGGCGAAAATCGGGCCTTTGAGTCCGCTTATGCGCTGTACAAGTCTGAAAAATACCAGAACGCCGCATTGGCGTTCCGTGACTTTCTGAAGAATTTTCCGCAATCTGTTCATGAGGCGAACGTCCATTACTGGATGGGAAATGCCTATTTCCTCTTGAAGGACTACAAGAACAGTATTGCAAGCTACCAGTTGCTGGTAAGCAAATATCAGGATCATCCGCGCGTGCAGGAAGCGTTGCTCAATACCGCGGATTGCCAGTTGAGCCTGAATAACAAACCCGCGGCCAAGAAGACACTGAAACAGATCATCTCCCAATTCCCGGGGAGCGACGCATCGGAGAAGGCGAAAAAGCGCCTTGCCAGCATCAAGTAAGCGGGACGATCGTTATGTCCTCTGCCAACGTTTCGTTGCGTATCAGCGAAATCTTTTTTTCCCTGCAAGGTGAAACCAGTCGTGTCGGCTTGCCGACCGTTTTCGTGCGCTTGACCGGGTGCCCTCTGCGCTGTACCTACTGCGATACGACCTACGCTTTTACGGGCGGCCAGACCATGACGCTGGAAAGCATCCTGGCTGAATTGGCGCGTCATCTTCCGCGCTATGTCTGTGTCACCGGCGGTGAACCGCTGGCGCAAAAAAATTGCTTGCAGTTGCTGCGGGCGCTGTGTGATGCGGGGTATGACGTGTCGCTGGAGACCAGCGGGGCGCTCGATGTGGGCGGAGTGGATGCCCGGGTGATGAAGGTGCTGGACCTGAAGACACCCGCCTCGGGTGAGATGGCAAAGAATGTGTGGGGTAACCTGGAGCATCTCAATGCGCGCGACGAGATCAAGTTCGTGCTGGCAGACGAGGCCGATTATCAGTGGGCGAAACAGAAGCTGGAAGAATTTCACCTGACGCAGCACTGCGGGGTGTTGTTTTCCCCGGTGCAGGGGCAGCTTGCCCCCAAAGATCTGGCGCAATGGATATTGCGCGACCGTTTGCCGGTGCGTATGCAGGTGCAACTGCATAAATTATTGTGGGGTAACGAGGTGGGGCGATGAAGCGGGCGGTGGTTTTGTTATCCGGAGGTCTGGATTCGGCGACGGTGCTGGCAATGGCGCGAGCGCGGGGATTTGAGTGTTTTGCGCTGAGCGTGGATTACGGCCAGCGCCATCATGCGGAACTGGCAGCGGCCAAGCAGGTGGCGCAGTCGCTTGGTGCGCGTGAACACAGGGTGGTGAATATCGACCTGACCGGTTTCGGCGGGTCGGCGCTGACCGATGCCAATATCGCCGTACCGGAACAGGCCAGCAGCGGCATTCCCATCACCTATGTTCCGGCCCGTAACACCATCATGCTGTCGCTTGCGCTTGCATGGGCCGAGGTGCTGCACGCGCAGGACATCTTCTTCGGCGTGAATGCGGTGGATTATTCCGGCTACCCGGATTGTCGGCCCGAGTACGTTGCGGCCTTCGAGCGTATGGCCAATCTGGCAACCCAGGCGGCAGTGGAGGGCAAGCCGCTTACCCTGCATGCACCGCTGATGCATTTTTCCAAGGCGGAAATCATCAGCGAGGGCGTGAAGCTGGGCGTGGATTACGGCATCACGGTGTCGTGTTACCAGGCTGACGAGCAGGGCCGTGCCTGTGGCCGTTGCGATTCCTGCCGATTGCGCCGCGAAGGATTCGCGGCCGCCGAAGTGCCTGATTCCACGCGCTACAGCGGCGAATAGACAATCTGACGGTTCGTTTGACACTCGAAGTCAAACCCGTATAATGCGCGCTCCCTTTTGGGAGGGGTCGGTAGCTCAGTCGGTAGAGCAGCGGACTTTTAATCCGTTGGTCGCGAGTTCGAATCTCGCCCGACCCACCAGTTTCACCGAGTGCGGCGCAAGCCAACACTTCGCCGCTTTAGCTCAGTTGGTAGAGCAACCGCCTTGTAAGCGGTAGGTCGTCAGTTCGAATCCGACAAGCGGCACCAATAAAACAAAAAGGCTTGCAGCGCTGCAAGCCTTTTTGTTTGTCTGCAATTTGTCCGTCAAGTGGTGCCGAACTTGGCCTCGACGATGATGCCGATCTCTTTGAGGAACGGTGTGGGCAGGATACCGCCCGCGCAAACGATGATGCCTTCGTTGGGGATCTCGAATTTCTGGCCATCCTGTTCCAGCACGACCGATCTTTCGTTGACCAGCTTCACATTGGATTTCAAGCGGACGGTGAGCATTTTCCGGTCGGTCATCTCTTTGAGTCGTTCGCGGTTCTTGGGTTTGCCGCGGCCGAAAGCGTCGCTGCGGTAGGAAAGCGTCACGGTGGTGCCGGGTTGTTCGGCAATGGACATGGCGGCCTCCAGCGCGCTGTCGCCGCCGCCAACCACCAACACATGCATGTTCCGGTACTGCTCGGGTTCGATCAGGCGGTACACCACTTTGGGCAGATCCTCGCCGGGGACGCCCAATTTTCTCGGTGTGCCACGGCGACCGATGGCGAGCAGCACGGTGCGGGTTTGATAGGACGCTTTGGAGGTCTTGACGATGAATCCGCCCTCGACCTTGGTGATGGTCTCCATACGCTCGTTGAAATTGAGTTTCATGCCGGTTTTCAAAATGATGGCATGCCAGAATTCGAGCAATTTTTCCTTGCTGACTTCCTTGAATTGCATCTTGCCCACGAGGGGAAGTTTTACCGGTGCAGTCATGACCACCTTGTTGCGCGGATACTGGAAGATGCAACCGCCCAGCGCCGATTCCTGCTCGATCGTGACATGGCGCAACTTGTGTTCCATCGCGCTCAATGTGGCGGCAAGTCCGGCCGGGCCCGTGCCCACGATGACCACGTCGTAGGGGTGTTTGCCGCCCTTCAGCTTGGAAATGGAGTCGATCGCTGCCGTGCCTTGTCCCGCCGCCTTGCGGATAAGCCCCATGCCACCAAGTTCCCCTGCGATGAAGATGCCGGGGACGTTGGTTTCGAAGTTAGTGTTGACCACCGGAATGTCCATGCCGCGTTTTGCCGTGCCGAAGACCAGTTTGATCGCATCGTGCGGGCACGCTGTAGCGCAAGCGCCGTGGCCGATGCAGTGTGTCGGGTTGATCAGCACGGCCTTGCCTTTGATCATGCCGATTGCTTCCTCCGGGCATGATGTGATGCAACTGCCCGCGCCCATGCACAAGTTGGGGTTGATCTCGGGGTGCAAGGAGGATGGCTCGGTCAGTCCGGCTTCGACCGATTCGTTCAGCACCTCGACTGCAGAGGATTCTTTCTTGTATCGGCCACGCAGATAGAAGAAGACGATCAGCGCCAGGGGGGCCAAATAGATTGCAAAGGATTCGATATTCATGGGCTTCGGGATAAACCGTTAATTGAGGAAACGTGACTCGGATTGATTTGTCAGCTGCGACAAACAGGGAAATATTCTGGTTGTGCGCGGCCATTCTATGTCGAGTCGGCTGGTGTGACAATTTGAAGTTGAGGTACGTTCGCTTTGCCAGCGCGACAGTCTGGGCAAATGACGACGAATGAAGAAGGAATCAAGTAGAAATTCGGCAGCGTCCAATTTTGTTTTTAAGAGACTCTTAAGATGGGTGATCTATCCTGATAGTCGGTACAGGAGCAATGAAATCGGTTGGCAGTATATAGCCGTACTTTATTTATGGATATTCAATTTCAGGCGACAGACTTGAATGTCAGCTAACGTCAGCCAATGTCAGCGTAAGTCGGCCTCATCGGGCAAGGTGGTAATTATGATGGATGCTCTCGGAACTCGGTCTGCATTCCCCGGTCGGAATGGAGCGGATATCCAGCAGGGTGGGCTGTATATATAGTATCGGCACCATGCCAAGCTGCCAAGCTTCCGAGTGCCGGTTTGTGGGGGGGTGTTTGCAGTTACAATCCGCCACTCGCGGCCGCACAACGATACTTGAATTTTTAATCAAACTGAATGAATACGAATAAACACACTGACCAACGTCCTTGGCTCATATTTGTCGGCATAGTGGGCATCGTCACAATTGCGGGTTACTTTTTATTGTATCCGCAAACATTGTTCAAGCCCGGCGAACGGCTCTTTGACTTCGGATACAACCTGGGTTTGGCCGGCGGATTGATGATGGTGACGCTGCTGATCTATCCTTTGCGCAAACGCGTAAAGTTCTTCGACAAGCTGGGTGCGTTGCCAGTCTGGTTCAAGTGGCACATGGTGTTCGGAATTCTGGGCCCGCTGACCATCATTTTTCATTCCACATATCATGTCTACATCCCGTTCATTCACCCGATGGGATCACCCAATGCGGCTGTCGCGATGCTGTGTATGCTGCTCGTTTCCGGTAGCGGCACTTTTGGCCGCTTCTTCTACACCAAGATTCACCATGGTTTGTACGGGCGCCAGACAACGGTAAACGAATTGCGGTCAGCGCTTGAACAAACCGGCGACGTCAAATCCGTATTCAGCTTTGCGCCGTCAGTAGAAAAAGCGCTGGAAGAATTCCGTGACCGGGCAGACAAATACGCAAACGCGTCGGGTGCGGGATTCGTTAATTTCATCACGGTGGGTTTTCAAACCGCGATGCTGAGGCGATCACTTTCCAAAGAACTGCGCCGGGTCATGCAGGCGCAGGCAGAACAAAGCAACTTCAACGCGGCGCAATTGGCGGGCATGGAAGCGATGTTCAAGGAATACCAGGTAAAGATCGCCTCCTACCTTCAGGCGGTACGCGATGCCGCACAGTTCCACACTTACGAACGCATGTTCTCGTGGTGGCACATCTTCCATATACCGCTGGTCTACATGATGGTGTTCAGCGCTGTCTATCATGTGTACGCAGTGCATGCCTATTGATTCCCGGATTCGGAAAATGACGATCTTCTTCCGCACGCTCGTGCTCGCGAGTTTCCTGTTTGCGATTCCCTTTCAGGCTCACGCAAACAAACTGCTGATGCCGGGCGACGTCATCAAGGGGCATGCCAAGGAAGAAGAGGCCTGTGAAAAATGCCACAAGAAGTTCGACAAGGCTGCGCAATCCACCCTGTGCTCCGATTGCCACAAGGATGTCGGCAAGGACGTTGCCGACAAGAAGGGCTTCCACGGCAAGATGGAGCAAGGCAAAGAGTGCAAGGAATGCCACCCGGATCATAAAGGTCGCGATGCAAAGATTGCGGAATTCGACCATGCCAAATTTGACCATGCCAAAACAGACTTCGAATTAAAGGGCGGGCACCTTAAAGAAAAAGTGAAGTGCAAGGATTGCCACAATCCGGAAAAACGCTTCCGCGAAGCAAGCAGTTACTGCAACGATTGCCACAAGAAGGACGACAAACACAAGGGCGGATTGGGAACGGAGTGTGCCAAGTGCCATACCGACAAAGACTGGAAGACAGTCTCCTTCAACCACGACAAGACCAAGTTCAAGCTGACCGGCAAGCACGTCGACGTGAAGTGCGACAAGTGCCACATCGACAACAAGTTCAAGGACACGCCGCTGGAGTGCAAGTCTTGCCACAAGAAGGACGACGACAAGGCGCACAAGGGCAAGCTCGGTCCGAAGTGCGAGACCTGCCATACGGCGAAGGACTGGAAAGATGTCCTGTTCGATCACGACAAGAAGACCAAGTACCCACTGTTGGGCAAGCACAAGGAAGTGAAGTGCGACAAGTGCCACATCGACAAGAAGTACAAGGACACGCCCAAGGTTTGCAACGTCTGCCACAAGAAGGACGATGAAAAGGCGCACAAGAACAAGTTCGGCACCAAGTGCGAGACCTGCCATACCGAGAAGGACTGGAAGGAAACCACCTTCGACCACGACAAGACCAAGTTCAAGTTGCTGGGCAAGCACCAGAAGGCCAAGTGCGACACCTGCCACAAGGGCGACTTGTACAAGGACAAGATCAAGGATATGACCTGCGTGGCGTGTCACAAGAAAGAAGACGACAAGGCGCACAAGGGAAACTTCGGGCCGAAGTGCGAGTCTTGTCACGTCGAAAAAGATTGGAAGGAAGTCCTGTTCGATCACGACAAGAAAACCAAGTATCCACTGCTGGGCAAGCACAAACAGGCCAAGTGCTCGGCTTGTCACAAGGGCGATGCATATACAGAAAAATTGAAGATGGATTGTCTTTCCTGCCACGAGAAAGACGATAAGCACAAAGGTCAGGAAGGCAAGAAATGCGAGACTTGCCATAAGGAAGAGTCATGGACCAAGACCACCTTTGACCACAACAAGATGTCGACCTTCCCCTTGCTGGGGCGTCACATGCTGGTAGAGTGCAAGAAGTGCCATGCCGCACCGACCTTCAAGGACGCGAAGTCAGATTGTTGGTCGTGTCATGACAAGGACGATACCAAGACACACAAGCGCCGTTTTGGAACTGAATGCAAGGATTGCCACAATACGCGCAACTGGATGGCGTGGGACTTCAATCACAACAAAACCAACTTCAAGTTGGATGGAGCGCATAAAAAAGGGGCAAATAATTGCTATGCTTGCCACAAACGCCCGATGGACAAGAATGTGCGCCTGTCTACTGCATGTGGAAGTTGCCATGATAGAGACGACGTGCATAACGGCAACTTCGGTGATCGCTGCGAACGCTGTCATGAAGGCAATGATTGGAAAACGATCAAAATAGGCGTGGTTACTACGCACAAAAAGTAAAACTTTGAGGCTGCTGGCAGTAAATGATATAGAGGAGAGTGGAATATGAAACGACTTGGACGAGTAGTTGGTGCTGTGCTTGCTGTGATGTTGACAATGTTTTCATTGCAAGCTCAAGCCGAGACACCATTGGCTGGCCGCGACTTTAATCATAATGCCACCGGGTTTCCGTTAACTGGAATACATGCATTGGCGGCGTGTGAAACTTGCCACGCAGCAGGCGTATTTAAGGGAACACCCAAGAACTGCGACGGTTGCCATTCGTTAGGCAAACGCGTTGTTGCAACTCCTAAATCCAACGGCCATATCGTGACTGACGCACCGTGCGAATCCTGCCACTTTAACGCATCCACCTTCCTTGGGGCGCGCTTCAATCACGGAACCGCAGTGCCGGGACAATGCAGAATCTGTCATAACGGTAGACAGAGCGTGGGCAAACCGGCAAGCCATAGCAGTGGAAATAAAGCACTCAATTCTTGCGATCAGTGCCATCGATCCTATACCTGGTTTCAGGCGAGTTGGAATCACGTCGGTGTGGCACCCGGAACTTGTACCAACATGGGATGCCACGTCGCTGGATCAAACCAATACTATCGTGGTAGCGGCTCGCATAACCACACCGGATACCAGTTGACCGATTCTGCATGTGACGATTGTCATAACTTTGTCACCTGGATTCCAGCGCCATACAAGCACAACACCGGGGCACCTTGTTCGAGCTGCCATAATGGCAGCGTCGCTACCGGCAAAGGGTCGACACATGGCAGCACTACAGCCGAATGCAATACCTGCCACCGCAATACCATTTCATGGCTGGGGGCAAGCTATCACAATGGTGCTGTAGCGGGTATTTGCGGGAATTGTCATAACGGCACGAATGGAGTTAAAGGCACGGTCAATGATCCAAACGGCCTTCATATTCCATTGACGGTGGGGAATCCGAACTGTGACTTGTGCCATACCAGTACGACGACATTCACCGCATTTACGATGAATCACAGCGGCTTGTCGACCTGCAATGCATGCCATTCCACTACCTCTGCCTATGTGGTCACAACGAAGCGGCAGTTGGGCAATCACCAAGGCTCAACGGCTGCTCAGGATTGTTCGAATTGCCATACGTCCACTGGCTGGGCTGGGGCGCTGGGCAGCATT
Source organism: Sideroxydans sp. (assembly GCA_043744345.1). GTDB lineage: Bacteria > Pseudomonadota > Gammaproteobacteria > Burkholderiales > Gallionellaceae > Sideroxyarcus. The sequence continues at coordinate 26,431 of JAYTUW010000074.1, read as the reverse complement.
CCATCCAACCACATTCCGTACAACGCCACTTCGACATGCTCCAATTGCCATTCGGGAGCTAGCGTAGCGACTGGGGATATATTGCATACTTACGTGTCTGCAGTCTGCAAGACTTGCCACAATTCCTCTCCTGTCTATCTTGGAAGCATGACAAGAAAAACCATAGGTAGTCATGAGGGCTCAAAGACTATTCAGGATTGCATTTCATCTGGATGCCATGCTAGGCAGTTCACGCGCTGGAATAAGCCTTGAGAAAATGAACTGAAAGGTTGTGCAGTAGTAACTGCGCAACCTTTTCTTGCGAAAATAGAAAATTAAAAAGTCGTTAGGAGTACAAGAATGTCAATCGATCTGACAACTAGGATAAGGTGCTGGGTAGCGCCTTTGGCTTTGCTGGCGGGAGTCTGTTGCGAGTCGGCATCAGCTCAGCCGCTGGACGACGTCAGCCTTGAGTATCAAAGCCAAGGGGTTGTCGCGACAATACGACTGACTGGTCCTGTGCAGTATCTGCGCCATTTCCCCGAGAGCCACGGCAAGACGCTGGAAATCTACTATGACCGTGTAAAAGATGCGACCAGCAACGAGGCATGGTTGGACAACGAAGAGCGAAAGTCACCTCCGTCCAGTCTTATTCCCGGCTTTAAGGTGACAACACACGACCAGCAGACCAAGCCGAGATTGGTGATCGAGTTTTCTCGCGAGGCGGAATTCAGCGTCGCCCAAGGCAAGGATAGCCGCAGTCTGCAGATTATCATCCGTCCCGATAAGCATGTGGCGAGCAACGAGCCGCTTCCTCTCTTGCCCGCCGTCAAGCCACTGGTGAAAGTAGCTGCGAACGTAACTTTGACGCCTGAACAAACGGCTTTCGCAGAAACGAATTCACAGGCGCACGATTTGATGGTGCAAGGCCGCGATGCGCTTGCAGCGAAAAATAACGAAGTGGCGGTGGATGTCTTTAACAAACTCTTGTTGTTACCACCCAATGATTACACCCAGGACGGACAAGAATGGGTCGGTGAGGCGCGCGAACGAGCCGGTCAGGACGACAAGGCCAAGGTCGAATACGACTTGTATTTGCGTATGTATCCTGAGGGGCCAGGCGCAGCGCGTGTGGCGCAACGTATGGTTGGATTATCGACTAGAGGTTCGAAGCCAATGGCTGATGTGATGGACAAAAAGAAGCAGGCCACCACTTTGATGTCTTTCGGCAGCGTTTCTTCCCGGTACTACTTCAGCAGAAGCAAGATCGATGCGACCAGTATATTCAATGGTACTTCGACGACGGACTCGCTGTCGATGACCGATCAATCCATGCTCATCACGAGCGTGGATGCTTCAGAGCGCTATCGGACTGAAACTTACGACAGTCGCTTGGTGTTTCGCGATGTTAAGACCAGCAACTTCATATCAGGTCAACCCAGCCAGAACCGGGTGAGTTCAGCCTACGGAGAAATCAAGGGCCGCACGGCTAATTACCTGGTGCGAGCGGGGCGACAGTCTGCCATGGGGGGGGGGGTGTTGGGACGTTTCGACGGACTTGCTGCGGGTTTTGGCGATGCTCAAGATTTGAGGGGGAATGTAGTTGCGGGCTCCCTGGTGGATTATTCGCAAGGCTCCAAGCCCAGGTTCGTCGGTGCCAGCGTGGATAGGGGGATGTTCTCGATCTATGGCATCAATCAAACATTGGAAGGCATACAGGATCGCCGTGCTGTAGGCACAGAGTTTCGCTATTTTGACGACAAAAAGAACGCATTTGGACTGCTGGATTACGATAGCTATTTCAAGGCAGTGAACGCGGCACAGTTCATGGGCATGAGCAAAGGCGTGACCGGACTTCCTGAGAATGCCACGCTGAGTCTCATGCTGGATCACCGCAAGACTCCTTCCCTGAGTATCCGCAATGCCCTGAATGGTGCGACGACTTCGACGATCAGCGCTCTGCAGCAAACCATGTCGGCTAGCAGCTTGCGTCAATTGGCGCTGGATCGCACCGCGCTCTCCAACATGGCGCAGGTTGGGATGACGATGCCTTGGCGTGAAAAATGGCAGGTTGGAGGCGACTTCCGCTTGACGAACACAACAGGCCTGCCCGCCAGCGGCCAGACATTAGTATTACCTACTGATCCTAATACCGGCTTGCCGATTTCTGGTACTGGGACACTAACAAATCAATGCACCGGAGTTCAGACAGTACAAGGATGCATTGTGTCCCAGCAGGGGCGCGGGCTGGAAAAAAGTGTGACCGGGCAGGTCATCGGTAGCGGACTTTACAAGCAAGGTGATATCTGGTCGGGAAGTCTTACCCTTAGTAGCAGCAGTGCTGTGAATGGTCACTCCCTCTTCTTCTACAACCATACCCAAGTCAGCGCGGTCTGGATGATGGATACGACAATGCAATTGTCCACTTACAAGGATCAGTTCGGCGGCAAGACGACTCAATTTATGCCGATGTTGCGCGGCTCCTATCGATTCAGGGAGAGGTTCACTTTCGATGCAGATTGCGGCTACCAGAACGTCAAATATGAAGGTCCGAATATGGTCAACAAGACCACCCGTCTCTTCTTGTCGTCAGGGCTGCGCTGGGATTTCTAGAACGCTTGCAGAGATATCTCGCGCCGTCAGGCATTCAAAGGCAGGATCGGATGCGGGATTTCTCCTGTTGAGAAGGGGCGCTCCCGCTTGTCGGCAGGGTGTTTTAATAATGATTATTATTTAAGAGTCGCCAGACGGCACGTCTGGTGGCCTCTGGTAGATTCCTCTCTTCCTAAAACAGGAGTGATCATGAAAATCCACGAATACCAAGGTAAAGAGATACTGCGCGAGTTCGGCGTACCGACCCCGCGTGGCGTAGCGTGTTTCAGTGTTGATGAAGCAGTTGCAGCAGCAACAAAGCTGGGCGGTAAAGTCTGGGTAGTGAAGGCGCAGATCCATGCGGGTGGTCGCGGCAAGGGTGGCGGGGTGAAGGTGGCCAAGTCGCTGGATGAAGTGCGCCAATATGCGAACCAGATCCTGGGCATGCATCTGATCACGCACCAGACCGGCCCCGAAGGCCAGGTGGTGCGCCGTCTATTGGTCGAGGAAGGCGCGCAGATCGTCAAGGAATTCTATGTGGGCATGGTGGTGGATCGCGCTTCGCAGCGTGTGGCCCTGCTGGCTTCCAGCGAAGGCGGCATGGAGATCGAAGAGGTCGCCAAGCACTCGCCGGAAAAGATCCGCACCGTGCGTATCGACCCCGTCACCGGTTTGACCGATAAAGAAGGCGCTGAAGTGGCGCGCTCCATCGGTATCCCCGATGTGGCGAACGCCGAGGCGGTCAAGGTGCTGCAGGGTCTGTACCAGTCCTTTGTCGCCAAAGACGCGATGCTGGCAGAGATCAATCCCCTGATCATCACGGCAGATAACCGCGTGGTGGCACTGGATGCCAAATTCAACTTTGATTCCAACGCGTTGTATCGTCGTCCCGAAGTCGTGGCTTACCGCGACCTTGATGAAGAAGATCCGGCCGAAATCGAGGCCTCCAAGTTCGAACTGAGCTACATCCAACTCGATGGCAACATCGGCTGTCTGGTGAACGGTGCCGGTCTGGCGATGGCGACCATGGACATCATCAAGCTGTATGGCGGAAGCCCGGCCAACTTCCTGGACGTGGGCGGCGGTGCGAACAAGGAGAAGGTGACCGAGGCGTTCAAGCTGATGCTCAAGAACCCGTCCCTCAAGGCGATCCTGGTCAACATCTTCGGCGGCATCATGAAGTGCGATGTGATCGCGGAAGGTGTGGTTGCGGCAGCACGCGAGGTCAGCCTTTCCGTACCGTTGGTGGTGCGTCTGGAAGGTACCAACGTCGAGTTGGGCAAGAAGATCCTGGCTGAATCCGGCCTGCCCATCATCTCCGGTAACGATATGGCGGACGCGGCACAAAAAGTCGTTGCGGCTGCGAAAGGTTAAACATCATGTCCATACTTATCAATAAAGACACCAAAGTCATCACCCAGGGCATGACCGGCAAGGTCGGCCAGTTCCACACCTTCCATTGCAAGAGCTACGCGAACGGGGCGAATTGCTTCGTGGCGGGCGTGAACCCGAAAAAAGCCGGCGAAGAGTTTGACGGTATCCCGGTTTACGCTTCCGTGCTGGATGCGAAGAAAGCCACCGGTGCCACGGTTTCCGTGATCTACGTTCCGCCCTCGGGCGCGGCGGCGGCGATCGACGAGGCAGTGGAAGCTGATCTGGATCTGGTGATCTGCATCACCGAAGGCATCCCGGTCCACGACATGCTGAAGACGCGCTACAAGATGCAGGGCAAGCGCACCATCCTGATCGGACCGAACTGCCCCGGCCTCATCACGCCGGACGAGATCAAGATCGGCATCATGCCCGGACATATCCACAAGAAGGGCCGTATCGGGGTGGTTTCCCGCTCCGGTACGCTGACCTATGAAGCAGTCGGTCAGCTTTCTGCACTGGGTTACGGTCAGTCCTCCTGCGTGGGTATCGGCGGCGACCCCATCAACGGCATGAAGCACATCGACGTGATGCGCCTGTTCAACGAAGATCCCGAGACCGATGCGGTTATCATGGTGGGCGAGATTGGCGGCACGGATGAAGAAGAGTGCGCGCGCTGGATCAAGACCAACATGAAGAAGCCGGTAGTCGGCTTCATCGCGGGGGTAACTGCTCCTGAAGGCAAGCGCATGGGACACGCGGGCGCTATCATCTCGGGCGGTCAGGGCGGCGCCAACGAGAAACTGGCAGTCATGGAAGAAAGCGGCATCCATATCACGCGCAATCCGGCGGAGATGGGCCGTACAATGCAGAAGATTCTGAAAAAATAGCGGTCAGTGTGGTGAGCAGGAAATGGTGAGTGGCGGGAATCCCGCCACTTATTATTTTAAGCCTCGCATTTGCCGTTTCTGTGGGGGAAGCAATGCTGGAAATGCTGTCTGGCGCCCAATTCTGGGTGGATGTATTGAAGATCATCATGATCGACCTGCTGTTGTCGGGCGACAACGCGGTGGTGATCGCATTGGCTTGCCGCAATCTGCCGCTGGAGCAGCGCAAAAAGGGAATACTCTACGGAGTCGTCGGCGCGATCGTCTTGCGCATCGTACTCACCTTCTTTGCGGTTGGATTGCTGTCTTTACCGTATCTCAAACTGGTCGGTGCCTTGCTGTTGATCTGGATAGGCATCAAATTGATCCTGCCCGAGGAAGACGAGCACAGCGAGGGGAAGATCAAGGCAGACACCCATTTGTGGGGCGCGGTCAAAACCATCATCGTGGCCGATTTTGTGATGAGTCTGGATAACGTGCTGGGCGTGGCGGCCGCAGCCCACGGCAATGCGATGCTGCTGGTGTTTGGCCTGCTGGTGAGCATTCCCATGATCGCCTGGAGCAGCCAGCTGGTATTGAAGCTGATCGACCGCTTCCCGTTCATCATCTACGCGGGCGGTGCCTTGCTGGGCTATGTGGCCGGGGAGATGCTGGTCGGGGAGGCGCTTTTCAAACCCGTGCTGGAGGCACAGCATGTTTTGCATTGGCTGGTTCCGGCGGGTTGCGCCATCCTGGTTCTGGCTGTCGGACAGTGGCTTGCGCTGCGCAAGGCGGTCACGGAAAAGGCGGTAGATCTGGTGGACGAGCAAGTCCCTGCCGCTCGCGATAAATCCTCAACGGGGAGACAAGAATGAAAATATTGATTCCGGTAGACGGTTCTTCCGGCGCGGATCGGGCGGTGCAGCAGGTCATCGACAGTTTGCCCGGTTTGAAGGAGGCGCCGCAGGTGTTCTTGCTGAATGTGCAGTGGAAGTTGGCTACGGGCAACGTGAAGCTGTTCATCAACCAGGACACCATCAATGACTATTACCGCGAGCAGGGAATGGCGGCTCTGGCAGAAGCCCGCGCCAAACTGGATGCTTCGGGGTTGGCTTATTCCTATCATGTCAGCATAGGTACTCCGTCCGAGGCCATTGTCCAATATGCCCAGGAACAGTCTGTGGATCAGATCGTTATGAGCGCCCACGGGCAAAATAGCCTGTCCGAGCTGCTGCTGGGATCAGTAGCCAGCAAGGTCGCCAATCTGGCAAAAATGCCAGTACTACTGGTTAAGTGAAACGGCTGATAAATCAAACAGGTATGGTTAGAGCTTGAAAAATGTTTTAGTATTCGCTCCTGTATGCTCAGGGAATGAGTGAAAACGGGCAGGGCGACTATGAAAAAAGCATTCTGGAAAACTGACTGGTTCAGCGCCTTGCTGGTTGCCATCGTGTTCCTGTTCAGCGCGAACAGCGACCTGATCCAAAGCCTGGAACGCAAGGCATACGACCTGGCCGTACGCGCCGAGTCGAAGACCCCCAGTGACAAAATCGCCGTGATCGCCATCGATGACGAGAGCATCGCCAATCTCGGCCGCTGGCCGTGGCCGCGCGAGATCCACGCGATGATGATCGACATCCTGTCGACCGGAAACGTCAAAGTCATCGGCCATACTGCTCTGTTTTCCGAACCTCAGGTTGATGCCGGAATGGCCTACCTGCAGAAGTTGGGCGATGTGGTCGCGGATTCTTCCCTGAAACGCGCCAACCCCAAGGAATGGGGGCAACTGAATGACATCCTGCAGGATGCCCTTTCCCATCTGGATAATGACAAGAAGCTGGCCGAGAGTATGGCCCAGGCCAACAAGGTTCTGCTGGGAGTGGTCTTCGATCTGGGCGAACCCCAGGGCAAGCCGGATCTTGCGCTTCCCGAATTCGTATCAAAAAACAGTTTAACCAGCATCAAGGAAGGGATCCCGGGTGCGGCACCGCCGCCTACCGCCGGCATTCTGATGCCCATCCCGCAAATCGGGGAAAAAGCTGTTGCGCTCGGGCACCTGACCATGTGGAAGGATGTGGATGGCGGTGTCCGCACCGAGCCGCTGGTACTGGGCTACTACGATCAATACTTCCCCTCCCTGTCGCTGATGTTGGTGGCCAAGAGCTTGAATCTGGAGCCGAAAGACATCCAGGTAACGCTTGGTGAGTCGGTCAAACTGGGCGGACTGACTATTCCGACCGATTCGGCATCGCGCATGTACACCCACTTTTACGGCGATCAGGGCGGCAAGCCGGCATTTCAGGTCGATTCCTTCTATGACGTACTGTCCGGCAAGATCCCGCCAGAAAAATACCGCGACAAGATCGTGTTGATCGGCGCCACCGCAGCCGGCGTGGGCGCATCTCAAGTGACCCCGATTTCGCCCGGCATGGCACCCGTTCTGACGCTGGCACATTCAGTCTCCAGCATCCTCAAGCAAGACTTTTTCGTCGTCCCGAAATGGAGCCTCTGGGCCGAAAGCGCGGTATTCCTGCTGGTTACGCTCTATCTGGTCTTGTTGATGCCGCGCCTGAGTGCGGGGCTGGCTGCGGCGATTACGGGCGGCTTGTTCGTGCTGTTGCTGGTGGTTCATTTTGTCCTGATGACGACACAGGCAATGTGGCTTCAATTGATGCTCCCTGCTTCGCTACTGCTGGTCGGTCACTTGCTGCTGACCACCAAGCGCTTCCTGATGACCGAGAAGGGCAAGATCAAGTCCGACGCGGATTCAGCGGAAAGCAACCGTATGCTGGGTCTGGCGTTTCAGGGGCAAGGCCAGTTGGATATGGCTTTCGACAAATTCCGCAAAGTGCCGCTGGATGACAGCCTGATGGATGTCCTTTACAACTTGGGACTGGATTTCGAGCGCAAGCGCCAGTTCAACAAGGCTGAGTCCGTGTTCAACTACATGGCCGACCACAATCCAAAATTCCGCGATCTGGAAGCGCGCACGGCGCAATCCAGGGCCATGGCCGAAACGATCATTCTGGGCAGTTCGTCCGGTCGCAGCAACGACAGCACCATGAAACTGGATCAGGCGAACGTGGCCAAGCCGATGCTGGGACGTTACGAGATCGAGAAGGAACTGGGCAAAGGGGCGATGGGCGTGGTGTATCTGGGCAAAGATCCCAAGATCAGCCGCGTTGTGGCGATCAAAACAATGGCGTTGGCTCAGGAATTCGAAGCGGACGAACTGGAAGACGTCAAAGCCCGTTTCTTCCGCGAGGCCGAAACGGCCGGGCGCCTGAATCACCCGAATATCGTCACCATGTATGACGCGGGCGAGGAGCATGACCTCGCGTACATCGCCATGGAGTTCCTCAAGGGCAAGGATCTGGTGATGTACACCAAGCAGCCCAATCTCCTGCCGCTGCCCAAGGTGTTGAGCATCGTGGCACGAGTGGCGGACGCGCTGAGTTATGCGCACAGCCTGAACGTGGTGCACCGCGACATCAAGCCCGCCAACATCATGTATGACTTGGAAAGCGACACCGTAAAAGTCACCGACTTCGGCATCGCTCGCATCACCGATTCATCCAAGACCAAGACCGGCATGGTGCTGGGTACGCCGTCTTATATGTCGCCGGAGCAACTGGCTGGAACCAAGATCGAGGGGCATTCCGACTTGTTCTCACTGGGTGTGAGCCTGTACCAACTTGCCTGTGGTAAGCTGCCGTTCGAAGGGGATTCCATGGCCCAATTGATGTTCCGCATCGCCAACGAGCCGCATACGGATATTTTGAGCGTCAATCCGAACGTGCCGCCGTGCGTAGTGGCCATCATCAACAAAGCGCTGGCCAAGAAAGTTCCGGACCGCTTTGAGAATGGCAGCGCGATGGCCGAGGCGATTCGCCAATGCGCCGCCAGCCTGTGATTTGCATGCGCCATAACGAAAAGACGTATTCAGGGGTGGGTCGTGGATATACAAGTTGCGCTTGAAATAGTCAGCCAGACCAACCCGGGCATGGTGCGCTCTCACAACGAGGACAGCGTCACCTATGACGCGGATCTCGGCTTGGTGGTGCTGGCAGACGGCATGGGCGGCTATAATGCGGGCGAAGTGGCGAGCGGTATCGCCGTTTCGGTCTTGTCCAGCGAGTTGCGCCATCATCTCGAGAGTGCGCGTCCCGAGGATATGGACGCCGCCGGTGAAGAGCTCGGTGTGAAGCTGTTGCGCGAGAATGTGAAGAAGGCCAATCTGTCCATCTTCAACGCCGCGCAGAGCCAACCGCAATATGCGGGAATGGGGACGACCATCGTCACCGCCCTGTTCTACGATGATCGTGTCGCCGTGGTGCACGTGGGCGATTCGCGCATGTACCGTTTGCGCGGCGAGGAATTCGAGGCGATCACGCGCGATCACTCGCTGCTGCAGGAGCAGATTGACGGCGGTCTGATCAGCAAAGCGGATGCAAGACTGTCCAAGAACAAGAATCTGGTGACGCGCGCGGTGGGGATTGATGCCGAAGTCGAGCCCGAGTTTCACATGCATCAAGTTCAGGTCGGAGATGTCTACGTGCTGTGCTCCGACGGTCTGAACGATATGGTTGAGGATGACGATATCGGTGCGACGCTGCAAATGTTGCAGAACAATCTGCCGCTGGCTGCGACACAGTTGATACAGTTGGCCAACGACAACGGCGGGCGGGATAACGTATCGGTCATTCTGATCAAGGTCAAAGGACGCTTTGCAGCCCCGCGCGGGTGGTGGCAGAAACTGCGTTCATGGTTGGGAAATTGAAATAACAAAGGTTAACTACGGGGATTGATGATATGCCGGCTAAACTGATACTCAGCATGGACGGAGCGGTGATGAAGGAATATCCGCTCAACAAGGAACGCACCACGATCGGGCGCAAGCCGCACAACGACATCGTGATCGACAACCTCGCTGTGAGCAGTGAGCACGCGGCCATCGTCACCATTCTCAACGACTCATTCCTGGAAGATCTGGACAGCACCAACGGCTTGGCCGTCAACGGCACGCCGACCAAGAAACACTTTCTGCAGAACAACGACGTGATCGAGATCGGCAAATACAAGCTGAAATATTTGAACGATCAACCCACGCAGACATCGGCGGCGGATTTCGAGAAGACCATGGTGTTGCGTGCGCCGGTCAAAATAGCGCCCAGTGAGACGGGTGCCAAGTCTCCATTGGATGTGACGGCGACGCGCAAGTCCGAAGCGGTGATCAACAACCAGTTCAACGCGACGAACAGCGGCGTGGCATCTGCAGACACCACCGGAGGCGCACCCCCTGCCGCGCTGGTGCAGATATTGAACGGTCCAAACTCCGGCAAGGAACTCGAGCTGGTGAAAAATCTGACCACGCTGGGCAAGCCAGGTGTGCAGGTTGCTGTGCTGGCGCGTCGTCCGCACGGCTATTTCATCACCCATGTGGAAGGCGGCAGCTTCCCCACGGTTAACGGTTCGTCCATCGGTGAGCAGCCGCACCAGCTGCGAGATCATGATTTGATCGAGCTGGCCGGGGTAAAGATGGAGTTCTACTTCAAGAACTGATTACCCAAAGTGATCAGCAAGCGCGCAATCCGACAGTGTAAAAAGCGGGGTGGCAGGTGAAGAAACACGCACTTCTGATTGCGCTCGGTCTGTCGCTCGTCCTGTTTTTTCTGGGCGATGCCGCCAAGTTCTACCGTCTCGGCTTTGTCCAGTTCGTTGATGCCAAGCTGTATGACTACCGCCTGCTGCTCACCATGCCGCGCACCCCCGATGAGCGCATTGTCATTCTCGATATCGACGAAAAAAGCCTGAAGGAAGAGGGGCGCTGGCCATGGAGTCGCGACAAACTGGCAGCCCTGATGGATGAACTGTTCGACCACTACGGTGTGGCGGTCGTCGGATTCGACGTGGTGTTCGCGGAAAAAGACACCAGTTCCGGCCTGAATGTGCTGCAGGAATTGGGACGCACCCAGTTAAAGGGTGTTCCGCAATATCAGTCCGCCTTGGCTCAGATCCAGCCGGGGCTTGAATATGATTCCCTGTTTGCCGGCAAGATCAAGAACCGCAATGTGGTGTTGGGATATTTCTTTACCCAGAGCTCAGCCGGCAGCACGAAAAGTGTGGCCGGTGTCCTGCCCGAGGCACAGTTCCCGCCCGGCACATTCAAAGGCCGCCCGATCAGCTTCGTGCAGTTCGACAGCTACGGCGGAAACCTGCCGGAATTGCAACAGAACGCGGCCGGTTCGGGGCATTTCATTCAGGCACCGGATACCGATGGTGTCGTAAGGCGTGTGCCGATGATCGTCGAGTACGAAGGAGCCTATTACGAGTCGTTGTCTTTGGCGGTGGTGCGGACCGTACTGGGCATGCCCAAGCTGGTGCCGGGTTACGCGACCGGCAAGGACAAGAACTACGGCGGTTTGGAATGGCTGACCCTGGAATCGCCGCAGGGCGATCTGCGCATCCCGGTGGATGCCGAAGTCGGCACACTGGTTCCTTATCGCGGCGGGCGCGGCACTTTCAAATACATTTCCGTATCGGACGCTTTGCGTGAACGCGCGACCCAGGCTGACCTGCAAAACAAGATCGTGCTGGTCGGCACCTCGGCTTCCGGTTTGATGGACGTGCGTTCCACGCCGGTGGATGCGGTGTATCCGGGGGTGGAAGTACACGCGAACATGATCAGCGGCATCCTGAACCAGAACATCAAACAGAATCCGCCGTACGTGCTGGGCGCGAACGTGATGATGCTGCTGGTGATTGGTGTGGCTTTGGCCATCCTGCTGCCTACGCTCAGCGCCATCTACGGCACGCTGCTTTCTGCCGGAATGCTGCTGCTGGAAATCATCGTCAACGGGGCGATGTGGCAGTACGGGAATATGGCTCTGCCGCTGGCGGGCGGGTTGATCATGGTGCTGATGTTGTTCGCGCTGAACATGACCTACGGTTACTTTACCGAATCCCGCACCAAGAAGCAGCTTGCCGGATTGTTCGGGCAATATGTGCCGAGCGAACTGGTGGACGAGATGAGCAAAAATCCGGAGCAGGTCTCGATGGAAGGCGAAAGCCGCGAGATGACCATTCTGTTCTCCGATGTGCGCGGTTTCACCACGATCTCGGAAGGGTTGGAGCCCAAGGATCTGTCGCTGTTGATGAACGAGTTCCTGACGCCGCTTTCGCACGTGATCTACAGTCATCGCGGCACAATTGATAAATACATGGGCGACTGTATTATGGCGTTCTGGGGCGCGCCATTGCCCGATACGCGACACGCTTACCATGCAGTCGAATCCGGATTGGAAATGCAGCGTGCGCTGAAAGCGCTGCAACCGAAGTTCAAGGAGCGCGGTTGGCCCGAGATTCACATCGGGGTTGGCATCAACACAGGTCGCGTGAGCGTCGGCAATATGGGGTCCGAAGTGCGTGTCGCTTACACTGTGATGGGCGACGCCGTGAACCTGGCCTCGCGTCTGGAAGGGATCACCAAGGAATACGGCGCGGGCGTGCTGGTGGGAGAGAACACCAAGGATGAAGCGCCCGAATTCATCTACCGCGAGCTGGATTTGGTCCGCGTCAAAGGCAAAGACAAACCGGTGGCGATCTTTGAACCGCTTGGGCTTCCCGCCGAAGTCGGCCAGCCGATGCTGGATGAAGTCAAGCTGTTCCAGCAGGCGCTGCGCATGTACCGCAAGCAGGAATGGGACCGGGCAGAACTGCAACTGTTCAATCTGCAGAAGATCGCACCGCAGAGCAGGTTGTACGCGGTATACGCCGAGCGTGTTGCCCACTATCGCAACAATCCGCCCGGCGAAAACTGGGATGGCGTTTTCATCTTCAAGACGAAATAAGAGCGGATGGTAAGCAAAAGATGAAACTCAGGATTCTTGGATGCAGCGGAGGTATCGGCGGCAATTTTCGCACCACCTCGTTGCTGCTGGATCACGACGTGCTGATCGATGCCGGCACCGGCGTCGGCGATTTGAGTCTGGCCGAGATGTGCGTGATCGACCATGTCTTCGTGACCCATTCGCATCTGGACCATATCGCCTGCCTGCCGCTGCTGGTAGACAGTGTGGGTTTCATGCGCGACAAGCCGCTGACCATCCATGCCACCGAGGAGACACTGACCATCCTCAAGGAACACATCTTCAATTGGGAGATATGGCCGGATTTCAGTCAGATACCCAGCTTGCACCAGCCCATCCTGCGCTACGAAAGTATAGCCCTGGGTGAAACGGTTGATATGGGCGGCCGCAAGATTACACCGTTACCTGCAAACCACGTGGTTCCCGCAGTCGGGTTTCGTATCGACAGTGGCAAGACCAGTCTGGTATTCAGCGGCGACACCACGACGTGTGACGCGTTGTGGGATGTGGTGAACGGTATCGGGAATCTGGAATATCTGATCGTCGAAACGGCATTCTCCAATGCCGAGAAGGAACTGGCGGTCGTTTCCAAACATCTTTGCCCGTCGTTGTTGGCGGATGAATTGGGCAAACTCAAACTCAGCCCCAGAATTTACATCACGCACCTGAAACCCGGAGAAGTCGAACTGACCATGCAGGAGATCAGTGAGTGTGTGCAGAAGCATGTTCCGAAAATGTTGCAAAACGGGCAGGTGTTCGAATTCTAGCCGGCGGACAAACACGACATGCAAGATATTCTGGACATCAGGGTACTCGCCGCATTGGAGCCGATATCGTCGTTCAGCCCGGCTCGCCTGCGCGAGTTGCTTGATTTTTGTCATGTCGAAGGCGTGGCTCAAGGCAATGACCCGTTCCGGGAAAGCCCGCCGACGGGGCAATCGGTCTATTTGCTGCGCGGCGAACTGGAAGTGGTGTATGAAGACGGGAATCGTGTCCTGATCCGCTCCGGTTCCGAATGGGCACGCCACCCCATCGGCAAGCGCCAGCCCGGGATCCGTTCGTCGCAAGCCTTGAGCAACGTCCAGTTGCTGCGGGTGGATGATGATCTGCTGGACCGCATGGTGACTTGGGATCAGTTTGCCCAGCACGATGAAGTCAAGCCGGCGGGATTGAAGGACGGCGGGGAATCCGCTGTCAAGAGATTGCTTTCTTCCGGAATGTTCAGCGCGGAGAACCTGAGCAACAGCCCGTTCGCACACCTTCCATCGGCGAACATCGGCAAGTTGCTCAACTGCATCGAGGCCATCGCGGTCTGGGACAAGGATGTCATCCTGCGCGAGGGTGAAGACGGGGACTATTACTACCTGGTCGAAAGCGGTCGCGCCCAGGTAACACGCGTGGTCGGCGGGGCGCACCTGGTGCTGGCGGAGATCAAGGCGGGCGATGTGTTCGGGGAAGAGGCGTTGATCTCGGATTCCAAGCGCAATGCCACGGTGACGATGAAAAGCAACGGCGTGTTGTTGCGATTGAAAAAGGAAGACTTCCTGGAGCTGATGCAGGAGCCACTGCTGCACCGCATCAGCTTCCGGGATGCCAAAGAGAAGGTGGCGCAAGGGGCAGTATGGCTGGATGTACGCCATCCGCCGGAATACCGCCACGACAAGTTGCCGGGCGCGATCAACGTGCCGCTCAATGATATTCGCAATGCGATAGGTGTATTGAGCAAGGCGGCGATTTATATTGCGTACTGCCAAAGCGGAAGGCGCAGTGCGGCGGCAGCCTTCATTCTGGCCCAGGCGGGTTACGATGTGTATGTTTTGGAAAATGGACTGTGGTCTGTGCCGAAAGCGCAGCAACAATAGCAGCCGAATGTAGAAGGGGAAGATATGGCAACTCAGGGGCAAGGCAACGTGAATGACATGGGACTGCGGTTGGAGTTCACCAAGAATCTCAATCAGGTCACCAACAAGATCCACGCCACCAGCAACATCGACGAGATCATGCTGGATGTCAGCAAGGACATATGCACGCTGTTCAATGCGGACCGGCTGACCATTTACGTGGTGGGAGACGACAAGGCATCGCTGATTTCCAAGGTCAAAACCGGACTGAACTCATTCAAGGATTTGAAACTGCCCATCGCGGAGCAGAGCATTGCGGGCTATGCCGCATTCCGCAAGAAAATGCTTAACCTCAAGGACGTCTACGACGAGCATGAGCTGGCTGCCTACAGCCCGACATTGCGCTTCCTTCAAGACGTAGACCGCCGCACCGGATATCGCACCAAGCATATGCTGGTGGCCCCCATCGTCGATGCCGACGGCGGCGACCTGATCGGCGTGATGCAGGTCATCAACAACAAAGCGGGAGTGCCATTCCCCGCCATGGTTGAAGACGGCGCGCGCGAGTTGACGCAAACGCTGGCAGTCGCCCTCAAGCAGCGCCAGCAGCAGGCCGGTACGGTCAAAACCAAATACGATTATCTGGTGTCGGACGCGGTGATGTCGGCTGCCGAGTTTGAACTGGCAACACGTACCGCGCGGCGCAAAGGTGTGGATGTCGAGGACGTGTTGCTGGACGAATTCCAGGTCAAGCCGGATGCGCTGGGCAAGGCGCTATCCAGCTTCTTCGGCGTGCCTTACGAGTCGTACAAGTCGGATCGGATCAAACCGTCCGAGTTGTTGCGCAACCTGAGGCGCGAGTATGTCGAGACCAGCCACTGGGTGCCGGTGGACGATACGCCGGAAGGCGTGGTCATCCTGACTACCGACCCGGAGCGGATACAGGCCTCGCGCGTGGTCAACAACATCTTTCCCAAGAACCGGCTGATCTACAAAGTTTGTACCCAGCGCGAATTCAAGTCCACGCTCGACCAGTTTTATGGCGGCGGTGGCGGTAGTAGCGTGGGCGAGGTCACGGGTGGATTTGAAGATACCGGCTCAATGGACGACTTGCTGACCTCGATGGGCGGCGAGGAGGATGAGATCGGCGGTGCCAGCCAGGACGATGTCAGCGCGGCGGCCGACAACGAGCTGGTCAAGCTGGTCAACAAGATCATCATCGACGCCTACAAGATAGGCGCATCGGATATTCACGTGGAGCCCATGCCGGGCAAGGGCAAGACCGGTATCCGGCTGCGCAAGGACGGCTCGCTCCTCAACTACATCGAAATTCCCGCAACTTACCGCAATGCGCTGGTCACCCGTCTGAAGATCATGTGCGACCTCGACATCTCCGAGAAACGCAAACCCCAGGACGGTAAGATCAAGTTCAAGAAATACGGGCCGCTGGACATCGAGCTGCGCGTGGCAACCATCCCTTCGCAAGGCGGCGTGGAAGACGTGGTGATGCGTATTCTGGCTTCGGGCGAACCCATCCCGCTGGACAACATGGGCTTCTCGGTGCGCAATCTTGAGCTGGTGAAGAAGACGATCGCCAAACCGTACGGTCTTTTCTTTGTATGCGGCCCGACCGGTTCCGGCAAGACGACCACGCTTCACTCCATCCTGAAGCACATCAACAAACCCGAAACCAAGATATGGACGGTGGAAGACCCGGTTGAAATCACGCAAAAAGGCCTGCGTCAGGTGCAGGTCAACAAGAAGGCAGGGTTGGATTTTGCCTCCATCATGCGCTCCTTCCTGCGTGCCGACCCGGACGTGATCATGGTCGGTGAAATGCGCGACAAGGAAACAGTCTCCACCGGCATCGAGGCATCACTCACCGGTCACCTGGTGTTCGCCACGCTACACACCAACAGCGCGCCGGAATCCATTATCCGCTTGCTGGATATGGGCATGGACCCGTTCAACTTTGCCGATGCCCTGCTGGGCATTTTGGCGCAGCGCCTGGCCAAGAGGCTGTGCAAAGACTGCAAGAAAGCGCATATTGCCTCCCAGGACGAGATCAAGGCCCTGCTGACCGAATACGCCGAGGAAATGCGCAGCACCGAGACCTGGAAGAAAGATCCGAATCTGGCATTCAAGAATCTGTACACGGAGTGGGTCGGACTGTTTGGCGATGACAAAGGCCAGATCACCCTGTACGAGAAGGTCGGCTGCGAAAAATGCACCGGCACGGGATATCGGGGGCGCGTCGGCTTGCATGAGCTGCTGATCGGTTCTGATTCGGTGAAAAAGGCCATTCAGGGGCACGCGCGCGTTGCCGAACTGTTCGCGCTGGCACTGGAGGAAGGAATGCGCACCCTGAAGCAGGACGGCATCGAAAAAGTCTTGGGCGGCATCACCGATATCCATCAGGTGCGTGCAGTTTGTATCAAGTAAAGGGGATGTAGTGGATACCTCCAAGCTCAAAATCTATATTGCACAAGAGCAGGCGCAACGCGCCACGCTGGAGGGGTTACTCAATCGCCTAAACGACCTGAATGCCATCGGCGCTGCCCTGTCCAGCGAACGCGACATCCACCGCCTGCTGCAAACCATACTGGAGGCCGCCAAAAAGATCACCAATGCCGATGCCGGGACGCTGTATCTGGTGGATACGGACAAGCAGGTGCTGACCTTCGAGATTCTGCAAAACGATTCGCTGAAAATCCGCATGGGCGGCACCTCCGGCAATCCCATCCCGTTTTACCCCATCGCGCTGTACCACGACGGGGAACCCAATCTGGCGATGGTGGTGAGCTACTCCGTGCTGCGCGGTGAGACCGTCAACATACCGGATGCGTATATCGCCGAAGGGTTCGATTTTTCAGGCACCAAGAATTTCGACTCCAAAACCGGCTATCGTTCGCGTTCCTTCCTGGCCGTTCCGATGCGAAACCACGAGTCCGAGATCATCGGCGTGTTGCAGCTCATCAACGCACTGGATGAGCAATCCGGCGAAGTCAAAGAATTCACCAAGGACGACCAGCAGCTGCTGGAGTCGCTGGGTTCGCAAGCCGCCATTGCGCTGAGCAACCGGCGCCTGATCCAGCAACTCGAGGAATTGTTCGAATCCCTGATCAATCTCATCAATACGGCGATTGACGACAAATCACCCTACACCGGGGGGCATTGCGCCCGCGTACCCGCGCTGACCATGATGCTGGCCGAAGCGGCGAACCGCAGCAAGACAGGCGCGCTTAAAGATTTCAACCTGACGGACAAGGATCGTTACGAGCTCAAGATTGCCGGCCTGCTGCACGATTGCGGCAAGATCACCACGCCGGTGCATGTGGTGGACAAATCCACCAAGCTGCAAACCATCTGTGACCGCATCAACCAGATCGACACGCGCTTCGAAGTGCTCAAGCGCGATGCCGAGATCGCCATGCTCAAAGGCGAAAAGTCAGCAAAGGATCTGGACGCGACTGTTAGCCAACTCGACGCGGATCGCGATTTCCTGCGCCGCTGCAACATTGGGTCGGAAAAGATGCAGGATGCCGACATTGCCCGCGTGAAACAGATTTCCCAGTACCAATGGCGCAATATACTGGGTCAACCGGCGGATTTTCTGACTGCCGAAGAGATCGAGAATCTCACCATTCGCGCCGGTACATTGACTGCGGCAGAGCGCGAGATCATCAACCACCACATTGTGAGCACGATCAAAATGCTGGATGCGCTGCCCTGGCCCAACCACCTCAAGCACGTGCCCGAATACGCGGGCGGGCATCACGAGCGCATGGATGGCAAGGGCTATCCAAAAGGGCTGACCCGCGACCAGATGCCGATACAGGCACGTGTCATGGGAATTGCGGATATTTTCGAGGCGCTGACTGCCATCGACAGGCCGTATAAAGAAGGCAAGACACTCACCGAGTCGCTCAATATCCTGGGCAAGTTCAAGGAAAACGGCCATATCGATCCCGACCTGTTCGACGTGTTCATCCGCGAAAAAGTCTATCTTGCCTACGCCAAACAATTCCTCCGCCCGGAGCAGATCGACGAAGTGGACGAACGCAAGATACCGGGTTACATACCCTGATGCCGACATGCCCGGATTTTCCGGGTCATGTGACAAAAAACGTCAGGTCAAGGACGCAAATTGTTCCATATTCGTCCAAGATTCTTTCAGAAGAAAGAACCCCGGCTCGCAAAGCCAATAACGGCAGCATTCCGGCATGGGTTTACCGCTTGGCACGCGTTCTGCTACTATGCACATGCACACCTTGTGTGTAGCCTGCAAAGGCAACCTTCAAAAAATTCTATGAGGAGTACAAAATGAAACAACTTCAAAAAGGTTTCACCCTGATCGAGCTGATGATCGTGGTTGCGATTATCGGCATTCTGGCGGCTGTCGCGCTGCCCGCGTATCAAGACTACACCGTGCGTGCAAAAGTCTCTGAAGGTCTGGGCTTGGCAACTGTCATCAAGGATGATGTGGCAAATGCTTACACCGCGGCCGGCGGCACTCCTGGTATTGCAACGGTGACGGCCTCACTTGTGGCTAACCCGGTTCAATCCAAATATGTTCAAGGTATTACGGTTACTGCTGCCAATGGCATGATTACCATCGCCTTTAAGGGCCAAGGTAGCCCCACCCCGGGTCTCGGCAATGCGGTTCCTGCAGGTGCGACGCTCACTATGACGCCCAATCTGAATGCGTCTGGTGTTATTACTACGCTGGCTGCCGCTGCTCCGGGTGCTTCTGGCCCGATTGACTGGGCATGCGCTTCTGTTACCAACCTTACCGCTACTAGCCACGGGCTTACTGTGGCCGCTCCGGGCACCTTGCAAGCTCGTTTCGCACCGACAGAGTGCAAGTAATGGCATGACAAAATGGATGGGTTGAACATAACCCCTTCGACTGAAAGCCCCTCGCAAGAGGGGCTTTTTTTATGGTGCGCGGAGGTTGAAGGACAGCTCTGGCACTTTGCTGTGCAGCAAATTAGGTACAGATACGCAGAAATAGCACTGATTCCATTTGCGTTTTTTTGCTCCAGTTGCCTGAAATCAGGAAAGTGAAAAATTACCCTAAAGTTTTCAAATTGCCTGCCGATATATGGTTTGTGCGCCTGACTGCGTCCCCTCGCGTTGGTTAGCACATTCCAAGACACCCTTGCTGGCGAAAACCAGCAAGGGTGTCTTGGTCATTTTGTAAGTCATATTCCTACACGAATATCGGAAGACATCGGATGTTTTCCTTGGATTATTTCCCCGAAGATGCAAGCGTCGTAACAAGACATCACAATGTTTAGCGAGGGGACCGCAATGAACACCAAACAAATGCATGAGGAAATCAAGGAGACCAACCTTTCTTACATGTTGTTGGCGCAGCAGATGATTCGCGACGACAAAGCCAGCGCGATATTCCGCCTGGGCGTGAGTGAAGAACTGGCCGATCTGATCGTCGGGCTGTCTCCGGCGCAGATGCTCAAGATGGCGGCGTCAAACATGTTGCTGTGCCGCTTCCGCTTCGATGAGCGCCTGTTGCTGAACATGGTCACCGATTACAACAAGGACAGGATGATGTCACAGGCTCACGCCACTATCCTGATGTCGGGACAACCTGCCGAAGCGCTGTCGCTTTGACCGGACGGGTGGCGACCATGAAAAACAAGAGCGTAGTGAACGAGGCCCGCGAGATACAGATCGCGGTTGATCTGATCAATCTGGGGGCGCGTCTGCAACTGTTGCAGGAGGAGACCGCCATCAGCCGCGAGCGCCTGCTGCGTTTGTACAAGGAAGTCAAAGGCGAATCGCCGTCCAAGGGCATGCTTCCGTACTCCACCGACTGGTTCATGAGCTGGCTGCCCAATATTCATTCCTCCCTGTTTATGGGGATCTACCAATACCTGCTGAAGAACGCCAATGTGTCCGGCGTGGAGGCGCTGATCAAAGCTTATCGCCTGTATCTGGAGCAGGTGCAGGTCACCACGGGTGAGAATGTGCTGAGTATCACCCGCGCCTGGTTTCTGGTGCGTTTCTTTGATGCACACATGCTGCAATTGACCTCCTGCAAGGAGTGCGGCGGCGAGTTCGTGGTGCATACCGATGAACTATGTGGCGATTACAGCTGCGGCATTTGCCGCCCGCCGTCACGTGCCGGGAAAACAAAGAAGGCTGCCCAGGCAGAAGCAGCGACTGTCTAAAGTTCTCACTTCAAACGCCGCTACTACTGACATGGTGTATCAGGAGTGGCGGCGTTGTTGCGCCTGCGTGTGCTGAAAAGCTGAATTGCCGGTGAATCCGCGTCTTGTTCCCCGCATGGGCGGGGTGTTGAACTGCTACGATGCCGGCATATATTGAAAGAGTACCGACTCAAGGGAGCAAATTATGCTGGTGATCATTGGCTACATTATCGTTTCAGCTTCCGTGTTCGGCGGTTTTGCCATGGCGGGGGGGCACTTGGCAGCGCTGCTGCAGCCAGTCGAATTGCTGATGATCGGCGGCGCCGCACTGGGCGCCTTTTTTGTGGGTAACAGCATCAAGGTTGTCAAAGCGACACTCAAAGCATTGCCGACCGTGCTGAAAGGCTCCAAGTACAGCAAAGATACCTACATGGAGCTGATGGCGCTGCTGTATGAGCTGCTTGGCAAGGTGCGCAAAGAAGGCCTGATGTCCATTGAAGGCGATGTCGAGAACCCAGAAGAGAGTCCTGTTTTTGCAAAATACCCGAAGATTCTGGCCGATCATCACGTGGTCGAATTCATGACCGATTACCTGCGCATCATGGTTAGCGGCAATTTGAATGCCATGGAGATCGAAAACCTGATGGATGTCGAGATAGAGACGCACCATCACGAGGAATTGGTGCCCTCGCACGTGGTTGCCAAGCTGGGCGATGGCATGCCCGCATTCGGCATTGTGGCGGCGGTGATGGGGGTGGTACACACCATGGAATCGGTGGGCATCCCGCCGGCCGAGTTGGGCATACTGATCGCGCACGCGCTGGTCGGAACCTTCCTCGGCATCTTGCTGGCCTACGGCTTCGTTGGGCCGCTGGCCACCGTGCTGGAGCAGAAAGCCGACGAGGGCAGCAAGATGCTGCAGGCAATCAAGGTGGTTCTGCTGGCCAACCTGAACGGTTACGCGCCCGCGATGGCCGTCGAATTCGGTCGCAAGGTACTCAACTCGACAGAACGTCCCGGCTTCCTGGAACTGGAAGCGCACGTCAAACAAAAACGCTAGTTGCCGCGAATAACCAAGCAGACAGATCAAGATCATGGCCAGCGAAGAAAAAAGACCCATCGTCATCAAGCGCATCAAAAAGGTGACGGGCGGTGCCCACGGGGGCGCCTGGAAGATCGCATACGCCGACTTTGTCACGGCGATGATGGCGTTTTTCCTGCTGATGTGGCTGCTGGGCTCGACGTCAAAGGGCGACCTGAACGGCATTTCGGAATACTTCAAGACCCCGCTGAAAGTGGCCCTGATGGGCGGCACTGGCAGCGGCGACAGTTCCAGCATCATCAAGGGTGGCGGGCAGGATCTCACGCGAAGCGCGGGACAGGTCAAAGCGGGCGAATTGCCCCCGGAAAAGAAAGTCATCAACCTCAAGGCCGCCCGCCAGGAATTCCTGCGCCAGGAGCGCATCAAGGAGGTGGAAAAACTCAAAGCGCTCAAAGCCAGCATGGAAAAGGTCATTGAGGCTGATCTCAAGCTGAAGAAATTCAAGGATCAGATACTGCTCGATCTCACTTCGGAAGGTTTGCGGGTGCAAATCGTCGATGAAAAGAACCGTCCCATGTTTCAGAGCGGCAGCGCCGAACTGGAGCCGTACACCAAGGACATTCTGCGCGAGATCGGCAAGATGCTGAACGCCATGCCGAACAAGGTCAGCCTGTCCGGCCATACCGATGCGCAACCCTATGTGACGGCGGACGGGCGCTATAGCAACTGGGAATTGTCGGCGGATCGCGGCAACGCCTCGCGCCGGGAGATGATCAAGGGCGGTTTGGCGCAGGAGAAGATCGTGCGTGTGGTCGGCCTTTCCTCGGCGGTTCTGTTTGACAAAGCGCAGCCGCTGAACCCCATCAATCGCCGCATCAGCATCATCGTGATGAACAAGCGCGCGGAAGAAGCAGCGCTGAAAGACGGGGGGAGCGTGGATATCGACGCGGAGACGGGCGACCCGATTGACGAGACACAGGCGGAGGCGGAGTCCGGTGTCGCGGCTGCCGCAGCCGTTCCGGGGCCTGCCGGACCGCCCGCGGCACATTAAAGAATCAAAAGCGCATGCCGCTATGGAATATAGAGACGGCCAAACAGATGCAGAAGGTTTGAGTAATACAGTCTCCTACTGCCGGGTGTGATGGCTGCAGATAAATCAGGGGTAAGCCGCAATAAGGTGAGAGATATGAACGAATGGTGGAGCAGTCTTTCGATCAAGAACAAGTTGCAAATCCCCATCCAGCTGATTTTGCTGGTGGTCATGGTGTTTGCGCAGCGCTGGGCTTTTGATCGTTATGAAGCGCGGGTGCTGGATGATGCCAAGAATCTTGCAGTGATCCCCGCGGACGGCGTATTCAACGGGCTGAACATGATGATGCTGAACGGCACCATTTCCGATGTCGAACAGCGAACCCTGTTTGTCAAGAAAATGGTCGTTTCCAGCAATGCCGAAGAGCTGCGCCTCATTCGCGGCAAGGGTGTGGTGGAACAGTTCGGTGCCGGTCTGGCTGACGAGCAGGTCAAGACCGATCTGGAACGAGAGGCATTGAACACCGGCAAGCGGCAGAGCGAGTTATTGGAAAAAAACGGCAAGATTATCCTGCGCGTGGTCGAACCCATTGCCGCCGCGCAGAATTTCCGCGGTACCGGCACGAATTGCCTGCAATGCCATGTGGTTCAGGAGGGTACGGTGATTGGCGCGGCGACTGTGAGTCTGGATATGACCGCCGAATACGCCGCAATGAGCAAGGCCAGCGCGGCGCTATGGGTGGGACAGATCGCGGTGCAGATAGCACTGTTTTTTGTCATCGGCTGGCTCATCAACCAGGTGACGCGTCCGACGCGCGAATTGCAGCAAATCATGAAGGCGATGCAGGCTGACGGCGACTTGTCGCGGCGTGCCCTCGTGCGCAGCCAGGATGAGGTGGGGCAGACCGCTGTGGCCTTCAATGCCCTGATCGAGAATTTCAGCACCATCATCCGCCAGGTCCTGAACGGTGTGGACAGGATCAACAAGACAACGAGCCATATCGCAACCACTTCGTCCGAAGTGTCCGGGAGTTCGCGCGCGCAGAGCGAGGCGGTCTCATCCACCGCGGCCGCAGTGGCGGAAGTGACGGCCAGCATTAATTCCGTGGCCGGGAACACCAATGAAGTGCGCACATTGTCCGAGAAAAGTTTGCAGCAAACCGAACGCGGCAGCCGCAGTGTCGAAGAGATGGTGCGTGAGATACACAGCATCGAGAACGCCGTGCAGCAGATCGCGCTAACCGCCAACGAGTTTGTCGAGAGTGCGCGCACCATCGCCAATATGACACAGCAAGTGAAAGATATTGCCGACCAGACCAATTTGTTGGCGCTGAATGCGGCCATCGAGGCGGCGCGTGCCGGGGAGCAGGGGCGCGGCTTTGCCGTGGTGGCGGACGAAGTGCGCAAGCTGGCGGAGAAATCGGCACAAGCCGCCGTGCAGATCGACATGGTCACCGGCAAGCTGGACGAGAAATCAGCGCGTGTTGAACAAGCCATTGCGATCGGTGTGCAATCGCTGGCGACCACCCACAAACATGTCGAGCAAATGTCGACCGTATTGAACGAGGCGGGTGCCGCGGTAAAGGAATCGAACGTCGGCGTGGGCGAGATCGCCGTTTCCGTGGGGGAACAGGGTGCCGCCAGCAACGAGATCACTCGAAATATCGAGAAGATTGCCAAGATGGCCGAGAAGAATCACGCGGCTATCGAGCAAACGGCGCATGACATCACCGAACTGGAGCGCATGGGCGTGGAACTGCAGAACGCCGTCGCCCGCTTCAAGGTGTGAGAATTAAAGTCTATTAGGAGGCAATGATGCTGGGCAACATGACTATCAAGGCAAGACTGTTCCTGCTGGTGGGCGCCATCATGGCGGTCATCGTGTTCAACCAGGCTGTTGGCTATTATTCCATCTCGGGATTAAAGGAAGAGACGCAGGATATCGCCGAGCGGCGCATCCATCTGATCCGCACGATCAACCGCATCATGAATATCTGGCAGGAGCAGCGCAATGAGCTGTATGCCGCCCTGCAGCATGATCCGACATTCAAGTTTTCGAATATGCACGATCATCCAGTCAGCAAGCACATCGACAAGATTCTGGATAATCGCACCAAGATGAGCGGGTACTTCGATGAAATGGAAAAGGATATCCATAGTGCGGAAGGAAAACGCCTGTTCCAGGAAGTGAAGGACGCACGCAATGCCTGGGTCAAAGACGGGATGAGTCCCGCATTGGAGGCGCTTAAGGCGGGAAAATACGATGAAGTGGAGCGGGTACTGCTGACCAATATCAATCCGATATTGAATACGGCGATCGAAAAAGGTCGCGCTTACGCCTCGCATGAGGATGAAGGTGCCAAGCATGCGCTGGAAACTGCCAGTGCCAATGCAGCACGCATGGAATATCTGATGCTGTTCGGCATGTTGCTGGCGCTGGGTATCGGTGTCGGCCTCGGGTATTCCATCATCTCCGGCATTGTGCGCTCCACAAAAGATATGAGCGACGCGATGGCGCTCACTGCGGCGGACGGCGACCTGACCCGTGCGGTGCCGGTCCACGGCAACGACGAAGTGGCACGCTCGGCCAAATCCTACAATGCGCTGCTGGACAGTTTTCGCCAGACCATTCGCCAGGTGCACACCAGTGCGGATACGGTGATCACAACCGCAACCCAGCTTGCCGCCACCTCCGCCCAGATTACGCAGGGATCGCAGGTGCAAAGCGAAGCGGCAGCATCGACTGCCGCCGCGATCGAAGAGATCACCGTGAGCATCAACTCCGTGGCCGCGAATACCGAAGAAGTGCGCAAGATGTCGGATCAGAGCCTGCAGCAGACCCGCCACGGCAACCAGAGCGTGACCGCCATGATCGGCGAGATCCAAAGTGTGCAGGAAGCCGTCAACCAAATCGCCGGGTCGGTCAAAGAGTTTGTGGAAAGCACGCGAGCCATTGCGGGCATGACGCAGCAGGTGAAAGACATTGCCGACCAGACCAATCTGCTCGCATTGAACGCGGCTATCGAGGCGGCGCGCGCCGGCGAGCAGGGGCGCGGGTTTGCGGTGGTCGCCGACGAAGTGCGCAAGCTGGCGGAGAAATCCGCCCAGTCGGCAAGCGAGATCGACAAGGTCACCAATGCACTGAACCAGAAGTCAACACACGTCGAAGCCACGGTACAGGGCGGCATGCGTTCCCTGCAGGCGACCCAGGAGCATGTGGCGCGCGTTTCCGCGGTGCTGACGGAAGCGGGCGAGTCGGTGAACAAGTCCAGCAGCGGCGTCAGCGACATCGCTTCGTCGGTCAGCGAGCAGAGTATCGCCAGCACCGAGATCGCGCGCAATGTGGAAAAGATTGCACAGATGTCGGAAGAGAATCATGCCGCCGTTAATTCGAATTCGCGGGATATCGTGCGGCTGGAATCGCTGGCCAGGGAGTTGCAGGCTGCGGTGGGGCGATTCAGGGCCTAAGCAGTCCTTGGGAGGTTGTCATGCAAAACAAGAATGCATATGTCTCGCAAAAAGAAGTGCCGTTCACGGCGGGAACGGTCCTGATATCCAAGACTGATACCAGGGGCATCATCACGTATGCAAACGATGCGTTCGTTGCAATCTCCGGCTTTTCCCGAGAGGAGTTGATCGGCAAGAACCACAATATCGTGCGCCATCCCGA
>JAYTUW010000073.1:0-16052 GCA_043744345.1 Sideroxydans sp. | reverse complement strand
AGTGCGCGTGTTCAAGTCCAACGGCGAAGTGATTGCGTAAGGGGTAAGAGCATGGCTCGTTTATACGACTACTACAAAAAGAACGTGACAGAACAGCTGATGAAGCAGTTCGGTTACAAATCCGTCATGGAAGTGCCGCGCATCGAGAAGATCACCCTGAATATGGGTGTGGGCGAAGCGGTTGCGGACAAGAAGGTGATGGATCACGCGGTCAGTGATATGCAGAAGATCGCCGGTCAAAAACCGGTGGTGACCAAATCCAAGAAGTCCATTGCGGGTTTCAAGATTCGCGAGAATTATCCGGTTGGTTGCAAGGTGACATTGCGTCGTGAACGCATGTACGAATTCCTGGATCGTCTGGTGACGGTTGCGATCCCGCGTATTCGTGACTTCCGCGGCATCTCCGGAAAGTCCTTCGATGGTCGTGGCAATTACAACATGGGCGTCAAGGAACAGATCATTTTCCCGGAAATCGAGTACGACAAGATAGATGCTCTGCGTGGTATGAACATCACGATCACGACAACGGCGAAAACCGACGAAGAAGCGAAGGCTCTTTTGTTGGCATTCAAATTCCCATTGAAGAACTGAGGGCGATATGGCTAAAGTTGCTGTTATCAACCGCGAGCAAAAGCGCCGCGACACAGTGAAGAAATTCGCTGCCAAGCGCGCCGCTTTGTTGGCAATCATTACAAATGTGTCGCTGAGTGAAGAAGAACGCTTTGCAGCACGTCAAAAATTGCAAGCACTGCCGCGCGATGCAAGCCCGGTGCGTTTGCGTAACCGTTGTGCGTTGACCGGTCGTCCGCGTGGCGTGTTCAGCAAGTTCGGTTTGGGGCGTACAAAATTGCGTGAATACGCAATGCGCGGTGAAATACCTGGTGTAGTCAAGGCAAGCTGGTAAGGGTGAATCTATGAGTATGAGTGATCCTATCTCCGACATGTTGACGCGTATTCGTAACGCGCAAATGGCGGAAAAAGTAACGGTGTCGATGCCTTCTTCCAAGATCAAGGCTGCGATTGCCAAGGTTTTGCTGGACGAGGGCTATGTGGAAGGCTTCAAGGTCATCGATCATGACGGCAAGCCCACATTGGAAATCGGCCTCAAGTATTATGCAGACCGCCCTGTGATCGAAAAGATCCAGCGTGTAAGCCGTCCAGGCCTGCGTGTATACAAGGGCAGCGAAGACATACCCCGTGTGATGAATAACCTGGGTATTGCGATCGTTTCCACCTCCAAGGGTCTGATGACAGACCGCAAGGCACGCGCCAACGGTATTGGCGGCGAAGTGCTCTGCATCGTGGCGTAAGGGGGGAACATGTCTAGAGTCGCTAAAAATCCAATCGCGGTACCAGCAGGAATTGAAGTCACGCTGGCAACCGATAAAATTTCCGTGAAGGGCCCGCTGGGAACCCTGACGCAAGCGCTTAAGGGTGATGTGGCAGTTGTGCGCGAGGGCGATGCCCTGCTGTGCAAAGCAACTGATGAATCTACTCAGGCGGATGCGCAGTCCGGCACTATTCGCGCGCTGGTTGCGAACATGATTGTTGGTGTAACCAAAGGCTTCGAGCGCAAACTGACACTGGTTGGCGTGGGTTACCGTGCGCAAGCGGCCGGTGATGCGCTGAACCTGACGCTGGGTTACTCGCATCCGGTGGTACACAAGATGCCCAAGGGTGTAAAGGTGGCAACACCGACACAGACCGAGATCGTGTTGACCGGTTCGGACAAGCAACAAGTTGGTCAAGTCGCCGCTGAGATTCGTGCATACCGCGAACCTGAACCCTACAAGGGCAAAGGTGTGCGTTATTCCGACGAAGTGGTGATCCTGAAAGAAACCAAGAAGAAATAATCGAGGTTGATATGTTGAATAAGAATGAAGCGCGTCAGCGCAGAGCACGCAAAACCCGTGCAAGGATCGCTGAACAAAAGACCGTTCGCCTGGCGATACACCGCACTAACCTGCATATCTATGCCCAGGTGATTTCTGCCGATGGCGGCAAGGTGCTGGCAAGTGCCTCCACGCTGGAAGCGGAAGTGCGCAAGTCCGTCGGTAACGGCGGCAATGCGGCAGCAGCAGCGGCTGTAGGCAAGCGTATTGCCGAAAAGGCCAAGACCGCCGGAATCACCGCAGTCGCGTTCGACCGTTCCGGCAACAAGTACCATGGTCGCATCAAGGCGCTGGCTGATGCCGCGCGCGAACATGGCTTGCAGTTCTAACCTGGGGTGAATCATGGCACAAGCTAAACAAGGCAAGAATCAGCAGCAAGAAGACAAGGGCGACGGCCTCATCGAAAAGATGATTCACGTCAACCGTGTGACCAAGGTGGTGAAGGGCGGCCGAATCATGGGTTTTGCCGCGCTGACCGTGGTGGGCGATGGCGATGGCCGTATCGGCATGGGCAAGGGCAAATCCAAGGAAGTGCCGGTGGCTGTGCAGAAAGCGATGGAAGAATCCCGTCGCAAGTTGCTCAAGGTAAATTTGAAGGAAGGCACACTGCACCATGCGGTCATTGGCCGCCACGGCGCAGCCAAAGTCTACATGCAGCCGGCATCCGAAGGTACCGGCATTATCGCCGGCGGCGCGATGCGCGCAGTGTTCGAGGCGGTTGGCGTGCGCAATGTATTGGCCAAGTGTATTGGTTCCAGCAACCCTTACAACGTGGTTCGCGCCACGCTGAACGGTTTGCAGGCGCTGAATTCGCCTGCCGAGATCGCTGCCAAGCGCGGCAAGAGCGTAGAAGAAATCACGGGGTAAGTCATGGCAAAAGCTAAAACGGCGCAAGCCAAAACATTGAAAGTAACGCTGGTGCGCAGCATCATCGGTACTAAAGAATCTCATCGCGCTACTGTGCGTGGTTTGGGTCTGCGTCGCATGCACCACACCGTCGAAGTTGAAGACACTCCGGCAGTGCGCGGCATGATTAACAAAGTGTTCTACCTGGTCAAGTGCGAGGCGTAAATGCAACTCAATCAAATTAAATCTGCAGAAGGTTCCAAGCATGCCAAGCGTCGCGTCGGTCGCGGCATTGGTTCCGGTTTGGGCAAAACTGCCGGCCGTGGTCACAAGGGTCAGAAGTCGCGTTCCGGTGGCTTCCATAAGGTCGGTTTCGAAGGCGGTCAGATGCCGCTGCAGCGCCGTTTGCCAAAGCGTGGTTTCGTTTCTCTGACGCGCAACGACACAGCGCAAGTGCGCTTGTCCGATCTGCAAGATTTGCCGGTCGACACGATCGACCTGCTGGCTTTGAAGCAAGCAGGTGTCGTGTCCGCAAACGCTCTGTCCGCCAAGGTGATTTTGGCCGGGGAAATCAAGCGTGCCGTCAAATTGCAAGGCCTGCTGTTGACCAAGGGTGCTCGCGCTGCAGTGGAAGCTGCCGGCGGAAGCATCGCGGAATAAGGGTAGTCTGTGAACAAAGCTGTGAGCAAAGGTAAGTACGGTGATCTGGGGCAGCGTCTCTGGTTCTTGTTGCTTGCGTTGATCGTTTACCGCATCGGGGCGCATATCCCGGTACCGGGAATCGATCCGGCTGTACTGGCGGAGCTGTTCAAGTCGCAGAAGGATGGCATATTGGGCATGTTCAATATGTTCTCTGGTGGTGCGTTGTCGCGTTTCACCATTTTTGCGCTGGGCATCATGCCGTACATTTCGGCTTCCATCATCATGCAGTTGGCCGCGATCGCTGTACCGCAGCTGGAGCAGTTGAAGAAGGAAGGCGAGGCTGGGCGCCGCAAGATTACTCAGTACACGCGTTACGGTACTCTGGTTTTGGCTTTGTTCCAGTCTTTCGGTATCGCGGTGATGTTGCAGTCCCAGCGTGATCTGGTGTTGAACCCCGGAACCATGTTCCAGATGACAACCGTGATTACACTGGTTACAGGAACGATGTTTCTGATGTGGCTGGGTGAGCAGATCACCGAGCGCGGTTTGGGCAACGGTATCTCGCTGATTATTTTCGCAGGTATCGCGGCGGGCTTGCCAAATGCATTGGGCAACACGCTGGAGATGGCGCGTACCGGGGCTTACAGCATACCGTTCGTACTGTTGCTGTTGGTTGGTGCGATTGGTGTCACAGCGCTGGTAGTGTTCGTTGAGCGCGGTCAGCGCAAGATCTTGGTGAACTATGCCAAGCGTCAAGTGGGTAATAAGGTGTATGGAGGGCAGAGCTCACATCTGCCCCTGAAGTTGAACATGGCCGGTGTCATCCCGCCAATCTTCGCTTCAAGCATTATTTTATTCCCGGCGACGGCGGCTGGATGGTTTGGATCCGGTCAGCATATGACCTGGCTCAAGGATGTAAGCGAGAAGTTGTCGCCAGGCCAGCCGATTTATGTGCTGTTCTATGCCGCAGCGATCGTGTTCTTCTGCTTCTTTTATACGGCGCTGGTATTCAGCCCGAAAGAAACGGCAGAAAATTTGAAGAAGAGCGGGGCGTTCCTGCCGGGTATTCGTCCGGGAGAGCAGACCGCGAAGTATGTAGAAAAAATCATGCTACGCCTGACTCTGATTGGCGCGATATACATCACTTTGGTGTGTTTGCTGCCTGAGTTCCTGGTGGTGTGGAAAAACGTGCCATTTTACTTCGGCGGTACATCGCTGTTGATTCTGGTGGTTGTAACGATGGACTTTATGGCGCAGGTGCAGTCATACATGATGACTCACCAGTATGAGAATCTGTTGAAGAAGGCCAACTTTAAGGCCGGGATATCGCGATAGATGGCAAAGGAAGACGTCATCCAGATGCAGGGTGAGGTTGAAGAGTCCCTGCCCAATGCGACTTTCAAGGTCAAGCTGGAAAATGGATTTTCCGTCTTGGGACATATTTCAGGCAAGATGCGCATGCATTACATTCGCATACTGCCGGGCGACAAGGTGACGGTGGAAGTATCGCCGTACGATTTAAGCAAGGCGCGCATCGTTTTCCGCGCCAAGTAAGTTAAGAGAAGCAAGGAGAAGCAAATGAAAGTGCAAGCGTCCGTGAAAAAAGTGTGCCGCAACTGCAAGATCGTGCGGCGCAATCGTGTGGTTCGTGTGATCTGCAGCAGCGATCCACGCCACAAACAGCGCCAGGGCTGATTGAGTAAAATCGCCTCTGGATGGTACAATTTACGACTTTTGAATAAATAGGGTAGCTGCATGGCTCGTATTGCCGGTGTAAACATTCCAAATCATCAACACGCCGTGATCGCTTTGACTGCGATCTACGGTATCGGGCGCACTCGCTCGCAGCAGATCTGTGCTGCGGCCGGAGTCGTCACCTCCACCAAGGTTAAGGACATCAGCGATTCCGATATGGAAAAGCTGCGCGACGAAGTCGCCAAGTTCACGGTGGAAGGCGATTTGCGTCGCGAAATTTCCATGAACATCAAGCGATTGATGGACTTGGGCTGCTACCGTGGCCTGCGCCATCGTCGCGGATTGCCGTGCCGCGGTCAGCGTACCCGCACGAATGCCCGTACCCGCAAAGGACCGCGCAAGTCCATCGCCGGCGCGAAGAAGTAATTTAGTAGAGGATCGAAGACATGGCAAAGCCCAGCACGAGAGTGCGCAAGAAAGTTAAGAAGAACGTAGCCGAAGGTATCGCGCACGTTCACGCCTCCTTTAACAACACCATCGTGACCATTACGGACCGTCAGGGCAACACGCTGGCATGGTCCACAAGTGGCGCGCAGGGTTTCAAGGGTTCTCGCAAGAGCACCCCGTTCGCAGCTCAGATCGCCGCCGAGACCGTTGGCAAGTCGGCTGTCGAATGCGGCGTCAAGAATCTGGAAGTGCGGATCAAGGGTCCTGGCCCGGGCCGCGAATCCGCAGTGCGCGCGTTGAACGCCGCTGGTTTCAAAATAACAAGCATTTCGGACATCACGCCGGTACCGCACAACGGTTGCCGTCCTCCGAAAAAGCGTCGTATCTAAGGAGCATAGATCTTGGCTAGAAATCTTGATGCAAAGTGCCGTCAGTGCCGCCGCGAAGGCGAGAAGCTGTTCTTGAAGGCTGAGAAGTGTTTTACCGACAAGTGCTCCGTTGAGCGCCGCGCCTATCCGCCCGGTCAGCATGGTCAGAAGAAGAACCAGCGCCAATCCGAGTACGGTGGCCAGTTGCGTGAAAAGCAAAAGCTGCGCCGTATCTACGGCATGATGGAAGGCCAGTTCCGTCTGACCTACAAGCGCGCTGAACAATCCCGCGGCATCACCGGCGAAAGCCTGCTGCAGTTGCTGGAATCGCGTCTGGACAACGTTTCCTACCGTATGGGCTTCGGCGCATCGCGTTCGGAAGCGCGTCAGGTGGTGCGTCACAACTCCATTCTGGTTAATGGCAAACGCGTCAATATCCCGTCCTACCAGGTTCGCCCCGGTGACGTGGTCGAAGTGGCTGAAAAATCAAAGAACCAGT
Organism: Sideroxydans sp.; assembly: GCA_043744345.1. Lineage (GTDB taxonomy): Bacteria > Pseudomonadota > Gammaproteobacteria > Burkholderiales > Gallionellaceae > Sideroxyarcus. The sequence continues at coordinate 9,663 of JAYTUW010000073.1, read as the reverse complement.
TGCGCGTTAAGGCAGCTTTGGCTGCCGCCGAGCAACGCGGCTTCCCGGAATGGCTCGAAGTCGATGCCAAGGCGTTCAAGGGAACGTTCAAGGCTGTTCCGCAGCGTTCCGAATTGCCTGCGACGATCAACGAGCATCTCGTGGTCGAGTTGTATTCCAAGTAATCCACGCGGAGTAGCATATGTCTAATAATCTGTTGAAACCTCGCATCATTGATGTGCAGCGCACCACACCCACCCAGGCACGGGTGGTGATGGAGCCGTTCGAGCGTGGCTACGGACACACGCTGGGCAACGCCCTGCGTCGCGTCCTGTTGTCTTCCATGCCCGGTTACGCGGTGACTGAAGTCAAGATCGCGGGCGTGTTGCATGAATACTCATCCATCGACGGCGTGCAGGAAGACGTGGTCGAGATCCTGCTGAACCTGAAGGGTCTGGTGCTCAAGCTGCACAACTCGCGCGAAGCGACTCTGCATCTGCGCAAGTCCGGTGCCGGCGTGGTTACTGCTGCCGACATCGAAGTGGGTGCCGACACCGAAGTGATCAATCCGAACCACGTGATTGCTCACCTTGCCGCCGGCGGCAAGCTGGACATGGAAATCAAGGTTGAGCAAGGACGCGGCTATGTATCCGCTATCTCGCGCATGCAACCCGGTGCTACTCGTCCGGTTGGACACATCGCCCTGGACGCATCGTTCAGCCCGATCTCCCGCGTTAGTTACGCCGTTGAAAGTGCGCGTGTTGAACAGCGTACCGACCTCGACAAGCTGGTTATGGACATCGAGACGAACAGCGCGATTGATCCCGAAGAAGCCATCCGTTATGCAGCCCGCATCCTGATGGACCAACTCTCCGTGTTCGCTGCACTGGAAGGCACTCCGGCGCCGGTTGAGAAACCGCAGACTCCGAAGGTTGATCCGATGCTGTTGCGTCCGGTCGACGATCTGGAACTGACACCGCGCTCTTCCAACTGCCTCAAGGCACAGAGCATCCATTACATCGGCGACCTGATTCAGAATACCGAAGCAGATCTGTTGCGCACCCCGAACCTGGGCCGCAAATCGCTCAACGAGATCAAGCAAGTGCTGGCCGAACACGGTCTGTCGCTGGGCATGAAGTTGGAAAACTGGACGGCAATGTCCGAGAAATAAACTTCTTCAGCCGTGAGGCTGGAAGTAAGAGAGGAAAATCATGCGTCACCGTTTAGGACTTAGAAAACTCAACCGAACCAGCAGCCACCGTCTGGCGATGTTGCGCAACATGACCGTTTCGCTGCTGCGTCACGAAGTCATCAAGACCACCCTGCCGAAGGCCAAGGAACTGCGCCGCGTCGCCGAACCTATCCTGACGCTGGGCAAGAACCCCAGTCTGGCCAATCGCCGTTTGGCGTTTGCTCGTCTGCGCGACCGTGAGATCGTTACCAAGCTGTTCGACGAGCTCGGTCCGCGTTACGCAGCCCGCAACGGCGGCTATTCGCGCATCCTGAAGTTCGGCTTCCGCAAGGGCGACAATGCACCGATGGCATTGGTTGAACTGCTGGACCGTCCGGCTGATGCACAACCGGTAGATGCTGGCGAATAGGCTTCAAACGCTGCAAGCAAGAATTAACAAGGCCGGATTTATCCGGCCTTGTTGCTTTTGCGATGCATGATCAATAGGGCTTCTTTCCGACCCAATTTCCCGGCGGCTGGTACTGGCACACCCAGACCTGTTCTTGTGAGTCCTCGCACACCGCTACCGCGCAGCCCACCGTGGTGGTGCTTTTCCAGACGACTTGCGTATAGTGCCCGCACATCTTGCCTTTGGTGCAGCTGTTGCTGTCGTAGTTGTAGTCTGACTTCTCGCTGCCCCAGCTATCCACGACCTGCTTCGGGCTGACTTGCTGCAGTTCGCGTTTTCCGCTCGACCATTCGATCGCACTCGCCCAGTACAGGTTCTCCCCATACTTCGCTTCAGGGGCGCTGTGTTTCATTCGGCACTGGTTGGAGCGCTTTAGATGATCTGCCCATTTCTGGGCCGAGGCGGCAAGTTCGCTGGAATAGGTGAGCGATGGCACACCTGCAGTTTTGCGCCAACCATTGTGCGCGGCAACCATCTCGCCTGCATCGAAGTCCTGCGCTTGCACCGGCAGCGAGGCAACCATACAACTGACGAGCAGCAGGCGATTCATCACTTCACCAGCAGATGCTTAAGGTACGGCCCTGTCACGCTGTCCGGATTCGCCGCGATGTCTCTGGGTGTACCCTGTGCCACGATGCGCCCGCCGCCGTCGCCTCCCTCCGGTCCCAGGTCGATGACCCAGTCGGCGGTCTTGATCACATCCAGATTGTGCTCAATGACCACCACCGTGTTGCCCTGGTCGCGCAGCTTGTGGATGACCTTCAGCAGCAGGTCGATATCGTGGAAGTGCAGGCCGGTGGTTGGCTCGTCCAGGATGTACAGCGTGCGTCCGGTATCGCGCTTGGAAAGCTCCAGCGACAGCTTCACACGTTGCGCCTCGCCGCCGGATAGCGTGGTGGCACTCTGACCCAGCGTGATGTAGCCCAGGCCCACGTCGAGCAGCGTTTGCAGCTTGCGCGCCAGGATGGGCACGGCGGAGAAGAACTCGTGCGCGTGTTCCACCGTCATGTTCAGCACCTGATGGATGTTCTTGCCCTTGTATTGCACCTCCAGCGTCTCGCGGTTGTAGCGGTGGCCGTGGCACACGTCGCAGGGCACATACACGTCCGGAAGGAAGTGCATCTCCACCTTGATCACGCCGTCGCCCTGGCACGATTCGCAGCGACCGCCCTTCACGTTGAAAGAGAAGCGTCCCGGGCCGTAGCCGCGCTCGCGCGAAGTCGGCACGCCGGAGAAAAGGTCGCGTATCGGGGTGAACAGGCCGGTATAGGTTGCCGGATTGGAACGCGGCGTGCGTCCGATAGGCGACTGATCCACGTTGATCACCTTGTCGAAGAACTCCAATCCCTCGATCTCTGCATGCGGCGCTGGTTCGGCATTGCTGCCGTACAGATGCTTGGCAACGGCGTTGTAAAGCGTGTCGTTGATGAGCGTGGACTTGCCCGAACCGGATACGCCCGTGATGCTGGTAAGCAGCCCCACCGGCAGATCCAGCGTGACGTCTTTGAGATTGTTGCCACATGCGCCGATGATCTTGAGTTTGCGTTCAGGATCCGGCTTGAGATACTTCCTGGGGGCTGCAATGCTGCGCCGACCGGTCAGATAATCGCCGGTGAGCGATTGCACGTTGGCACACACTTCGTCCGGCGTGCCCTGTGCCACCACCATGCCACCGTGCTCGCCCGCGCCGGGCCCCATGTCCACCACGTAGTCGGCGGTGCGGATGGCGTCCTCGTCATGCTCCACCACGATCACGCTGTTGCCCATGTCACGCAGGCGCTTCAGCGTATCCAGCAAGCGGTCGTTGTCGCGCTGGTGCAGGCCGATGGATGGCTCGTCCAGCACATACATCACGCCGGTGAGACCAGAGCCGATCTGCGAAGCCAGACGGATACGTTGCGATTCACCGCCGGACAAGGTTTCGGCGGAACGGTCCAGCGACAGGTAATCCAGCCCCACGTTGTTGAGGAAGGTGAGGCGGCTGGCGATCTCCTGCACGATCTTCTCGGCGATGGCTTGCTTGTTGCCGGGCAGCGACACGCCCTGGAAGAAAGTCAGTGCCTGCTTCAGCGGCAAGGCGCTGAGCTGGTAGATGGTGCGGTCGGCCACGCGCACATGGCGGGCTTCTTCGCGCAGACGCGTGCCTTTGCATTCCGGGCACGAACAGCCGTTCAGATACTTCGCCAGCTCTTCGCGCACGGTGGGCGAATCGGTCTCCTTGTAGCGGCGCTCCAGATTGTTCACGATGCCCTCGAAGGCATGCTCGCGCAACATCTTCTTGCCGCGCTCGTTCAGGTACTGGAATGAGATTTCCTCGCGGCCGCTGCCGTACAGCACCACTTTCTGTATCTTCTCCGGCAGTTTCTCGAACGGACGTTCCAGATCGAAATCGTAATGCTTGGCCAGGCTGTCCAGCATCTGGAAGTAGAACTGGTTGCGCTTGTCCCAACCCTTGATGGCGCCGCCGCTCAGACTCAAATTGGGGAAGGCCACGATACGCGCGGGATCGAAGAAAGTGATCACCCCCAGACCGTCGCACTTGGGGCACGCGCCCATCGGGCTGTTGAACGAGAACAGGCGCGGTTCCAGCTCCTGCAGAGAATAATTGCAAATGGGGCAGGCAAACTTGGCCGAGAACAGATGTTCCTTGCCCGACTCCATCTCCACCGCCAGCGCGCGGCCGTCGGCGTGGCGCAACGCCGTCTCGAACGACTCCGCCAAACGCTGCTTGATATCCGGCGAGACCTTAAGCCTGTCCACCACGATCTCGATGGTGTGCTTCTTGTTCTTGTCCAGCTTCGGCAGGTTGTCCATCTCGCACACCTTGCCGTTCACACGCAGGCGCACGAAACCCTGCGCGCGCAGCTCGTCGATCAGGTCTGCCTGCTCGCCCTTGCGCTCCACAACCAGCGGCGACAGGATCATCACCTTGGTCTCTGCCGGCAGCGCCAGCACCGCATCCACCATCTGCCCTACCGATTGGGCCTGCAAAACGATGTCGTGCTCCGGACAAAACGGGTCTCCGGCGCGGGCGAACAACAGACGCAGATAATCGTGAATCTCGGTAACCGTACCCACAGTAGAGCGCGGGTTATGCGAAGTAGCCTTCTGCTCGATGGCGATAGCGGGCGAAAGTCCCTCAATCAAATCGACATCCGGCTTCTCCATCAACTGCAGGAACTGCCGCGCATAAGCCGAAAGCGACTCCACATAGCGGCGCTGCCCCTCTGCGTACAGAGTGTCAAAGGCGAGTGAGGACTTGCCAGACCCGGACAAACCGGTGATCACCACCAGTTGATTGCGGGGCAGATCGAGGCTGATATTCTTGAGATTGTGGGTGCGGGCACCGCGTATTTTGATGTATTCCATGTGAGGCAGAGAGTCTGAAGAGCGACTGGACAATATACGCGAAAACGACTGCTTTCCCAACCTGCAGTTTTGGCGCCGCCATGGGGAAAAACCCCACATATGTAGCGGCATCGCCCGGCTATCGAGTGGAAGGTCAGACCTGTTAAGATACGCCCCTTCAAAGTTTCCACTTTCCGCATCAATGTCCGCTGCAGATTCCGCCATGACCCCCGTCGAACGCCGCGCCAGTATTGGCCTGGCGGGCATCTACGGCCTGCGCATGCTGGGCCTGTTCATCATCCTGCCTATTTTCGCGCTGTTTGCGGAGACTTTGCCGGGCGGGGAGAGCCATTTCCTTATTGGCATTGCACTGGGTGCCTACGGGCTGACCCAGGCCATCCTGCAGATCCCGGCAGGCTGGCTGTCGGACCGTTACGGGCGCAAGCCGGTGATTGTGATCGGTCTGCTGCTGTTCGCGGCGGGCAGCTTCATCGCGGCGTCGGCGGACGACATCTACTGGATCATTGCCGGGCGAATCATCCAGGGCGCGGGCGCAATCAACGCGGCGGTGATGGCGCTGACTGCCGACCTCACTCGCGAAGAACACCGCACCAAGGCCATGGCGATGATAGGCATGACCATCGGCGTCACCTTCTCCATCTCTATGGTGCTGTCGCCGCTGCTGTACAAACATATCGGCATGCACGGCATCTTCAACCTCATCGGCGTGTTGTCCTTCGTTTCCATCGCGGTGGTAATGTGGGTCATCCCCACCCCCAAGATCACGCGCTTCCACTCCGACACCGAAGCCAACACCAGCAAGCTCGCCGAAGTGCTGCGCAACAAGGACCTGCTGCGCATGGATTTCGGCGTGTTCACCCTGCATGCCATCCTGATGTCGGTGTTCATGCAGGTGCCGTTCATCCTGCGTGCCGACGGACTGGATGCACAGCACCAGTGGCAGGTGTATCTGCCAGTGATGCTCATCGCCTTCGTGCTCATGGTGCCGCCCATTATCATCGCCGAGAAAAAAGCCAAACTGAAACAGGTGTTCATGTTCGCCATCGGGCTGGCCGTGCTGGCACAACTGGGGCTGATATTCCTGCAGGGCAGCATCTGGGGCGTGGCGGTTTCGCTGCTGGTGTTCTTCAGCGCGTTCAACGTGCTGGAAGCCACTCAGCCTTCCATCGTCAGCAAGATCGCACCGCTGGCCGCCAAAGGCACGGCCATGGGCGTATTCAGCAGCGTGCAGTTCTTCGGCGCCTTCTTCGGCTCCGCCATGGGGGGATTGCTGATGCAGGTGTTTGACGGCAACGCCGCGCTTATCTTTGCCGTGGTCATGCTGTTGCTGTGGCTGGCCGTGGCCTCCGGTATGCGGGCGCCGCGCCCCCTGGCCACCAGGATGTACCACCTGACCGAGATCGATGCCGAAGCGGCAAGCGCATTGCAGGCGAGTCTGGCACAATTACGCGGTGTTAGCGAAGTGCTGGTGGTCGCAAACGAACAGATCGCCCTGCTCAAGGTGGAGATCGGCGGATTTGACGAAGAGAAGGTTGAGAAAATGGTGAAGCGGGGCGCATAAAGTGTTCCCCCAACCCTCCCCCGGAGGGAGAGGGGGCAATCGTGAAATGCGTAAAAACTTTTATGGGAGCAAGCAATGACAGTAAATAAGGCAATTCTGATCGGACGACTGGGTAAAGATCCCGAGACCCGTTACATGACCAACGGCGAAGCGGTGACCAATGTCTCACTGGCGACCTCGGAAAACTACAAAGACAAGAGCGGCGAAAAGCAGGAACGCACCGAGTGGCACAACCTCGTCATGTACCGTCGCCTCGCAGAGATCGCGGGCGAGTACCTGAAGAAGGGCTCCATGATCTACGTCGAAGGCCGCATCCAGAATCGTAAATATCAGGACAAGGAAGGCAAGGATCGTTATATCAGCGAGATCGTTGTCAACGAAATGAAGATGCTGGGCAGCAAGCCCGGCGCAGGCGGCGGCAGTTTTGAAGTGGAAGATGAGCGCTCTGCACCCGCCCCGCGCAGCGCACCCGCAGCAGCCAAACCGGCCGCAGCACCCGCAGCCAAGGGCAACTTCGATAATTTTGATGACGACATTCCGTTTTGAGGAAGTCATGACCCGGTACTGAAAACGACTGCTGCGGCAGTCGTTTTTTTTGGCATGTCGCAGTGATGGAGCGGGAGGTGGTGTGTTAAAGCGGAGGGAACAATCAAGTGCCACAGAACGTGCGATACCCCGCGGTTTGTTCCGGCGTGGCCGGTATGGCATAACGGTGCGCAGCCTCGCGTTCGGAGTAGGGATCGCTTAATACATCCAGCAGTTGGTTGAACGGTGCAAAGTCATTATTGATCGTGGCCGCTTCGAGTGCCTCTTCAACAAGGTGATTGCGCGGGACGATGTACGGGTTCACGCGTCGCATGTCAGCAGCAATCTCTGCCGTTGATTTGTTCTCCCGGGTCAATCGAGCCTGCCAGCGCGGCAGCCAATCTTCCAGCTTTGTCGTGCCACCGCGAAACACGCTGCGCAAGCGTTCCGGATTGGACTCGGCTGCGTCAGCAAGGTAGCGCCAAGCCAGCGTGTAATCGGCATGCCCTTCTAGCATCGCATCCAGGAAACCTTGAACCAGTGCGGCATCGTCGGCTTCTTGGCGTTTAAGCCCGAGTTTGCGTCGCGCCATTGCCGACCAGGATTTTTCGAATTGCTCCATGAATGACTTGAGGCCGTCTGTCGCAAGTTGAATCGCCCGCTCGCTATCGTCGTCCAGTAACGGCAGCAGGGCTTCGGCAAAACGCGCCAGGTTCCATTGTGCGATCACGGGTTGGTTGCCGAATGCGTAGCGTCCCCTGTCGTCTATCGAGCTGAATACTGTGGCGGGGTCGTAATGTTCCATGAATGCGCAGGGACCGTAATCAATGGTCTCGCCGGAAAGCGCCACATTGTCGGTGTTCATCACGCCGTGGATGAACCCGACGCACATCCATCTTGCGATCAGGTCGGCCTGCCGTGCAGCCACCGCGCGCACGAACTCGATATAAGGCTTGCCGATCAGCTCCGGATAATGGCGCTTGATGGTGTAGTCCGCCAGCCTGCGCAATCTTTCAACATCGTTGCGCACAGCGAAATACTCAAAGGTGCCAATGCGAATGTGGCTGGCCGCAACGCGGGTCAACACCGCCCCCGGCAACAGGGTATCGCGATGCACGGTTTCTCCCGTGGCGACCACGGCCAACGCGCGGGTGGTGGGGATGCCGAGATGGTACATGGCCTCACCCATCAGGTATTCGCGAAGCATGGGGCCGATTGCGGCCTTGCCATCACCACGGCGGGAAAAAGGCGTGCGCCCGGAACCTTTCAATTGAATGTCGCGGCGCATCCCGTTGCGGTCTATCACCTCGCCCAGCAAGAGTGCGCGGCCGTCGCCGAGCTGCTGTGAAAGGTTGCCAAACTGATGTCCGGCATAGGCCTGCGCGATGGGCATCGCGCCAGGTGGAACAATATTCCCGGCAAATATCGCGGCACCTTCCTGAGTTTCGAACTCGTCCGCCTTCAGTCCAAGCTCCCCGGCCAATGCGTGGTTGAATTTGACCCAGCGCGGCGCGGGTACTGCTTCAGGCTGACACGGTGAATAAAACCCATCCAACTCGCGCGCATAGCTGTTGTCGAAATTGATTTGCATGGTTTGGAATTCGAAAGCTTTATTCATGGAGATATCATTGGAGCACGGTCATTGGTCTGAACACACAACGGATACACGGTTCCGTTGATCCTAAACTCGGCGACCGAACTCCCGTTGTCCTTCGATACGCGCATGTAGCCGCGCTACTCAGGACGAACGGAAGTTCTTCAACATGGAAGCAGCCCGTTCGGTCAGAGTAGCCCGCGCAGCGGGCGTATCGAAGGCTTGCTTATCGTTGATCACCGTTTCCAGGTTGATAGATAGATTTGTCACAAAACCAATCTACACTTGGCTTCCTTCAATAACAACAATACCGCTGATGAGGCTTTGCCGTGCGTCAACCGTTGCTGTCGTTCAAACAAAACCGGAAATATCGGAAGGAACTATTTCACAGTGTGCCCGTCTCATAACCGTCACTGCATTTCCATGAGTGCGTATTTTTCTTTCAATACAAAATTTTTTCCGGGGTGAACGCGCAATGAGATTTTCAAAAATATTTCCCGCGGCAGCCGGTGTGATTGCACTGAGTGCGACGGTCGGTTTTGCGAGGGACATGAGGGATATGGAAGAAGAGGATTTTTCCAGAGTGCTGATTGTCAGCGTTAATTCCAAAGCAGATGCAGGTCGTGCATCCAATAAGGATAGGCAACATGGACATGTCTATCATGTTGAAATCAACCGGGGTGAAACAAGGTGGCTGGTTGCAATTGATGCCTACACCGGGAAGATACTGGACAAACGCGATGTCACACAGGCGCCCGCCTGATTGTCGGGGCGGGGCTCCAGCACCTGACTTGGCAGCCTGGCCGGGGCATACGTTCAAACTGCAGCATTCATGCTCAGTTCCATTTTGCAAAAGGAGAAAATGGAGGGTTCACGCACTCCAGCCTTGAAATAATTTCAGTGAGGTAAACCCCCGGCTATGCCCGGGGACTCCAGAAGTTTGACTTATGCTGCGGTCAAGCGGCGGATAGAAATATATAGCTGCGAATATTCCC